>NZ_CP143545.1:2891449-3581099 GCF_046237625.1 Paraperibacillus esterisolvens | reverse complement strand
CCAGGATTATGTTCAAAAATATACGGCTGGAAAAGGTTTTGACACTGTTTTTGATACAGTCGGTGGTGATAATCTAAATCGTTCATTTGAAGCAGCCGCGATGCATGGCACAGTCGTGGCCATTGCAGCCAGGTCGACACATGATCTTTCTCCATTGCATGCAAAAGGGCTCTCTTTACACGTAGTGTTTATGCTGCTCCGGATCGTTAATGAGAATGAGCGAAAGCAACATGGCGAAATCCTGCAGCAGATTGCCCGTATCGTTGATGAAGGAAAGCTTCGTCCGCTTATTGAAACAAGACGTTTCACATTTGATGAAGCAGCTAAAGCCCATGAGTTCCTCGAGTCCGGGGAGGCCGTTGGTAAAATTGTGCTGACTAATGAGTGGTAAATCCTTGTCAGGCCAGGCTGGTGGCGGGTCATCAGCCTGCCTCTGAATTTGCAAGTTTCGGAATCATCAGGGGTAGAGAAGAAAACCATTTGAAAGAGGGGGGAGATCAGAGGCGATTTGCCTCCATTTCTCTTTGAACTTTTCTTTCAGTCATTTGTAATTTGTTTTGTAGTAGAAATGACATAAGACATTCAGCTCTCTCTCCAACTTCCTTTCCAATATATTTGCAGGCTCAGCCTTCTAAGCGGATTCCTAGCGATGAAGCTTATTATAAGGAAGACGCATAGAGATCTGGTTCCATTAGGTAATCGATGATAATACTTTTGTGAGCAGGGCCGTGGACTGGTCTATATTCGAATGATGAAGGGATATTAATAGGAAATTAGATGGAAATAATGGGGAATTAATTAAAATTATCTTAAAATTCAATTTACTTGTTGAAAAATTTAAACCAGGCTGTTTTAATAAATGTAAGCGCATTCTTTAAGAGTCTAACGGAGAAAAAACAAAAAAATCAATAACATACGCCATTTGCCAAGTATTTTTTTAAATCAGATAGGAAACGACGTTTGTTATTACCAAACAAAAGGGGGCGTTATTTTGATTACAGCAGATCTTCTTGCAGACCTTAAGTCTATTTTACCCGAAGAAAGAATAATAGAGGGTGAAAATACAGGCCACCCGCTTGGAAATGGCGGACATATAGCTGTCTATCCAGAAACGGAAGATGAAATAGTAAATATTTTAAAATATGCAAACGATAATGGGAAAAAAATAACGGTGGCCGGCGGAGGAACCAAGCGTGGGTTTGGCGGTCTTACTGAATCGGCTGATATCCTGCTTTCATTATCGAACTATACAGGCATTGTTGAGCATACTGCAGGCGATATGACTCTAACTGTTAAAGCAGGTACTACATATAAAGTAATACAAGACTATCTGGCATTACATAATCAGCGGATTTCGCTTGACCCTGTATGGCCGGAATACTCAACAATCGGCGGAATTGTCGCATCTAATGAAAGCGGCCCTAAAAGGATGGGTTACGGCTCTTCAAGAGACGTGGTCATTGGGCTCCGCTTGGTTTACCCGGATGGCAGCAAAATCAGGGCAGGGGGCAAGGTAGTAAAAAACGTGGCTGGATATGATATGAACAAACTGTTTATAGGCTCCATGGGAACACTTGGAATATTATCGGAAGTGACTCTAAAGCTTAGGCCGCTTCCAAAGTACGAAAGTCTGGTATTATTGGCATTCCCCATTGAAAGCCTTGATGAAATCCGGTCATTTGCGATTAAGCTTTTGGATTCGGTGATGGAACCCATTTCTCTTGAACTTTTAAATCCTGCTTTATCACAAAGGTTAACAGGTCAAAATGTGTATACCCTGGCAATTGCTTTTGAGGATGTTGAGAGCTCAGTTTATTATCAGGAGGAGTATGTGAAAAGCTTTCTTCCGATTAACTCAAGCGTTGAGGTGCTTCGGCATGAAGAAGCGACAGCCTTTTGGGATAGATTTTACAGAATTGCTCCAAATGGGGCGGCCTCTTCTGAGGGTGATCAACTACAAGCAGCTTTGAAAATAGGTGTCGTTAACCTTGATGTTCTGAAGGTCATTCAAGAAAGCCGCATACTGCATGAATCAAATACTTTAACAGTAGAAGCGCACGGCGGGCTGGGTCATGGAATTTGTCAGATAAACCTGCAGGGGCGTGAGGAAGACCTCTTACAGGCAATAAAGCAGATTAGAAAATTTGCTGAATCTTTGGGCGGGTATGCCATTTTAAAGCATCTCTCTTTTTCACTAAGGCAAAAGCTGGATGTATGGGGTGAAAAACCGCCGCATTTCTTCCTGCTGGAAGGTATAAAAACAAAAATCGATCCGAACAGGGTGCTTAACAATAAAAGATTCGTAGGGGGGATTTAAAAGTGAGTGTAAGAGAAATTGATATAAAACAAGACCCGGCATGTACGAATAATGGCTTAAGTAACTATTTATGGAAAGATGCACCTGATGAAAACAAATGGGCGGATTGCGTACACTGCGGCATGTGCTTGGAATCTTGCCCGACTTATGAACTGACCGGCCAGGAACAGCATTCTCCCCGCGGGCGTGTCCATATTATCAAATCTGTAGCAGAAGGTAAGCTTCAAGTGAATGAGCAATTCATGGATCCAGTCTTTGCCTGCCTGGATTGCCGTGCCTGTACCACTGCCTGTCCAGCTAATGTCGATGTCGGCGGCTTAATTGAAGAGGCACGTGGACAAATTCGCCAGGCGATGCCCTTAACAGGAGTGAAAGGCGCAGTTAGTAAAATATTTCTTGAAGGGCTGTTTCCCCATCCAAATAGGTTAAATGCACTGGGAGGGTTATTAAAGTTCTATCAAAAGAGCGGATTGCAAAAGGCAGCCCGCAAAACAGGACTGATGAATATCATGCCTCAGCATTTAGTTGAAATGGAAGCGATAATGCCCGAGATTCAAGAGCCTGTACGCAAGAAATATAAGAAGGAAAAGGTCATTAAAGCACAAGGGGAAGCAAAGGCAGAAGTGGCATTCTTAACAGGCTGTGTAATGGACGTCATGTTCAGTGACATCAATCAATCCACCATCAATGTTTTAACACGGAATGGAAATGATGTCGTGATCCCTCAAAACCAAACCTGCTGCGGCGCCCTCCATGTACATGCTGGTGACCGTGAAACAGGAAGAAAGCTTGCAAAACAGAATATCGAGGCGTTTGAAAATGCCGAGAAAATTATAGTGAATGCTGCCGGCTGCGGCTGTATGCTGAAGGAATATGCTGAGTTATTCCGCGAAGAGCCAGAATGGCATGACAGGGCTGAAGAATTTTCTGCCAAGGTTGAGGATATCTCTAAATATATCTACGATACAGGATATGAAATACCGAAGGCAGAATTGAACACACGGATCACATATCATGATGCCTGCCACCTCGCGCATGGGCAGGGAGTACGCCAGGAACCGCGAGATCTCCTTATTAGCATACCAGGCGTTGAAATGGTTCATATGCCAAATGCCGACCGCTGCTGTGGCAGTGCAGGAATCTATAACATTACGAATCCGGAAATGTCCGGAGCTGTTCTAGAAAGTAAAATGGAGAATGTTCCAGATGATGTTGAAATGATTTCGATGGGTAATCCGGGCTGTATGCTGCAGATGGCAATGGGGGTAAAGAAGTATGGCAGAAATCAAAAAGTCGTTCATACCATTCAGCTCCTGGATTGGGCTTATCAAAAAGAGGATTCTCTCAAGGAGGGACATTAATGGCATCTAAAAAAATCAAAACGAATGATCCTCATATAAAGAGGCTGGCGGAAATTGCAGGAGGAGCGGATTCGATTCTGTATCACAAGGAGGATTTGCTGGCTTATGACAGCGATGGTTTTACGCTTCACAGGCATTTGCCAAAAGCCGTAGTGTTTCCAAACAATACAGAGGAAGTGGCAGCACTCGTTAAATACTGCTCTGACCATCACCTGCCGTTCCTTGCCCGTGGAGCAGGAACTGGCTTGAGCGGAGGTGCAATCCCGCTGAATCAGGAAGTGATCATAAGTCTCGTCAGAATGAAAAAGCTTCTAAGCGTCGACTTGGAAAATAGGCGTGCTGTTGTTCAGCCGGGATTTGTCAATCTTAAACTTACAAACTCGATTTCTGATAAAGGCTATTACTATGCTCCCGATCCTTCAAGCCAGTATTGCTGTACAATAGGCGGCAATGTAGCCGAAAATGCCGGCGGGGCCCACTGCCTTAAATATGGTGTAACCACCAATCATATTCTTGGGCTTGAGGTGGTGCTGCCAAATGGGGAAGTCATTGAAATTGGTGCCAATGGCATTCCTGATGCGCCTGGATACGATTTGCTGGGACTGCTGACGGGCTCAGAAGGTACATTGGGAATCGTAACGAAAATCACTGTACGTATCCTGAAGAATCCGGAAGCGAAACAAACTGTTCTAGCCTACTTTGATAAGGTAGAAGACGGGAGCCAGGCAGTCTCTGATATTATATCTGCAGGAATTGTGCCAGCGGCCCTTGAGATGATGGACAAAACAGCTATTGAGGGAGTGGAGGCTGCTGCGTTCCCCGTTGGGCATCCACGTGATATTGAGGCGGTCCTTCTAATAGAGGTGGATGGGATCTTAGCCGGTATCGATGAACAGATCAATCAAATATTGGATGTATGCAACTGCAGAAATGTTCGGGAAGTAAAGGTTGCCCAGGACGAGCAGGAACGCGGGAGATGGTGGGCAAACCGTAAAACAGGATTTGGTGCGATGGGAGCTATTTCACCGGACTATTTAGTGCAGGATGGCGTGATTCCGCGAAGCAGGCTGCCTGAGGTTCTGAACAAAATAAACCAGATCAGCCAAGAATATGGCTTAAGGATAGCTAATATATTCCATGCCGGTGATGGCAACTTACACCCTCTTGTCCTTTTTGATGCCAGGATTCCTGGAGAAAGTGAAAAGGCCCTGGCTGCAGGGAGTGCCTGCCTCCGGGCATGCGCAGATGTAGGAGGGACGATAACAGGTGAGCACGGAGTCGGAATTGAGAAAAGGGAGGAAATGCGCTTCGTCTTCACTGATGAAGAAATTATCGCCCAGACTAATATACGTGAAGTGTTCAATCCGCATAACCTGTTAAATGCCGGAAAACTTTTCCCAATGCCGGGCCGCTGTGTAGAGATTAAAAGGGATTTAAAAGAAAAGGAAGCGGCCATATCATAAGAATATTGGACGGACCGGGCAGCGTTGGCTAGTGATTCTCTTTCCTTTCTGTTCCTTCCCCTGCACATTTAAAAGTAGATGAAATTTTATGAAAATTGTTGAAATAACTTCTAAGAAAATGCTATCATTTTTTTAAACAATTGTTGGAACAGTGTTGTGTAATAACAAACAGTCATCATGGCATACAAAAGACGAACACACACCTAAGATCTTTTTCAAATTTAAAGAACGTTCAACCCATTTTCACCAGATTGATAGTTTTATCTAGCTGAATCTACACAAGACACTTATTTTCAAGGAGGAAACTACTATGACTGTATATGTAAAAGCTGGTAATCTTCAAGTTGCTTCAGAATTATATGAATTTATCAATTCAGAAGCTTTGCCGGGAAGTGAAGTGGACCGTGAACAATTCTGGTCAGGCTTTGAAAAACTGATCAATGATCTGACACCGATCAATAAGGAGCTATTGGAACATCGCGAAGAGCTTCAGAACCAGATAAATGCCTGGTATCGTGAAAACAATGAAAGCTTTAACTTTGACAAATATAAGACATTTTTAAAGGAAATCGGATATCTTGAGCCTCAGGTAGAAGATTTTAAAATCACCACAGAAGGTGTGGATGCTGAAATTGCTACTCAGGCTGGCCCGCAATTGGTTGTCCCGGTTAATAATGCCCGATATGCAATCAATGCAGCCAACGCCCGATGGGGAAGCCTGTACGATGCCCTTTACGGCACTGATGCAATTAGTGAAGAAGAAGGAGCGCATCGCGAAGGAGGCTACAATCCAGTCCGGGGGGCAAAGGTTATTGAGTTTGCCAGAGACTTCCTTGATCGGACGATTCCATTAAAAGAAGGCTCCCATAAAGAAGCGGCGAAATATACTATTGAAGCTGGCACATTGAATATTGAACTCAGCAATGGAAGTGTGACAGGTCTTGAAGATGAATCAAAATTAAGGGGCTATCAAGGGCAGCCGAACGAACCGAGTGCGGTTCTATTTAACAATAACGGACTTCATTTTGAAATCCAGATCGACCGAAAGTCTCCAATTGGAAAAACGGACAAAGCAGGCGTAAAGGACGTCCTTCTTGAATCAGCCGTGACAACGATCATGGACTGTGAAGATTCAGTCACTGCGGTGGACGCCGAGGATAAGGTGCTGGTTTATCGAAACTGGCTGGGATTAATGAAAGGGAACTTATCGGCAGCCTTTAGAAAAGGAAATAAGACAATCACCAGGAAACTAAATCCTGACCGCACTTATTCATCTACAGCTGGAGAACAGTTTACTCTGTCAGGGCGCTCTGTTTTATTCGTACGTAATGTAGGGCACCTGATGTCCAATAATGCGATTCTGGATCAAAATAATGAGGAGATCCAGGAAGGTATTTTGGATGCTGTGCTCACCAGCCTTATTGGAAAACATACTCTTTTAGGTAACGGGCCATACCAAAACACGTCTGAAGGCTCGATATATATTGTTAAACCAAAAATGCATGGATCAAAAGAGGTTGCGTTTGCGAACGAGCTGTTTAATCGAGTGGAAGATTTACTGGGACTAAAAAGAAATACTCTAAAAATAGGGGTAATGGATGAAGAGCGCCGCACATCCTTAAACCTGAAGGCTTGTATCAGCCAGGTAAAGGAAAGGGTCGTGTTCATCAATACTGGATTCCTGGATCGTACTGGTGACGAAATCCATACGTCTATGGAAGCAGGGCCAATGATCCGCAAAAACGATATGAAAGGGTCCACCTGGCTGCAGGCTTATGAACAATCAAATGTTATTACAGGCCTTGCAAGCGGATTTCAGGGGCGGGCCCAAATTGGAAAAGGCATGTGGGCAATGCCTGATTTAATGGAAGATATGCTAAAACAAAAGATTGCTCATGTTAAAACTGGAGCAACCACAGCATGGGTTCCGTCGCCTACTGCCGCTACGCTGCATGCTCTTCACTATCATGAGGTGGATGTTAAACAGGTCCAAAAAGAAATAATCAGTCAATCTAACGACCTGACAGATGATTTATTACAATATCCAGTGGCGAAAAACCCGGAATGGAGCGCCAAGGAAATCCAGGAAGAAATCGATAACAATGCTCAAACCATGCTGGGTTATGTAGTCCGCTGGGTTGAACAGGGTGTTGGATGTTCAAAGGTACCTGATATTAGCGATGTTGGCCTCATGGAAGACCGTGCTACACTTAGAATCTCGAGCCAGCATATGGCAAACTGGCTGCACCATGGAATTATAACAAAGGAGCAGGTACTTGAAACGCTTCAGCGCATGGCCAAAGTAGTAGATGAACAAAATGCTGCAGACCCTGCATACCGCCCAATGTCCGCGAATTTTGACGAGTCAGTCGCATTCCAGGCAGCCTGCGACTTAGTGTTTGAAGGCTATAGTCAGCCTAGCGGCTATACTGAGCCTATCTTGCACCGCCGCCGTATTGAAGCAAAAGCAAAGTTTGCTGTAAAACAATAAGCATTTTTCAGGGGCATTCTATTTTTTTAGAATGTCCCGTTATACAAGCTGATTTATATAGAAGAACCTATTTCAGTTGGACTGGAGAGAATACACAAATCCGAAGACCTCAGTTTCAGCAGCTGACTGTCATTAAATAGAATGATATGAATGGATTGGAGGAGCTGAAACTGTGAAAAACCTTCGGGAGAAATCGTTGGACCTTCATAAAAGGTTCCAAGGAAAAATCAATGTAAATGTTAAAGTTCCAGTCGAAAATGAATTAGATTTGAGTTTGGCATATTCTCCGGGAGTAGCCGAACCCTGTAAAGAGATTTTTCAGAATCCCGAGAAGGTTTATGATTACACCCTTAAAGGAAATCTTGTGGGAGTCGTGTCAGATGGATCGGCTGTGTTAGGGCTGGGGAATATCGGTGCAGCCGCATCGATGCCTGTAATGGAAGGGAAGTCTGCACTGTTTAAAGCATTCGCGGATATAGATGCTTTTCCAATTTGTTTAAATACACAGGATGCGGAAGAAATTATTTCCATTGTCAAAGCCCTGGAACCAACTTTTGGAGGAATCAATTTAGAAGACATTTCAGCCCCGAATTGCTTCATCATTGAGGAAAGGTTAAAAAAGGAAATGAACATTCCTGTCTTTCACGATGATCAGCATGGAACTGCGTTTAATTAACGCATTAAAAGTAGTGAAGAAACAAATTGATCAAATTCAAGTGGTTGTTAATGGTGCCGGTGCTGCAGGTACCGCCATAACAAAGCTGCTGCTCAGCATGGGTGTGCAGGATATCATTATGTGTGATACAAAAGGTGCGATCTACAAGGGACGCGAAAATGGAATGAATTCCATGAAGGAAGCGATAGCTGAAGTCACTAATAAAAACAAGGCGGACGGATTATTAGAGGACGTAATAAAAGCTGCAGATGTCTTTGTTGGTGTATCAGTTGCTGATGCCCTTACCGTTGAAATGGTACAGTCCATGAACAAAGACAGCATAATCTTTGCAATGGCAAACCCTGTTCCCGAAATTATGCCTGATAGTGCGAGGGAAGCAGGGGCAGCTGTTGTTGGTACAGGACGTTCGGATTTGCCCAATCAGGTAAATAATGTGCTTGCGTTTCCTGGGATATTTAAGGGGGCACTTCAGGTATCCGCCTCTGAAATCAATGAAGAAATGAAGGTGGCGGCGGTTTACGCCATTGCCAATTTGATTAAACCTGAAGAACTCACGCCTGACTATGTTATCCCTAATGCTTTCGACGAACGAGTTGCAAATGAAGTCGCAAAAGCTGTAGCAGAGGCAGCCATACAATCGGGTGCCGCAAGGAAAAAAACAGAATTAGAAGTCTGAGAGGAGAAAAAATATTATGAAATTCACAAGATTTACAGTTAACTCTTCCAATCATACAGGCATTTTCGAAGAAGGAACAATAAGAGAAATTACAGGGGATATATTTGGTAAATGGGACTATACAGGTCAGACATTTTCCGAAAAAGAAGTAAAGCTGCTTGCACCGCTGGAACCAAATCAAATCATTGGAATAGGTGCGAACTATGTATCTAAAGTGGAAGATATCCCTGAACAGCTGCCGGAAATACCAGTATTCTTCTTTAAGCCAACTTCCTCAGTTGTTGGACCTGAAGAAGAAATTGTCATTCCAGAAGGGATCGGCCAAGTAAAGTTTGAATCTGAATTAGCGATTGTTATTGGGAAAGAGGCAAAAGATGTGCCTGAAGCCGACGTTCTGGATTACGTTTTTGGATACACAGTTGGAAATGATGTCACAGCGCCACAGTTTTTCCACCAGGATGGCCATTGGACAATTGGAAAATCGTTTGATACGTTTACTCCATTAGGTCCTTTCATTGAAACAGAACTTGACCCATTTAAAGTAAAGGTAGAAGCGAGACTGAATGGTGCTGAGAAACAAAACAGTGCGACCGAACTTATGATTATTCCTATTCGGAGAATGGTATCCTATCTGACAAAAGTGATGACACTTAAACCTGGAGATGTTATTTTAACGGGCAGTCCTGTTGGCGCAGAATTGGTTGGGACAGGTGATGTGATAGAATGCGAGATTAAGGAGATTGGGAATCTCCGCAACACCTTTGTTACTGTTAAGGAAGCGGCCAAAACTTATTAAAAAAACAGTCAAATGCCCGGTATAATTGATATGCTATAATTAAAAATATTATAGTAGCACAGAGGTGAACTTTATGGAACGGGAGAATATGGTAAAGTCTGTTAGCCGGGCATTAGATATAATTACCCTAGTCAGCTTGAAAAAGGGCGGCCTGGGTGTAACAGAAATTGCCAATCAAATAGATATCAATAAAAGCTCTGTTTATCGAATCCTTTCAACACTTGTCCAGTATGGGTACATTGAGCAGGATAGTGAAACAGGACGGTACAAGCTGGGATATAAATTCCTTGAGATCAGCTCTAAATTGCTCGAATCGATTGATCTCCGGGCAGAAGCAAGGCCTTACCTGCAGGAGCTTGAAAATCTTACAAATGAAGTAATCCATCTTGTCGTGTACGACCAGGGCGAGGTGGTTTATATTGAAAAGCTGGAAGGAAATGAAACACTGCGAATGCATTCTAAAGTGGGAAAAAGAGCTCCTATGCATTGCACTTCAGTAGGGAAAGCCATACTCGCATATTTACCCTCGAATGTAGTAATTGATATTCTCGATCGCAAGGGAATGCCCATGCATACTGACAAGACGATTACGAATAAAGATCGTTTTCTTCAGGAACTAATCGAAGTCAAAAAAAGGGGCTATGCATTGGACCTTGAAGAAAATGAATATGGAATTACTTGCATTGCAGTTCCTATATTCGATCATTTGGGCAAGGTTATAGCAGCTGTTAGCATTTCTGGCCCAACGCTCCGTATGGCCGATCAGAGAATGCTCCAGCTTCAAGCACAAATGTTACACATAGGAAAGGAAATCTCTAAGAGACTTGGTTTCGAAAGCAGGATCAGCTGAAAACATACGAAGGAAATTTGCCTATTCTTTGAAAAAAGATATATGAGGCAAATTTTTTTCAGAGAAATAATTTATTCAATTTTCTAAAAATTATTGAAATTATAAGGAGAATTTGTATAATTAAAACAGTTATTGATTGTTATATAACAATTGCCATTATAGTTATATAACAATGTTGCTTTGTCGCAAACATATAGAAACATCGTTTCATAATAAGAAACAGAAAGGAGGAATTGTTTTATTCACAATTAATTAGAGTCTTTTCAGCAAGATTGATAGCGTCAGTTGTTTTCACGTCCTCCTGATTAGGAGCAGCATTTCATTCGGTCCTGTAAGATATAGACAAATTGGCAACCAAGAGAAGGCTCAAGCATCCAGATAGTAATCACAGAAGCAGGAAATATTTTCAGCAATAAAAAACGCAAAATATGAAAGCGGTTACTTTTTAATACTGGGATGTTTATTTGACTTTATTGGGGGATAAATTATGACGTTTACACAGAATTTTACCGCGGTAGGGGATAATCTGGTTCTTTCCGCGCTGGTGGCAGTAATTCCAATTCTTTATTTTTTCTGGGCATTAGCAATTAAGCGGATGAAAGGATATATTGCTGGACTCACTACGCTATTAATTACTTTGGTGCTTGCGGTTGCTGCATTTGGAATGCCTGCGCAAATGGCTGTAATGTCTGCGACACATGGGGCTGTCTATGGAGTCATACCAATTGGCTGGATCATTATAAGTTCGGTTTTCCTTTATAAACTTACGGTAAAGACAGGTCAATTTGATATTATACGTAATTCGGTTGTTGCACTGACGGAGGACCGCCGTCTGCAGGCTCTTTTGGTTGCATTTTCTTTTGGAGCGTTCCTTGAAGGTGCTGCCGGTTTTGGTGCACCTGTGGCAATTTCTGCTGCTCTGTTAGTCGGACTCGGTTTCAACCCTTTGTATGCGGCAGGCTTGTGCTTAATTGCAAATACAGCTCCTGTGGCATTTGGTGCGATCGGGGCACCAATCCTCGCACTAGAGGGACCAACTGGGATTTCTGCCCTGGAGATTTCAAAAATGGTTGGCCGCCAACTGCCGTTTCTATCTGTAGTCATTCCATTTTATCTGATTGTTATTATGGGAGGCTTCAAAAAAGCAATGGAGGTCATGCCCGCGATCTTAGTTACCGGCATTTCGTTTGCCGTAACACAATTTCTTAGCTCCAACTATCTAGGGCCGGAACTTCCTGATATTTTGTCAGCACTGGTGTCACTGCTCGCTTTAGGTATTTTCCTTAAATTTTGGAAACCTAAAACAATCTTCCGTTTTTCTGCTGAATCAGAAATTGCGGCTGCTCTTGCAGAAGAAGAGCCGGAGAGTAAGCCAGTCTATACTGGAGGACAAATTTTTAAAGCCTGGTCCCCTTTCCTGGTGTTGACGGGCGTCATTTCGATTTGGGGTATTCCGGCAGTCAAGCTTGCTTTGACAGGGCATTATGAAGGAACTAACCCACTATTATCAGCGATTAATTCGATTGGTCATGCATTATCATTTGTTCCAAATGTTCCTTTTTTGAATAACAAGGTCATTAATGCAGCAGGAGTTCCTGTACCGGCCTTTTACAAGCTGGAATTATTGGGTGCTGCTGGGACAGCGGTCCTGATTGCGGCTATCATTTCTAAGTTTATTGTAAAAATCTCATGGAAGAATTGGGTCGCGGCATTTGGTGAAACACTGAATGAACTGAAATATCCGATCATCACGATTGCCTCGGTTGTCGCATATGCGTATGTAACCAATTCTTCTGGAATGAGCACTTCCATGGGGATGACATTGGCCAAGACAGGATTTTTATTCCCTTTCTTCTCCCCAATCCTAGGCTGGCTCGGTGTGTTCATTACAGGTTCTGATACATCATCTAACCTGCTGTTCGGAAATATGCAGAAGGTTACAGCTACTTCGATAGGCATGGATCCGGTGCTGGCATTGGCGGCAAACTCATCGGGAGGGGTTACCGGTAAGATGATTTCACCTCAATCCATTGCAGTAGCCTGTGCTGCGGTAGGTATAGCTGGAAAGGAATCCGACCTGCTGCGCTTTACCATCAAGCACAGTATCATCCTGGTCATTTTAATCGGAGTTATGACATTTTTGCAAAACGGGTTACTATCCTGGATGATTCCTTAATTTATATAACCTGAATAAAACTTGTTCAGTTAATGTAAGTGTGAATTTAAACGATCAGAAAACACCAATTCTTTTAGCTGGAGACAATGTCTGCGGCTTTAGATTGGTGTTTTTTTTAATTACCGCTGATTAAGAGGGAATTTTCAGGCATGATTAACAGGCCATTTTAATAAAAGCTATGTTTCAGTTCAAAACCCTTGTGATAATTGCCATTATATTCAACAATCCGGTCTAGGAACCCTAACGATGAGAAGACAGTTAATAAGATGATTTTTGAATGCGTTTTGTCCTCATAGGAAATGACCTATGATAGACTTATGTTATCAGAATTTTCCGAATAGGCAAAAATACGTATTCTGTTAGTTTGCGGGATCGTTCAAGAGCTTATTGAAAGGTGTGGGAAGTTTGGGTTCAAGACACTCAATTATTGGAATAAAATCCTATTATGATGGAAGCGCACGGCACTGCTGTGATGGGAAAAAACCAGGGCTGAGGCAGGAAGGACGGCCACCTGCAGATTTTTTTGAAAGGATGATGATTTTGGAGATAATGGAACTTACAATAACCCCCCTGGGGCGCAGACGAAACCTCAGGGTTTATCTGCCGCCAGGCTACCACAAGAATGACAGGCGCTATCCGGTTTTATACATGTTTGACGGGCAGAATGTTTTTAAGGACGAAGATGCCCGGTTCGGAATGTCCTGGAAGATGGGTGAGGCACTGGAAGCGGAAGGTATTGAAATGATTGTCGCAGCGCTGGACAGCCATCCAGACGGTACCGTCCGCCTGAATGAATATGGTCCTTGGGAAAACCGGGAGATTGCAAAGGATCTGGGTGCCTCTGAAGAAGTCTGCGGCGGTGAGGGGAAGATGCTTGCCGAATATGTGGTCCACGAATTGAAGCCCGTCATCGATCAGTCATACAGGACCATCAAGGAGAACAGCAGTATTGCAGGAAGCTCCATGGGCGGATTGATTTCCACCTATGCAGCATGCATCTATCCGCAAGTGTTCAAAAGGGCCGCGTCCTTCTCCTCAGCCTATTGGTTCAATCAAAAGGAAATAGAGTCCTTGATTCAGAAATGCGATCTTCATCCTATTGAAAAGTTTTATATGGATGTGGGTACAGAGGAGCGTTCTGGTGAGATATCAGAGGAGACATATATTAAATCGAGTGAATCCGTCTATGCGCTGATAAAAGATAAGGTCAAGGACTGCAGGTTTGATATCATAGAAGGCGCTGTTCATAATGAACTGGCTTGGAGCAAGAGGCTTCCTGCTGTGCTGCGCTATCTTTATCTTTAAAATAATGAGTCTGTTTCCTCCGTGGAGCAGGCTTTTTTAAAATATTTATAACTTCTTTATTTTTAAGATTTAACCTTTCAATCAGCAGATTGAAAGGAGAGTAATGATTAAAAAGGTTAAAAAGTCAGGAATCGAAGTGGATGAAGGCGCTTCAGGAGAGAAAGTTCAACATAGTCTTCATGTCTATGGGGAGGGAGAGGGCCCGGATTCGCCAGGCTGGACGTGTTCGTCAAAAGCCTGATTGAGCATGCAGCTTATGTATCCATTTCGAAATATTAAAAGGCAGTGAGACGAGTCTTCGCGGAAGGCGGGGGACCCCTCTTATTTTTGGCTGAATTGACACCCTGCTCAATCCATTTTTTTAAGCAGAAAATATGAACAGTGAAACATGTACGATAGAAAAAACGTTCAATAATTTCCGTTTCTCTGCTAAAATATAGATAATAGACTGGGTGGAAATGTGGTGAGACGATGGAGAATGAAAAATTGTCAAAAGTGATCGAAGCGGCCAAGCTTTATTATCTGCTGGATTACAATCAAAGTGAGATAGCCAAAAAGCTGGGAGTCTCTAGACCGACGGTGTCCCGATTGCTGCAGTCGGCAAAAGAGAAAGGAATCGTGCAGATCCGGATTGTCGACTCGATGCTGGATTGCGAGAAAATGGAAAGTGCGCTCGAACAAAAATTCAATCTAAAAAAAGCGGTCGTCACATCTGTACCTCAATACGAAAATCATGTGATTAAAAATTACCTTGGAGAAGCCGCCGCAGGTTTTCTGGGCGAAATTGTCAAGGATGGAGATGTTATTGGAGTCACCTGGGGAACGACGCTCTACCATATAGGTCTTGAGCTGAAACAAAAGTTTGTCAGGGATGTGAAGGTTGTACAGCTTAAGGGCGGCGTCAGCCATTCGGAAACCAGTACGTATGCTTCGGAAGTTTTATACTTATTTGGAAAGGCTTACAACACACCTCCCATGCATCTGCCGCTTCCGGCCATTGTGGATCATGTGGTCGTCAAAAGGGCCATGGAGGCGGACCGGCATATTAAAAAGATTCTTGATTTGGGCAGGTCGGCCAATATTGCCGTATTTACGACAGGTCCTATTAAGCCGGATTCCCTGCTGTTCCGGCTGGATTATTTTTCAGAAGATGATTTGAAGATGATTTATGAACATGCCGCCGGCGATATCTGTTCCCGGTTTTACAATAAAGACGGGGAAGTCTGCAATGAGAGCCTGGATGAACGGACTCTCGGCATCGAGCTTCAGGAGCTGAAAAGAAAGGAATACTCCATTCTGGTTGCCGGCGGAGAACATAAAATTAATGGAATCTACGGGGCTCTCCGGGGCGGGTACGCCAATGTGCTGATTACCGATCAGATGACAGCGCAGTTTCTTTTAGATATGTAACAGGGAGGGAACTTTGCCCCGGGCAAAGTTCTTTTTTGGTAAAATAAACATTTGTTCAACATTATATTTACAATTGTTCAGAAGTGATATATAGTTAGTGTTGCAAAGAGATGAAAGCGTTTTTTGAAAAAGATTACAGAGCCTTTCATCCCTGGAATCCAAGTATGCATTGTGAGAGGAAGATTATTAATGACTCAAGCGATTACTAGATTAATAGATCACACATTATTGAAAGCAAATGCAACTGAAGACCAAATTACCGTTCTTGCGGAAGAAGCTAAAGAATATTCATTCGCTTCTGTCTGTGTAAACCCTGTCTGGGTAAAAAAGGCTGCTGAACTTTTGAAGGATGCACCTGAAGTTAAAGTATGTACAGTTATTGGTTTCCCTCTGGGAGCCTCTGCATCTGAAGTAAAGGCTTTCGAGACTGACACTGCAATCAAGCATGGTGCAGACGAAGTTGACATGGTCATTAATATCGGTGCATTGAAGGCTAAGCAGTACGAAACTGTCGAAGCAGATATCAAAGCTGTAGTTGACGCTGCAGAAGGCCGTGCTTTGGTGAAAGTGATCATCGAAACAGCGCTGCTTACAGATGAAGAAAAAGTGAAGGCATGTGAACTTGCTGTTTCAGCCGGAGCAGATTTCGTAAAAACGTCCACAGGCTTTTCAACAGGCGGAGCAACCGTAGAAGACATCTCCTTAATGAGAAAAACAGTAGGACCTGATATCGGCGTCAAGGCTTCCGGAGGAGTGCGGGGACCTGAAGATGCCAAAAAGATGGTAGAAGCGGGTGCAACCCGGATCGGTGCAAGCTCCGGCGTTTCAATTGCCAAAGGAGAGCAGAGCGGCTCAGATTATTAATTCAGGCAGCAGCCTGCAGGCTGGCTGTATGACCAGCCTGAAAATGGCTGCCTGCTCCTGGGGAGGAAAAACAATGGATATCCAAAAGCTCATTGATGAGGCTGTAAAGGCCAGTAAGCAGGCATATGTTAAATACTCTAACTTTCAGGTGGGGGCAGCTCTGTTAACAGGCGATGGCACCATCGTTCATGGGTGCAATATTGAAAACGCTTCCTACGGCCTTACGAACTGTGCTGAAAGAACAGCTATATTTAAAGCGGTATCAGAGGGGAAAAAGGAATTTAAAGCGATTGCGGTGGTCGGGGATACAGAAGGCCCGATATCACCATGCGGCGCTTGCCGTCAGGTCCTTGCAGAATTCTTCAGCGAAGATACAGCCGTCATTTTGGCCAATCTGAAGGGACAGCACACCGTTACAACAATCAGTGAATTACTGCCGGGATACTTCTCGGCCAAAGATCTGCATAAATAAGAGATAATATCATCAGGGGGACAGCAGCATGAAATATCTAATTGCAATTCTGGGCTTGCTAGTTGTATTCGGCCTTGCATTCGCGGCCAGTAACAACCGGAAGCAAATTAAATATAAACCTATCGTCATCATGGTTATCATCCAGATTCTTTTATCTGCACTGCTATTAAATACAAAGTTTGGCTTCATTATTATCAGCGGAATAGCAAATGGATTTGAAAAGCTGCTCAGTTACGCAGGGGAAGGTATTCAATTTGTCTTCGGCGGCATCGCCAACGAAGGACAAGGGCCGTTTTTCCTGAACGTGCTGCTTCCAATCGTATTCATCTCAGTACTGATCGGGATCTTCCAGCATTTTGGCATTCTTCAATTCATCATGAAATGGATTGGCTTTGGTCTTTCAAAGATCAATGGCATGGGCAAGCTTGAGTCCTATAATGCTGTGGCATCAGCGATTGTAGGACAGTCTGAAGTGTTCATCACAGTGAAAAAACAGCTTGGGCAGCTTCCGGCTAACCGGCTTTACACATTGTGTGCATCTGCCATGTCTACGGTTTCCATGAGTATCGTCGGCGCTTATATGACAATGATTGAACCAAAATACGTGGTTACGGCCATTGTGATTAACTTGTTCGGCGGATTTATCATTGCTTCCATTATCAATCCATATACGGTGGAAGATTCTGAGGATATCCTTGAAGTGGCTGAAGAGAAACAATCTTTCTTTGAAATGCTTGGAGAATATATCATGGACGGTTTCAAAGTCGCCATCATTGTCGGTGCGATGCTTCTCGGATTTGTTGCACTGATGGCTGCCATCAACAGTATCTTCGATATGATCTTCGGTATATCATTCCAGGAAATAACCGGCTATGCCTTCGCACCATTTGCCATCATCATGGGTGTACCGGTGTCTGAATCAGTCGCTGCCGGCGGAATCATGGCTACAAAGCTCGTTACCAATGAGTTCGTTGCCATGATGGACCTTTCTAAAATGGCCGGAGACTTTAGTCAGAGAACTCTCGGCATCGTCTCTGTGTTCCTTGTATCGTTCGCTAACTTCTCTTCCATCGGAATTGTTGCAGGGGCAGTAAAAGGACTTCATGAGAAACAGGGAAATGTGGTTGCCCGTTTTGGACTTAAACTGCTCTACGGTGCCACTCTTGTGAGTGTACTATCTGCGATTATCGTGAGCTTAATCTTATAATTAAAGCAGGATGAGGCTTTCCCGGTGAGTGAAACAGGAAAAGCCTCTTGCTTTTTTTATGGGATAAATACAAGGATATGCCTGCTGTGTAAAGCAGGCTTTATTGATTTTTTGAACTAGAGAGGAGGAGGGGAGCGGATCAAGCGCTTCCTGAAGACAATGGGACAAGTAGGATTATTTTTATCGGGGGCAGCCCTGTTTTTGAATGCACTGGTACTGATGGGAAAGGCGAATGATAAAAGTGCTGGAGTGTTCAATCTGTTTGTGGGTACACTTCAGGTGATTATTCCCTTTTATTTAATTGTCATCTCTGATGGGAGCAGCTGGGTCATTTTTCAGCATGCCGCTGTCTTTTTATTCGGCCTGACATACCTTTATTTTGGCTTCACTATTATTAAAGGACTGGATTCAAGCGGACTGGGCTACTTCTCATTGTGGACTGCGATCATCTGCTTAATTTACAGTGCCGCTTCGGTGCTGCATTTCGATGATGCCATAGGCGCCCTAACTTGGATTATGTGGGCTGTTCTCTGGGGGTTGTTCTATGTCCTCAATGTATGGAAGAGGGATATCAGCGCTTATACCGGCCGTGTTGCGTTTGTTCAATCATGGGTCACGCTGACAATACCGGCCCTTCTTTCCATGACGGAAATGTGGGACTCGATTCCCGGTCTTTCAACTGCATGGGTCATTCTTCAGCTGCTGTGTCTAGTTTATTTTGCAGTATCAGGTCTTGGGACATACGCAGCCGTCAAAGCTGTTCCGGCATCAAATGGGCTGGCAGAAACAGACCGTATTGCCAGAAGTTAAAAACACATGTCACCCGGCACCAGCCAATAAGGTCCTGTCCGCTGCAGCCCGATTCCTCCACCAAACAGCTCTGGGATTAGGAACCATGTAGGGAGAAGGCGGTAAACAGGGACAAAGCCCGTATCCCGGATAGGGCTTCAATTTATACGGTCAGGGATTTGCACGCCGGTGAAAAGAAAACAAGCAGCACCATCCTGCTGGTCAGGATGGTTTCTTCATGTTGTAATAAGGGTAAGATTTTCTTGCTGGAAATTGCTTATAATTAATAGCATTTAAGGAGATGATTGTATGAACCTTACCATTAACCCAGCTGCTATCAAAGAGTTGAAAAAATACGAGTACCAGGAAAATGAAGGAGTCAGGATTGAAGCTATCTATGTAGGGAGCTGTTCCATCTACGCCGAACATCACCTGAGGATTGACCAGAAGTCCGGGCAGGACGATCTATTTATGGTACACGACATTCCGTTCCTCATTTCAAAAGAAAGCCAAAAACTTCTCCATGACCAGCTTACCCTTGATTTCAATCCCAGCCTGGGGTATAAGCTGTCCTCGGCTGAGGAGATCTATAAATATAATCTTCAGCTCAAACGGAACGGGTAGAGCGAAATCCTGATGAAGGACATTTTCCACCGAGTCAGAGCTGTAAAAGCCTTCATGCCCATGATGAGGGCTTTTTGCAATCAAATAAGTGTTGAAAAGATCTTCATGTGCCTGATGAAGGCCTTTTTGAGTTCAAACTGGAGCTGAAAAGTCCTTCATAGCCCTGATGGAGACCTTTTTGAATCCAGATCAGAGCTGAAAAGTCCTTCACAGCCCTGATGGAGACCTTTTGAAATCCAAATCTTAGGTAACATTCAGCCGGCTTAGGAATATCAATCGGAAAAATTTAACAAAAATTTTTAGGGGATATGTAACTTTTTAACCCTGCCTCCGTATATACTTGGGAGGGACAGCTGCTGTGCATACATAGAAACATTACAATAGAAAGAAGGGAAACATATGGCTGCAAACGCACTTGAAGTGCGATCGTTAACTAAGGTCATTGGCAAAAAAAGAATAGTGGATGACGTTAGTTTTGAAGTTCAAAAAGGGGAAATTTTTGGTCTCCTTGGGCCGAATGGGGCAGGAAAGACCACCATCATCCGGATGATTGTCAGTCTCATTAAGCGTTCATCGGGTACTGTAATCGTGAATGGAAATAATCTTGACGGTCAGTTCAGGGAAACTATGAGTGAGATCGGGGCGATTGTTGAGAACCCGGAGTTTTATAAATATATGAGCGGATATAAAAACCTGAAGCATTATGCGAATATGGCCATCAAGGAAATTTCAGAAGAACGGATCAAAGAAGTGACCCGCCTGGTCAAATTGGAAGATGCCATCAACCAGAAGGTGAAAACATACTCCCTGGGTATGCGCCAGAGGCTTGGGGTGGCACAGGCGCTGCTTCACAAACCATCACTCCTCATCCTGGATGAACCTACAAATGGATTGGACCCCCAGGGAATCAGGGAGTTCAGGGATTATCTCCACACGCTTGCAAAGGAAGGCATTTCTGTACTTGTTTCATCACATCTGCTTTCTGAAATGCAGCTGATGTGCGACCGGTTTGCCATCATAGAAAAGGGAAAACTCATACATATTGCCACGATGGATGAATCACTTACTGAACAGGACCAGGCAGAGGTTGTATTTGAGGTAAGTGATACCGAGAAGGCTGTCGCTGCTCTCACGCAGCACCTGAAGCTTGAATACAAAGTGCTCTCAGACAAGGAATTCTCTGTTTTCAGCGATAAAGCAACGATCAGCCAAATCAATAAGATCCTGATAAATGAAGACATTGATGTATTCGGTACAAGAAGGATCGCAGCGACGCTGGAAGACCGCTTCCTCGAAATCACCAATAAAGAAAATAGGGAGGCATAGGCAGTGATATCTTTAATACGCAATGAACTTATGAAAATGTTCCAGAAAAAGTCCAGCTGGATTTATATTATTTTAATTATAGCCGGTGTGATTGCGGGCGGGGTTATTTACGACAAAATCACCCCAGAGCCAAATGCAGACTGGAAACAGCAGCTTCAGGCAGAAACTGCAGCCCTGGAGAAGGATTTGAGCAAGCAAAAAGGACAGGAAACCGAATTCACCGCAGCACAGATTAAGCAGAATCAATCTTATATCGATGCTGATGTAAATCCAAATGAAGTGACCAACTGGCACTTTATGAATTCGGTTGTTTATGGATTTACGTCACTGGTCACGCTGCTGGCTGTCATAGTCTGCAGTGCCAGTGTTTCATCTGAATTTGCCGATGGCACGATTAAACAGCTTCTGATAAGGCCGCACCAGAGATGGGCTATATTATTATCTAAATATATTTCCCTCCTCATCTATGCTGCCATCTTGATCGCCGTATTAATTGGAGCAGGCTATTTGACGGGAACGGCCCTCTTTGGAAACGGGGATTTCTCAACCAAATTCTTTGAAGCGGGCTTTGACGGCGGTGTGAAGGAAACCCTGGTGGGGCCTCAGTTCTTCTTGAAGATCCTGTATTACATCCCTAGCTTATTAATAATTACAGCAATCGCGTTCATGCTTTCCACTCTTTTCAAAAGCCAGGCTCTTGCCGTCGGAATCGGGATATTTGTATTGTTCGTATCATCTTCCCTTGGCGGCTTGATCGTAGTGCTTGCTGACAAGTATGAGTGGGCAAAATTCCTGATCTTCCCTCATCTTGACTTAACGGTCTACGCCTTGCAGGACAAGATACTCGGTGATATTACGCTGCCGATATCCCTTCTTATACTGGCTGTATATTATCTGGTCTTTATGACATTGACATTCTTTTTCTTCCAGCGCAGAGATATCAGCATTTAATTTAAGGGGGGCTTCTGCCTCCCTTTTGCTGCATAAAAAGATGTTTTTTACTCGCAGCCCATTCATGGAAAGGAAGCTGGACAAGGGCAGAAACAAACATAATAAGGCGGTGGAGCGGAGCAAGGCACAGGCAGGAATGCCGGCCGGATAAATGACGTTCACACCCGGCTGCAGGGAGCCTTTGATTCATGCAGCTCCGCCTCTTTTCCGCAAAAAGAGTTTTAAAAGCGAGGTGTCTTGCCGATGGGAAAAGAACACTAAAAACGCATTAGGGATCCTCCTGTTTTTTAGTGGAAATCACCTAAAAAACACATTGGAGGCTTAAAACCAATGATGGTTGATCAATTTGAAATCTTTTTGAATGATGCAAGACGTAATTTTAGCGGCTGGGATTTTTCTTATGTAACTGAAACAGGGCGTCTGCAGACTGGAGCGGCGGCCTGGTCGTACGGCAGCATGGTAATTCCCTATATCAGGGGGGCTGATACAATGCTTGATATGGGTACAGGCGGGGGAGAACTGCTGTCAAATCTCAGGCCTTTTCCAAAATCAATTTATGCGACAGAGGGGTTTGCGCCGAATGTCCAGGTTGCGAAGGAAAGGCTCGAGCCTCTTGGGGTCATCGTGGAAGCCGTGGATGAGAATGAAGTACTTCCATTCCGTGACCGGTTTTTTGATTTGGTGATCAATAAGCACGAATCCTATTCTCCTCTTGAAGTGAGGCGGGTATTGAAGGATGGAGGATATTTTATTACCCAGCAGATTGGCGGTTCATTCAGCTGATATTAACAGAGCGTTGGGTGTTCCTGTAAATGACGAATTTGCTGACTGGAATTTAGAGTCTGCCTCAGACGAACTTATGAAGAATGGGTTCCACATAATACGTAAGGCAGAAGATGCCCCTGTACAGCGGTTTTATGATATAGGAGCTTTGATTTATTATTTGAACGCTGTTCCCTGGCAGGTGCCGGGATTTCATCCCGGCAAGCATAGGGAAGAGCTGTACCGGGTGCATCAAGAAATTCAGGAAAATGGATATTTGGAAGTGAAGCAGAGCCGGTTCATCATACTGTCCAGGGCTGTATGAACAGATGTTAGCCTCTCTCTATGGAGGCTCCATTTGTTTATCCCCATACATTTAGTGATATAATTATCTAAAATCTATTAAAGAATGGAGCCGTTAAAAAATGACTCAATTTCTTGGTTATATCGGGACTTACACTAAAGGAGACAGCAAAGGCATCTATTCCTTCACACTGGATACGGATGCAAAGAAAATCGGAAGGGTCACCCTTGCAGCAGAGCTTGGCAGTCCTACATATGTTAATTTGAGCAGAGATAATAAATTTTTATATGCAGTGGCTAAAGATGCAGATAAAGGCGGTGTCGCTGCCTATTCTGTAGATGAAAGCGGAACATTGAAGCTGCTTAATCAGCAGATTTCAGATGGCGGTTCGCCTTGCCATGTGGCTGTTGATTCCAGACTTTCAACAGTTGTGGCAGCCTACTATCATGATGGAACATTGAGATCATTCCCGGTCCAGGAGGATGGCAGCATCGGGCCTGCTTCTTCAGTAGTGCAGCACGAGGGATCTGGTCCGAATAAGGATCGGCAGGAGGGACCGCATGCTCATTACTCGGGATATACGCCTGACGAAAAATTCGTCGCAGTCATCGACCTTGGCATTGACAAGCTGGTAACATACAAAATCGGTGAGGGCGGAAAGCTGGAAGAGGTGAGCAGTCTGACACTCAAGTCTGGCAGCGGACCAAGGCACCTTGAGTTTCATCCAAATGGGAAATGGGCCTACCTCATGACTGAATTGAGCAATGAAGTGATTGCTCTTTCATATAACAGCGAAAGCGGCAGTTTCCAAGAGCTTCAATATGTCCCTGCGATTCCGTCCAGCTTTACCGAAAACAGCCAGGGAAGTGCCATCCATGTCACAAGGGACGGGAAATTTGTGTATGCGGGCAACAGGGGTCATGACAGTATTGCTGTCTTCCAGGTAAATGAGGAAAATGGCGGCCTCTCACTTGTTGAATACATTTCAACAGAAGGGTCCTGGCCGAGGGATTTCGAACTGGATCCGACTGAAAAGTTCCTCGTCGCCTCCAATCAGGAGTCGAGCAGCCTCACCCTATATGAAAGAGACGAAGCAACAGGCAAGCTGACCCTCCTTCAGTCAGGAGTCGAGGTTCCGTTTCCTGTGTGTGTTAAATTTATAAAAAATAAAGAATAAGTTTTGAAAGCCGGCCTTAAATGAGCCGGTTTATTTCTGTGCCTGGAGGAACTTTCGGTTAAATCAGACTGGGGTCAGCCGCGGACAATTGCCATCTTACACATAATCATCAGACAGGACATTGACTCAAAAATCCCTTCGAACTAAACCAAGCCCCTTTTTAGTAGACGAAGAAACCATTTACTGTGCGTCTACATAGTATGTATGGAATTAACAATAACCCACGGGTTGTTGAAAAAAGAAAAATTAAAAGGAGGCATTCTATATGTCTGGAGCAGTTGCTGGAGGTTACGGTTTTGGTTCAGGTTTTGCATTGCTGATTGTGTTGTTCATCTTGTTGATCATCATAGGTGCAAGTTTCTGTGGTGGCTTCTACTAAGAAAAAGCATTTAATCCAATAAAAGCTGATTACACAGAAGCCCATGCCGATGCATGGGCTTCTGTCTTATTTGGGGCGGTTGATGCCAAACTGTGCGTTGATCTGCCCCCTCAGCATGTTTTGGCGGATTTTCTTATATTCCTCTTTCTTCATTTCCCTTAGATAGTCCTGGCGGATTTCGTGAGTCTGCACTCCCTCTTCCCGCTTGGCTGCAATATCCATCAGCCGTTCGACATCCTCAAAGGAGAATTTCCTGCTGCCCCTTGCTGTTCTTTCCGGGTATATCAGCTTTCTTTCCTCGTAGTATCTTATCTGCCTGACGGTTAAGCCGGTCAGTTCACTTACAATCCCGATAGTGATCACTTTTTTTGTTTTGTATGACGCATCTTCGGCCACAGGCTTACTCCTTTCTCGGCTTTTAGGAAGATTATACGTGTAAGAGGTACTGTGGAACAGGGTTTTGTAAGAAAACCTGACATTACTTAAGAAATATAGGAAGGATT
Organism: Paraperibacillus esterisolvens; assembly: GCF_046237625.1. Classification (GTDB taxonomy): domain Bacteria; phylum Bacillota; class Bacilli; order Bacillales; family DSM-1321; genus Paraperibacillus; species Paraperibacillus esterisolvens. The sequence continues at coordinate 3,556,220 of NZ_CP143545.1, read as the reverse complement.
GCTGACAAACTTGGTGAATGCGGGAATTGCCCTGCATATAATATGTGTACAATACGAAAATCAAAAATTAGGGGAGTGAGTTTATGCCGATTTTAAGGGCCGCAGTGGAAAAGAGGAAAAATTTTATTATAAGCAGGCTTATCCAGGCGGAGGTTTATAAGGAGGCTGAAGAAATGGCTTCCTTTACACTCACTCAGCTGGAGCGGGATTACGAATATTTTGTCCTCCGTGATAGTGGAATTAAAAAGAATCTTAAAGGTAAAAGGTGAGCTGGCTGATGGACGATAAGAAGGCGGTTGAACTTGCGAGAAAGATTGCAGCGCTGGATATACAGCGTGATAAGATGTGGGAAGAGCTGGCCAAGGCTGCCGGGAACAGAGCTTATGAGATTCTTCGTCATATACAGAATAGCACAGCATGAGTGGAGCAGGAGATACAAAAAACCCCTTGGCCAAATAGGCCAAGGGGTTATATTTATAATTATGGTAAAAGATAAAAACCCGGATAGTAAATCCCGTGATTTTATGATATTATAAACAGTGGTAACTATAAAATAAAAAAGTTAATATTAACCTAATTATAATTATACATCCAAACGAGTGCCTTGTCAATTCGTATTTGAGAAAAAAGCAGGCGGGAGGAAATTTATATGAATAACACCCATTCACAGTGGAAGCAGGAGCAGGACCGGGTTGATTATGTACGGAAACAGATTGAGGTAAAGGAGGAGAATTTAAGGCAGCACTCCGGGACAATAAAGCAGGGCATCCGGGCGCTTAGAGAAAATTTTTGGGAGGATGTGACTGTCAATCTGGATGAGCCTGATGATGTCATTGAAACTCAGGCGAGCATCAAACAGCAGGCTGAGCTGCTTTCAGAGCGGGAAAGAAGCCATGGGCTTCTTCATGAAGGAATGAAGAAACTGGAAGCCTTGAAGAAATCCCCATACTTTGGGCGTATCGACTTTCATGAAGATGGGGAAGCAGACGGGGAGTCACTATACATTGGGATTGCCTCCCTTCTTGATGAAAGTGAAGAAAATTTCCTTATCTATGATTGGCGTGCTCCGGTTTCAAGTCTTTATTATGATTTTCCTCCCGGACCGGCACAATATCAGACAATGGACGGGGCCATTACCGGCCGGATTGAGCTCAAGAGGCAGTATGTTATCAAGAATGGAAAGATCAAAGGCTTATTTGATACCGGGATAACCATTGGTGACCGGCTGCTTCAGGAATTGTTAGGCAGCCGTTCGGATACAAATATGAAGAGCATTGTCGCCACCATACAAAAGGAACAAAATCAGATTATACGGAATGAAAAGAACAAAGTCCTGGTTGTGCAGGGAGTGGCAGGGAGCGGGAAGACCTCGGCTGCCCTCCAGAGGGTCGCATACCTACTATATACACATAGAGAAACACTCCATTCACAGAATATGGTTCTCTTTTCTCCCAATCCGCTATTTAACAGCTATATATCTACAGTCCTGCCGGAGCTTGGGGAGGAAAATATGCGTCAGACGACGTTTAAGCAGTTTGCGGAAACTCTGCTTGGCTCTGCATTTGAACTGGAGGATCCTTTTGATCAGATGGAAGCTTCCATGAACGGAGAGAACCGGTGGCGGCTTGCGGCCATTTCCTATAAGTCATCCCTGGATTTCAAGGATTTGATCAACGATTACTTAGGTTCGCTTGGAAAAGGGGGAGTGGTGTTCAGGGATATACTCCTCAAGAATGAAATACTAATTCCTTCAGAAAAGATTTCGGATTATTTTTACAGCCTGGACCAGCATATCCCGATGCCTAACAGGATGCGCCAGACAGCCGAGTGGCTTCTCGGGCAGGTAATGGAAAGTGAGAGGGCAGAGCAGGAGAAAGACTGGGTGCTCGAAGAGGTTCAGCTCCTTGATAAAGAGGACTTCCTGGAAGCACACCGAAGGATACAAAAAGAAAAAAGAAGTTTTGGCGACCATTTTGATGAGAGCGCGCGCGAGGAAGAACTGCTTCGCCGGAAAGTGATCCGGGGCTATTTCCTGCCCATCATAAAAAGGGTGAAAAGGCTGGGCTTTGCAAATGTACCGGAAACTTTCCTTGGCATGTTTGAAGGCGATGCCCCCGAAGTTCTAAAAGGCAGGTCTGGAGAATGGGAGGGAATTTGTTCACTCACTCTATCTGCCATAAAGAAAAGGAAGCTGCTATGGGAGGATGCTGCGCCATACCTGCATTTTAGGGACCATATTATTGGACGAAGATCCTTCAGCCAAATCCGGCATGTATTTATAGATGAATATCAGGATTATTCACCTTTCCAGTCAGATTATTTGAAAGGACTCTTCAGATCTTCGGGGATGACACTGCTCGGTGATTTAAACCAGAGCATTTTTCCAGGATCAAGATCCCGTTCCCTCTTGGAGGAAAACGCTGCAGAGGAAACGGAGAGGATTGAACTTCTGCGAAGCTACAGGTCCACCAGGGAGATCGTTGAATTTACGAGGGAACTTGTGGAGAATGGGGACAGAATCATTCCCTTCACCCGGGAAGGCGGACTGCCTGAAGTATTCGGACTGTCTTCAGGGGTGGATATGTATGAGTTCATAGCAGGCATGATTGAGAAGGAGCTTGAACAAGGATCAGAAACGGCGGCATTGATCTGCAAGACTGAAAAGGACGCCCGGGACGCCTATGCCATGCTGAAAGACAGAATGGACATCCAGCTGATGGACCGTCATGCGTCTTCCTATCTGAAGGGTGCCGTTATCCTGCCTGTCTATCTCGCTAAAGGAATTGAATTTGATTCCGTATTTATCCATGATGCCTCGAGCTCTGCATTCCATAAGGCCAGCGAGAGAAACCTTTTTTATACTGCATGCACACGCGCCATGCACAAGCTTTATGTTTTTTTTGTAAACGAACCGAGCCCTTTTATTTCAAGGATGCCTACGAGTAAATATATTTTTAAAAAAATCTAAAAATTCCCGGAAAGATGTTTTGGCTAAAACCGCTCGGGTATATATAGTACTGTAACACAAAACATTCTCTATAAAGGAGCTGAGGCGAGTGGATACAGACCGAAACTCATGGAACCAAGAGAATGATGAAGTGATTACAAGTCCAGGCGATTAGCCAATAGTGAAGAACATCGAAACAGGTTGCAGGAAGCTATGCGAAAGCTTTTTAAGGAGCTGGTTCGAATGAGTCTATTTATCAATCACTGGAACAAAGAAAATGATGAAGCAATTAACAGTCCGGGTGATCAGCGCTGCTGATAGGTATTCAACAGAAGGAAAAGCATTCTGTGTTAGACACGTAAGTGATCATAACAAGAAGGAGCTGATTTCTAATGAATACGTCCAGAAATCTATGGAACAAGGAAAATGATGAAGCGGTCAACAGTCCAGGTGATCAGAATTCCTGATCGGTATTCAAAAGAAGAAAACATATCGAGTTAGACACGCAAGTGATCATAACAAGAGGAGTTGATTTCTAATGAATACATCCAGAAATCTATGGAACAAGGAAAATGATGAAGCGGTCAACAGTCCAGGTGATCAGAATTCCTGATTGGTATTCAAAAGAAGAAAACATATCGAGTTAGACACGCAAGTGATCATAACAAGAGGAGTTGGTTTCTAATGAATACATCCAGAAATCTATGGAACAAGGAAAATGATGAAGCGGTCAACAGTCCAGGTGATCAGAATTCCTGATTGGTATTCAAAAGAAGAAAACATATCGAGTTAGACACGCAAGTGATCATAACAAGAGGAGTTGATTTCTAATGAATACGTCCAGAAATCTATGGAACAAGGAAAATGACGAAGCGGTCAACAGTCCAGGTGATCAGTTTTAGGAGATCTACTATTGGGATGTGTCGATCAGGCTGAGGTATCCCAGTACCGAGGAGTTGATTTTCTTATGAATACTGTGCCAAATTATTGGAATAAGGAAAATGATGAGGCTGTAAAAAGTCCAGGAGATAAGAATGTCTTTCACATTTCTCAGTATTTAATCGAAGAAACCTCCCTGTTAAATGCGGATATTAAAACGATTCGGCCAGAATTCGATATTAATGGAACACCCTTAAATAGTTATTAAACACAGCCCGGCTGCAGTCCTTGCAGGCGGGCCTTATTATTGTTTCATTTTCCTGATACACGAAACACTCTATATCCGAGGCTGTTTCCATATTCGGCTGAAAGCTGGTAGTGCAGCTGCATAACCCCGCTTGCCTCTGAATTATAAGGAGGGGGAGAGAAAGCAGGAACAGAGGGTTCCTGCGGAGGAGTATAATTTTCGAATTCATCCATGATAGTCGCTGCTTTCAGTACTTCTATATGTGTGAAGCCGGCCTGTCTGAAGGCCTGCATCCATTCGCTTTCTGTTAAGACTGCATGCACTCCATAAAACTTCTGAATCTCACTTTTAGCCTGCTCGCTAAGGGATGGCTCTGCAGACATGTCAATCGTAATGAGCACTCCATCCTTCTTCATTACCCGATAAAACTCTGGCAGGGTGCGGTCAATCTGCGAGAAGGCAGTCGAGGATTCGGCGAGGATCAGGTCAAAACTTTCCGGCTTGAAGGGTAAACGTTCCATCTCTGCCTTATAAATTTTCACCCGGGAATTTTCATTTGCAAATCTTATCCTGGCTTTTTCTATCATCCCAGGATGGCTGTCCACGGCATATATTTTGCATGGATAGCGGCTTGAGAGGTATGAGGATGTCTGTCCGGTGCCGCACCCTGCATCGAGGATTCTGGATGCAGAGGTGATTGTCTCGTTTTCAAGCAGGACTTTCGTTAAACCAAGGCTTCCTGGGTGGGCGCCTTCAATTCCAAAATAAGCTAATGCATCTTGATATGAATAGTTCACAGGCGGTCTCTCCTTAATTTCCAGGATTAGGTACGATATTTTATGCTGTGTAAACCTGGATGGCTGGGTCTTGATTAAAAATGGGTCAAGTTTTATCCTGCTGTTGTGTTATACAACTAGTCCGATATCCATCCGCATACATACTCTGATTAAGAACCGGTTATTTGCCGGATAAGTGTAAGAGGGAGGTCAAGATATGTCGGCGTATTATAATCAGTGCCGCGGAGGAATAGGCCGTGCTGTGGTGATCCGTACCCATAGCGGGGAAGTTCACCGCGGAATCATCCATAGGGTGAACCGGAGCAGGGTATTTCTCCGTCCGCTTGGCGGAAGAGGGAATTATGGCGGCTTTGGATACGGCTATTATGGAGGCGGCTATGGTTTCGACTACGGCTTAGGCTGGGGAGTAGCATTAGGAGCCATTGCTGCGCTAGCGTTCATACCGTTCGTATTTTAAGAGCAGTGGGCAAAAAAGAGCTTATGGAAGCTCTTTTTTGCTGCGTAAAAAAAATAATAAACTATTTTTTCAGAAAAATGTATAATTAAAAGTAAGGCTGCCTGGGATGGCTGAATTCTCTAATTTCATGTATGTAAAGTGAATAAAAAAACAAACTAACTGTATGACATAATAAGATTGGACTGGATGGTGCTTGGTATGGGACGGGTCGAAGAACGGGGAAGGAAAAAGACGAAAAAACAGCACAGAAAAACCAAGTTCATATTATGGACATTAGTGATATTGATCCTGGCCGGGGCTGGTTATGCTTATTACCAATTTAAGCAGGGTATCAATATGGCCGATGTGAAAGCGCCGAAAGACAAGAGCGAAAATGAAGATTCGTTCAAGGGTGAGGAAGTAAACTATGGCAAAATTAATGTTTTGTTCATAGGAAGTGATACCCGCGGCAAAGAAACCGGTCTGTCAGATTCCATCATGATTGCCCATTATGACCAAAATTCGCATATTCCCAAATTGGTTTCCATTATGAGGGATACATATATAAATATACCCGGAAGAGGGATGAGCAGGATCAATGCCGCCTATTCAAGCGGAGGGGCGGAACTGCTGCGGCAGACGATCAAAGAGAATTTTGATATAACGATTAATTATTACGCCATTGTAGATTTTGCCGGATTCTCCAAGGTAGTCGATATCATTGCACCGGATGGTATTGAGGTCGACGTGCCGCATCGGATGTCTGAAGGAATTGACATGACACTCGAACCTGGGCGCCAGGTGCTGCATGGTGACAAGCTCCTCGGCTATGTACGATATCGGAAGGATTCGCAAGGGGATTTTGGAAGGGTGGAAAGGCAGCAGGAAGTTATAGGCAAGCTGAAGAATGAGGCGATGAGTGTCACGAGCATTATGAAGCTCCCTAAATTGATCGGTGTCATCAATCCTTACGTGGATACCAATATTGACTCTGGGACCATCTTTTCACTTAGCAAGGACGTTCTGTTTGGGAATGCAGCCGATACTCAGAATCTCCGCATACCGGTGGAAGGCTCCTTCTGGGATGCCAGGCATAATGGAGCGGCGGTCCTGGAAATCGACCTGGAAAAAAATAAACAGGCTTTGCAGGAGTTTTTAGATTCTAAAAATTAGTAAAAACTATAACATATGTTAATAAGGAATGGCCTATATCAGCTGTTCCTTTTTTGTACATAAATACCCAGAAAACTTAATATTTTTTGTAAGTTTTCACGAAAATTGTCGATTTTTTTGATATACTTAAAGAAGTTAATGAGCTTTTTTAGTATCGGATGGGAGTAGATTATGAGCTGGGCAAGTGATTTTTTTCGCAGTAAAGGCTTTACCCGTTTTTTAACACTGGCAATATTAATTCTCGTTCTTTTTAGTATCCACAGCATGCTGAATTTAGTATTGTTTACGTTCATCTTTTCCTTCCTTATGGGAAGGCTGCAAAACTTCATTACTTTTCATTTGAAAAAGATCGTGCCTGCCAATTCCAATCTGGTGATTATCGTTCTTTATACTATTGTGGTAGTGACAGTCATCATAGTCATCTACCGTTACATTCCTGTTATCATTGCCCAGGTAACCACGCTTGTCAGGCAGATCATCTATTTTTATGAACATCCGCCCGATAATCAAACGGTTGTTTATGCCCTGGACCTTGCCAAAAAGTTTGTTTCTCCACAGGACATTGAAAAGCATTTTAATACCATTTACACCTATGTGACTACGCTTGGGAAGGCGAGCATGCAGGTTATCCTTGCCATCATCCTGAGTTTGTTCTTCCTTCTGGAAAAGAAGAGGATTATGAAATTTTCCCAAAACTTTAAATTTGGTAAATTTGGCTGGTTCTTCCTGGAGCTTGAATACTTTGGCAAAAAATTCATTAATACTTTCGGAAAAGTAATTGAGGTTCAGTTCACCATCGCGTTTGTGAACGCCGTCCTATCCACTCTGGCACTCTGGATTTTAGGATTCCCGCAGCTGATTGGACTGGCCATTATGATTTTCTTCCTTGGACTGATTCCTGTAGCCGGTGTATTTGTTTCTCTGATACCGCTCGTAACCATTGCTTACAGCATAGGCGGCGGCATGAAGGTCATATATGTACTGGCCATGATCACTATTCTGCATGCGCTTGAGGCCTATGTGCTGAATCCGAAATTCATGTCTGCCAAAACCAATCTGCCGGCTTTCTATACATTCCTGGTCCTGATTTTCTCAGAGCATTTCCTCGGCATCTGGGGACTCATCATCGGTATTCCAATCTTTATCTTCTTATTGGATATAATGGATATCAAGGATTATGATCAAAAACTAAAATAAAAAAGGAGATGCCTTCATGTTCTCAAATATTGGGTTTCCCGGTTTAATACTCATCTTAATCATAGCACTGATTGTTTTCGGCCCGCAGAAGCTTCCTGAGATTGGCAGATCCATTGGTCAGTCCCTTAAGGAATTCAAGCGTTCCTCAAGGGAAACCATAGATGATTTAAAGAACGACGAGCAAAAGAAAATGTAGCCTGCAAAGCCTTGTCCTCCGGGATAAGGCTTTTTTTGACTGTTTACGCGCATATATTACAGCTTTTTCTCAGGCAGCGATCTTTTAGAAAAGATTTTATTACATTCTTGGTCCATTATCGATATCCCTGGACACCACTCTGGCCAGATACTGTTCTTCGCATCCAAGCTCTCGGTTCAGGAGCAGTTCCATCTTCTCCAGATCTTCCTTCGAAACAGGAGGATCTTCACCCGACCAATCCATGGTATAGGCAAAATAATATCCTCTGATCCGCCTGAAAATAAAGAGGGTATTGGGGTAATGATCGAAAGAAGCCCTGATATGATTTCTTTTCGAATAGGACCATTTAATCATCTTCATATCCTTCTCTCCTTTATGTATGGTTCATTACCCGCCTATGGGAGGGTAAAAACAAGTTGATGAACAATGCAGAGAAGAACGGATTCATCTACAGGCGGATGCATTTTGTATGAGGAAAGCTGAGGAAGAAATTCAGCCAGGACGCATAAAAATCCCGCCGGATAAGATTCCGGCGGGATTTATTTTATATTTCCGAGGCAAGCACCATGCTTCCTTTTGGTGTTTTGCTTTCGGCATTCGGCTCAAGGGTTATGGCAATTGTATCCCACTCTTTCTTCATATCTGGGGAAAGGTGGAATACTACGGTTCCCTGGCCTCCTGATGTGGTGAAGGTACCAGCTCTGTAAGGCTTATCGTCTTTGATGAGCCAGACCTGGTATACTTCTTTTTTCTTGGGCTGCTGGAGTTTCTGTGCTTGGACCACGATGCTCGATTCTCCGTTTTGGTTAAGGATGGAAGCTGTTCCGACAGCGCTGCTTTCGACTGGCTTTAATGGAATGAAGCTTTCAGTTGTATCTATGGCAGCGGAAGGCTGAAGTTTACCGCTGTCTTCCTTGCTGTTAAGGAGATAGACATTGCCTGCAGCGGACAGGAATAGAGCGGCAGCCATTGCAGGCACCAGCCAGCTGCGATTCCGCCGGCTATGTTTGACAGGTACTGGTCTGACAGACTCTTTAGGCCCTTTCTGTTCTGGACCTGTTTTTGTTTCAGTCATTTCCCGGCCATTTTTTGAGCTTGATAACACATTGCCCAGTATCCGTTCTTTCATTCCTTCAGGGGGAGAAACGGGCTCGGAGAGGAAAGGTAACTCACTGGAAACAGAATTCCACAGCTCGAGGTCTTCCCGGCAAGCTTCGCATCGGGCTGCATGTTGTTCGTATTCACGTGCTTCAGCGGCTGACATATGCCCGTTCACATAATCAATAAATCTACTGCAGTTTTTATCAGACATTTGACTTTCCTCCTTCCTGGTCCATATAGTCCTTCAAGTGTTTTAAGGCCAATCTGATCCTTCCCTTCACCGTACCAAGCGGCAGATCGGTCACCTGGGATATTTTATTTTGGGTAAGACCCTTGAAATAGAACAGGTCGATTATTTTTTGCTGGTCATCCTTCAGCAGAGAGACTGCACGCTTGATGATCCGGCTTCTTTCTTTGAATTCTACGATTTCCATGACGTCATTACCTGATTCTTCTTTTACGTCATTTTCGTTATATTCATAGACAGGATCCTTTTTTCGTTTTCGTAAGATATCCAGTGCAGTGTTTCGTGTCATCGTAAGCAGCCATGATGAAAACCTGCCGCGTTCCTCGTTGTACGGGGAGTGGCCCCTCCACAATTTAAGGAAGACTTCCTGGATAACCTCTTCGGAAAGACCGGAATCCTGAGTCATTTTGTACACAAACGAATAAATGAGCTTCTCATAACGTGTATAAAGAATTTCAAGAGCTTCAGCATCCTGGCCCAGTATCCTTTGATACAACGTTATATCCTTTTCTCCGGACATAAAAATCTCCTTTTGTATAAGTGATACTTCGATCATACTAGTTGTAAGCCGATAGCTCAATTTTCTACTGAAGCAAACGTATGGAATTATGGTTTGGATGTGTTTTCCCTTTGAATTTTTTTCTTGGCACAGGGGCGGACAGCCTGGCGCTTAAGAAAAAGAAGGTGCCAGCATAATTTATCTTGCTTGCTCCCCTCCACCGCATATGGGCATGGGAGGAGCAGAAAACTTATGTTTGTTTTTTAAGGTTAAATTAAGGCAGGCCATATATAATGGACAAGAAGTGCTATAAACAGGTTTTGATATACAAGTCAATGAGCTTTCTACTAAAATAAGTTTAAATAGAGCTGATTTCTAATAAAGGCAGGGATGGCACAGTGAAAATTCTAGTCGTGGAAGATAATCATTCCTTATTGGAATCTATTAAAGATATATTATCGGATGAATTTGAAGTAGACACAGCAAGTGACGGAGAGGATGGACTCTTTTACGCCCAGCAGGGCATTTATGATGTAATCCTTCTTGATGTGATGCTTCCCGGGATAAACGGATTTGATATCGTCAAGAAATTGAGGGAAAACAAAATCTCTTCGCCCGTATTATTCCTCACAGCAAAGGATTCACTTGAGGACCGGGTCAAAGGCCTCGATTATGGAGGGGATGACTATCTCGTAAAGCCGTTTCAGTCACCAGAGCTGAAGGCAAGAATCCGGGCCCTGCTCAGGCGGAGCGGCGTAATGGGGCTTGATCAGGGACTGAAGTACCGGGAGCTTGAATTGAAGGGCAAGGAAAATGACGTGCTTGCAGCAGGGCAGCCCATCAAACTGACGATCAAGCAGTATGAGCTGCTGGAATATCTGATTCAGAATCAGGGGAAAATACTCACCCGCGAACAGATATTTGACAGAATATGGGGGTTTGATTCAGATACCACCATCGTCATAGTGGAAGTTTTCATCCACCATTTAAGGAAGAAGCTGGAGCCATTTGGCTCTCATAAGGATATCCAGACTGTTCGTGGAATTGGTTATATGCTAAAACAGCAAGAGGGGTAATATATGTTCCATAAGACAAGGCTCCGCCTGACTGTATTAAATTCAATTGTTTTTATCATCATATTGGTTTTCCTGGGCAGGAGCATCTACTTCTATACGGAGTCACTGGTTTTCAAAGGGGCGGACCTTTCCTTAAGTTCGCTCATTAATAAACTGAATGATCCGGAGCTCACTTTGAGTGACCTGAAGCGGGAGCCTGGCGTTTACGTGCTCGTATGGGACCCTGATAAAAAGCTTGTAGAAGATTTATCAGAACGGAATCCATTTTTCACTCAATCTCAGAAAAAATTCTATCCGCGGCGCATTGATAAATTAGAAGATATGAAAGTCGGGGACTTTTCCTTCCGGAGCCTTACGACAGAAGTGGATATTGCTTCTGAAACGTATAAATTTCAGCTCGTGCGGGAAGTGGATGCCGAGAAGAGGGTGTTGAACAGACTGCTTTATATCTTATTCGCCGGCGGAGGAGTAGGGATACTGTTTGCGGTCGGAGCCGGTTTCTTCCTGGCGGGAAGGGCGCTGGTGCCCATCAAGAAATCTTGGGAAAACCAGCAGCAATTTGTCTCCGATGCGTCACATGAACTGCGTACACCGCTTGCAGTCATCCAGTCCCGGACAGAAATGCTCTTCCGGTCACCGGAAGCCACTATAGAGGAAAAGGCTGTGGACATATCTGTCATTTCCAAAGAAGCAAGAAGGCTGAATAAACTCGTAGCTTCACTGCTTACCCTGGCTAGATCGGACACGGGCCAGGTGGTAGTTGAGAAAGAAAAATTCCAGCTGGATGTGCTGATCCGCGAAATTCAGGAACAATACGCCGATATTGCCGCCATCCAGGAGAAGGTAATCAAGCTTGGCCAAATTGAGCCGCTGTATTTCGTTGGGGATAAAGAAAGAATTCATCAGCTGATTGTCATCCTTGTGGACAATGCTTTGAAATTCACGGGCCAGAACGGGGAAATCACCCTCTCATGCCGAAAGGATGCCCAATCCGTCATTTTGTCGGTAAGGGATAATGGAATCGGGATCGCGAGTGAAAACATTCCTAAGATCTTCAATCGTTTTTTCCAGGCCGAAACTTCCCGGACAGAAGAATCAGGAGCAGGCCTTGGATTATCGATAGCAAAATGGATCGTGGATAACCACAGCGGCTCCTTTAAGGTTAAAAGCTCGCCAGGAAAAGGGACTGCCATTGATGTTATATTCCCGAAAAATCAGAAAATCAAGAACATTGCCAGCAGAGCAGGCACCCGCTAGATGAGGGTGGCCGAGGCTGTCCCCGAGTAGTCGGGGACAGCCTTTTTTTATTCCGGGGCCGCAGAGATGAATCTGGCTGTTCCTGAGCGAAAACTAGCAAGATTCACAAAATTTCTTGTGATTTTTGATGGTTTTCTAGCTTCAGCAGCCAATTTTTAGACGGTAGAGATGCCGCAGTACAGCGATGCATGACGGTTACCAGCCGAAAAGAGACGGTTACTATCGGAGAATTTACTATCCAGACAAATAATCGCCAGTCAAACCTGATAATATGGAGCGCCGGCTCTTTCAATTGCCTGAATTCTGCCTGGTGACAGTCCTCCTAAAAAATATTCCAAGGTTGTTGTCTCGTTAAGGTTATGTTAAGGTTCCGGGAGTTTAATAGAGTCAACGTAAAACATGGTATGTAAGGAGATGAAGGGTTTGAGCAATTTGAAAAGGAACAGGGGCATTATGCTCTCGATGCTTTTAAGCGGTGTATTGGCAGTGGGGGCGGGCTGTTCGGCAAAGGAAGAAGCAGCATCGGTGAATGGAGACGAAATCACAAAGAATGAGCTGTACGATAAGCTTTATAAACAAAGCGGAGCGGCGATGCTGGACTCGATGATTACAGAAAAGGTAGTCAGCCTGGAATCGGAGAAGAAAAAAATCAAGGTTTCAGATAAAGAAGTGGAAGCGGAATTAGCGGCTCTAACAAACTCTTACGGCGGGGAGGAAGCGCTGCAGCAGCAGCTTGACTCAGCTGGACTGAAAAAGAATGACCTGAAGGATGATCTGGAGGTCAACCTGAAGATCAAAAAGCTGATGGAACCGGATATTAAGATAACAGAAGCAGAAATGAAGAAATACTTTGAGGAAAACAAAGCGAGCTTTGCTCAGGAGGAACAGGTAAAGGCGGCCCATATTCTGGTTAAAACAAAGGCCAAGGCAGATGAAGTGAAGAAAAAGCTCGATAGCGGGGAGTCCTTCGAAGATCTTGCGAAAAAGTATTCTACGGAAGCGGCGACAAAAGATAAAGGCGGTGACCTAGGCTATTTTGGCAAGGGGGATATGACGGCGGCCTTTGAAAAAGAAGCATTTGCCTTGAAGGAAGGCGGCATTTCTTTACCCGTGAAAACCCAATATGGTTATCACATCATTAAGGTAACCGATAAAAAACCGGCAAAGGCTGCGGTGTATGTGGATCATAAAAAAGCCGTGAAGGCGGCCCTGCTTGATCAAAAGGTCCAGGAAAACTATGCAGGCTGGATGAAGAAGACAAAGGAAAAATACAAAATAAAAAACTATCTGGAAAACAGCAAATCTTAACCTGAATATTTTACCAGGAGGAGTGAAGTATCATGGATTTTCATAAAGACCAAGAAAATGACCGGACAAAAATAAGAGAGCGCAAGCCGATCAGGGGTTATATCGCAACAGGTTCGATCGGGGCAATATTGGGAGTGGCGATCATGTCTTTCGGACTTCCCTATGTTCAGGGAGAGTTCAGCGCAGATGACAGCAGTTCCGTTAAAAGCGATTACAGCGAAAGCACATCAGCCGGCAAAGTCACAACAGTCAATGTGAAGAACGTGAATTTCACAGATTCTGTGGCCAAGACAATTGATTCAGTTGTTGGAGTAACAAATCTGAAGCGGGACTCTTCTCCCTTCGGCGGAGGGAGTTCCCTGGAAGAAAGTGGTTCGGGTTCTGGCGTCATTTATAAAAAGACTGGAAACAAAGCCTATGTTGTCACAAACAATCATGTCATCGAAGGAGCGAATGAGGTGGAGGTCAGCCTGAAGAATAAAACGAAGGTAAAGGCCAAGGTGCTTGGCTCCGATTCGCTGATGGATCTGGCAGTTCTTGAAATAGAAGGAAACAGCCTCCCGAAGGCGGCTGAAATAGGAAATTCTGATGCACTAAAGCCAGGGGAGCCGGTGGCCACGATCGGTAATCCACTGGGATACCTGGATTATTCTATCACCCAGGGAATTGTCAGCAACCCAAAGCGGATCATACCAATCGATGTGAATCAGGATCAGAGCTATGACTGGGAAGCGGATGTCATTCAGACGGACGCATCCATCAATCCAGGCAACAGCGGCGGAGCCCTGATCAACGTATCCGGACAGCTGATCGGCATCAACTCTATGAAAATTGCACAGGAAGGCGTAGAAGGCATTGGCTTTGCCATCCCAATGAATACGGCTGTGCCAATCATCGAAAGCCTCGAGAAAAAAGGGAAGGTTACCAGGCCCTATATCGGGGTTGGCAACAAATCGCTGGACGAGATTTCCTTGAATGACCGAAAGCAGTATTTAAATCTGCCAAACAGCGTCAAAAGCGGAGTGGTCATTCTTCAGGTAAGCCCAAATTCCCCGGCAAGCCGGGCCGGCCTAGAGGAAAATGATGTGATTACCGCAATTGATGGGGATTCCATCAACAGCAGCATAGCGCTTCGTAAATATCTATATACCAGGACAGAACCTGGAAAGAAAGTAACGATCGAGTTTTACAGGAACGGAGAAAAGAGGGAAACGGAAGTCACGCTGGAAGAGCAAAACAGCTGATCGTTTCAGGAAGGGGATAGGATGTTGCAGGGAACTAAAATCTGGATTGGAGAGAATACCGAGCAGAGTGTTGACGGAGAACTTCTGCAGGTGATTGTTATCTGGCCTGACGAAATGAAGAAAGAGCCCGTGCCGGGATATCAGGAGCTCAAATATAAGTGGATTTAAAAAAAGACCGGAAATTTCCCGGTCTTTTCCCAGTTTACAGCACCCATTTTCGGATGGCCTGCGCCACGCCGTTCTCAATATTGGTACCGGTTACCCAGTCGGCTGCCTCTTTAACCGTTTCCTGGGCATTGCCCATGGCCACACCAATTCCGGCCTCTGAGATCATGGCGATGTCATTGAGACTGTCACCCACAGCCATCATTTCACCCATTGTTACACCGAGCCTGCCGCATACAATATTCAAAGCCTTCGCCTTATTGATGCCAAGGGCATTGACCTCGATATTGGTCGGGCTGGAATTCGTGATTTCAAGCATACCCGTCTTGGACAAGGCATCCAGGACAATCCTGCGGCTTTCATCATTATCATCAAAATCAAAGCCGAATTTCAGCCACTCATGCGCCCCGATATCCTCAGGCAATCCTTCATACCAGACTTTATCAGAAGTGACACCCCATACACGGGCTTTATGCTCCATTGCCAGCTTATGCATCATGGTGATATGCTCTGTCCCAATCGGGTTCCTTTCGATCAGCTCTCCAGTCTCATCATAAATCTCGCTGCCATTCACTGTCACAAGGTAGGAATTGAGGTTTAAGGACTTGGAAAGCTCCCGGCAGGAAGCGAGTGCCCTCCCCGTACTAAGGACCACATGGACACCAAGTTCCTGTGCCTCGGTAATCGCCTGGACGTTTTCATCAGAAATCGTGTGATCAGGACTAAGCAGGGTTCCATCCATATCAAGTGCAATCAGCTTTACTTTTTTTTCTCCAGTCATCTCCATCATCCTCCCGGCCGCAGCTAATTGGTATTAACTTTTGCATATATAATTATGAGCTTATAAACGAACGTAAATGCAAGTGATATAAACACTTAAATAAAGGCTATTTTCTAAAGGATGGTTGTTTTGGATTACTTCTGTAAGGAAATCCGCTTTCTTGTTCAATGTCACAATATATGCGAAAACAGCCTGGTGAAAAAATGCAGGACCATGAAAAAAGACAGCCGGATCAGAGGCTGCCATTTTTGTAATCAATCCTCTTTAGAAGAATCCTCGGCAATGGCGCGAAGGTCATTGTAGAAAAGCTCCTCATTGCATGCCATGCTGTGACTGTCAGAAGGACCCTGGCTGGGCTGTACATTTATTCCTTCTGTGCTGTCTGCACTTCTTCCTTCGTTATTTGCTTCATGTTCACCAACAATTGACTGAAGTTCCCCTGTATCGCCCTTCGCATTGATTATTTCAAATAACTGCATCATACCTTCGGCAGATTGTTCTTCCGAGATGTGTTCTTCGGCACGTTTTTTCAAGATTCATTCCTCCTTTGGATATTTATAACATTTCCTAAAGAGTTTATAATTACTACTATATTAAGGATTTTACCCTAAGCAGCGAGTGTAAAACCGAAAGTTAAGGGAGAGGGAAACCATGGAATTGCTGTTGAAAAACGGTAAAAGAATTATTGTTCGGCCCTATGAAGAAAAGGACTTTGGTGAAATTATGGCTCTGACAGCAGAGGAAGGATGGACAGGCCTTGCAGGCCGGAAGAGGTAAGGGAAGCATGGAGAAACTCGAATGCAGCCTGCGTCGCAGAACATGAGGGAAGAATTGCAGGATATATCAGGGCCCTGACAGACACAAGGGTCACTCTTTACGTCTGTGAACTGCTAGTCCACGAAAGCTTCCGGGCTTATGGAATAGGAAACGGCCTTATGAAATATGTGCATCAGCTGTATCCCTCGGCAAGGATGGAGCTGCTCGCATCAAGCACTTCACATTCGTATTATGAAACAAAGGAGTTCCGATCTTTTTATGGCTTCAGAAAAACCATATTGGAATAAAGCAGCTTCACAAAAAATTCATGATCTTTTCAAACTCTCCCGGACTTTGCTGATCCTCTGCAATCGCTAGCCATGTCGGCTTAATTTCGTGGAGACGTTCGATCAGCTCCGGATCAAACTGCTTCCCTTTCCCTTGGAGGAGGCGTTGAAATGCTTCTTCCACCGGCAGAGCTCCCCTGTAGGCGCGCGATGTGGTCATAGCATCAAACGCGTCAGCCACCGCCAGTATCCGGGCTTCCAATGGAATATCAAGCCCTCCTGCACCGGTGGGATAGCCAAGGCCATCCCATCGTTCATGATGAAAAAGAGCTCCCTTCCTCAAGTGCTCAAGCCCCGCTATTTTTTCAATCATCCTGGCCCCGACTATCGTATGAGTTTTGATCAATTCATATTCTTCCTGAGTCAACGCAGAGGGTTTCGAAAGGATCGATTCTGGAATATTGATCTTTCCGATATCATGGAGCAGTCCCATCAAGCGCATCTGCTTTAGATTTTCTTCCTGTTCATACCCGGGCACAGCCTTGGCGAGCTCCACGGCATATCTGCTTACTCTGTCGGAATGGCCGAAAGTGTAAAGATCTTTAGCTTCCACCGATACGACAAAGGTCTTGACCACCTGCTCCAATGTATTTTTAGCTGAGCTTTCTGCCGTTTCCAGCTGTTTCTTATAGAGGCTGCGCAGTTTCATGAGCACCGCATAGCTGAGGCAGATAATGAGAACCAAACATAACAGCTGATTGGAAATATCAATGAAGTCAATGGGCTTCTGGTGCGGAAAAAGGGCGCTGGCAGCAGTTAGTGATCCAAGGCTGAGGGTTGAATATATCAGTAAAATCCTGGGACTTCCATAAAGGCCGGCGACTACTGGAATAAGCAGGAAATAGGACCAGGACTCTGTGAATCCAGAGGCAAAATACAATCCGCCTAAAAGCAGGAGGATGTAACCATTTACAAGATGTGTCATGACTCCGATAGGAAAAGTATGGCGGATCAATAAAAGGATGAGAGATAAAAACAGGCAGACCGCGAGAAATGAAAAGCTTGCCCGAGAGAACTCAAGCTTGAAATATAAGAATACCAGGTTCCAGGTCGAGCTCAGCGTCAAGCAAATTAGAGTAAATAACAGAAGCTGCCTGTTCAGGACACTTTGGTGGTGCTTGTAATAGTCTATCAGTTTCATTTGATCATTCATGGCGGGCTCCGTTCAGAAATAAATAAGATTTATATAAACAATGATAGTATAAAAAAAATTCTTGTTATATATGAAATAAGCCCTATTCACTTCATGGGAAGGGAGGGGTATAGGTATAGTAAACGGGTATTTTACGAATGGAGTGGATGGGATGAAATTCCATGCAGATGATTATGTGTACAGACTGGCAGAAGGGGAGCTGAGGGAAAAATCAATTGCCTTTCATTGGACGAGATATTTGGAACTGGGCTTTTTTAACAGGGATAGCCAGGATTTCTACTATAAGGAATCCATATACTTTGCAGCCATATCGGCTTCCGATTCACAGCTCGCAGGGGTGGGAAGGCTCATTCGTAAGCCAGTCTGTGAGCTGCCGGTGTATACGGAATTTTTGTTAAGCGAGGAAGGAAGAACATACATTGCAAATCTCCCTTCAGGCTCTTGCGCAGAACTGAGCGCTCTTGCCAAACTGCCCCAGCATGATTGTACGGTCGGTATCATAAAAGCCTGCCTGCACTATTCCCTCTCCCATGGTATTGAGTACTGGCTTTGTGCAATTGATGAGCGCGTCTATCACCTGATGTGCCGGATCTTTCATTCACCGTTTGAGGTCCTTGGGGAACCTGCAGTATACCTTGGCACCAGGACCATACCTGCTGTCATTCCACTCCATTCAGGCCTGGCCGCGCTTCGTCAGAACAAGGAACAGCTTTACTCCTATCTATTACAACCAGACCATTTGGAGGCGGTAACACATGATTAAGGAGCAATTTATCCGGAATCACGGGATCCTGTCACAAGAAGAAATGGACAAGCTGGCAGGGACAGCAATTGCGATTGCCGGCTGCGGATGTATCGGCGGCTTTTCTGCGGAGCTGCTGGCCAGGCTTGGTGCGGGGAAAATCATTCTTTCCGACCCGACCCAATTTGATGTAAGCAATATTAACCGCCAGTGCGCAGCCACACACGCAACGGTCGGTCAAAATAAAACCCTGGCATTGAAGGAACATCTGCTGGCGATAAATCCAGGACTTGAAGTGAGCTGTTATACAGAAGGAGTCCAAATGGACAATTGCGAAATGTTTCTTGAAGGAGCTCATTATGTGATTGATGCTATCGATTATTTCCATTTCGGAGATTCGGTCGTCCTGCATAGGGCCGCAAGGAAGAAAGAGTTGTTTGTTACGACAGCTGCCGCCCTTGGCTTTGGCGCAAGTGTGCTTACCTTTGCTCCTGACGGAATGACCCTTGAAGCTTACACAGGGCTGCCTGAGGGATGTACCAGGGAGGAGCTGGAGGGTGCCGTATTTCCTCCATCCGGATACAGCCGCATGCTGCCTGCTTATGCCACAGAGGAAAAAGTCAGCTCCTGGCTGAGCGAGAAATCCATCCCGGCAATCAGCGTTGGGCAGGCTCTCGGACCCGGCATGCTGGTTTCACAAATGATACTGCATATATTGGGAAGGAAGCAGCCCAGGCTTGTGCCGGAAAGTCTGCAGATCCAATTTGAGGAGTAGGCCAGATGAACCCCAATAAGAATTATTTGGGTTAACGCAAGCCTCTTTTTTAAAAGATGATTGATTTCTAGTAAGTTCTGTAAAAATATCTAATTTTTATACTAGATGGTTGAAGCGGAAGGTGCGAGACGCCTGCGGGACAGGTGTGACCCCGCAGGCGAAGACGAGGAGGCTCACCGCCCGCCCCGCTCAGGCTGAGTGCCTGCAGCAGAAATCAACTTTCTTGTTCAGCAGCTGCAATGTATGAAAAAGCAGCTTAATGAAAAAGGTATACACAAATTTTTTATCTCTCTACCATTTTACCAAACTAAAGGATTGTGTTATAGTAGTACAAGTTGAAATAATATAATCCTAGTTTATACAGCTAGAATAACAAAAAAGGTGAGATAGATATGAATTCAAAAAAGTGGGGGTTGTGGATTTTAACAACCTTTGTTGTTGGCAATATGGTGGGAAGCGGAGTATTTATGCTTCCATCCAATTTATCCAAAGTGGCAAGTCCGCTCAGCTCCATTATTGCCTGGGGCATCACAGGGCTTGGCGTATTGATGATTGCCCTTGTCTTCGGTAATCTGGCAACCAGGAAGCCTGACTTAAAAGCAGGACCGCAAAGCTATGCGATGGATATGTTCAAGTCGCCAAAGGCAGGCAAAGCTGCAGGGTACAGCATGGCATGGGGCTATTGGGCAGCGAACTGGGCAGCGACAGCTTCAGTCATCATTTCCTTTGCAGGCTACCTCTCTACTTTCTTCCCGGTATTAGAGAGCAATAAGGTGCTAATAAGGATTGGGAGCTTTGAGCTTGAAGCAGGCAAGGCGCTGACACTTCTTGTATGTTCCATCCTTCTATGGGGAATTCAAATCATTGTCAGCCGCAGCTTCAATAGCGCCGGCAAACTTAATTTGGCAGCAACGGCAGCTAAGGTAATCGGCTTTGCCTTGTTCGTTATACTGACCCTCGCTGTTTTTGATGCGAGCGAAATCATGAAGGGCGTATCCTTCACCGACAGCAAAGGAACCCCGGTAAGCCTTGGGGGGCAGGTGAATTCAGCAGCAATCGCAACTCTCTGGGCATTCATAGGAATTGAAGCAGCCGTCATGCTTTCAAACCGGGCCAAGTCCCAAAAAGATGTAAAGCGGGCCACTCTCCTGGGCCTTCTCGTTGCAATCCTGATTTATGTGGGAATCAGCACCCTGACCATGGGTGTCCTGCCACAGGATCAGCTTCAGGGCTCACAAAAGCCGCTGGCTGATGCGCTTGATGCAGCGATCGGAGGCAGCGCGGCTGCCATTATAGCCGGACTGGCATTGGTATCGCTCTTTGGCGCAGCAGTAGGCTGGATTATCGTAAGTTCGGAGGTTCCTTATCAGGCTGCAAGGCAGGGACTGTTTCCTTCCTTCTTTGGCAGAACGAATAAAAAAGGTGCGCCGGCTGGCTCTCTGACTGTAACCAATCTAATGACACAGATTTTCTTATTCTCTACCGTTTCAGGAACAATTACCGAAGCGTATGATTTCGCCATTGTGGTGGCGACACTCGCTTACCTGATTCCTTATCTTGTTTCCTCCATCTATTCTCTGAAGCTGGTGATTACCGGGGAAACATATAATACCATCGGCGGATCAAGGACCAAGGACGGCATTATCACACTGCTGGCCCTTGGATACTCCCTGTGGGTGATTAAAACGGGTACAGCTGACATGAAAACTTTCCTGCTTGGAATGGGGCTGTTTGCGGTGGGACTCCTATTGTATCCTGTGCTGATGAATAATAGGGCAGAACAAACAGGAGCATTAAAGGAAAAAGAACAATATTAACAAACAAAACCGTCTATCCTGCCGATAGACGGTTTTTATTTTACTGTGGATAACTCTTCCCTGCTGGCGTAATTTCCTCACCGCTGCGAACGTATCCACAGATTATCCCCTGTTATTGATTATTTGGATGGAACAAAAATATTCAGATGGGAAGCAAGTACCTTTGCCTGGAAGGGGAGAGGTTCACCCTCATCTCCGTCTATATTTACAGAGAGCTCCTCGCCGCTTGATACTTTCACATAGGAAGTGCGGATATAATCGACCTGGTCATGCTCCTTTAATTCCCCTTTTAAAAGCTTCGGAATGATTTTCAGAATATGCGGGAAAGAGAAATTCTTTAAAATGAATAGATGAAATTCGCCGTCATTTACTTCAGCGTCAGGGGCAAAAGATTCAAAGCCGCCGACTGAATTAGTCAGGGCAGTCAGCATCAGGAATGCTTCACCGTTCCAAGTGCCCCCATCATGCTCGATCACAAGGGGGAAAGGGGTCTTTTTTACGAAAGCCTTCAAGCCTTCAACAAAATATGCAATCGGTCCAAGCAGTGTCTTCTGCTGCGCACTTACATTGTACGAAGCCTCAGCAATGGCCCCGACAGCGAGAACATTCATGAAATATCTATCATTGATCTTCCCGATATCCACAGGCTTCAATGTATTGCTGCCCAAGATTTCAATCGCATCCTCCGGTTCGAGGGGAATGCTCAGTGCGCGGGCAAAATCGTTCACAGTCCCCATGGGGATAAGACCCATGGCAGGGCGGTGCTCCTGCTCTGACATCCCGTTTATCGTTTCATTTATCGTACCGTCGCCTCCCATGGAAACCACTGCGTCAAAACCTTCAAGGCAGGCCTTCCTTGCGAACTCCATGGCATCGCCTTCCTTCTCGGTTTCATGCACAATCACCTCATCGTGTGAACGGAGAAGAACCTCAACAGCATGCGGCTTAAATCTGGGGGCCTTCTCCTTCCCTGAGGACGGATTTATTATCAACATCGCTCTCTTCATTAACACTCCTCCAGTAAAAAAAGAATCTACCTATTCAGAATACCTCCCGCTTCACCAGCCTAAACACCCGCTCTGGGAAATAACCTGGAAATGGAGGACTGTCCCCTTTCTCAGAGAAATGGAGGACTGTTCCGGCGGCTGACTGGGTATGTTATTTGCAGATGCTTATTTGTGGAGGGATGTTTAGTGGCGAGGGAGGTCAAGTCGCTGAGGGCGGCTGTTGTACTTGGTGTGAATGAAGGTCATGGGAAGAATGAGAAGGGGCATGTGCTTGCGCGTGCTGCTTCTGTATGGCAGGAGCTGGCGGGCGGTTATTATAAGGAGACGGGCATTTATGTATCGGCGGTGGCGCATCGAAGCAAGACCATTTATCATACAGACTGGGGCTGCCCGGAAGGCGGGGAGGATACCGTAACGTTCACGGCAAGTGCCAATTATGAGTTTATAAAGGATATCAATGCATGGAAGGAAGCGGTGACTGCCATTTCCCGGCAGCTGAAGGATAGGTTTGAACAGGAGTCGGTGACTATCGAGTTTGAGGATATCAGCTTGATTTATTTAAAGACAGAAAAAGGGAACTCGTAGCATTTTCGCTGCTGTTCCCTTTTTTTCTGCCTTCATAATTGTCTGTATGTTATCCACATATTTTCCACAGAAAGCGATTAAACCCGGTCCGTGTCCCTCTGCAAACCTTTTGATTTATTTGTGCAGCTCTCCATGGCGGCAAGCACAGCAGAGCGGAAATTATGCTTTTCCAGGGCAGCGACAGCCTGGATGGTCGCTCCGCCCGGTGTGCATACATTGTCCTTGAGCACCCCGGGATGGATACCGGTTTCCAGTACCATCTCAGCCGCCCCGAGAGCGGCCTGTGCAGCCATGCGGTAAGCCTGGTCTCTTGGGATTCCGTCCCTGACCCCGCCATCGGCAAGGGCTTCGATGAACATATACACATAGGCAGGAGAAGAACCGCTGATTGCCGGAACCGCGTCCATCAGGCTTTCCTTCAATATTTCCGTGCTCCCGAAGCTGCTAAACAGCTGAAGGACGTTATCCAGATCAACTGCGGTGACCCTGCCGTTCGGGCAGATGGCGCTGCATCCTTCACCGACCAGGGAAGGGGTGTTTGGCATTGTCCTTACAATTTTCGCCTTGTCCCCCAGTTCTTTTTCCATAAATTCAAGGCTGATGCCGGCAGCAATCGTGACGATAACAGCATCTTCTTTTAACAAAGGCTTAATTTCATCCAAAATGACCTTATATAAATCAGGCTTGACAGCAAGAAAAATCAGGTCGGACTCAGAGGCAGCCTCCTGATTGCTGGATGTCACCCTGATTCCGAAAGCATCCCGGACCATATTTCTTGTTATCTCCGTATAGGCGCTGGCTATAATGCTGCCGGCAGGGATAACTCCCTTTTTAATCATCCCTGCAATCATGGCCTGCGCCATCTTCCCGCAGCCGATAAAGCCTATTGTTTTATCCATCTCTCATTTCACTCCATCCGTTTGTTCATGCAAGCTATTATACTTCATTCTGCGCAGGACTAAAAATCAAGGAGGCTTTTGGGAGCGGGCCAGCTGCAAGAGACCATTCAAAGAAAGCCTGCCACTGGGTTTATGGCAGGCTTTTTGGGCTTATTTAACTGTTTTCGCATTGGAGCGGAAGGTGCGGGATTCCAGTTCCGGCTGCGAGACTTTCGACCTTTGAGTCATAAATCAATCAGTCCATGGAAGATGACCGCTTCCCACAGCCTGCTCGTCCTATGAAAGGCTCTAAAGAAACAACAACTTTCTAAAAAAAAGTCTATTTATTTGTATTTACGCCTTCACCGCAAGCTTCTCAAGTTCATATCCAAAGAACTTGGCGGCTTCGAGCATTCCGAATACGCCTGCTTTGGCTTCAGCGTCGGAGTTATAATTGGTGTTAGTATTAATGTCATAGGTGTATATATTTCCTTCTTCATCCCGGATGAATTCGATGCCTGCAACTTCTATCTGATTAGCCTGCAGGAACGCTTCGTACTTTTCGATGATAGGATCGTCGAAGCCTTCGATGATCTGGAACTTTGGCTTTTCTTCTATAACTTCCCCGACCGGGCAGAAGAGGTCGCCAATCTGGCAGGCATCTGCCGGGCAAAGCTCGAAGCCTTCGGATGTATCCACCCTTACTGCATAGACAAAGCGGCCGCCGACAAATTCACAGCGTGTGATATAGGCTTCAGGGGATTTAATATACTCCTGGACCAGGGTAATCCCATCCACAGGTTCTTCAAATTCCGTGCTTTCCAGATATTCTTCCAGACCCTGGAGGGAATGGAACAGGTGGACACCCAGCCCTTTGCCCGCCCGGTTATGCTTTGTGATGAAGGAAGGGCAGTCAAGCTTCACGGCTGAGGCAAGAATCTGATCCTTGCCTGAAGCGGCAATCGTCCTTGGAGTCTTGATCCCCCGGGCGGCCAGTGCCGTATATTGGTTCACTTTGCTCACCTCAAGCCTTAGTGCCCGGCTTCCATTAATCACCCGGCGGCCATGCTGCTCAAGCCAGGCGAGGACAGCCTCGGTAAGCTCAGGGGCAAAACGGTGCTCGCGCGTGTGGGAAGAAGCGCTCATCCGGCTGTAAAAAACACCTTCCGGCGGTATGGCCGTTAAATCGACAATCCCCTGGTCGAGGAACCATTCTTCATACGGCACTCCAAGCTCGTGCAGGCGTTTTGTCAGATGAGTGGTCCACTCTGAATTTTCATGAAGTATATATACTTTGCTCATTGATATTTCCCTCCGGAGTTTCATATTTTGGCGGCTGGTCTTCAATGGATATTTGCCGATTTAATAACTAGTGTGGGCTGCTGCGGAACTGGAGCAGGAGTCTCGCGCCTTACGCTCCAAACATCCTAGACAAAAAATGAAATTGTCCTTGTTGAACTCATAAATCACAACGATACTTTTTTTAAGTTCTCACAGGCCCATTTGATTGGCTGATTTTTCATAAAAGCCACTGCTTCCAGCCTGCAGGTCAATCGACTAGTGCGGTTTTCCGTTTCTTTTCCACAAGAGGCATAACCTGCTTCGAGAACCTTTCCATTTCTTCCAGCTGCGGCGAGAACTGGAGGAGGAGAAGATCGACTCCTGCATCTTCGTATTGGATGATTTTATCGGCGATCTGCTCAGGAGTTCCGACCAGATTCGGCCTCAGACCGCGGTTAGATACTGAATAATCCTGAAGCTGTATCTGCTGCTCGAGCTGGGATTTAGTCGTAAAATCCTTGAACCCGGCATAGGCGCTGGATTCTTTTACATCTGTAATCCGGCCAAGCTCCTGCTGGGCTTCTTCCTCGGAATCCCGGCAGATGATATAGGCGGCCATCCCGAAGGATTGGAGCGGCTCTCTGCCGGCAGCGGAGCGCCTTTCTTTCATGTCGGTAATTTTAGCTGCGACTTCTTCCACTGTGCCTCCATGCATGACGTATGCGTCACAGTTATCCACAATCGTCTGCTTTCCCCTGGGGCTTTCGCCGCCGGCATATAGGACAGGGTTTGGTTTTTGCACAGGCTTGGGAGACAGATGGGCATTCTGGATATCATAGAATTTACCCTTAAAAGAAAAGGTCTCGTGTTCCCAAAGCCCTTTCAGAACAGTCAGGAACTCTTCAGTACGGTCATAGCGTTCATCATGCTCGGTGAAGACACCGCCATACTGCCTGGCCTCTTCTTCCCACCAGGCCGACACTACATTAAGAGTAAAGCGGCCACTGCTTATCTGATCGATGTTAGCGGCCATTTTTGCTGTTACGGCCGGGTTATGAAAGCCCGGCCTTACAGCAGTCATTATTTCGATCGTATCGGTAACAGCCGCGAGTGCAGCTGCGGTGGTCCAGGCCTCGAGGGAATCCTTCTCCGGCCCTTTTATATCGTTTAAGTATAATTCAGCAATCAGTGTCGTGGAGAACCCCCACTTTTCAGCCGAAGTGATAACTTCCTTTGCATATTGGAATGTTGAAGGCATGTTCTCATCTTCTACATTACGGAGCCATCCACCGAAAATGGGCAGCCAAAAACCAAACTTCATACTAATCTCTCCCTCATCCTCTTTTGGCAATAAAAAAAACCTCTTCGATAAGAAGAAGTTTTGAAAGTAGCTTCACTCTTATCTGCCAGAACATGGTTCTGATGGATTTAGCACCTTACTGACATAATCAGTGGTTGCCGGGCTTCAAAGGGCCATTCCCTCCGCCTCTCTTGATAAGACAATATTCAATTCATACAAATCCTACCATGGAACTCAATTTTAAACAAGGGATAAAAGCTGATAATTCTCTATTTTTGTTAAATTTTTATATTTTATATAAGAGCTGGTGTCTGTTAAATTTAAATAGGGCTGCCCCGCATTTTATCAGTAGAGGAGTTGGCACCTTTGATTCTTTTAATCGATAACTATGATTCTTTTACCTATAACTTATACCAATATGTTCTTGAAATTGGGAAGGACATTCTGATCAAGCGCAATGATGAAATAACAATAGAAGAAATAGAACGGCTGAATCCCGAGTTTATCCTCCTGTCGCCGGGACCCGGCACTCCAGATGATGCAGGGATCTGCCTCGAAGTGATCCGCCAATTTCATAAATCCATCCCCATTATTGGAATCTGTCTCGGGCATCAGGCTATCGCACAGGCCTTTGGCGGCAAGGTGATCAAGGCCGGCCGCCCCATGCATGGCAAGGTTTCCGAAATCAGCCATGATGGAAGCGGTGTTTTCCGCGGTATAGAAGGTCCCTTTTCCGTGACCCGCTATCACTCCCTGGCGGTTGAAAGAGAATCGATTCCAGGCTGCCTGGAAATATCTTCAGTGTCTGGGGACGGTGAAATCATGGGAATCAGACACCGTGAATACAAAGTCGAAGGCCTTCAGTTCCACCCGGAATCCATTTTGAGTGAGCATGGCCATCAATTGTTAAGGAATTTCTTTTGTTTAAATGAAACAGCAGCATCAGCCAGGGGGGGAAATGATGAGCGTTCCTTATCTTCTTTTTGAATTCACAGATGGAAACGGCAGGAAGAATCCGGCCTTATTCAAAGATCCCATCGATATCATCGAGACAAGCCGTGAAGAAGAGGTGCTGGATAAGCTGCGGCTTGTAGAGACCTATGCGGCTGAGGGAATGTATGCAGCCGGCTATCTTGCTTATGAAGCCGCTCCGGCATTTGATCAAGCGTTTATTGTGAAAAAAGGGGAAGGGCCGCTCCTATGGTTCGGCATTTTTAAATCAAAGCTGCTGCCGGAAAACGATGTCGCTTTAAAGCCGTTCGAGGTGTCAGAATGGAAGGCGGAGATGGAACAGGATGAGTACCAAAAAGGCTTCCAGTACATCAGGCAGCAAATAGAAGAAGGAAACACGTATCAGGTCAATTTTACAATGAGGCTCCGGGCACAGTTTTCAGGCGATGATTTTGCTTTTTATAAGAGATTGTCCAAAGCACAAAATTCGAATTATAGTGCTTATCTGAATACTGGAAGGCGGCGCATCCTTTCTGCTTCACCCGAGCTGTTTTTCCGGCAGGAGGGCGGGGAAATTACGGCCAGGCCAATGAAGGGCACAGCGGCAAGGGGAAAGACGTTCCTTGAAGACCGGCAAAAGTCAAAATGGCTTTATGAGTCTGAAAAGAATCGGGCAGAGAATCTGATGATTGTCGATTTGCTCAGAAACGATCTGGGGGCAGTGGCAGAAGCCGGTTCAGTCCGGGTTCCTGAACTGTTTGCTATTGAAAAATACCCGACAGTCTGGCAGATGACTTCAGAGATTAAAGCGGGTCTGAAGAAAGGACTTGGCATTACAGACGTGATGAAGGCGCTGTTTCCATGCGGCTCCATCACAGGAGCACCAAAAATCAGTACAATGGGAATCATCGCTGAAACAGAACAGTCCGCAAGAGGGATATATTGCGGGGCTATCGGCTATATTGAACCTGGCGGAAATGCTATATTCAATGTGCCGATCCGGACTGTGGCCATAGATGCAGAAAGTGGCGAAGCAGAGTACGGTGCAGGTGGAGGGATAACCTGGGACTCCGAAATGAGGGATGAATACGGTGAGGCTTATATAAAAGCCCGCCTTCTCACCCAGAATCCGCAAAGTTTCGAATTATTGGAATCCCTCAGATTGGAAGACGGGGAATACGTCTTGAGGGAACTCCATTTAAAGAGAATTATGGAATCTGCCGCTTATTTCAGCTATCCGGCAGATATAGAACATATCGGCGGAAAATTGGAAGCTTATGCACAGTCAGCCCCTGACGGCCATTTCAAAGTACGCTGCCTTCTATCCTCCGCAGGCAGTGTTTCAGTAGAAGGCATCCCGATAGGGGATAGTCCTGACAATGTAAAAATCAAGCTTGCGGATGGGCCGGTCTCATCAGACAATACGTTCTTATACCATAAGACCACCAATCGCTCTGTATACAATGATTTCAGGGCTGAATTGAAGGATGAATATGACGTTCTCCTTTGGAATGAACGAGGCGAATTGACAGAATTCACTCAAGGAAATCTGGTGATCAAAATGGCTGGAGGACTGTATACCCCTGCGATCAGCTCCGGGCTTCTGGCTGGAACTCTCCGGCAGAGCCTGATTGATGAGGGCAGGATAGAGGAACGCATCCTGCATAAATCAGTGCTTAAGGATGCAGATGAAATCTGGTTTATCAATAGTGTAAGAGGGTGGATTAAAGCAGAAATGGCTTTACCGCTTTCTTAAAAGATGTCTGTTTTTTGGATGAGTCCTGTCACTTTTTGCTGGATAGCCAGAAAATATACGAAAACAGCTTACAAGAAAAAGGAACAGCCTTTAATGATCAGGGCTGTTCCTTTTATTTAGCAGGAATTTTTAGCACCAGCCGCCCTGGTCGCAGTCCGTATACTTCATATCTGGATTTTCAGTTACATCTGCAAGATGATAGATGCTGCGGTTATCCGTTTCATATCCTTCATTTAATCTATAGGTTAATCCGTCTTCCGTATCTTCCAGTTTCCCTATATGCTCATTTCCGGAGTAGAGGTTCATTTCACCGTTTTCAATTTTTCCGATTACACTCTCTGTAATATCTATTTGCTTTTTCTTCAATACCAAGTTTCAACAACCCTTTCATTCAGTAGTTGCTGTTAGGCTTTCCTTTAGGGTGGTCAAACATGCCAATTTTTCTTGCTAAATCAGCAAGGAAACTCCCTTAGTAAGTGTCTAGACAGTTTTTGGAAGGTTTAAAGCGGGGGAAATGAAGGTATTTATAATCATCAGCTGATAGAACTTTTACACAAAATAGACTTTGGGGTGCAGGATATGGAACATTCGGAAGTAAGAGTGCCAGGGGCAAAAGTGAAGAGCCTTGGCAAAGCAATTAAGGAAACTAAGCAAAAAGATGGATTAAAAAGAAAATTGAAAGCAAGGCATATCACCATGATCTCACTTGGAGGCACAATTGGGACCGGGCTGTTCCTTGCGAGCGGGAATGCTGTCCATACAGCAGGTCCTGGCGGTGCATTGCTTGCATATGGGCTTGTCGGAATCATGGTGTTTTTCCTGATGACAAGCCTGGCAGAACTTGCCGCATACATGCCGGTTGCAGGGTCATTCAGTGTATATTCTACAAAATTTGTTGATGAAGCCCTTGGATTCGCAATGGGCTGGAATTATTGGTACAGCTGGGCGGTCACAATAGCAGCCGAACTGTCGGCCGTCGTGCTCGTTATGAAATATTGGTTCCCGGACTCTCCCTCGCTATTATGGAGCGGCTTATGTTTAGCTGTCCTATTCACTTTAAACATCCTCTCGGTTAAAAGCTTCGGAGAATCAGAATACTGGTTTTCGCTAATTAAAGTGGTCACCATCATCATCTTCATTATATTTGGGTTCCTGATGATCCTGGGGATCATGGGAGGCGAAGCTGTCGGCTTTAAAAACTTCACAGCCGGTGATGCTCCAGTTAATGGCGGATTGATGTCGGTGCTCGGGATCTTCATGATTGCCGGTTTTTCCTTCCAGGGTACTGAGCTCCTTGGAGTGACCGCAGGTGAAAGCAAGAACCCCAGGAAGCATGTCCCGAAGGCCATCAAACAGGTATTCTGGAGAATTCTCTTGTTTTACATTTTGACCATTGCCATCATCGGTCTGATTATTCCCTATACCACGCCTGAACTTGCAACAAGCGACGATATCACGGTAAGTCCATTTACATTGGTATTTGAAAAAGCAGGGTTTGCGTTTGCGACTTCAGTCATGAATGCCATCATCCTGACAGCTTTACTGTCAGCAGGGAACTCAGGAATGTATGCCTGTGCCCGGATGCTGTGGAACATGGCCAAAGAAGGACAGGCTCCCAAATGGTTTGGGAAGGTAACAAAAAGGGGCATTCCTCTTAACGCGCTGATCATTACAGCTTTAG
Source organism: Paraperibacillus esterisolvens (assembly GCF_046237625.1). Taxonomy (GTDB): domain Bacteria; phylum Bacillota; class Bacilli; order Bacillales; family DSM-1321; genus Paraperibacillus; species Paraperibacillus esterisolvens. The sequence continues at coordinate 3,525,641 of NZ_CP143545.1, read as the reverse complement.
TCGGCTGCCTGGCCTTTTTATCATCTCTCTTCGGGGATGGAGTTGTGTATACATGGCTTCTGAATGCTGCCGGCTTGTCCGGTTTCATCGCCTGGATCGGGATTGCGGTCAGCCATTACCGGTTCAGGAAAGCCTATGTCGCACAGGGAAGGGATCTGAATGATCTTCCTTACCGTGCCAAACTGTTTCCGTTTGGTCCGCTGTTTGCCTTTGCACTATGTGCGTTCATCATTCTTGGACAGAATTATTCAGCCTTCACCGGCCCTGAGATCGACTGGTATGGCATTATGGTATCTTATATAAGCCTGCCGCTGTTCTTTATCCTCTGGCTTGGCTATAAGTTCATCAAGAGGACAAAAGTGGTGAAATTGACAGACTGTGACGTCAGTCCGGGAAAATCATAAAAAACAAACATAAAAAAGAACAGCACACGGCCGGTGTGCTGTTCTTTTTAGTTTTATTCAGTCTTGGAAAGATCGCATTGCTCAAGCGGAATGACCTTAGTTTTCTTCTTGAATTTATAGCCGAGCCACAATACTAAAAACAGCGGCAGGCCGATGTAGGAAACAAGGACTCCCTTCCAGTCTATGGAGTCGCCGGTGAAAGCTCCGTAATTCTGCCCCAGAATGACAATAACGCAGAGGCCGAAGGCGAAAAGCGGACCAAATGGGAACCATTTTGCGCGGTAGGGAAGTTCATCCAGACTTCTGCCCTGGACGTTGAACGCCCTTCTGAAGCGGTAATGGCTGACTGCTATGCCGACCCATGCAATGAAGCCTGACATGCCTGACGCATTTAAGAGCCAGATATATACGGTCCCTTCTCCGAAAAAGGAGCTTAGGAAGGCAATGGTTCCTACGAGGGCAGTGGCGATCAATGCATACACCGGCACCCCGCGGGAATCCAGCCGGCCCAGGAATTTAGGGGCATGGCCTTCACGAGCAAGATCCCACAGCATCCTGGCAGAAGCATACATACCGGAGTTTCCGGCTGACAGCACGGCTGTCAGAATGATGGCGTTCATGACAGAAGCAGCGAAGGCAATGCCTGCGCGCTCAAAGACCAGGGTGAAGGGGCTGACCGCTACACTGTCGCTCAGCAGGCTGTCATTCGTATAAGGAATCAGCAGACCGATCACAAAAATGGCAAGGATGTAAAATAATAAAATTCTCCAGAATACAGACTTGATGGCTCTCGGGATGTTGCGTTCGGGATTTTCACTTTCGCCGGCTGCAACACCCAGCAGTTCGGTTCCCTGGAATGAGAATCCGGCTGCCATGAAGATGCCGAGGATGGCCATGAAGCCGCCATTGAATGGTGCATCATCGACAGTAAAATTTGTGAATCCGACAGCATCGCCGCCCATGATTCCAACTACCATCATAAATCCTACGATGATGAATACGATAACTGTTATCACTTTAATCAGGGAGAACCAGAATTCGGCTTCCCCGAAGCCTTTAACGGACATGTAATTTAACAAGAACATAATGGCAAGGCACAGGCCGCTCCATATCAGGGATGGAGTGTCAGGAAACCAGAATTTCATGATCAGCGTGACAGCGGCAAGCTCGGCAGCGATGGTGATGGCCCAGTTATACCAGTAGTTCCAGCCCATGGCGAATCCGAATGCAGGATCGACGAATTTGGCGGAATAAACCCTGAAGGAACCTGCTACAGGCATATAGGCAGCCATTTCGGCAAGCCCTGTCATCAGGAAGTAAACCATGATTCCTATAGCGGCATAGGCTGCAAGTGCCCCGCCCGGGCCGGCATTGTGGACAGCTCCTCCGCTTGCGAGGAAAAGGCCGGTGCCAATCGTGCCGCCGAGGGAAATCATGGTGAGATGCCGCGCCTTCAGGCTCCTTTTCAATTGTGCAGGGGGAGATGATGTTTCTGATGTGGTATCTTTTCTTAGTGTGCTCAAGATATATTTCTCCTTTTCGTTGGATTTGGAAGGAGCAGAAAATAGAAAAAGCCGTCGAAGGATCGACGGCTTATGTATTGTCCGAATCAAACCTTCCGATGATTAGCTCCCCACGTTTTATGTGAAACGTGACAGTGCTGTACCTGTTCGGCGACAGCCCCAGCCAGCCAGCAAAGGGATGCGGGCGGACTTCGGCAGCTCCCCCTTTCGTGCACAGTCAGCGATATCTCCTTATCTCGTGTGCGTTACTTTTGAAAGCTGCAACCTCTACTTAATCGGTGTATGAGGATTTATTAAATTAGGAATCTGTCTTGTAGTATAAAAGAGTTATAGCCAAATTGCAAGGACCTTTTGAAATGACCATATATAACCAGCGGGCTTCCCTGTATATCCCTGGTGCAATATAAATAGTAAAAAAGTACGGATTCTGTAACATTCACAGTCTTTTCTAATTATCTCCATCACATGTTTGGATATTGTGATTTTCTTTTGTTAAAGTATAATGATAAAGTGTTCTTTTACACATTTGAACTTATGTATATCGGGATCGAAAACGTACAGGTCCTTTTCTTGATTTATGGAAATAGCTATGGGTTTTATTAAAAGGGGAGTACAAATGCAATCGCAAAAAAATATTTCTACACGCATAGATTTTGGGTTGGCGTTTATTATATTTCTATTGTTTTCGGCAAGCATCATAGCGATCTATAGTGCACAGACAACCGGACAGTATGGCGAAAATTTTGTGCTCAAGCAAATTTTTTGGTATACAGTCGGCTGCGGAATCGTTTTTGGAGTCATTACGCTTGATTCTGATCAATTAAAAAAGCTTTCCTGGTATGCCTATGGCTTTGGCATAGCCCTCCTGCTGTTGATCATAGTGGCGCCAGCCAGTCTTGCACCAGTAAGAAATGGGGCAAAAAGCTGGTTTGTCCTGCCCGGGGTCGGGTCGCTCCAGCCTTCTGAGCTTGTGAAAGTATTCATTATCCTGGCACTTGCCACGGTCATCACGAATCACCATGCAAAGAACCGGATCAAGACGGTCAAGACAGACATCTGGCTTCTTTGCAAACTGTGCGGAGTCACCTTCCTGCCGCTTGCCCTTGTCATGCAGCAGCCGGATCTTGGGACATCTCTTGTGTTCCTCGCTATCCTGCTGGGAATGATTTTTATTTCCGGAGTCTCCTGGAAAATACTGCTCCCCATCTTCTCTGGGGGAGTCACCTTGATATCCGTGATCTTTTATTTTGTAATCTGGCATCCGGAAATTTTGGAAAAGTACCTCGGAGTCAAGCAGTACCAGTTCGGGCGTATTTATTCCTGGATCGATCCATATAACTACCAAAGCTCAGCCGGATTTCAGCTTACCCGGTCGCTTCTGGCCATAGGGTCAGGGGAAACTGGCGGGAAAGGATTTGGCCGAAGGGAAGTCTATCTTCCGGAGAGTCATTCTGACTTCATTTTCAGCGTCATCGGCGAAGAATTCGGTTTTGTGGGGTCTAGCATTGTAATCTCACTCCTGTTTCTGCTGATTTACCACATCACCAAAATAGGGATGGACTCGAAGAACAATTATTACACCTATATATGCGTTGGTGTCATCAGCATGATCACCTTCCATGTATTCCAGAACGTCGGCATGACAATCGGTGTCCTGCCGATCACCGGGATTCCTCTTCCGTTCATCAGCTATGGGGGAAGCTCACTCATGGGGAACTTCCTGGCCATCGGAATCATCTTCAGTATCCGGTACCATTACAAAAAATATATGTTTTCCACAGAAACATAGGAACCCGGCCTTTTGCCGGGTTTTTCCTTTTTGGGTTTATAAAGCCTGCTCATTGGTAAAAAGCTGTGTTATAGAAAAATATCAAGTATAATAATCTTAGTTATTTTTTTCGAGAGGTGAGAATTTGCCAAATTCAAAGTATTTCCGGCTGGGCTATGGAATCATCATATTGCTGGTGATCATTTATTTAAGCACAAAGGTATCGTTCATTTTCAGGCCGGTACAAGTATTATTCCAGACACTCTTCATCCCGTTCCTGATCTCAGGGGTGATTTATTATCTGCTGCGCCCGATCGTTGTTTTCCTGCAAAGAAGGAAGGTGCCGAGGGCACTATCAATTCTGTTGATTTATTTATTATTTATCGGACTTGGGGCCGTACTCATGGTCTGGATCGGACCTGAGCTCCAGCAGCAGTTTAAGGGATTTATCGACAACTTCCCGAAACTGCTGGATACATTGAGACAGAAGATCATCGGGCTTAGGGAGACAAAGTGGTTCTCAAGGTTTGAGGAGAACGATTATGTAACACTTGATCAAGTGACGGCGAAGCTGAATGATTTTGCCAGCACGAATGTATCCAATCTTGGAAACAGGATTACGAACATCCTGGGAATCATTACAAGCATAGCTACTGTTGCGGTAACCGTGCCCTTTATCGTTTTTTATTTATTAAAGGACGGGCAGGGGGCACCCAACGGAGTGCTGCGCTTCCTTCCTTATCTTCAGGCAAAAGAAGCCAAGAAGATCATGAAGGATATGGACAACGCCCTCAGCGCCTATATCCAGGGCCAGGCATTGGTAAGTGTGATCGTAGGGGTCATGATGTATATCGGCTATCTGATCATCGGGATAGACTATTCCCTCATCCTTGCCGCAATTGCCATGCTGACAAATGTCATCCCTTTTATCGGTCCATTCATTGCGATCATCCCTGCTTTGATCATCGGCTTCATCGTCTCTCCGTTCATGGCGTTAAAAGTAGTGATCGTAGCAATTGTAGTCCAGCAGATCGATGGAAATCTATCATCTCCATATATCATGGGGAAGAGGCTGGATATCCATCCGCTCACCATCATCCTATTATTGCTGGTTGCCGGCAGCATGGCCGGACTGCTGGGAATGATTCTAGCGGTTCCATTTTATGCTGTCCTGAAGGTGATTGTCAGCCATACCTACAGGCTCTACAGGCTTCATAAAGACAGAGATACCATCATCGATGTTGAATAAAAAAAGAGACTGTCCCACACACGGACAGTCTCTTTTTTTCATTATTTGCTGACTGGTACGGCATTCAAATATTCTTCAAGGGTAATTCCGCGGCTCATGATTTCAGAGGCCATCGATTTACCGACATATCTAAGGTGCCATGGTTCATATTTATAGCCGGTTATGGAACTCTTGCCCTCTGGATAACGGATGATGAATCCATATTCCGCAGCATGCGCCTTCAGCCACTTTGCTTCTTTTGTAGCGCCAAAACAAGATTCGGCCGGACAAGCGCCGCTGCCGCCTGTCACGTCAATGGAAAGCCCTGTCTGATGTTCACTGGTTCCTGGAACAGCGCTGTATGTGCTCGCCTTTTCATAGCCATCTTTCTTGACATAAGCATTGAACAAGGCTGTCTGGGTGGCGTAGGAACGATAGGCAGATACCCCGAGAAGCTTGATATTGTCCGCTTTTGCTCCGGCAAACAGCCTGTTCAGTGCATCGGACGCTTCTTTTCTCATCTTCTTTTTCTCAAGTTTCTCGGCAAAGATGAAGGGAACTTTTGTATATACCAGATCTGACGGTGCATAATTGTCCGGGAGCTTATTTTGTTTATTGATCAGAACAGGGATGGCATCGGGCTGCGCTGTAACCTTAATATCTTCCTTGGGCGGGGAAGCGGGGGCTGCAGGTGCAGCCGGTTTTACAGGTGCATTGGACCTGGGTTTTTCGGCCGGCTTTGAGGCGGGGGCAGAAGGTGCTTTCTCCTTTTGCTCAGCGGGCTCCTGTTTTTTTTCAATTGCTGGTGAGTCCGGCACGGAGGGCTTTTTTTCCTCTGCCTTAGGCGCCTCGAGAGCTTCCTTGACCGTCTCTTCTTTTTCTATACTTTGTTTACCGGTATCCTCTTTCGCCCTGGAATCTTTCACTTCATTCGAAGGGCTTGCGTTCTTTTCTGGGCTTTCTGATTTATTCTGGCTTTCCTGTTTGGTCTCCTGCTTATCTGATGCTGCTTCATTATTGGCTGAGGTGCCACAGCTGGACAGCATTAAAGCTGCCGCTAATACTGATGCAAGCGGTAATAATCTTTTCATGAACTACTTCCTTTTTTATGTTTTTACTTTCAAGGGATAAATTTTCCGTAAAACCTATTTTATAACAAATTGAGAGACTATTAAATGGAAAATAATGTACGATTTATGAACTATTTTAATTCCAGAATGAAGAGCCCTGACTCTTAGGAGGCAGGGCTTTTGAATATCTAATATAAGAAGCTGTCTTCAGGACTCCATTGATCTTTGACCTGATTCAGTGCGGTACGGAATATTTCCTCTTCCTGAGCGCCGCTGCTTACAAGGACATTCGTCATATAATTTTTTCCTTTATATTCTAGTGTAACGGTTACTTCCACCATCGGTTGATCAGCCTTTCCTTGGTTATAATCGTGACCCGCCCTGGGCCGGGCGGGTCTGCTAGATACTATATACCAAGTTATGAGGCTGGTTAAACGCAGCTGGTGAAAGATTATTTCTTATTTTCTGCCGCAGCCAGGAGGGCGGAAATCATATCCTCGCTGATTGCTTTCCACAGGGACTTGTTTTCAGTGAATTGGGCACTCAGGTTTGATGCGAATAACTTAAAGGCAGCTTCGTAGGAAGGGTCATCCTTTCCGGGGAGGTCTTTTTTCAATTCAGTGACCTGTTCCTCCGCTTCGGGTGCGCGCGGCCCCCATTTCCCTGCCTCTGTTCCATCCGGGCGCACCCAGATTATAATGGGGATGGAGCGTGATTTTCCATTAGTCAAATACTGGTCCATCAATTCAAGGTTTTCATCCCGGATCAGGTATCGTTCCTGAATTCCGGCAGCGTCGGCGATATGCATGAATATCGGAAGGTTCACCATGGCATCCCCGCACCAGTCAGCTGTAAGAATGACGGACTGAAGCTTTTGTTCTCTGATTTTTTCTAATTGGACCAGGTCCGCTTCATTCAGTGTAAATCCTTGATATACCTTCTCCAGATTTTCTCGGTGCACTGTCATACTGCTGATGTATTCTTCCCGGGTCATTGCTGAATCAAGCCAGTTCTGTAAATTTCTCAATGCCTCTCCTCCTTTTTTTTATTCTATCAGGATAGCCCTGCATTTTTCTAATGATTAGGATGGAAATAAGCTGTTTTGCTCCAGGATACTTTGCCGGGGCAGAGGGGGGAATCCACAAAAAAAAGCCCAGGCACTTATCGGCCCGGCCTCTTTGTATTATTTTGCTGAGAAAAATCCTTTCAGATCATCAAGCATTTGGTTTGCGGCCAAGATCCCTCCGGCTGTATTCCAGATGGCGTCGTCCACTTTATGGACATTGCCGCTTTAGCTGCATTCAGGTTTTTGAAAAGAGGATCCTTCAGCCACTCATTCACCAGCTCGGTTGCCTCGCCGCCGCCTTCTTCATATGTAAAGTAAAAAATCAAATCTCCGTCCATGGCAGGGATCCGTTCTTTTGTCACATTCTTTTTGGCAAAGTCATTGGCACCCTGTCCTTCAGCCCTGGCAAAGCAGACCTGGCCAAGGACCACCCCTGAAAATGAGTCCTTATGATAAATCCGGACATCACCCGGCATAAAAAACGAACCATTGAGATTTTCAGGAAAACCCTGGATCTTTCCATTGAGTATGTCATAATTGAGACAGATGACCGTGAATCAGGCTGGCTTCACCGGCTCATGCTTAAAACCTGACGCTTTGTTTCATTAGAAGGAGAGGGCCGGCCGTAGATGAGGCAGGAGATGCATGACCTGCCCGCATTATAAATGCCTGTAAGAACAAAAAAGGAGGGCTTATAATGAGTGAATTTGAGGGGCAGCTGGATGCGCTGCTCGCAAAATACACAGAGCTTCTGCTTGGAAGTGATGATCCGGCTTTGCAGGAGAAGGTAAAGGCGTGGGCTCTGTATACCCATATTTCTAAATCAATGCCGGCACTGGTCAGACACTGGAATGAACTTTATCCAGTGGGTAAGGCGGAAATGATCACATTGATTTCTGAAATCAAAGAACTAAACGAAAAGCATCGGAATCAAAAGAATAAACCAGGAACCTGACAGGCTGGGCATGCTCAGGTCTGTCAGTTTTTTTGTGGAAAGGGGAGGCAGCTGCATCGATCATAAGGCTTCCTGCAGCCAGGTGAACATCATTAACCTTGACGGCATTCCTGCTTTCGCCTTACTCCGCTCCAACCGCCCCATTATACTCGTTCCTGGTCTTGACTAGGTTTTTTTCTGTAAGGTTTGTGAGTATAATATGCTTTAAAACCGGCGTCAATTTTTTGTTTTCTTGTTATGATCGGCCATCTCGACCGTCGGCCCCGCATTCCCTTTTACACTGGCAGCACTCACGCCTGCCTTGGAAGGATTCTTTTTCACCTTAGCCATTCTTTCTCACCCCCTTATGCTAGGTTGCCCCATATCCAAAGTCCATAAAAGAAAAAATAAAGAAACTGCCCGTTCGCAGTTGATAAATTGTCAGAAATATTTTATATTTATAACAACAAGGAAAATGTGTTCAGCACCCAAATTTTTTTGGACAAAAAATGAATGAGTATTCATTCAAATAACTGGACCATTGGATATAAAGGGGGAAATTGCTTTGGATCTTCAAATAAGAAAAGCAGCCGTCCTGGGTTCAGGCGTAATGGGCTCCGGCATCGCGGCCCATCTGGCCAACATAGGAATCCCGACATTGCTCCTGGATATTGCTCCAAAGGAACTGACAGAGCAGGAGTCAAAAAAAGGCCTTACGCTGGAGGATAAAGCAGTAAAGAACCGCATCAGCAGCACAGCGCTTCAGAAATTATTAAAACAAAAGCCCGCTCCGCTGACTTCAAAGAGTAATTTAAATCTGATTGAAGCAGGGAATTTTGATGACGATATGCCGCGGCTGGCTGAAGTGGACTGGATCATCGAGGTGGTGGTTGAAAACCTTGAGATCAAGAAAAAAGTATTTCAGCAGGTGGACACATATCGCAGGGAAGGAAGCATCGTCAGCTCCAATACGTCAGGCATCTCCGTTGAAGCCATGGCGGAAGGCAGAAGTGATGACTTCAAGAAACACTTCCTCGGAACACATTTCTTCAACCCGCCGCGTTATTTGAAATTGCTGGAGGTTATCCCGACTACATCCACTGATGAAGGTGTCCTGGCATTCATGAAGGAATTCGGCGAAGATGTCCTTGGCAAGGGCGTTGTAGAAGCGAAGGACACCCCAAATTTCATCGCCAACCGGATTGGAACATATGGGCTGCTGGTAACAGTGAGGGAAATGCAAAAAGGCGGCTACAGCGTCGGCGAGGTGGATTCCATTACCGGTCCGATGATCGGCCGGCCAAAGAGTGCGACCTTCAGGACATTGGATGTTGTTGGTCTCGATACGTTCGCCCATGTCGCAAAGAATGTGTATGAACAGGTGGATGGAGAAGAAAAAGAAGTTTTTAAGCTACCCCCATTTGTTGAAAGAATGCTTGATAATGGCTGGTACGGAAGCAAATCAGGACAGGGATTCTTCCTGAAGCAGGGGAAGGATATCCTTGAGCTGGATTATGAAACCATGGAATATGTGCCCCGCAAAAAACTGAAAACAGCGGCCACTGAAATGAGCAGGCAGGAAAAAGGCTCAGCGGCAAAATTGAAAGCGCTTGTATACTCCGATGACCGGGCAGGAGAGCTGCTCTGGAATATTATCAGTCCTGTTCTCATTTATTCCGCAGAGCTTGCCGGCACGATCGCGGATGATATTGCCGCCATCGACCAGGCCATGAAATGGGGCTTTGGCTGGGATAAGGGTCCATTCGAAGTATGGGACGCCATCGGCCTTGAACGATCCATCGGAAAAATGGAGCAGGAAGGAAGGACTGTCCCGGCCTGGGTGAAGGAACTCGCAGAGGGCGGTACAGGCACGTTCTATAAAGAGGAAGACGGAGATGTTTCTTTCTTTAACAAGGGTGATTATCAGAGACTGATTGTGAATCCCAAAAATATAGATTTGAAAAAGCTGAAAAAGCAAAACGGAGTCATCAAGAAGAACAGCGGAGCAAGCCTGATTGATATGGGCGATGGGGTGGCACTGCTGGAATTCCATTCACAAAACAATGCCATCGGACTGGATATCACACAGATGATTAATTTTGCCGTTGAAGAAACAGAGCGGAATTTTAAAGGACTCGTAATAGGGAATCGGGGCAAAAATTTCTGCGTGGGAGCGAACCTGGCCATGATTTTAATGGAGGCACAGGATGACAATATTTATGAACTGGATATGGTAGTACGGCACTTCCAGCAGGCGATGATGAAGATTAAATACAGCAGCAAACCAGTGGTCGCAGCTCCTTTCGGCATGACCCTCGGAGGAGGGGCGGAAGTCTGCCTGCCTGCCGCAAGGATCCAGGCTTCTTCGGAAACATATATGGGACTTGTAGAAGCAGGGGTCGGCCTGATTCCGGGCGGCGGCGGAAATAAAGAGCTGTACCTGAAGCATCTGGAGAACATGCCAAAGGGTGTGGAGTTTGACCTGCAAAAGGTAGCCAATAAAGTCTTTGAAACGATAGCGATGGCAAAGGTCTCCACTTCTGCCGCCGAAGCCCGGGAAAATAACTTCCTTCGTGAAGAAGATAGCATCAGCATGAACCCGGATCACCTCCTGCACGACGCTAAGCGGTCTGTGCTGGCCCTGAGTGAAGCAGGCTATCAGGCACCGGTCCGCAAGAAGGTGCCGGTTGTGGGGGAAACAGGATATGCCGCCCTGCTCCTGGGTGCCAATGCGATGCACCTTTCAGGCTATATTTCGGGGCATGACTTGAAGATCGCGAAAAAGCTGGCATATGTGCTGGCAGGAGGAAAGGTGCCATTTGGTACAGAAGTTGATGAACAGTATCTGCTTGACCTTGAACGGGAAGCTTTTCTTGCCCTTGTTGCTGAAGGGAAGTCCCAGCAGAGGATGCAGCATATGCTCTTGAAGGGAAAGCCGCTCCGCAACTGAAGGCGGTTTTGTAACGATACAGAAACACGAACAGGGGGAGGATTCTCATGAGGGAAGCAGTAATCGTAGCCGGTGCGAGGACGCCGGTTGGAAAAGCAAAAAAGGGGACACTGGCACATGTGCGGCCGGATGACCTTGGTGCCCTGGTTGTCAAGGAGACGTTGAAGCGGGCAGGGGATTATGAAGGCAATATTGATGATCTTATCATCGGCTGTGCCATGCCGGAAGCAGAGCAGGGCCTGAATATGGCAAGAAATATCGGGGCGCTCGCAGGGCTTCCCCATACCGTGCCGGCTGTCACGATCAACCGCTATTGTTCGAGCGGCCTCCAGACAATCGCATATGGTGCGGAAAGAATTATGCTCGGACATTCTGATACCGTCATAGCGGGCGGAGCTGAATCAATGAGTCTTGTGCCGATGATGGGCCATGTGACCAGGCCGAACGTCCAGCTAGCGGAGACTGCGCCCGCATACTATATGGGCATGGGCCATACAGCCGAGGAAGTGGCAAAGAAATATGGCATCAGCCGTGAAGATCAAGACGAATTTGCTGTAAGAAGCCATACAAATGCAGCCAGGGCTATAAGGGAAGGGAAATTCCAGGATGAAATTGTCCCGGTAGACGTGACCATCCGCCATGTTGGGTCAGACAATAAATTAAAAGAGAAGCAGGTTTTATTTTCAGAGGATGAAGGAGTAAGGGAAGGCACTACAACAGAAATCCTGTCAAAGCTGCGGCCGGCCTTTAACGTAAGGGGAACAGTCACAGCAGGAAACGCCTCCCAGACAAGTGACGGGGCTGCCGCGGTAATGGTGATGGACCGTGAGAAGGCAGGTTCCCTGGGGCTTCAGCCAATGGCTAAATTCAGGTCCTTCGCAGTGGCAGGCGTGCCGCCCGAGGTGATGGGGATTGGTCCAATTGCGGCAATACCTAAAGCGCTGAAGCTTGCAGGCCTGGAAATTTCGGATATCGGCCTGTTTGAATTGAATGAGGCCTTTGCCTCCCAGTCAATCCAGATCATCAGGGAATTGGGACTGGACATTGACCGTGTCAATGTGAACGGCGGAGCGATTGCCCTCGGCCATCCGCTGGGCTGCACCGGAGCAAAGCTGACACTGTCGCTCATCCATGAAATGAAGCGGCAGAATCAGCAGTTCGGGGTTGTCACGATGTGCATAGGCGGCGGAATGGGAGCAGCAGGCGTGTTTGAATTGCTTGCATAAAACAAACGTCAGTCTTCTGCTCGCAGCCCTTACAGGAAAGGAACATGCGGCAGAGCGGAGTAATGCCAAAGCCAGGAAAGCCGGCAGGATAAATGTTGATCACATCTGGCAGCAGAAAGCCATATATATGTGCAGCTCCGCCCCTTTTCTGCAGAAAAAGATACTTAACTTGAGAGGAGAAAAAGAAAATGGCTGTTAATCAAACACAGGATGTTATCAAAGGTGGAAGTTTCCTGATCGAGGATGTTGCCGCTGACAGGATGTTCACTCCGGAGGACTTTTCCGATGAACAGAAAATGATTGCCAAGACAACTGAAGATTATGTTGTAAATGAGGTTCTCCCCGTAGTTGAAAAGCTTGAGAACCACGAATTCGAGCATTCTGTAAGGCTTTTAAAAGAAGCTGGGGAATTGGGGCTCTTAGGGGCGGATGTACCGGAGGAGTACGGCGGCCTCGGTCTTGATAAAGTAAGCTCAGCACTTATTGCGGAAAAAATGTCCAGGGCAGGCGGTTTTTCCATCTCCCACGGCGCACACGTAGGTATCGGATCCCTGCCGATCGTCCTTTTCGGAAATGAAAGCCAGAAGGAAAAATATCTTCCTGCGCTTGCGACGGGAGAGAAACTGGCAGCCTATGCACTGACAGAGCCGGGTTCAGGGTCTGATGCCCTTGGTGCCAAGACGACTGCCAGGCTGAATGCAGCCGGTACGCACTATGTATTGAACGGAGAAAAGCAGTGGATCACCAATGCTGGCTTCGCTGATGTTTTTGTAGTATACGCAAAAATTGATGGGGAACAGTTCACGGCCTTTATCGTGGAACGTGAATATCCTGGCGTATCTACCGGTGCTGAAGAAAAGAAAATGGGCATCAAGAGCTCCTCAACCAGGACACTGATCCTTGAAGACGCAGAAGTTCCTGTAGAGAACCTATTAGGCGAAGCAGGTAAAGGGCACATCATAGCCTTTAATATCCTTAATATCGGCCGCTATAAGCTGGGAGTAGGTGCGGTGGGTGGTGCAAAGCGTGCATTTGAGCTTGCTGCAGCATACGCAAACCAGCGCCAGCAGTTTAAGACACCTATTTCATCCTTTAACCTGATCCGGGAAAAGCTGGCCACGATGGCTTCGAAAATTTATGCGGCCGAGAGCTCGGTTTGGCGTACCGTCGGCCTTTTTGAAGACAGGATGAGCAGGCTGACAGATGAAGAAGTGAAAAATGGCAAGGAAGTGGCAAATTCCATTGCGGAGTATGCAATCGAATGCTCCTTGAACAAAGTATTTGCGACAGAGGTTTTGGATTATGTCGTCGATGAGGGGGTCCAGATCCACGGCGGCTACGGTTTCATGGCAGAATATGAAATTGAGCGGGCGTACCGTGATTCCAGGATCAACCGTATTTTCGAAGGAACCAATGAAATCAACCGCCTGCTTGTGCCGGGTACCTACATCCGGAAGGCGATGAAAGGTGAGCTTCCGCTCTTCCAGAAAGCACAGGCACTGCAGGAAGAAATGATGATGATGATGCCTGAAGAGCCTGGTGATGAGCCGCTGGCACAGGAAAAGCACCTGGTGAAGAATGCCAAGAAAATCGGCCTGCTTGCCGCCGGACTTGCCGCCCAGAAATATGGCAAGGCGCTGGATAAAGAGCAGGAAATCCTTGTGAACATTGCGGACATTGTGTCACTTGCCTATTCCATGGAGGCTGTCGTCCTCCGTACCGAAAAGGCGATTGGGAAAAACGGGGTTGAAAAGAATGGGCAGAAGCTTCTTTATACACAGATTTTCTGCCAGGAAGCGTTCAACCAGATTGAACAGCATGCCAAAGAAACATTGGTTGCAACTGAGCAGGGAGATGTACTTCGGATGCTGATTTCTGCACTGCGCAAGTTTACGAGGCATACACCGATCAATGTAATTGGCAAGAAGCGTGAAGCAGCCGAGAAATTGGTCGAGGCGGAGCGTTATACCGTATAATCAGCCAGAGGGTGTCCCGAAAAATGGGCATCCTCTATTTTTATGGATTGATTTAACTCCATTTTCCAGGCAGTGACGTTTTTACCAGAATCCAATATGGGTGCAGAATGGATTTATTGGTAAAATAAAGTCACCTGGGGCATGTGGATGAAATGGAGGAGAAGTAAGGGTTTGTACCGGGACCGAAATACCTTCTTTGAGCAACCCGGCAGTCGAGGTGGAGTTAAGTCTGTAAAGAGGTGGAAGCAGAGATGAATCAAGGACGTAAGGAAGAACTTACAGCAATGATTTCGAAAGAGCTGGAATCAGCCGGCATAGTCGGTGCAAGTGTAGCAATCGTGGAAGGTTCAGGAGTTGTTTACTCGAAGGGATTTGGATTCGCGAGGCTGGGTGAAGGTCACCTTATGGACCCCGACACGCTCATGAGCATCCAGAGCATCTCGAAAAACTTTATGGCTACCTCAATCATGCAGCTCGTGGAAACTGGATTTATTGAATTGGATGAGCCTGTTGTAAAGCATCTTCCCTACTTCAGGACGACTGAACCGGAAGTGAGTGATCAAATCACAATCCGCCAGGTGCTTTCCCACACAGCGGGCTTCCCGGAAACTGTAGGGATAGCCAATATGATTGCACCAAATGCGCGGGAGATTTTCTCGGATACGCCGACAGAATTCCAGGAAGCACTGGATTACTACGGTCTTAAAGAAGAAGAGCTGGCGGCCATATCTGACCGTGAGGACATTACAAGATGGTTTAAGAAGGTGGAACTCGAAGGTCCACCAGGCTCTCAGTGGAGATATTGTACAGACGCCTATGTCATCCTGGCAGATATGTTTGAAAAAGTGACTGGCATGGACTGGGAATCGCATCTGGAAGCCTGTGTTTTACGGCCGCTTGGGATGGAAAGAACGACGAGCCGCGGAGCAGAGGAAGCACCGAATAGTGCTGGATACTACATGGGGCAGGAAAGGACAGAAACACCTTTTCCGAAAAATGAGCTGGCCGCTCCCATCGGCTATCTTTATTCTACTGCCAATGAGCTTGGAAGCTACCTGGGCGCCCACCTCAATGGAGGAACAGTATTGTTGAAGCCAGACTCTGTGAAAATTATGCAAAACCCTCATCATCCAGTAAGCAAAGAATGGAGGATGGGCAGTGAAGTCAGGAGCTACGGCCTTGCCTGGTTCACGGATGTGTACAAAGGCCAGCGGATCGTCGAGCACGGCGGCGGACAAATGGGAGTCCGGTCCCTTATGACACTGGTGCCGGATCTCAATCTTGGCATCGTGGTATTGATGAATACCGAGGGTACGGTCCATCATGATATTTGTAAGGCTATCATTAATTTGTATTTGAACGAATGAATAAGTTGAATCGTCCGCAGCAGGGGGATCCATCCCTTGCTTGTTAAGGGCTTGGAAAGGCAGCCCCTATTATAAGAACGGCAATGTAATATTGAATCTCAGGATCCCGGCTGGTATCATAGGATCAATTAAAGAATGAAAGGAGAGCTGCATGTGGCACATAAACTGACCTTTTATTGGTATCCTAAATGCGGGACCTGCCGCAAAGCGAAGAAATGGCTCGATGAGAATTCAGTGCCTTATGAGAATATACATATTGTTGAAAATCCCCCATCAAGGAACACCATTAAAGAGCTTCATGAAAAGAGCGGGCTGGAGCTGAAAAAGTTTTTTAATACAAGCGGACTTAAATATAAAGAGCTTGGACTAAAGGATACTGTTAAAACAGCAGATGAAGACGAGCTGTATGATATTCTTGCCTCTGACGGGATGCTCTTGAAGCGCCCGATCGTGACAGACGGAGAGAAAGTGACCGTAGGCTTCAAGGAAGAGGAATATCAAAAAATGTGGAATTAAGTGTACTGCCGATAGGCATGTCCAATTCCATTATGGTATATTGAATTTATAGCAGGTGGGGCAAAACCCCATACATATGGAGGGAAATGATGATGAGTTCACCAAAAGAATTGCGCTATTCTGAAGAACATGAGTGGGTAAAGGTAGAGGGCGAAAAAGTCCGAATCGGCATTACAGATTTTGCCCAGTCAGAACTGGGGGATATTGTGTTCGTCGAGCTTCCTGAAGTAGGAGATGAAATCAAGGCGGATGAGCCGTTTGGCAGTGTTGAATCCGTAAAGACTGTTTCCGAGCTTTATGCCCCGATCAGCGGCAGGATTGTTGAAATTAATGAAGAACTAAGCGACAGTCCTGAATTTGTAAATGAATCTCCATATGAAAAAGCATGGATGGTTGTTATTGAGCCTTCCAATGCCAGCGACGTTGAAAGCTTGATGACAGCGGAGCAGTATGAAGAAATGATAAGCGAAGACTGATGTATCAAAGAAGGCGCCGCTGTGGGCCTTCTTTTTAATTCCATATTTAAAAGAAAATCCTGTCAATTGGTCCAAGTTTCTGCAGGCACTGGAAAGAGAATTGTGTTTTCAAGTTTTTTTTCAGGGAAAAGTAAAGGAAATTGCTAACTCGTTCTGATTAAACATTTTGATTTCATATAGAGAACATCTTTATAGAAATCGGTCCAGGGTGATGAAAATGGAAACAGTACCGGTCGAGAAGGTCATAATTGTAGAGGGAACCTCAGATAAGCGAAAGGTTATCAGTGTCCTCAATGAACCGATTGAAGTGATCTGCACAAATGGAACCATATCGCTGACCAGACTTGAAGAAATTATGGACGAACATTTTGATAAGGAAGTATACATTCTCGTGGATGCAGATGAAGCTGGTGAAAAGCTCAGGAAGCAATTCAAACGGGAATTTCCGGAAGCGATGCATTTGTATATCGATAGAGCGTACAGGGAAGTGGAAAATGCACCTGCTTATCACATAGCTACTGTCCTCCTGAGTGCAAATATCGATGTTCATGCAGAATATTTAGAGCAAAGGATGTATTAAAGCATAATGGAAGTTTGGAGAGAAGAACAATTTTCTAGGGCAATACAAAATGGGGAGACATTCTGCTTCTACCTCTACACCCCTTTATGCGGTACATGCCATGTGGCATCCAAAATGCTTGGGGTGGTGGAAGAGCTCCTTCCCGGTCTGCCTATGGGGAAGGCAGACCTGAATTATATGCCGGGGACAGCGGAACAGTTTGAAGTGGAAAGCGTGCCCTGTCTGCTGCTTTTTAAAGATGGCCGGCTCCTTCAAAAAATATACGCCTTCCAGTCGGTCCCTTTTTTATACGACACACTTAAGCACTCATTCTGACACCCGGATGGGTGTTTTTTTATTTGTCTTTGGGAGGTCTTTCGACAGGACCGTGGATTTATCGCGGAAAAGCAACGGCTTTTGTTAACGGACAAGGTAATTGTCGAGCAGTTGAGAAAGGAAAATAAATACACCTATTGAATGTAGTAAGTGAGGGAGGGGATTATGGTGGAAAGGCTGTGCAGAATGTTCTTGGCAAACCTAAAGAGGAAAACTTATCTTATACCGATTCTTTCGGGAGATAAAAGAATTGTATGTTTACAGACTGCCCAGGAGGAAAAGCGTCTGGTGCTGTCGAGGAAAAAACAGGACTTCTCTGCAGAAGGAGACAGGGCCCACTTTTATATCGAAGGACGAGAAGAAAGCCTGGCTGCCTTGATCATGGGCCGGGAAAAATTGCAGACGCTGGTCAAAGAAAATCATCTAAAGGTGACGGGATCCTTCCGCGACTTATTGTATCTTGAATCCGTTTTTCTGCTCAATAAACCGCGTCCGTAATTTATTTACAGAATATTTAAATAATATATTGATGCTCACTTTCTTTTGTGTTATATTCCTATTAGTTTACTAGGGATAAATCACTGAAAGGAAGTGCTTAATTTGTCTGAATCCACATTCCGGTTCGAAACACTGAGCATACATGGCGGTCTTGAGCCTGACCCGAAAACAGGTGCAAGAGCTGTACCCATCTATCAAAGCAATGCGTATCTTTTCAAAGACACAGAGCATGCAGCAAATTTATTCGGCCTTAAAGAAGAAGGATATATCTATACCCGCATACATAATCCGACTGTTTCAGTGTTCGAGGAGAGAGTTGCCCTGCTGGAAGGCGGAATCGGAGCCCTGGCCGTATCAAGCGGCATGGCGGCCATTACACTTGCCATCCTGAACCTGGCAGGCGCCGGGGATGAAATCGTCTCCTCAGCAAGCTTGTATGGAGGTACCTATAATCTCTTCAGTCATACTCTACCCAAATATGGGATCAAAGTCCGCTTTGTGGACAGTTCAGATCCAAAAAGCCTTCAAGAAGCCATCACTTCCAAAACAAAAGCCGTCTTTGCAGAAACCATTGGAAATCCAAGCCTTTCCGTGCTGGATATCGAATCCGTGGCTGAAGCAGCACACGATGCAGGAATTCCTCTGATTGTTGATAACACCTTTGCAACTCCTTATCTATGCAGGCCAATCGACTTTGGTGCCGATATCGTCGTACACTCAGCGACCAAGTGGCTGCTGGGTAATGGAACGGCGCTCGGAGGGATCATTGTCGATGGCGGTAAATTTGATTGGAGCTCAAAGCTCTTTCCCGAGTTCAACACACCTGACCCGAGCTACAACGGATTGGTATACAGCGAAGCATTGGGACAGGCGGCATACATTGCCAAAGCACGGGTGCAGCTCCTGCGGGATCTGGGACCTGCGCTCAGCCCGGCCAACGCCTTTCAATTCACACTCGGACTTGAGACCCTTCATGTCAGGATGAAAGAGCATATTGCCAATACAAATAAAATCGTTTCCTACCTAAAGTCTCATGAAGGGGTAGAATGGGTTTCGTATCCTGGGGATGAAGCGCATGCAGGCAAAAGGCTTGCAGATAAATATCTGCCCAAAGGTGCCGGTTCAGTCGTCGTATTCGGGATAAAGGGAGGACGCAGTGCCGGAGCAGCACTGATCAATTCTGTTAAGCTATGGTCACATGTTGCAAATGTCGGTGATGCCAAGAGCCTGATCATCCACCCTGCCAGCACGACTCACCAGCAGCTTGGCCCGAAGGATTTGAAAGATTCCGGAGTGACAGAGGATATGGTCCGGCTTTCTATTGGCATCGAGCATGCCGACGATCTGATTGAGGACCTGGAATCAGCCATTAAGGCAGCGACGGGTGTTTCCTCAAAGATTGGTGCAGGAGTCTAATGAGGTAGAGAAGAGTGCAGGGCAGCCTCAAATGCCCTGTACTCTTTTTATGATGCGAAATCCCTAAAGTTTTTCGTTGACACCGGAGGAGAATAGTGCTAGAATCTCAATTATGTGATTTAAGCTGACTTAAAATTCAATTTAATATAAGACTCTTATTGAGAGAGGTGGAGGGATGTGCCCGATGAAACCCGGCAACCGGCAGGAGAGAGTTCCTGATAAGGTGCCAATTCACACAGAGCTTTAAGCTTTGGGAAATGAGAGGAAGGACTTTTTACATCATGCCTTTCTGTTATTTCGCAGAAAGGCTTTTCTTATTGTACGAACCCTATTCCATCATAAAAGAGGTGACAGCAGTGATTTCCCTTTCTAATGTAAGCAAAATATACAAAGCCAGCCTTAAAGGAAGCTCCCAGATAAAAGCGGTGGACGAGGTAGACCTTGATGTAAGCCAGGGCGAAATATTCGGAATCATCGGCTACAGCGGTGCGGGAAAAAGTACTCTGATCCGTATGTTGAATGGGCTGGAAATCCCGACCTCGGGAAATGTTACCGTAGCCGGCCGTGAAATATCAAAAATCAGGGGCTCAGAATTGAGAAAGGCCAGGCAGGAAATCAGCATGATCTTTCAGCACTTCAACCTCCTGTGGTCGAGAACGGTCAGTGAGAATATCGCTTTCCCTCTTGAAATCGCCGGTGTCCAAAAAGAAAAGCGGGAGGAGAGGGTGAAGGAGCTCATCAAGCTTGTCGGCCTGGAAGGGCGGGAAGACGCCTATCCGTCCCAGTTGAGCGGCGGGCAAAAACAGCGCGTCGGCATAGCAAGGGCACTCGCCAACAATCCAAAGGTGCTGCTGTGTGACGAAGCAACATCAGCACTCGATCCCCAGACGACGGATTCAATCCTGGAGCTTCTCCAGGATATAAACAAACGACTGGGTCTCACCATTGTCCTGATTACTCACGAGATGCATGTGATCAGGAAAATCTGCCATAAGGTGGCCGTGATGGAGAATGGGAAAGTCGTCGAAGCAGGAAGTGTGCTGGAAGTATTTAAGCATCCTAAGGCCGGCATAACAAAGCGCTTTGTTCAGCAGGTCACAGAGCCGGAAGAGACGAAGGAAACCATTGAACACCTTCTGCAGCACTATCCAAATGGCCGGGTTGTCCAGCTGTCCTTTACAGGGGATTCTGCTGAAAAGCCCCTTATTACCCAGCTGATCCGTCAATTCAACCTGGAGATTAACATTCTGCAGGGGAAGATCTCCCCGACTCAGAACGGTTCTTATGGCACCCTGTTCATCCATATGGATGGCAGCGGCGCTGAGATGGACAAAGCCATTGAATTCATCAGGCAAAGCCAGGTAGGAGTAGAGGTGATTGAGAATGATGACTAATTTATTCCCGAATGTCGAGTGGGATGTGATTTTGGAAGCGACCAAGGAAACATTGTACATGACAGCCGTTTCCGTACTCGCAACCTTTGTCCTCGGAATAATATTGGGCTTACTCCTATTCTTAACAGGGAAAGGGAATCTGTGGGATAACAAGGCCGTCCATACAGTGGTCAGTGCTTTTGTTAATATCTTCAGGTCTATTCCCTTCATCATCCTGATTGTGTTGCTGATTCCATTTACTAAAGCGATTGTTCACACGATAATTGGTGCAAATGCTGCTCTCCCTGCCCTGATTATTGGTGCAGCGCCATTTTACGCCCGGATGGTTGAAATAGGACTCCGTGAAATTGACAAAGGAGTCATCGAAGCTGCACGCTCAATGGGAGCAACGACTGGAACCATCATCGGTAAGGTCCTGATCCCAGAGAGCCTTCCGGCATTGGTCTCCGGGATAACGGTAACAGCCATTGCCCTGGTAGGGTATACCGCCATGGCAGGTGTAGTCGGTGCGGGCGGCCTAGGGAACCTTGCCTATCTTGACGGATTCCAGCGGAGCCAGAATGATGTCACATTTGTAGCGACCGTTATTGTATTATTCATTGTGTTTTTCATCCAATTTATTGGAGATTCTATAACAAACAAACTAGATAAGAGATAAGGAGAGATTTGTATGAAAAAGTATGTAAGCTTAGTGCTTCTGCTGGTAGTATCTGCGGTATTGGCGGCATGCGGTACAGGCGGGAAATCAGGAAACGGGGATTCAAAGACACTCACTGTAGGTGCCTCCAATGTGCCTCATGCTGAAATCCTGAAAGAAGCACAGCCTGCCCTAGAAAAAAAGGGGATCGAACTTAAGATTGTAAAATACCAGGACTATATCATGCCTAATAAAGCGCTGGACGAAGGCGAACTGGATGCAAACTACTTCCAGCACATTCCTTACCTGAAATCGCAGATCAAAGAAAATGGCTATGATTTTGAAAATGCCGGAGGAATCCATATCGAACCTATCGGCGTGTACTCCAAGAAATACAAAAAGCTCAGCGATCTTCCAAAGAATGCTGAAATAATCATGAGCAGCTCTGTTGCTGACCATGGCCGCATTCTATCCATGCTTGAAGCAGAAGGCATGATCAAACTTAAACCAGGCATTGACAAGACAACTGCCCAGGTGAAGGACATTACGGAAAACAAGAAAAAATTGAAGTTCAAAGCAGATATCGAAGCATCTCTTCTTCCAAAAGTTTATGAAAACAATGAAGGCGACGCTGTTCTCATCAATTCCAACTATGCTATTGATGCAAAGCTAAACCCGGTGAAAGATGCCATTGCTCTTGAAAATTCAGACTCCCCTTATGTTAATGTCATCGCTGTGAAAAAAGGCGACAAAGATAAAAAAGAAATCAAAACATTGGTAGAAGTCCTTCGTTCCAAAGAAATTCAGGACTTCATCAAAAAAGAATACAAAGGTGCTGTCGTGCCGGTAAGTGAATGATTTAAAAAGAGGAAGCGTATAGGCGCTTCCTCTTTTTTGAGCTCATTTTGCTAAAAACCGCTTTTTCAAAGAAGCATGGATAAATAAAGGCGTTTAGCCGCATACTAAGGGGGAATAACTTAACAGGAGTGACTCTGATATGGATCAAATCCCGCATATGCCTTCCAATCCTTCGGAAATGGCCATCCGTGATTATAAAGAAGGACTTGGAATCTTCATGAAAAAGATGCCTAAGCTGGCCCAGCATTATAATGCTTTTACTGAAGCATGCTTTGAGGAAGGTTCACTGACGCAAAGAGAAAAACAGCTGATTGCCCTGGGGATCAGTCTGTTCTCACAGGACGAATATTGTATTATCTATCACGTAAAAGGCTGTCTAGACCATGGTGCATCCGAGGCAGAAATCCTGGAGGCTGTAGGCGTGACAGCGGCTTTTGGCGGAGGAGCAGCTATGAGCCAGGCGGTAACCCTTGTACAGGATACCATTTCCGACCTGCAGGATTCCGATCATCTTTCATAATCGGAATATGGAGGATTTCAAAAGAAACCGGAGCAATCCTGCCTGAGTCGCCTTCTCCCTTCCGCAGTCTATCATCAAAAGTGAATTACGCTGTTATACGGCTCTATAGAGATTTTGCCACCAGATTCACACCATGTTAGAATAGCCCTGTAATTACAAGAAGGGAATGAGTGAAATTAACAACAACTTGAAATTGCACGTTACTCATGACATGGAAAAGGCAATGCAGCAAAATCATGGTATAGGCTACAGCGAATATAACCGCAACCTTGACGTAAGATTGAAGGTAGAAGAAAAGCGGGAAGAAAGCTATGCAAAAAGCCATCAGATCAATGAAGAAATTAACCGCAAAATACACAATTGATGCCTGGCACAAAGCCGCAGGAACCAGCCGAATGCTTTTGGCTGGTCTTTCTTTTGATTAATTCCTGGCTGGACAGACAGGATAAGAAGAACCGCTTTGAAGAGGTAAGAATATATTAATAGAAGAAAAAGGATTTTTAATTTATTTGGAACTACATATCTTTGGACAGGCAATTAAGTGACTTGTTCCCAACTGGATGTCACCTGGTCGAGCTTTATAAGACCATGAGGAGCCAGCGGTGGAGGGGACTGGCTGTAAAGGAACCCTATTAAAATGATAAAAGACCTTTTGTATATGAAAAATTGGCTGTAAAGGGACCTTTGGTGAATGAAAAATGGTTATAAAAGAACGATTAGAACCAAAAACGACCTTTGGTGAATGAAAAATGGTTATAAAAGAACGATTAGAACCAAAAACGACCTTTTGTGAATGAAAAATGGCTGTAAAAGAACGATTAGAACCAAAAACGACCTCCGGCTAATGAAAAATGGTTGTAAAGGAAGGTTTAGAACCAAAAACGACCTTTGGTGAATGAAAAATGGCTGTAAAGGAAATTTTAGAGCGAAAAATTGCCTTAGAAAAATGAAAACTGGTCGTAAAGTGATTTTTATGATCAAAAAATGCTTTCGGTGAAGGCAAAAAGGTCTTAAACGAACTCTTATGACCAAAAGTGTCTTCAGTAATGATAAATTGGTCTTAACAGAATTTTTATGCCCTAAAAGAAGCCGAAGTAAGGAGAAAATGGTCAAGATGCCTCTGTAAATGCAATTATCCTCTACTTTAACGGGTTAAAGGCACCGTTCTCCGCTTTAGTGTCTGCCAGCTCCGAGCTGACACCTTCGGACATAAGTCAATCGCCATCTAAAGGCAAGATCGGCCTTTAGCTGCCGCTCGCCTTATGTCTGTCAGGTGTCTGCCTTTCATTGGGTTTTCAGTGTTAAATAAGGAGCTTGCCTCATACTGCTCCTGATGAGTTTTGTAAGAAAGGCACCGTTCTCCGCTTTAGTGTCTGCCAGCTCCGAGCTGACACCTTCGGTCATAAGTCAATCGCCATCTAAAGGCAAGATCGGCCTTTAGCTGCCGCTCGCCTTATGTCTGTCAGGTGTCTGCCTTTCATTGGGTTTTCAGTGTTAAATAAGGAGCTTGCCTCATACTGCTCCTGATGAGTTTTGTAAGAAAGGCACCGTTCTCCGCTTTAGATATTTGTATTTTATTTAAAAATGTTATAATATTGTAATGAGAATAGATTGAGAATGATATTTGTTTTGTTGAAAGATGGCTCAGGAGCCGGATAAAGGTTATAATTCAATTATTGTGTTAATACTCGGTCAAGCCGGGTTTTTTGAGTAAGACTTACTATTCACGGAGGTATATATTATGGCTGGATCAACTTTAACGATTAAAGATCTGCATGTGGAGATCGAGGGCAAGGAAATTTTGAAAGGTGTAAACCTTGAGATTAAGGGTGGAGAGATTCACGCAATCATGGGTCCTAACGGAACTGGTAAATCCACTCTCTCTTCTGCAATCATGGGACACCCTAAATATGAAGTGACTAGCGGTTCTATTACGCTTGATGGTGAAGATGTACTTGAAATGGAAGTGGATGAAAGGGCACGCGCAGGTCTGTTCCTTGCTATGCAGTACCCAAGCGAGATCACTGGTGTGACGAATGCTGATTTCCTTCGTTCTGCTGTGAATGCACGCAGGGAAGAGGGCGATGAAGTTTCCTTGATGAAATTCATCAGAACTATGGATAAGCAGATGGACTTCCTGGAAATGGATCAGGATATGGCACAGAGATACCTGAATGAAGGTTTCTCAGGCGGAGAGAAGAAGCGTAATGAAATCCTTCAGCTTATGATGATTGAGCCGAAGATTGCGATTCTTGATGAGATTGACTCCGGTCTTGATATCGATGCACTCAAAGTTGTATCAAAGGGAATCAATCAAATGCGCGGCGATGAATTCGGATGCCTGATTATCACTCACTATCAGCGCCTGCTGAACTATATCACTCCTGACTTCGTCCATGTGATGATGCAGGGCCGTGTTGTTAAGTCTGGAGGCCCGGAGCTTGCCCAGCGCCTGGAAGCTGAAGGGTATGACTGGATCAAGCAGGAACTGGGTATTGAAGACGAAACTGTAGGCCAAGAAGCGTAAGCGTTAGGAGGATTGCAATGACCACGGAAATTAAATTGCCGTTTGACCAGGAGTATGTACGCTCCTTTTCGAAACAGAATAATGAACCCGGCTGGCTCACTGAGCTTAGGACTGCAGCACTTGCAGCCTATGAGAATCTTCCGCTTCCGCGGCCGGATAAGACGAAAATCGATAAATGGAATTTCACCAGCTTTTCGAAGCATGTAGTCGAAAGTGAAAGATTTGCAGGCGCAGAGGAACTGCCGGAAAGCGTTAAGACGTTGATCGGTGCAAGTGAAGGCAGCCAGAACCTCTATATACAAAGGAATAATACCCCGGCTTTTTCATCGCTTTCAGAAGATGTCAAAGGCCAGGGAGTCGTGTTTACCGATATCATCACGGCAGCCAGGGAATATCCTGAGCTTGTGGAGAAGTACTTCATGAAGGACGGCGTGAAAGCAGATGAGCACCGCCTTACTGCGCTTCATGCAGCATTGCTGAATGGCGGGGCTTTTATCTACATCCCTAAGAATGTAGAAATTAAAGAGCCTCTGCAGGCTGTGTTCCTTCACGACAATCCAGAAGCGGCGCTGTTCAACCACGTGCTGGTTGTTGCAGATGACAACAGTCAGGTAACGTATGTGGAAAACTATATTTCAACAACGGAATCAGAGGGTATTGCCAACATCATCACAGAAGTATTTGCCGGAACAAATGCACGTGTTGCATATGGTGCGGTTGATAATCTGTCCAAGGGCATCACGACCTATGTAAACCGCCGCGGAACTGCCGGGCGGGATGCAAAGATTGAGTGGGCTTTAGGCTTGATGAATGATGGGAATACAATTTCTGAAAATATTACAAACCTTGTGGGAGATGGATCCTTCGGCGACTCCAAAACCGTGGTGGTCGGCCGCGGCGAACAGATCCAGAACTTTACAACAAGCATCATCCACTGGGGCAAGAATTCTGAAGGCTACATCCTGAAGCATGGCGTGATGAAGGACAGCGCATCCTCGATTTTCAACGGAATCGGGAAGATTGAACACGGTGCTTCCAAGTCAAATGCTGAACAGGAGTCAAGGGTACTGATGCTGAGCGAGAAAGCAAGGGGCGATGCCAATCCGATCCTCCTCATTGATGAAGACGATGTGACTGCTGGACACGCAGCTTCTGTCGGCCGTGTCGATCCTATACAGCTCTATTATCTGATGAGCCGGGGAATCCCGCAGACTGAAGCGGAAAGGTTAGTAATCCATGGTTTCCTTGCTCCGGTAGTAAACCAGCTTCCAATCGAGTCGGTTAAAAAAGGATTGGTAGAGGTTATCGAAAGGAAAGTTAAATAATGAATGCCCATGAAATCAAGAAGTTATTTCCGATACTAGGCCAGGAAGTGAACGGAAGCCCGCTTGTTTATCTTGACAGTGCAGCCACGTCACAAAAGCCGCTGAAGGTGATAGATGAAATCAGCGCATATTATCGCGAATATAACTCCAATGTACACAGGGGCGTACACACTCTTGGGACAAAGGCAACAGATCGATATGAAGGAGCCCGTGAAAAGGCCAGGAAATTCATCAATGCCTCCTCCCTTGAGGAGATTGTTTTTCTGCGTGGAACAACCACTGCCCTCAACCTTGTGGCTTCAAGCTACGGTGGAGAAACCCTGAAAGAAGGGGATGAAATTGTGATTTCCTACATGGAGCATCACAGTAATATCATCCCCTGGCAGCAGGCTGCCAGGAAGACCGGGGCAGTTTTAAAATATCTTCCCCTTCAGGAAGACGGAACAATTTCGCTTGATGATGTGAGGAAAACGATCACGGAAAACACGAAAATTGTTTCCATCATGTATGTTTCCAACGTATTGGGTGTCATTAATCCAATAAAGGAAATTGCACAGATTGCCCATGAAAAGGGTGCGGTCATGGTGGTGGATGGAGCTCAGGCAGCTCCTCACCTGAAAGTGGATGTGCAGGATCTTGACTGTGATTTCTTTGCTTTTTCAGGGCACAAAATGTGCGGCCCGACAGGAATCGGTGTCCTTTACGGCAAGAAGCGTCTGCTCGAGGGAATGGAGCCTGTCGAGTTCGGCGGTGAAATGATTGATATCGTGGACTTGTTTGAATCCACATGGAAAGAGCTTCCCTGGAAGTTTGAAGGGGGCACTCCAATCATTGCCGGCGCCATCGGTCTTGGTGCGGCAATTGACTTTCTTACGGATATCGGCCTTGATGAAATTGAAGCACATGAGCATAAGCTTGCAGCCTATGCGCTTGATTCAATGTCACAGGTAGAGGGTATAACTATATATGGCCCTAAAAGTGCCGGGCAGCGTGCAGGTGTCATCACGTTCAACCTGGACGAAGTGCATCCGCACGATGTGGCGACGGTCCTTGATGCAGACGGCATCGCAGTCCGTGCCGGCCATCACTGTGCCCAGCCGCTTATGCGCTGGCTGAAGGTATCGTCCACGGCCCGTGCTAGTTTTTACCTGTATAACACCGAAGAAGATATTGATAAGCTTGTGGAAGGGCTTGTCAAAACAAAGGAGTATTTCAGCAATGTCTTTTAATAATTTAGACACGTTGTATCGCCAGGTAATCATGGATCATTATAAGAATCCACGCAACAAGGGTGTCCTTGATAATGGGAACCTTACGGTGGATATGAATAATCCAACCTGCGGCGACCGCATCAGGCTGACGCTGGATGTTAAGGATGGCATTGTGAATGACGCCAAGTTTGACGGTGAAGGATGCTCCATTTCCATGTCTTCGGCGTCCATGATGACACAGGCAGTCAAAGGCAAAGATATAGAGACGGCTCTTAAGCTTTCTGATATTTTTTCAAATATAATGCAGGGCAACGAGTATGATGAAGATATAGACCTGGGAGATATCGAGGCTCTCTCCGGTGTTTCCAAGTTTCCAGCCAGGATCAAGTGTGCCACACTAGCATGGAAGGCCATGGAAAAAGGGCTGAAGGAAACAAACTGATAAGCAGGACATATCCTGCTTTCAAAAGAATGGAGGAAAAGATCTATGGCAAAAAAGATGCCAGAAATCGGGGACTATAAATACGGCTTCTCGGACAGGGATGTTTCCATCTTCCGGTCAAAGCGCGGTCTGACAAAGGAAATCGTAGAAGAAATCTCCCGAATGAAAAATGAACCTCAATGGATGCTTGATTTCCGTTTGAAATCTTTGGAGCATTTTTATAATATGCCAATGCCTCAATGGGGCGGAGACTTGATGAGCTTGAACTTCGACGAAATCACCTACTATGTGAAGCCTTCTGAGAAGTCGGAAAAGTCATGGGACGAAGTACCTGAAGAAATTAAGCAGACCTTCGACAAGCTCGGGATTCCTGAAGCTGAGCAGAAATACCTTGCCGGTGTTTCTGCACAATATGAGTCAGAGGTTGTATACCATAATATGAAGGAAGATCTCGAGGCGATGGGCATTGTCTTTAAAGACACGGATTCAGCGCTACGGGAAAACGAAGACATTTTCCGTGAACATTTTGGAAAAACGATTCCTCCTACAGACAATAAATTTGCAGCTTTGAATTCGGCTGTATGGTCTGGCGGATCCTTCATCTATGTTCCTAAAGGAATCAAAGTGGATACACCGCTGCAGGCATACTTCCGTATCAACTCTGAAAATATGGGACAGTTCGAGCGTACATTGATCATTGTGGATGAAGATGCAAGTGTGCATTATGTAGAGGGCTGTACAGCTCCTGTGTATACAACGAATTCCCTTCATAGTGCGGTCGTCGAGATTGTCATTAAAAAAGGTGCTTACTGCCGATACACGACCATTCAGAACTGGGCTAACAATGTTTTCAACCTTGTTACCAAGCGTGCTGTCTGTGAGGCAAATGCTACCATGGAATGGATCGATGGAAACATCGGCTCAAAGCTTACCATGAAATACCCTGCTGTTATCCTTAAAGGCGAAGGCGCTCGTGGAATGACGCTTTCCATTGCCATTGCCGGCAAAGGCCAGCATCAGGATGCAGGTGCGAAAATGATCCATCTGGCACCAAACACATCTTCAACCATCGTGTCCAAGTCCATTTCAAAGCAGGGCGGAAAAGTTACGTACCGCGGAATCGTCCATTTTGGACGCAGAGCGGAAGGTGCCCGTTCCAATATCGAGTGCGATACCCTGATCATGGATAACAAATCAACTTCTGATACGATTCCTTATAACGAAATCTTGAATGATAACATCTCCCTGGAGCATGAAGCCAAGGTTTCAAAGGTATCAGAAGAGCAGCTATTCTATCTAATGAGCCGCGGTATTTCCCAGCAGGAAGCAACCGAAATGATCGTAATGGGCTTCATTGAGCCGTTTACGAAGGAGCTCCCAATGGAATATGCTGTTGAAATGAACCGCCTGATCAAGTTTGAGATGGAAGGTTCCATCGGTTAATTCAATTAAAAACCTTGTAATTTCAACGTTTAATCGGAGTTTTTATAAAGGAGAAATCATTTGTGCCGGTTTTGTGCCGGCACAGATTTTCTTTGAAGTGAGGCGAACTTTTTAAGTTCGTCTTCTTCTATTTTTTCTGTATTATTCAGATAAGTATCAGCAGGGGCTGGGTATTGCTCGAAATTTTTTCTAGAATAGTAGAGTGGAAAGGAAGGCTCACATCGATTCACAGGGAACCTCCAGAAGGCTATGGCCCTGGCAATTGAAAAGGAATTAATTCGGTCCAATGATATTCCCTTCCCCATGATTGTGGAAGACCTCAGGGATACGAAAAGATGCCAAAAGGTGATTACCGGTTTAAATACAGGGTATCTCAAGTACGGAGAACCTTAGATGATGCCTTATACACGGATTGGAACCGGCAGCTTATGGCCCTGGAAGAAGCTGCGGATTAAAGGGAATTGTCAAGCTCAAACAAGAGAATCAGCAGCTTGTACAAGAGAGCATCCATTTAGGATGCTTTTTATTATGGCAGAAAGTGGTGATTAAGGTGAAGATAGGTGACTACATAAACGGAGCTGACAGACAGAAGCTGGAGAAAATGACAGGGTAGCTGAAAGAGAGGAAAGGTTAGCTAGGAAAGAAGACTAAACCTCAGCAGAAAAAAGAAGAGCGTATAGACTCGATAGAAGAGGATAGTCAGGAGAATAAACCAAAGGCCGGGCGGGATTGACAGACAACTCTACTCCAGCAAAAAGCTGTATGTAGCCAATACCTTTATACCTGGATTATGTATGCCGGAAGGAAAGCCGTCTATTGTGCTGGCGATGAACAAGCCACTCCTAGTAAAAGCTAGCATCCCGGGGACTATACCTGGTCTTAGATAAAAGAGGACAAAGGAGATGCCGGTCCAAAAGGCCAAAATCGGTGAAACAAAAGTGAAGAGCTATACAGCCAAAGGTTATATTACTGAACAGGAAGCAGAAAAGATCCTGGCCGCTCAGGAATAAAATATACTTGGGTATTTATGGATTTGTACAATGGAGGTCTATGGCGTATAATCTTTGTAAAATCTACTATAGAGGATGGCATAGGAAAATGTCCACGACCCTAAATATGATGGGACTACATTTGGTTGAAAATGCCGAGGTGCTTGCTGGCCAGGTTGTTAGCAGTGTACTGACAGAAATGAGTTTAAATATCTCAGATGTGGAAAGAATTCAAGCAGTTCAAATGTATAATGAGCTATTCAAGCACTTAGGTAATTCTTTGTTATGTGAAAACAGCCAGCAGGAAGTTCCTGATTTACTCCTGGAATGGAGTAGGGATAATGCGGTTAAACAAGTGTCTGATTATAGTGGAATATCTGAAATAGTCATGCGCTACACACCGAGTAGAAGCATCCTTACAGACGTTCTCACTGAAATAAGCATTAATTTAAGCCTTTCTCTAAAAGAGAACGTCTATGTGCTTAAGAAATTAAACCAATTCTTAGACTTTAGTATAAATGAAACAGTAAGATATTATGAGCAGCTTATGTCCCAGTTTAGAATTCATACAGAAAAAGAAATAGCTAATTTATCTGCACCTATTGTTCCTATAAGAGAAGGGATAGGTATTATCCCTCTTGTTGGAGAGTTCAGTGAATCGAGAATTGCACATTTACGTGATAATGTAGTACCAAAGATAGTTGAAATGAAAATAACGGACCTAATAGCTGATTACTCAGGAATTGAACACATTCCACCCGAATTTGGCCAGGCTTTATATGAAATGGCGCAGGTCCTTCAGTTGTTGGATGTTAATGTTATTGCGACCGGGTTGAGGCCTAAGCTGGTTAAAAGTATTGTTGAAGGCGGGCTTGATGTTAGAGAGTCAAAAAACTTTTCAACAGTAAAACAAGCATTAGAGTCATTGGAAAAATAAATAGTGTGAACCAAGCACCCCCTTAATGGGAGGTGTTTTTTTGTTTAATAAGCTGAATCTTAAAAAGAGAAACAATAAGTAAGGGGGATTACACTGGAGGAGGTACTGATGGAGACTAAGATACAGGAACATGACAAAGCCTTAAATGAGAACATCCTGTGCAGGCCTGAAGCCGTTGAGCTGGAGATGCCAAGTTTAAGCAGGTGATGTAAAAAACTATATAAAAGGGTACAGCAGGTAAGACCTCCTGAAAGGAGGTCTTTTTTTTTCCATAGAGCGGGGAATTTATTTTTCTCAGCTGACTTGCAGAAAATCGGGAATAAAGAACTATCAGTCTTTTTCAGCATAAGCATTATAATTATTTATCATTCCTGATAACTATTCATCATGTCCACAATTATCAAGGTGGTTATATAAGTTTCATAAATAGGTTGAGTTCTGTTCATGTTTTTATTTGTGTATATTCTATTAATATAGTAAAATGACAGCCTGCTGAAAAAAGTGGATAGATAATATGCTGTAACAAAAGACCTAAAGCAATTGTTCCTTGCGTATTTATGATAAATAAGTTAAATTAAAAATTATCAGAATATACTAATAGGAAAGCAAGACCTGATTATTTATCTTTTTTATAAGGTAGGTTTTAACAAAATGTTCTAACGAGAATATTCATCGTTAAACAAGGCTGACTGGAGTGTAAGATGCGGGACTTCTGATGGGGCTTTGAGACTTTGGACCTGCAAATCCAAGGCTTTTGCATAAGTGCGACTAAGCTTCTGTCTTCTTTATCTGGTCGCTGCTTTTCAAAAAGTAAGTGGGTTCTATAAGAATATATCTTTATTCTGCATCCATTCTGTTCAGTATGAAAAGCACCGTTCTCCGCCTTTCCGGGAGCAGCGGTACAAGGAAAAGCCAAGGAGGCTCACCCCATGCCGCGCTGAAAGCCAGCGCCTGGAACGGAAGTCAGTCTGCTTGGTTCAAAAGGTTTAGGGTTTTTGTAAAGCGCTTACAATCAAAGGGAGGATTCATTGTGGAAAATTCAGTCTTGAAGCGGGAACTAAAAAGGCGCCATATTTTAATGATAGCTTTAGGCGGGGTGATCGGGACAGGTTTATTTATGAGTTCCGGCTACACCATTCATGAAGCAGGCCCAGGCGGTGCACTGGCTGCTTATCTGTGGGGCGGATTTGTCATGTACTTGACCATGCTCTGCCTTGGAGAGCTTGCTGTCCGGCTCCCTGATGCCGGCTCCTACCAAACTTATGCCTCAAAGTATATCTCACCATCAGCGGGCTATGTTGTCGGCTGGATGTCCTGGCTGAACTGGGCTGTCACGATCGGGCTTGAGCTGATAACGGTCAGCATGCTGATGAAGCGCTGGTTCCCGGATGTATCGACATGGGTGTGGTGTGTGGTGTTCACCCTGCTGCTATTCCTGGTCAATGCATTGTCCACCAAAAGTTTTGCTGAAGTGGAATTTTGGTTTGCGGGAATCAAGGTCGTAACAATCATCGTCTTCATTATCGTGGGGGGAGCGGCCGTGTTTGGATGGCTGCAGATGGATGGCCAGCCTGCACCCTATCTTTCCAATTTTACAGGCAATGGCGGGCTCTTCCCGAATGGCATTACAGCAATCTTGGTAACGATGATTGCGGTTAACTTTTCCTTTCAGGGCACTGAGCTTGTGGGCATTGCGGCCGGTGAAAGTGAAGAGCCGGAGAAAACGGTGCCGAAGGCCATCAATAGCACGGCATGGAGGATCTTTATTTTCTTTATCCTTTCCATGTTCATTTTGTCTGCGTTATTTCCATGGCAGAAGGCGGATCTTGTAGAGAGTCCTTTTGTTACAGTGTTTGAGGGCATTGGCATTCCTTATGCCGCAGATATCATGAATTTTGTTATCATCACCGCTGTGCTCTCGGTCGCCAACTCAGGATTATATGCGACCTCCCGAATGCTGTGGTCCATGTCCAATCAAGGAATGATCAGCCCTGCCTTTGCAAAACTCAATAAGCGGGGGGTGCCTATGCTCGCGCTGACGGTTAGTCTTGGGGTCGGGTGTCTATCGCTGCTGTCGGGAATTTTCGCAGAAGAAACGGTCTATTTATGGCTTCTTTCGATTGCCGGGTTTGGCGCAGTTTTCATCTGGCTGTCGATTGCTGTGTCCAATCTGCTGGGCAGAAAGCATTTCCTGAAAAACGGGGGAAGAATCGAGGATATTAAATACAAGACACCATTCTATCCGTTGGTTCCGATTCTCGCCATCATCGCAAACTCTGCAGTCATCATCAGTCTTGCTTTCATTGAAGAACAAAGGATTTCCTTGTACTGCGGAATTCCTTTTATGGCGGCATGCTATGTTTACTACAAACTTAGGGCGAAAAAACGGATGGAGGTCAGGGGAACTTGGGACTCCGTTGATATCACGGATGCTAAAATATAAAATCAAGGGAGCCTGGAAATATTCCAGGCTCTTTTTTATCTTCCAGTCTGGTTGCGCGGAGCGGGAGGCAAATCAAGTTTTGTTAGCCGGTAAGGGGTATGTTTGAATCAAACTATGGAATATATGCTGAGAATAATAGAAGTACATTCCTGGAAGGAGATAGGCGGCTTTTAATTGAATAAAAGTGGTTATAAAACATTTAAATAATCTTACCGTTATAAACAAGTTCTGTTTTTTGTCTTTATAAGGATGGAAAAAGGAGGAACAAACTTATGAGTGATTTCAGCCGCCATTGGATTGAATCGGTTTGGAGGACGGAATCAGGCAAAATAATTGGAACGATTACTCGAATGGTGAGGGATTTGAGCATTGCGGAAGATATTGCGCAAGACACCCTGGTTATAGCGCTTGAACGCTGGCCACTCTCAGGTATTCCGGATAACCCTGGCGCATGGCTGATGGCTGCGGCCAAAAGAAAAGCTATTGACGTGCTTCGCCGAAAGAAATTACTAAAACAAAAATATGAACAATTAGCCTTTGAAATAAACACACATTACGAGCCAGACTGGGCTGATAATGAAGAAGATATCAGGGATAATATGCTGCGTCTTATTTTTATGACATGTCATCCGGTATTATCCAAAAATGCCCGTACAGCACTAACTCTGAGATTGGTTGGGGGACTGACGGCAGAAGAAATCGCATTAGCGTACCTGGTACCCGAACCCACCATTGCCCAGCGGATTGTGAGAGCAAAACGAACACTATCAGCGGCCAAAGTTCCTTTTGGGACTCCTGATAAAACAGTTTACAAGGAAAGGCTCTCCTCTGTTCTGGAAGTCATTTATCTCATGTTCAATGAAGGGTATCTGGCTTCCTCAGGTGATTATCTGATGCGAACGAACCTTTGTCATGAAGCGTTAAGAATGGCGAGGGTCTTGGCGGAACTCATTCCTGCCGAACCGGAAGTTCATGGACTTGCTGCTCTCATGGAAATACAAGCTTCCCGTTTTAAAGCACGAACGAATGCAGATGGTGAAATGATTTTGCTGCTTAATCAAGACCGTTCGTTGTGGAATCAGAAACACATCAGCCGGGGCATGGCCTCTCTGAAAAGAGCTGAAGACCTGGGAGGATCATTTGGAATATATGTTTTACAAGCATCCATAGCTGCCTGCCATGCCAAAGCTGCCTCACCGGAAAAGACGGATTGGAAGCGGATTACTGCTCTTTATGATGCACTTGCAGAAGCTGCTCCTTCTCCAGTCGTTGAACTGAACCGGGCAATTGCTATATCGATGGTGAATGGAACAGAAGCAGGGCTGGAGATTGTTAATTCTCTGCAATTGGATCCCGCATTGAAGGGCTATCATCTGCTTCCGAGCGTGAAGGCTGACTTTCTTTTAAAACTGGGAAGAAAGAGGGAAGCATTCAGTGAGTTTCAGCGCGCCGCTTCGTTAACGCAAAATATACAAGAGCAGAAGTTTCTATTCAAACAGGCTGAAAATTGTATGAAATAAAAATTAAAGTTTAGTCGACTTTTCAGTTTACAGTTCGTTGTATTAATAGATACAAAAAATTTGAGTAAAACAGGAGTGGTAATAATGATATTTTTATGTATGGGGTATTTCAACCGCGAAGCAATGGATGCACGCCCAAGCGCAGAGATTGAGGCTGTAATGAATGAATGCCAGCATCACCTTGATAATTTTTATGAAAGCGGAGAGGTGCTGGTTGATGCAGGACTGGAGTCTGAAAGCAAAAGCCTGCGCCGTGTGGACGGCAA
The DNA here is from genome assembly GCF_046237625.1 of Paraperibacillus esterisolvens. GTDB lineage: Bacteria > Bacillota > Bacilli > Bacillales > DSM-1321 > Paraperibacillus > Paraperibacillus esterisolvens. Next base: position 3,489,816 of record NZ_CP143545.1, on the reverse strand, counting down.
GGTAGTCGTAACAGATGGCCCGTTTACAGAAGCGAAAGAGATGATTGGCAGCATATTCATTTTTGAAGCAGAGAGCATGGATGAGGCGATTCAGCTGGCATCGCTTCATCCTGCAGCACAAGTTGACAAAGGGGAAGAATTTGGCTGGCGCATTGAAATCCGTCCGGTTCATCACTTCAAGAAGGATAAATAAAGATAGATAATATCATATAGAGTATGAGAGATCTTGAAAATACCGGCGACCCTGCAGAAAGACGTTGGTATTCTTTTATCCAAGGTCTTTCTTGATTAAGTCCCCTTTTCCGGAAACCGGGTATCAACAGGCATCTTAAACAGAAGGAATAGTAAATATTGACCAACCTATCCCCCATACAATGTAAGAAGGCATTGAGGGGGAGGTGGCTGTATGACAAAAGAAGTAAGGGATGAAATAGAACGGCTGATTTCTAAGCTGAAGCACGACCAATTGGAGGATGGGTCATGGGATTATCCTTTTGAGACCGGGCTGATAACGGATGCCTATATGATTATCCTGCTGAAACTGCTGGGGCAGGAGGAAGCGGAGCTCATAAAAGGACTGGCTGAAAGGATTGAAAGCAGGCAGGAGGAAAATGGAGCCTGGAAGCTGTTCCGTGATGAGCGGGATGGAAATACCTCCCTCAGCATTGAATGTTATTATGCCCTGCTGTTCAGCGGAATCAGGAAAAAGAGTGATCCTGCGATGATCAGGGCCAGGCGGTTCATCATGTCGAGGGGCGGTCTGGCAAGTGCAGGCATGTATACAAAAATCCTCCTTGCATTAACGGGTCAATATAAGTGGCCCGCTGTCTTTCCTGTACCGCTTGAAGCAATCCTGCTGCCCTCTTCATTTATCGTCAGCATTTATGATATATCCGTTTTTGGCAGGTCGAATATTATCCCAATCCTGGTTCTGGGAAATAGAAAATTTCAGGTGATTGTTCCAGCCACACCTGATTTAACGCACCTGAAAGACGGGGGGCGCGGCAGTGACTGGGAAGAATTCAGGAGCGGGGAAGCCAGGAGTCTGTTTGGTGCGGTTGCAGGGGGTGTGAAGGCATTGGCCGGTCTCCCCGGGCATCTCAGGAGGCTTGCAGAGGATGCTGCGATAAAGTATATGAATGGACATTTAGAAGCCGATGGCACTCTGTACAATTATTTCAGCTCTACCTTCTATATGATCCTTGCCTTAATCGCATTGGGCATCCCAAAAGAAGATAAAGTCATCATGGCTGCGCTGGGTGGATTAAAAGGGATGGCCTGCAGAATTGAAGGGAAGCTGCATATGCAGTATACAACAGCCAATGTCTGGAACACAGCGCTGATCAGTCATGCACTCCAGGAGGGCGGTGTGGCGCATACCGACTCTGCTGTTGAAAAAGCCAATTTATATCTGAGATCGCGGCAGCATCATCAATATGGAGACTGGATGATACGAAATCCATCTGCACTGCCTGGAGGATGGGGCTTTTCAGATTTAAACAAGATAAATCCAGACGTGGATGATACAACAGCTTCTCTAAGGGCTGTTTACGGAAACCGGGCTTTGATTGATGAAGGCTGGCGGCGGGGTCTGCAGTATACCGTATCCATGCAGAATGATGATGGCGGCTGGCCGGCTTTTGAACGGAATGTGGATAAGAAGCTCCTGCATCTCCTGCCGATCCAAGGGGCTGAATTCATTCTTACTGACCCCTCAACTCCAGACTTGACCGGAAGGACTCTTGAATTCCTGGGCAACTATGTCAATCAGAAGCTTCCTGGCTTTTCGATCAAGTCTGCCGTCAAATGGCTGCACCGCCATCAGGAAGCAAATGGTTCCTGGTATGGACGGTGGGGGATCTGCTATATTTACGGAACATGGGCCGCCTTAACCGGGCTGACGGCTGCCGGTGAATCACCCCGGTCAGCCAGAATCAAGAGGGCAGAGAAGTGGCTTCAGAAAATCCAGAATGAAGACGGCGGCTGGGGAGAGTCCTGCCTGAGTGATATCCATAAGACGTATATCCCGCTTCAGGCAAGCACACTGACACATACTGCATGGGCCCTGGATGCCCTCGTTTCCGTAAAGGAGGAACCGGATGCTGCCGTCCGCAGAGCCGTTTCCTATTTGATCAAACACGGCAGGGACGAAGACTGGACCAGCAGATATCCAGCAGGGCAGGGAATGGCTGGCTTTTTTTATATCCATTATCACAGTTACCGGCATGTATTTCCTTTGCTTGCCCTGAGTCATTACCTGAATAAATTCCACTGACCCAAAAAGCGCGCCTATAATCAGTTGTCTGCCTGGAGGCTGCGCTTTACTGTTTTAGATGATTTTTTCTTTTCAAATCTTCTGCCTTATCATCTAATTTATCTGCTGTTTCTTCTAATTCCTCTATTTCTTCTTCCGCCTTAAAGATAAGGTCGTCGGTCTGATATTTACTCTGATGATGTTTCCAGAGAAGCCAAAGTGCTCTTCCATCACTGGGAGTCCCATTCGGGAAGTCCATCGGAAATAGAGCAAAAAACATAGTGTTGAAAGAGAAGTATTGGAATTGGTAAGTCCAGACATTGGCTTCCATATAATTGGAAGTAATCAGAAAGTTTGTAACCATGATGCTTAACAGGTTAAAAAGCGCTCCACCTAGGAAGATGAGGGAATTGGTAATCTGGTTATTCCATCTAAGGCTTGTGAATTCACAGCCCCCGCTCCAGAAATAAAAAGTCCTGAATTCCAGTTTCCAAAAAGAAAAAAGCACTTTTCCACAGCCGACTACGATCTTTTTATCTTTACCGCCAAACAGGGCAACAAAGAAAATGTGGCCAGACAAATGGATTAGGGTCACCATAGGGAAGATTAAAAAGAAAGCAGAGAAGAACTTCCAGAAATCATTCGGTCCGAACATGTATGCAGCTCCCCCTTTGGTGTTAATATCTTTACTGGGACAACTCTACTCTGATACCCTCTGTGCACACTCTATAACGTGCTTTTCCCCCCGAAAATGACAGACATGTTTTAACAATGAGCCCTCCAGGGTACCTGTGCTATAATAAACCAAAAACTTGAGGTGAGAGGGTACCTTATGATCTATATCGGAGTCACTGGCTGGGGAGATCACGACTCAATTTACCCCGATAAAATGGCAGCAAAGGATAAATTAAAAGAATATGGCGGCCATTTTCCGGCTGTAGAAGTAGATGCTTCGTTTTATGCGGTACAGCCGAAGCGGAATGTTGAAAGGTGGATTGCAAGTGTACCTGCCGGTTTTCAATTCATTGTGAAGGCCTATCAGGGCATGACGGGACATCAGCGCGGAAAAATCCCCTTTGACAGCAGGGAGGAAATGTTTGCTGCATTCAGGGATTCTGTGCAGCCTTTTCAGGAGGCAGGAAAGCTTGCCATGATCCTTTTTCAGTTTCCGCCATGGTTTGACTGCAGTAAGGAAAATGTAGAAACTCTCCGCTATTGCAGAAAAGAAATGGGCGGCCTGCCGCTTGCCCTGGAATTCAGGAACCAGTCCTGGTATTCCCCTCCTTTCAAGGAAAAAACCCTGCAGTTCATGGAGTCGGAAGGGTGGATCCACACCGTCTGTGATGAACCGCAGGCAGGGGAAGGCTCGGTGCCCCTGATCCTTAAGGCAACGGATAAAAAGAAGACCCTGATGAGGCTTCACGGGCGGAATGTGCATGGCTGGACTAAACCTGCAGCCGGGGATAAATGGAGGGAAGTCAGATACCTTTACCGTTACAATCATAAGGAGCTTACTGAGCTTGCGGAGCAGATCAGGGCGCTCCATGAAGAGACGGAAGATGTATTTGTCCTTTTCAACAATAATTCGGGCGGGGATGCAGCCGATAATGCTAAGCAAATAATTGAAATACTTGGAATCGAATATAAAGGCTTATCATCGAGGCAGCTTGACCTCCTGTAACGGAAGCATCCAGATATAAGCAGTAAGGAAGTTATTTATGGAAGAAAGAATTCATATCTATCATACGAATGACCTGCACAGCCATTTTGATTACTGGCCAAGGATCGGCCGGTTCCTTGAAACAAGAAAGAAGTGGCATTTGTCAGAGGGAGATGAAGTGATCGTCATGGACATCGGTGACCATATTGACCGGGTGCATCCATTGACTGAAGGAACGTTTGGGAAAGCCAACACCTCCCTCCTGAATAAAGCCGGCTATCAATATGCCGCCATCGGGAATAATGAAGGGATAACACTGCCGCATGACAAGCTGGATGAGCTTTATGACGAAGCTTCCTTTACTGTGCTGGCCGCCAATATCTTTTATGAAGATGGAAGAAGGCCAGACTGGGCTCTGCCTTCTTATATCCATCAGACACAAAGAGGGAGCAGGATTGGCTTAATAGGAGTTACAGCCTTTTATGAAAAATATTATGCACTTCTGGGATGGACAATCACTGATCCCATCGAGGCGATACAAAAGGAGCTGGCGGGGCTTGCGGGGAAAACAGATTTGATAGTCCTCCTTTCCCACCTTGGCCTGCACGAGGATGAGAAGATTGCCGGGAAATTCCCCGGTATCGATGTAATCCTGGGTGCGCATACACACCATGTGCTTCATGAAGGCAGGGAGGCAGGCAGCACCCTGATATGCGGAGCTGGTAAATACGGCTACTATGTAGGGCATGTGGAGATTAAATTAGATGGAGAAGGAATGAGAAAAAGGGCAAGGGTATATGAGACTCACACGCTGGATGAGTCACCCGATGATGCGGAATATGCCGGAAGGCTCTTTGAAATCGGGAAGGAGTCGCTGAGCTCGGTGGAAGCAGATGTACCCATCAATCTTACCTGTGATTGGTTCATGCCTTCAGACCTTCCTCGTCTTTTATGTGAGGGTCTCAGGGAATGGTGTAAAGCGGATTGTGCCTTTCTGAATGCCGGCCTTGTGCTCGACAGCCTTCCTGCGGGCGGGGTGTCCAGGTTTGATCTGCACAGGATATGTCCCCATCCCATCAATCCCTGCCTCGTTGAATTGAATGGAGAAATACTGCGTGAGATTCTTATACAGTCCCGGGCTGAAGAATGGCCGGAAATGCAGATCACGGGTCTTGGCTTCCGGGGGAAAGTAATGGGAAACATGGTGTATGATAAAATTACATTCCTCGGCAATGATATATTCATCGATGGCCAGGTTCTTAAGGACTCTTCTGTGTACAGGCTTGCCATCCCTGATATGTTCACCTTTGGCCGGTTCTTTCCTGTCCTGCGGGACCTGCAGGATAAAACCTACCTTATGCCTGAGTTCCTAAGGGATATACTCCTTGAGAAAATCAAGGGCCTTTGATTCACCGCTTCCGCCTTTTGCTCATATGATTGTATAAAAAGCGAGGCGGTGCAGTATGATCAGCTTAAAGCCTATAGTCATCGATGGTATGACCTTTATGGGAACCTCGGTAGAATTGCCGAAAACCACGCTGCTTGCCATTTCTTCGGATAAAGGATATATCATGTGCGGGGCACTCGATATCGGACTCCTCAATGAGCGGCTTACCGGGAGGAGGATTCTTGCAGGAAGGGCCGTGGGAGTCAGGACGCTTGATGAGCTTCTCGATGCAGTGCTGGAATCGGTCACATATGAGGCTGAGAGTGCAGGAATATCAAAAGGGATGCCGGTGAGAGAGGCGCTCCTGAAGATGGTCTGACTTGAAAGAAACGGAGCCAGTTTATAAGTTGGGAAAACACAGTCCGGAGTTATTTCCTCCGGGCTTTGCTGTGCCGCTGGCAGGCCAGCCGGAAACGGCAAGTAAATCTGTGGCTTCCGCAAGTAAACCTCGATATCTGCAAGTAAGTCTGCGGATTCTGCAAGTAAATCAGCGACTTCCACACGTAAATGGCAACAGATACAGGGCCAATGTCCAGCTTGCAGTGAACATGTAGTTCTTTTGATAAAAAAGTGGCTGCTGAAGTGAACAATATCAGAAAAATAAGCGCAACTCTATAAGCCTGCAGCACCCTGGTTTTATCAGAAAAAACTTATATGCTGAAGCAAGAGTGAAATAAAAAAGAAAATGCCCTAAATAGGGCATCCTCTCTTTTGCTTTACGTTTCCTCATCTTCTGTATAGGGATCCTTTTCGCCCGGGGGCAGATCTCCAAATGCGGTCATCAGGTCTTCTTCATCTAACAGGGCTTCGTATTCCTCGTGGCGTTCATTCGGATAGATGGTTATATTCTTTCCATACATATCCACTCCGACAAAATTTTCATAAGCCTCTACATAGCCGATTTGTTCTTCCGCCTCATTATACATATCGCCGTAAAGGTTCTTGGGCTGCCAGAAATCGGATGGAGAGTTTGAGGTTCCATGCTCGGCGGCATCCTGCCAGGCATCCTCGGCGTCATAAGCGACGTTTTCGTCCTGCTCATCCATATCGAATTTACCGAAAGGAGGCATAAGCACTCCCTCCTCAAGCGGCCTTCCGACAGCTGCAAACTGATCGGCGTCCTTTATGCAGTATAAGGTGCTTGGCATAGCTTCCAGCCGTTCTGCTGGGATATCATCACCGCAGACTTTGCAGATGCCATATGTTCCCTCCTCCATGGCTTGCAGGGCATTGGTTATGTGAGAGTACTCCAGCTTATAATGCTCCCATAATGCCAAATCCTTTTCCCTTTCATAAAGCTCTGTGCCAAGGTCGCCTGGATGGTTATCATATGCTGAGAGCTCTGATACACTCTCCTGGGGAAATCTCCATTCGAATCCCAGCTTATCATTTTTTTGAAGATGTTCTTCAATTTCTTTCTTGTTATTTGTCAATGCCGATTTTAATTTTTGAAGCTGTTCGGGAGATAGCATTCAGTTTGCTCCTTTCTATCTCTATCGTTATTTTATTTTCGGTCTCCGGGCTCTTATTTATGTATGCGATATGTTTCCGATTCCAGCGGGATCTGGGGATACAAAGTGAGAGGGGGAGCGATACTAATTCCAAGACTTAAGCGAGGGAGGCCTATCAATGGTCAATCAGGACTTTGAAAAATTTAATGATATTCAGCAAAAACATAAAACAGTCTACCCGGGGACCGGACATGATGATCACGTCAGCCCCAATGATCCCCACTCGCATTCCAACAATAAAAAGACCGATTATTCCCCCGGAGTGACCGGGCGGGAAGGTTAATTCCGAACGCATAAGAGGCTGGCCAAAGGCCAGCCTCTTATGCGTTAATAAGTGAACAGCAGCTCGTATACCTTATTCAGCTGCCTGGATCTTTCAAAATCGCCTTCCTGTTTTGAATAATGGATCGCTTCTGAAAGAATCTGGTTCAGATAGTCATTTTCCTCTGCTGTCAACGCATCGACAAATGTCTCCTCTGATGAAAATCTGTCCGAGGATACGATATGGTAAAGCCGGTCGCCCACGGCATCTCCTGAATCGGTATGTCCAGAAAGAATTTCCCGAAGATAAGCTAGCGATTGCTCCATGTTCTTCACTCCTTTAGGATGTCTTCTTTTATTGTGTGTAACAGAAGAGGGAACATACTCGAGAAAAATAGGGTTTACCGGTCATTCTGCAGGGCTGCGCACGACTCTTCCCCAGTCCTGATTTTTATGGCATTGGCTATCTCATAGATGAATATCTTGCCGTCACCGGGCTTGCCGGTGTGGCAGATCTTTCTTGCGGCTTCCACTACAGCTTCTACTGGCACTTTGCACACTACGATCTCTACTTTTATCCGCTCAATCATATTAATTTCCCGTTTGATGCCCCGGTAATTTTCTGTTAATCCTTTTTGGAGGCCGCAGCCGAGGGCGCTGGTTACGGTAAGCCCGCTTACATCTATCTTTGCTAATTCCTGCTTTAGTGCTTCGAACTTGGAAGGGCGGGTAATGATTTCTATCTTAGTAAGCTTATCCACTACTATCAGCTCCTATAAATTTGATTCGTGATAGGCCCTCTCACCGTGGAGGGTAAGGTCCAGCCCAATGGATTCTTCTTCTTCGTTGACCCGGACCGGCATCACAAGGTGGATCCCTTTGATGATAATGAAGGTTACGAGAGCAACAAATATATAGGTCGCCCCTATTCCGGCCAGCTGTTTGAAAAGAAGGGCGGCGTTTCCATAAAATACACCGTCAGCACCCGCTTCGTTCACACTTGTTGTGGCGAACAGTCCGGTCGCAATGCCTCCCCATGTGCCTCCAATCCCATGAAGGCCAAAGGCATCGAGAGTATCGTCATACCCAAGCTTTTTCTTGAGGGAGAAAACACCCCAGAAGCAAACCGCTCCTCCGATCAATCCAATGATGATGGACGAAGCTGTCGTTACAAATCCGCATGCAGGTGTGATGGCCACAAGTCCCGAAATGGCGCCTGATATTGATCCGAGCATGGTGGGCTTCTTATTTGCCTTCCATTCAACCAGCAGCCAGCCGATGATTCCCGCCGCCGCTGCCGCCGCCGTATTAATAAACACTGTCATCGCAATCTCATTTAAAGTCAAGGCGCTCCCTACATTGAATCCGTACCACCCAAACCATATCAGTGATCCGCCCAGGACTGTCAACGGCAGATTATGGGGGGTGCTCGTTTCGGATTCTTTCCTCTTCCCAAGGTATATAGCCAGGACCAGCCCGGTCACTCCAGATGAAATATGAACCACGTTTCCTCCTGCAAAATCAAGTGCCCCAAGTTCCCGCAGCCAGCCCCCGACTCCCCATACCCAGTGTGCTACGGGTGCGTAGGCAAGGAGAGACCAGAGGACAGTAAAGGTTATGAATGCCGAAAACTTCATCCTTTCTGCTACAGCCCCTGAAATGAGGGCAGTCGTCAAAACAGCAAAGGTGAGCTGAAACATCATGAACAAGCTGTGCGGTATCGTCTCGCTATAATCAGCATTAGGTTTAAAATCCACGCCATTCAAACCGAACCAGTCGAAGTTTCCGACTATGGCATTTCCACCCGGTGAAAAGGATAAAGAATAACCTGCGGTAATCCAGATGATCGTCACCACGGCCATCGTAATATAGCTGTGCATGGCGGTGCTTAATACATTCTTGCTCCTTACCATCCCTCCGTAAAATAAAGCAATGCCTGGCGTCATAAGCCAGACGAGGAGAGTGCAAAAGAACATAAAAACGGAATCATTCAGCATGGTCATTTCCCCTTTTTTGTTATGTTATGTTTTATAACATACATTTGTTATATTTCTTATCTTAATTAGCTTGATGGAAAAATTCAAGTACAAATTACCAAAAAAGACAGAATATTTTTTTACTAATGTTATAAAACCTAACATAATTAATAAAACTCCCAAAAGGGAGTTTTATTGGTGGTGTATTCTTTTTTCCTGAATTTCTCTTCTTTCCCATACCCTAAGCAGTGGATAGGGATCAAAGGCCCATTCCAGCCGGCCGTTGTCTTTATAGAGTCCATAGTGCAGATGAGGCGGGAATTTTCCTGATGTGCCCGGGGGGCCGTACCCGGTGGAGCCGACCCCGCCGATGAGTGTGCCGGGCTCGACGATCTGGCCTGCCTGCAAGCCTTTTGCAAAGCCGTTGAGGTGGGCAAAATAGTGATAAGTATTATTGATATCACGGATGCCGATCCTCCAGCCGCCAAATTTGTTCCAGCCTTTCATTTCAATGATTCCATAGCATGTAGAACGGACAGGAAGTCCATAATCCGCAAAAATATCGGTGCCTTCATGCGATCTTCTGCCTCCCCATCCCCGGGCTGATCCCCATGTACTTCTGTATGTGTAATGGGTCCTGACTGGCACGGGAAAAGCCTTCTTATTGAGATTGACCGTTCCATAAGCCTTAAACAGTCTGGCATTTCCCATGATGATCCCGACTGCTTTGTCGCGGCGGTAATAATTCCAGAGCCCGATCCTGAAATTCCCCTCGTCATTTCCATATTTAAGCAGGTAGGAAGCCATGGCATACAGGAGATCTTCGTCCCGTTTTATACTTGCTTTTCCATCCCCGTTTCCATCTGCACCTAAGCCGCCCCAGAAACTGATGGATGCAGGGTTTTGATCCCAGGGGTCCGGATTCATGATCCCTGCCCAGCTGCCCGGTTCTATTCTCATTCCAACCGGTCCCTGTGAGTCAGGAAGATCGCGGCGGGAATTCCTCACACTGTGTTCATACTGGTCGACGGCGGCAATAAAATACCATGGGATATTAGCTGTGGTTTCAATATACTCATACAGGGCCATCCGCGTTTTGGTTTTCTGTTCATCAGGAGCAATGGCAGCTGAGGCCGCTCCAGGAAGGTATATAAAACAAAAGGCGATAACCCCTGATATCCATACATATAAATAGCGCACTTCCATACTCCTTTACTTTGAAATCATGGGGTTAGTTTGCATCCCTTTGTTTAATAAATGACTGGTAAATCACTCTAATCTTCCTTGGAGCCGGCATTCATGTCAGCTTTTGTCTCGCCATTTGCATTTTCGCCGGGAATGACTGTCTTACCCTGCGGAGATCTTTTCATTTGAACGATGGTTTTTTGAAGCATATAGTTAATATCATCTGTGTGGGTGTTCAAATCGGCAAAGTTCTCAATGTTCTGCATCAAACCGGGATTGTCCGTCACGTAAACATGGAAATAGCGGGGGAGGACAGACATGGCCGTCCGTTTTACTTGGTCGGCTGCTTCCTCACGATTCTCGCTGCCGGTCTTATAGGCAATAAGTGCTTCTTCATCGGTTACAAGGGTTGCTGCCTCATCGATCTGAGGATTCTGAACGGCCAGACGGGTAATGATGTCAGCCAGCTGCTCCCTGTCCAGGCGGATACGATCCTTGCTGCCGACGGTCTCCCCGTTCACGACCGTCCGGCTCAAGCGTACAAAGCCGAAATCCCGGCTTGATTTATCGTTATTATGATTGTCGACATTATAATTTTGATTGATGTTCTTTGTCTCATTAGTACGGGATGTATTCTTAAATGGATTATCATTGTTTCCATTGTCCAGGTTTCCTCTTGAGGAACAGGCAGAAAGGATTAATAGCAAGCCCAGACAAAGTGCTGATAAGGATTTTTTCATCCTGGCACCTCCTTTCCAATAGATTGACCAGATTTTAATAAAATTCGTTTAGAAATTGGTGGAGAATAAGTTATAATTTTGTTAATAGGCTTTACGATAAGAGGTGACGTACAATAATGATAGAAATAAACAATTCCGTATATGAGCTGGTGGACGAAAGAAGCGACGGATTCAATGAAGAGGCGTTCCGGTCCCGTTATAGTGAAATTTTAAATAAATATGACTATATCCTTGGTGACTGGGGTTATGGTCAGCTCAGGCTGAAAGGCTTCTTTGACGACCAAAACCAAAAAGCAGCTTTCGATACGAAAATCAGCACCTTATCTGAGTATCTTTATGAATACTGCAACTTTGGCTGTCCATATTTTGTAGTAAAAAAAATTAAGAAGTGAGGAAGAAGCATCCCTGTCCATGAAGCGGACAGGTTTTTTTGCCTTTGTGACCCCTTCAAACAGCCATCCTTCAGGTTCTATAAATCAAAAAATGAGGGTGCCCCAAAATAATTTTTGAGACACCCTGTATAAGCCTAACTATTTCCAGTCCCGGTGTATGGCGGCTGCTCGCTGCGGTTCTTATCATCATGCGGAGGATGGGATGGATCAATTTTCCGCTGCATACCTTCATGAAGTGTTTTGTTTTCATAGTTGAAGGCACTGTAGAAACGCTGGCCTTCTCTCCATTCGCTGCTTTTGTTTTGAACTGGTTCATCTTCATGAAATGGCGCTCCGTAGGGACCTTCAGGAAATTCTTCTGCTGTGAGATAATTCATGGTTTTCTCAACATTTGCGAAGTCCAGTTCTTTTCTTTCGGGCATAATCGGCCTCCTTAATTGGGATGCCTTTAGGGTTACCCATTATACGGGGTTTGAACTAGACGATTTCTTCCAAAAATGAATGGAGCTCGGCCGCTTCATCCTCAGATAGCTGGAATATATGTTCCAAGTAGCCTTCCTCAGCAAGATCATCACTGCCAATGATGGCGAACCTGCTGCTCTGAAGGTCAAGTACCAGCTGTTTGCCATAAAAGCGGCTGGTTGTAATGATTGCCAGATCAAACCGGCTGTTCTCGCCGGCAAAGCTTACAAATCTTGTCTTTGCCTCTATTGTGTCATCATATAAAAAAAAACGGCTGTCCAAGGGAATTCCTCCTCTTTTTCCTTTCATTTTATCAGACAGAAGCACCCAGTGTATAATGGGTCGAGGTTTTTCACTTCTGGGTACTTCTTCGATTGGATTGTGATAAAATGACTATATAACTTCTGTGTTCAGTGAAAGGAATGGGCATTTTGACTCAAATACACACGCGGTTTATAAAGAGTATAGGAAAATGGATAAAGATATTTTTTCCCCATTCAACCCTGCGCTTTTATCCGCCTCAGTTTATTCTGAGGGATACCCTGGTTTCCTCGGCTAAAAGGGCATTCAGGCATGGGAGTGAAGTGGGTGTTATTGTGTTCAATATTAAAAATCGAAGGCAGATTGCCGAGGAGCTGGGAGAGGAGCGGTTCGGAGAATACCTTCTATTTCTTAAAGCATCGTTTGCTGAGGTCATAAAGATGAATATCTTAAGGCAAGACATTTTGGCTGTCCATGATTATAATAGTGATGGAATCACATTAATTCTTAAAATGAATTCACAGAAACAGGTCCTGGATGATATAGATGCTGCTGCAAGTCTGGTGCTCGAAAAGGCTCAGGCTGCACTTGAAGCGGCTTTTCCTGATGTTAGCGCACAGTTCGACTCTGGGTATATGTTCGTTGAGAAAAACGCATTTACTGTATCAGACGCACTCTCACGGGCCCATAGACAGGCTGGGGCGATGGCGGAACAAAAAATTCATACAGAATTCAATCAAATGCTGTTCCAGATGGGCCGAATCGTTGAAAAAAAGGATATACGTCTGCTCTCACAGCCAATAATAGATGTAGCATCCCAGCGGATTAAGGCCCATGAAATCCTGACGAGGGGGCCAAGGGGCACCATGCTTGAAAGCCCTCTTGCCCTGTTTACAGTGGCCAGGCAGACGAACCGCCTGTATGACCTGGAAATGATTGTGCTGGAAAAATCTTTTGAACATATTTCCTCTGGGGAGGATCCTCTTGACGTATTTATAAATTTCACTCCTGTTACCCTTGGCAGCTCGCGGTTTGTAAAGGATATGATGGGGCTTCTGGACAAATATAAAAAAGTTTCCCCCGTCCGGATCGTGATTGAAGTGACGGAAAGAGATAATATTGATGAAATTGCCGGCCTTCCGGGAAATATCAAGGAATTGAAGGAATTAGGCTTCAGGATAGCGGTGGATGATACGGGGGCAGGCTATGCAAGCCTTCATACTATAAGTGAAATCATGCCGGACATCATAAAAATCGACCGTACGGTTATTCGGGATATCCATCATAATACAGTAAAGGAGTCCATGCTGAAAGGCCTTTTGCTGATTGCGAGGGAAGCGGGCTCGGTTGTGGTTGCCGAAGGTATTGAAACTGAAGAAGAGGCGAGCGTGCTGACGAGGAACAAGGTGGACCTGGCACAGGGCTATTTCTATGCAAAGCCGGCCAAAATGGCCCATGCCTGATGCCTTAATCATTTACTGTAAGCGGTTCCTGCATCTTTAAGAACGACATACAGAAAGGAGCATTTACATTGTATTTCGTAGATCGTGAAAAAATTGAACAGACACTCCGCTTTCTAGAAAACCAGATAAACATGTTCGAGGAAGTATCAGAGGGTGGACATGCAGCCGCAGGATCCATAAAGGCCTATGCGGCTCAAAGGGTATCCCAGACGATGATTGATGCTGTCCTTGATGTCGGCAATGCCATGATCGACGGATTCATTATGAGGGATCCAGGAAGCTTTGAAGATATCATCGATATATTGGAGGATGAAGCCGTTTTGGATTCCGGCATGGCACAATCATTCAGGATGACCATCCCGCTCCGCAAGATGCTCATCCAGGATTATGTACTGCTGTCCCAGGAGGAACTCATGTCGGGAATGCAGCAGGCTATGCCGGCATATAAAACGTTTCCCGGGAACATCAGGGATTACCTGCTGAATGAACTCGGCCCGGTCTCTGCTTTTAAAAACGAATAAATTCCTTGCAAGCCTGCAGACTATGTTCAGCAGGCTTGTTCTTTAGAGGTGTATTTTGTAAAGGCTGGCTATATGATGTCTTATGCCCAGGGCGAGTCAGGACGAACTCTTAGCACTATTGGCACCGTTTATGTTAACTTGGATAAGCAGATTATATAAGGAGGTCTTTTCCAGTTGAAGGAATACAAAGGCTATTTAATTGATTTGGATGGAACCATATACCGGGGGACAGAAGTTATTGAAGAAGCGGGCGATTTTATTTCCCAGCTCAGGAAGAAAGGAATTCCCTATTTATTTGTGACAAACAATTCTTCGCGGACACCCGGGCAGGTCGCCCAGAAGCTCCGCGACTTTGACATACCGGCCAAGGATCACCAGGTCTTCACGACCAGTATGGCCACTGCCAATTTTATTCATGAAAAAAAGTCGGGGGCTTCCGTCTATGTAATAGGGGAGGAAGGGATTCGGAATGCGCTTGAAGAAAAGGGCTTTACATTTGAGGAGGACAATCCCGACTTTGTCGTAATGGGGATCGACCGCGGCATCACATATGAAAAACTGGCAGCAGCGTGTCTTGCGGTCCGGAAAGGCGCCTTCTTTATTTCTACAAATGCAGATATTGCGCTTCCCACAGAACGGGGCTTTCTGCCGGGGAACGGCTCACTGACTTCCGTTGTGGCCGTATCGACCGGGATTAAGCCGACATTCATCGGAAAGCCGGAATCCATTATAGTGGATCAGGCCCTGAAGGTGCTTGGGACGAAGAAGGAAGAAACCATTATGGTCGGAGATTATTATGATACAGATATATTGGCAGGCATCAACTCTGGAATTGATACCCTTCTTGTGCATACAGGTGTAACTACGCCAGAGCTGTTGAAAAACTACGAAGTAAAGCCTACTTATACAGTGAATACCCTGGATTTATGGAAGTTTGCTTAAAGCCTGGGCAGCCCTTATACAGGGGCTGCTATTTTTTTTCGCCGGATAATTGACAGGGAATTTACAACCATGACATAGTAGTAAGAAAAATGGTTATCAGGAGGCAGTAATGACAAAGGTATTAGTTTTGGGCGGCACACGCTTTTTCGGGAAGAAGCTGGTATCCATGCTGCTTGATGAAGGCAGCGAGGTCACGATTGTTACTAGAGGCATCACGGAAGATTCCTTTGGGGACAGGGTCAAAAGGATCAGGGCAGACAGGACCATCCCGGAGGAGCTGGAAAAGGCTGCGGCAGGAAACGTTTATGATATTATTTATGACAATATTTGTTATACAGACACGGACGCGCTTGAAGCATCCCGAATTTTTGAAGGCAGGGTGAAGAAGTATATCTTCACGTCCTCACTGTCTGTTTATGAATTTGGGCCGGAACAGAAAAAGGAACAGGATTTTGATCCGTATTCGTATAAATTGGAGCCGGCAGATGAAGACAGTATAACTTACGGAGAAGGGAAAAGGCGGGCGGAGGCTGTGTTCTATCAGCAGGCACGTTTTCCGGTAAATGCTGTGCGATTTCCTATTGTCCTTGGGCCGGATGATTACACAAAGAGGCTTCATTTCCATATAGAAAATATAAAGAAGGATATGGCAATCGGAGTGCCGAACAGGGAAGCCTTGATCTCGTTCATACATTCGGACGAAGCTGCCCGTTTTCTCCTCTGGCTTGGGAAGAGCGGTCTGGAAGGCCCGGTAAATGCCTGTTCAGACGGTGAGATATCCCTCAGCACACTATTTGACCTGCTGGAGGAAGCGACAGGGAAGGAAGCATTGATTCAGCCTATAACCAAAGAGGAACAGATGTCTCCTTTTGGGATAAGTGAATCCTGGTATATGGATAATTCAAAGGCGAAGAATGCCGGATTTGAATTTGATGACCTTCATGAGTGGCTGCCTGCCTTGATTGGAGAACTCAGCAAGGATTAATCTTTTAGGGGAGATGGCCGAATGTGGGCCTCTCCCTTTTTTGGTCAGGAAGTGCCGGCAGAACGGTGGGCCAGCCGGCTTGAGGCGGCGGCAGCGATGGCCCCGACGATATCATCGAGAAAAGTGTGGCACTTTCCTGAGCTTTTATCATTCAATTGCTTTAGTATTAATGGTTTTTGTTTATCTATAAATCCATAATTGGTGAATCCAATGGATCCATAAACATTAACGATAGAAAATGCAAGGATTTCATCGACTCCGTAAAGTCCTTCATCACTTTCTATGATGGATTGCAGAGGGTGGTCCAGCAGTTTTTTTTCCGCCAGAGTATCAAGCTGTATCCCAGTTAATATCGCATTCTGCACTTCTCGTTTGCTTAGAACCCGCTCGACATTATGCATGCAGTCTGCCATCTGCAGATTGGGATGATACTTGCTCTGCAGGTACATGACGAGTTCGGCGATATCCTTAATGGTGATGCCTCGTTCCTCAAGCCATTTACGTGCCGTCCTTTCGGTAAATCCCATTTTATTTTCAGTCATAGAAAGCCGCCTCTCCATTCAATTTTCCCCTGATTCACAGGGGTAGAAAGATATCAATATCTAAACCCCTGATTCATATATATGTGTTAGGGAGGGATGATAGTCCGGCCGTATAGTCCAATGCATGAGGAGGCATACCATGTTCGAAGAAGCGATTTATGATAATTATGGCATATATATGGAAAGGCAGGAGTCGCTGGGACGCTATTCTGCTTTCAGATTTGGGAACCGATTGTTCAGCATTATTCCCCTTCAGGAAATTAAAGAGGATGAACTGAAGGAAAGGCAGCAAATGTCACAGCATCTAATTGATAGCGGCGATAAATATGTTTCCTCCTTTGTAATGTCAAAGCACGAGACATACATATCCGCTGCAGGCGATCAGATTTTCTTGCTGCTGATGAACTCGGCCCTTGAGGAGCCGAGGGAAAATAAGCTTGGCAAAAAGCTTGCCCGGTTTCATGCGAGGGGGCGGACCTATCCCTCAGGGGTCAAGGTGTGTTCAAGGATCGGCAAGTGGAAGGAAATGTGGGAGGGAAGAATTGATGGATTAGAGGCAGTATGGAGGGAAAAGCTGCAGGCTCATCCCAGTAATGAGTTTGAAAAGCTGTTTGTAGAATCTTTCCCTTACTATATGTCCATTGGAGAAAACGCCATTCAATATCTTGTTGACACCGAAATCGATGACAGTCCGGGTGAGGCGGATTATGGCACAGTCTGTCATGAGCGTTTTCAAAAGGACACATGGACAGGGAGGTATCTGGTGAAGAATCCGTTTGACTGGGTGTTTGATCATGGTACGCGGGATATTGCAGAATGGGTAAGGCAGCATCACCTCGATAATCCGCATACGTATCAGCAGGGAATCAGACAATTTACAGCGGATTATCAGAGCTCTTCAAGATTCTCGAGCTTTACAGCCAGGCTCCTGTATGCACGGCTTATCTTTCCTATCCATTATTATGAGACGATAGAAGATTATTTTCTTACACGGGATGAGGGAAAGCAAAAAGAACTGGAGAAATCTTTAAAGCATATGCTTCAGAATACAGGTCTGCATGAGGCATTTTTGCAGAGCTTTTATGACGCAGCAGGAATTCCGGAAAAGTATCTCAAGCTGCCCAGGCTTGACTGGCTGTAGTCATGAAAAGGAATGCGGGCTGTGCAGCTGTGCTATGATGGAAGCGTAAAGCATTTTTATATAAGAGGTGTAAGAGATGGAAACAAAGCCTTATATCTACATTACTAGGAAACTTCCTGAAGAAAGCATTCGTAACCTGTACAGCCGCTTCCATGTTTCAATGTGGGAATCAGAAACGGAGTCTGCACCGCGTGATGTGCTGCTTGAGGAGGCGGGAAAGGCGGATGCACTGCTTACCATGCTCTCAGACAGAATGGACCGTGAAGTGATGGAGGAAGGTAAGAATCTTAAGGTCATCGCCAATCTTGCTGTCGGCTATGACAATATCGATTTATCAGCGGCGAAGGAAATGGGGATAACAGTCTGCAATACTCCAGATGTATTGACCGATACGACAGCTGACTTAGCTTTCGGGCTCATGCTTGCCGCTGCCAGGAGGATTAATGAAGCCGCACATTATGTAAAAGAAGGAAACTGGAAGGGCTGGAGCCCCCTCCTGCTTGCTGGATACGACGTTCATCATAAAACGATAGGGATAGTCGGCATGGGTAAAATCGGCCAGTCAGTCGCCAGGAGAGCAAGAGGCTTTGACATGGATATTCTATACCATAACCGTACCAGGAACGAAAAAGCTGAACATGAGCTGGGAGCACGGTATTCAAGCTTCCGCGAGCTGATAGAAAAGGCCGACTTTATCGTTTGTCTTACGCCGCTCACACCGGAGACAAAGGGGCTGTTTACCGCAGACAGCTTTAAGAAAATGAAAAAGACAGCAGTTTTTGTTAATGCTTCAAGGGGGCAGGTTGTGGATGAGAAGGCATTATATGATGCCCTGACGGCCGGAGAGATAGCTGCCGCCGGATTGGATGTTTTTGAGCAGGAACCCATCTCTGCCGACCATCCGCTGCTGGAGCTTGATAATGTCACAGCCATTCCGCATATCGGCAGTTCATCGGTTGAAACCCGCATGACCATGATGGCGTTATGTGCCCGGAATATTGAAGCCGTCCTTACAGGAGAAGACCCGGCAACTCCAGTTGGGTAAAACATGATTTTGAGGCAGGTCCATAAAGAAGCTGATCTCCGACAGCCAATCCGGCTGTCCGGGTATCAGGCACTTGGACAGGCCTTTTTTTTTTTGGGAAAGGGACAGAGGTGCATGAAACATGAGCTTCCCCGCCCCGCTCTGCCGTCGTATTCCTTCTCTTGCATGGTTACATGGGATCGGATAGAAAACTAATTTTCCATTTTAATTTTTTTATTAGTTTAAATTTTCTATTAAATGCTTGTAAGTAAGCGGTTTCAGCTTGTATAGTTGAGTTCTTACTATTGTCATAAGTCTATATATTCTTTATAATGTCTTTTATGGATAAACAAATGTTCTTTTTGGGAGAACAAAAGGGGGAAGCGGAATGGATGCTATTTCAATCGGGCTGTTGGGGCTTGGGACTGTGGGAAGCGGTGTAGTCAAGATCATTGAAAATCACCAGGATAAGCTTATGCATCAAATCGGCTGCCCTGTACAGGTCAAGAAAGTATTGGTAAAAGACTTGAAAAAGGAAAGGCATGTTCAAGTCGATGAGGGTCTGTTAACGCTAAATCCAGATGAAATCCTTGAAAATCCTGAAATAGATGTTGTGGTCGAGGTGATGGGGGGCATTGAGGAAACCAAAGGATACCTCATGCGTGCCTTGAAAAACAAAAAACATGTTGTAACGGCGAATAAAGATCTAATGGCTCTCCATAGCCGTGAATTGCTAACAGAAGCAACAGCCAACCGCTGTGACTTGTTCTATGAAGCGAGCGTTGCGGGCGGAATCCCGATTCTCAGGAGCCTGGCAGAAGGCCTGGCTTCTGACCGGATTACAAAAATGATGGGAATCGTAAATGGCACCACCAACTTTATCCTTACCAAAATGAACAGATATGGAAGTCCGTATGGCGAGGTGCTTAAAGAGGCGCAGGATCTCGGTTTTGCAGAAGCAGATCCAAAAGCTGATGTCGAGGGCCTGGATGCAGCCAGGAAAATGGCCATTCTGTCCACTTTAGGATTTTCTATGCCAATCGACCTTTCAGATGTAAAGGTTGAGGGTATCACACGGATAACGGAAGAAGATATAAGCTATAGTAAAAAGCTCGGCTATGTTATGAAACTGATTGGCATCGCTTCAAGGAATGGAGATAAAGTGGAGGTGAGTGTCCAGCCTGCCCTGGTTGCGGAAGCCCACCCTCTTGCTTCAGTGAGCGATGAATACAATGCCGTCTATGTTTACGGAGAGGCCGTGGGGGAAACGATGTTCTACGGCCCCGGGGCAGGCAGCCTTCCAACCGCTACGGCTGTGGTTTCGGATGTAGTGGAAGTGATGAAGAATATGCGCCTTGGTGTGACGGGGAATAGCGCAGTCTCGCCGCAGTTCAAAAAGTCACTGAAATCACCGGCCGAAATAAAGGCAAAGTACTTTGTGAGGCTCCATGTAAAGGATGAAGTAGGGGTATTTGCCAATATCACCTCCATCTTTTCGGAACATGGGGTAAGTTTTGAAAAAATTCTTCAGATGCCAATCAGGGAAAAGGAAGTGGCTGAAATTGTAGTGATCACCCACAATGCGACACAGCAGGGCATTGAAGACATCCTCCAAAAATTGAAGGACAACAGCATGGTCTGGGATGTTAAGAGTACTTACCGAGTGGAAGGAGATCGAATCGTATGAGCTGGAAAGGATTGTTGAAAGAATATAAGGAGTTCCTGCCTGTAACCGGCCATACACCGGACCTTACACTTCATGAGGGAAACACGCCTCTCATCCATTGCAGCAGACTTTCAGAAGAGCTCGGAATAGAGCTTCATGTGAAGTATGAGGGAGCCAATCCTACAGGATCATTCAAGGACAGAGGTATGGTGGTGGCTGTTGCAAAAGCAATCGAGTCAGGAAGTGATGCCATCATCTGTGCTTCGACCGGCAATACTTCGGCTGCAGCCGCTGCTTATGCGGCAAGAGCCGGGATCAGATGTATTGTGGTAATCCCTGATGGCAAGATTGCACTGGGCAAGCTGGCACAGGCCATTATGTATGGAGCTGAGATTGTGGCTATCGAAGGGAACTTTGACCAGGCACTTAGGCTTGTTCGGAATATCAGTGAGTCCCATCCGGTTTCCCTGGTTAATTCAGTCAATCCATACAGACTGGAAGGCCAGAAGACGGCAGCCTTTGAAATATGCGATGCTCTGGGTGCCGCACCCGACATTCTCGCCATCCCGGTCGGAAATGCGGGTAATATTTCAGCTTACTGGAAGGGATTCAAGGAGTATCAGGAACGGAAGGGAACAGGCAGACCGGAAATGAGAGGCTTTGAAGCTGAAGGAGCTGCAGCACTTGTGCATAACCGGGTGTTTGAAAACCCTGAGACGATTGCAACAGCCATCCGGATCGGCAATCCTGCAAGCTGGGACCTGGCTTTGGAGGCTGCCGCGGACTCTGGAGGCAGGATAGATGAAGTCTCCGATCTTGAAATTCTGGAGGCCTACAGGCTGCTGGCGCAAAAAGAAGGTATCTTTGCAGAGCCTGCTTCCTGTGCCTCTATAGCAGGAATTATCAAGCAGCTTAAGACAGGAGAAATCCAAAAGGGAGCAAAAATAGCGGCTGTTCTGACAGGCAATGGTTTGAAAGATCCTTCCTCTGCAATGGAGTACAACGAAATCAAGCCTGTTTTGCTTGCCGGGGAGGAACAGGCCATTGTAAACCATATCTTTGGTGTGGTCCGCTGATGGCAGGTCTAATTTATCAAATCAAAGTGCCGGCAAGCACAGCCAACCTTGGGCCCGGCTTTGATTCCATCGGTCTTGCCCTTGGATTGTACCTGGAGGTAGAGGCACAAAAGGCTGAAGCATGGGAGGTCCTCCCGCTTTCTGCCGGCCTGGAAGTGTTCCCAAAAGATGAGTCGCATTATATCTGCAGGGTGGCCTTGGAGACCGCTCAGGAGTACGGAGTTACTCTCCCGCCCTGCCGCCTCCTTGTAAAGAGTGAGATACCGCTGACAAGAGGTCTTGGAAGCAGCGCCTCAGCCATTGTTGCAGGTGTTGAGCTCGCAGATTCAGTTGGCGGCCTGAACCTGAGCAGAGAAGATAAGATGCGCATCTCCTCCCGTTTTGAAGGACACCCGGACAACGCCGGCGCCTCCGTCTGCGGCGGTCTTGTGGTCGGTGTCCACAACGGAGTGGATACAGAACTTCTGAGCATCCAGCTTGAAGGAGTCAGTGCCATTGCTGTAATCCCGCAGTATGATCTGCCTACGGATGAATCCCGGCAGGTCCTCCCTGATAATCTGCCATTTCGGGCAGCGATCGAAGCAAGCGCGGTAGCCAATACATTTCTCGCTGCCCTGCTGACGAGGAATTATTCACTCGCCGGCAGGATGATGGGAGCGGATTTATTTCATCAGCCATACCGCAGGCAGCTCGTGCCTCACTTGGAAGAGGTAGAGAGAGCAGCTCTGAAGGCAGGGGCTATTGGAACAGCCCTCAGCGGAGCAGGCCCGACAGTCATCTGCCTTGTTGAGAAGTATAAAGCGCAAAGTGCAGTCTCAGAACTGAAATCAGCTTTTCCGGCTTGTGAGGTTTTATTGCTGGAAATTGACCATGACGGTAGCCAGGTTAAATACAAAAATGCAACGGTCAGCCAGGCCGATCGCCTTTAAGGATGTATAGGGGGCTCTTCCCGTCTTTCAGCTAAAAAAAACGGCCGTCCCGCATCGGGACAGCCGCTTTATTATTTAGGCTTTTATTAAAATACTTGTTCAACTTCCACAATTCCTGGAACCTCTTCAAGCAGTGCACGTTCAATACCTGCTTTAAGGGTAATGGTGGAACTTGGGCAGCTTCCGCATGCGCCCAGCAAGCGTAATTTAACAATTCCGTCCTCAACGTCTACAAGTTCGCAGT
This sequence comes from Paraperibacillus esterisolvens, assembly GCF_046237625.1. GTDB lineage: Bacteria > Bacillota > Bacilli > Bacillales > DSM-1321 > Paraperibacillus > Paraperibacillus esterisolvens. The sequence continues at coordinate 3,467,134 of NZ_CP143545.1, read as the reverse complement.
CCCCGCCGTCACGAAGAAGAAACGGACGAAGCTTATCAAGCACCTCTTGAACCTGTTCAGTGACCTGTTCTTCAGACATACCAATCCACTCCTTTCCTACCACTATTATAATCACATTACCTGCAAAAAGCTATCCGAAAATCCGGGTGAATGCCTCAAAAAGGCAAAATAACTTTATCTGCAGCAAATGGATACGCTACAATAGAAAATGAAAAGAAATCCGTCAAAATAAATATGGAATCCCGCTGCCGTCCGGCTTCGGGACAAATTGCGAACAGGAGGTTGAAATATGAACAAAGAAGTGGAAATCCAAGTGTATGGTGCCGAGATACTCTGCCCCAGCTGCGTGAACCTTCCATCATCAAAAGAAACATATGAATGGCTCCAGGCAGCTTTATCCAGGAAATTCCCCGACCAGCCGTTCCAGGTAAGCTACATCGATATCCATCACCCTCCTGAAGATCCATATAAGAGAAGATTTGCCCAGAGGGTGATTGACGAAGATATGTTTTATCCGGTTGTGGTGCTGAATTCAGAAGTCGTGGGTGAAGGAAATCCCCGGCTGAAAACCATCGCTTCCGAAATGGAGAAATACGGCTATAGTGAGAAGAAAGAGCAGGAATCTGTTTAGATTTCTAAAAAATATAACGAAAAGACCCGCAGCTTGCGGGTCTTTTTCATAAATTAATAGAAATCAAGTGTTATGTCGCTTATACATCCAGAGTATCCCTGATTTGATGAGCCTGGCGACGCGACCGGTGATCGGGGTGTCATTGACCAGCCCAAAACCGTGTTTGCTGCCAAGGGAGCCCATTGTGCCTTTCAGCTTGATCTCCGGCATGGTTTCCGGCAGCGGCTTTCCTGCCCATTTCTTTTTTAGTATTTCTGCGATCTGTTCTGCCTGTTCCTCAGCAAGCTGTGCGCTAGGGGAAAGGGGTAGGCTTGCGCAGTCTCCCACTACAAATACATCCTCATATCCAGGGATGAAGTGCTGCGGAGTCAGGACGACCCTGCCCTGCCGGTCCTTTTCTACCGGAAGGTCCCGGACTATTTTACTCGGCTGAACTCCGGCGGTCCAGACAATTGCGTCAAATGGTATGGGTTCATCATGATTGAAAAGAGTTTTTTCTTCAACATTCGTGATGTTGGCTCTGTTGATGATCTCGACATTATGCCTTGTGAACCAATTTTGTACATATTTGCTCAGCCGCTCAGAAAAGGCTGAGAGGATATGTTCGCCGCGGTCGAAGAGGACGATCGTCAGATCAGGGCGGCTTTCATTCAGCTCGCTGGCAAGCTCCACACCGCTCAGGCCGGCACCTACTATGCCGACTCTTGAACCGGGAGCGAGGTTGCTCAGGGTGTGATAGGTATGCCTGGATTTACCAATGGTCTGGATGCTGAGGGTGTGTACATCTGCACCTGGTACGTTGTGATACTTATCCTCACAGCCAAGCCCTATAACCAGGTCGTCATAGGCAATGGGCTCTGTGCCCTTTAGATACACTTTCTTTTCCTCCAGGCTGATTTCAATGACTTCTCCATAATGGATATTCAGACGCTCATGCTCCGGGAAGGATACACGCACATCATGATCGGAAATGGTTCCAGCGGCTAATGCGTAATATTCAGTTTTCAGACAGTGATAAGGAGAACGGTCAATTAAAGTGATGGCTGTATCTTCAGGCAGGTGGTGCGGGAGAAGTCTTTGAAGAATCCTCATACCGCCATAGCCTCCGCCGAGTATTACTAAGTTTTTCATGTTCATTAACCCCTTTTGCCTCAATATAGCTCCTGACTTTTATAAAAGCGCTTACCTTGCATATGCAGAGTCAATATATCAAATTGAAACCGGATGCAGTCATATTAATAGAAAAAATCATTTGAAAGGTTCATAATGTTATATTTAAATACCATTAAAAGTATAGCGAAATTAGAAGTAAATCACAATAGAATTATGTAATTACACGAATTTGAATGCAGTGGGAATGACTGGGCTGCTTTCTTTAGGCAGGCTCTGCCGGCCCTATATTTCTAGTACCCAGAAAGCCGCCGGGAAAACTCTTTCATTCAGCCGGGGGAATTGACTCTTCGGAAAAGAGGTAGGATAATCAATATAGTGAGGTGAAAGCATGAAGCCTATTATAGAATTCTGCATCAGCAATCTGGCAAGCGGCTCACAGGAGGCTCTGGAGAAATTGGAAAGAGACCCTGATCTTGATATTGTGGAGTACGGCTGCCTGGGATACTGCGGCAAGTGTGCCAGCAGTCATTTTGCATTGGTTAATGGCGATGTGGTCCAGGGTGATACACCCGGCGAACTCGTTGATAATATATATATTTATCTGGAAGAAAACCCTATGTTCTAAAAAAGCCAAAAGGAAATCCCCTGCAGGATTTCCTTTTTCTTATACGGACTTCAGCTCTCTGATGGAAGCCCATCCTTCCTTGGCAAGCTCTATGATCCCGGTCTCTGCCGTCTGTCTCTGCCGTTCAATGACCTTTGAATAATACCGGGCTGCTTTTGAAAGCTCTCCGGTCCTCCTGGACAGGTCAGCAATCAAATAGTAAATCCTGATTTCCGACATTTTAGTGCCCTTGAAGTCATCAGCCATATAAGAACTCTCGTATTCATGGGCAGCGAGTTTCATGAAACGGTTCTCCTGACCTTCGTTTGTCCCGCGGAAAAGCCAGGCAGTCCGCAGGTAAATGCCGGCCATCGTCACATGCTTCTCCTGTTTTAAGCCCCCGCAGTAGGCAGCAAGCTTGTATGCCTTTACACCCTCGCTGATTGTTCTCATGCCGCCAAGATCCTGGGGGACCCACTGGTCTGCCACCTTATCGAGGAGAACCTGCTTTGTCCCCGGCGGGAAGTAAGGGGAAAAATCATCTGAAAAAGAATACCCGCAATGTGTGCATACGGCAATATTATATAACAATGGATTTACTTCCGGGTTGGAATAAATGGGCTGGAAGTCTGTCTCGAACCTGAGCACTCCAATGAACTTTGAACGGGTCTTTAGTGATTGAAAGGTTTTTCCGCATAACGGGCATGTCAGGTTACGAGGGAAGTACGGCGAAAGAGTTTCCATTCACATCACATCCTTTGCTTGTTAGGTATATATACTTATTATAAAGGTCCTATAAAAAAATGCTATGTCTTTAACAAAATTATCTAAAGCACAAGGTTTTGCACCATATTTTTAATGGGATATACTATAATAAGTAAATGATCAAAAAAAGGAGGGAATACAATGAGTGAATTAGTTACCCTTACTGAAGCTGCAGCTCTCCATGTCAAGGACATGATGAAACACAATGACGAAGAGGGAGCCTATCTGCGCGTATCTGTCAACGGCGGCGGATGCAGCGGCCTTTCTTACGGAATGGGATTTGCCCATGAAATAGAAGCTTCCGATACAAAACTGGAACAGCATGGCCTTACCCTGCTGATAGATACTGAAAGTGCACCGATTCTTAACGGGACGGTCATTGACTATAAGGAATCTCTTATGGGCGGAGGATTTACAATAGAAAATCCGAATGCCATCGCTGCCTGCGGCTGTGGTTCATCATTCCGAACTGCTGTGAATGCGGGGAAGCCGGAAGAGTGCTAAGAATTACAGAATCAACCGGGAATAGTGACAGATATGGATTGTAATTGTCCAGAAGTCCTGAAAATGTGAACCGGAAAGTTTTATAATGCCTTCTCGATTGTCATTCTTTTAGAGGTGACCAGTCGAGAGGGTATTTTTATTCCCGAAAGATAGCAGGGCCGGTTCGTGCAGGAATTACTGGGCAGGGAATCTTATCGTTTGTGTTGATCGAAGCAGTTTTAGAAAAAAAACTAAGAAAAATAATAAAAATATGAAGATAGTAGGAAAAAAGTGCTAGAATAAAAGTACTAATTTTTCGAAAAGGGTGTAAATATGACAAAAATTAACCGGCTTGATGATACCCTGTCCGCTTTCAGTCAAATGATCCCGCTTGTCCAATCCATGCTTCCGGATGTATCGATAGGTTTGACCAATACGGAAGAATGGCTGATATATTTACCAGGCAGGAAAATCAATATAGGAGTAAAGCCAGGCAGGAAGATCAACTCGGATGAGCCCCTGGCTGGCTGCATCAAGAATAATATTCGGATAGAAGAAGAGATTTCGGAAGAATTCTTTGGAGTGCCTTTCACAGGACTGGCAGAGCCGATTCTGCAGGATGGAAAAGTAATTGGGGCTCTTGCGATACAATTGGAGAAGCAGAATGAAAGGGCCCTGAGGGATATTTCGGAGCAGATTGCCGGCTCCATATCACAGGCGAACGTTCGTATAACAGCTATTTCAAATGGTGCTGAAAACTTGGAGGAAATAACCAATAAACTTTTAGCACAATCCAGCCAGGCTGCAAAAGAAGTACATAATACCGATGAAGTTCTTACATTCATAAAACGCATTGCCGATCAGACGAATCTGCTGGGCTTAAATGCCGCGATTGAAGCTGCAAGGGCAGGGGATAAGGGAGCAGGATTCGGCGTGGTCGCGAACGAAATCAGGAAGCTGTCCCATGAGACCTTATCTTCCACAGAAAAGATCCGTTCTACGTTGAGCAGTATCCGGAAATCCATGGCAGAAATTACCGATTCAATCGACAAGGTAGTCATGGTCGGGAGCGAACAGGCAGCATCCACCGAGGTAATCTCAGATTTCATTGGAAAGATTGAGGCCATGAGCCTCGAACTGAAAAAGTACGCTTCGAATTTATAGTTTGCGGCGCCTCCTGCCTTCAAACGGTTAAGGGGGCGCTTTTTCAATTCATACTGCAGGCAGCAGGCATTTTCGCAAAAAAAAAGCCGCCTGTCTGGCGGCTTTGATCTTTATGAGAATAAGGATGTGCTGTGAAGCGGCTGGACACGCGCTTTAGGATCGATATAAGCCTTGGCATTATTGACGGCTGTCGGTGCTTCACCGAATCCCGTAGCAATGAGCTTGGCCTTGCCGTCATATGTGCAGATATCACCTGCAGCATAGATGCCCGGGATATTGGTTTCCATTTTAGAATTCACTACAATGGAGTTTTTTTCGATCTCAAGCTCCCATTCCTTAATCGGTCCGAGTGAGGAAACAAAGCCGTAGTTTACAATAACGGCGTCCACATCGATCACTTCTTTCTCTTCGCCCTTAGCGCTCTCTACGATCACCTGTTTTATGCCATTCTCATCACCGATGATTTCCGAAGGAATGTAAGGAGTCATGACCTCTACCTTGGAATTCATCAGATTTTCCACGCTGTGCTCGTGGGCACGGAACTTATCTCTTCTGTGAATGATCGTCACCTTTTCGGCGATGGGTTCGAGCATTAGCGCCCAGTCAACGGCAGAATCACCGCCGCCGAAGACCACAACCTTCTGGCCGGCAAATTTATTGAGGTCATCAATGAAATAATGGAGATTTTTGCTCTCATACTCACGTGCATTCTCAAGTTCCAGCCTGCGCGGCTGGAATGCGCCGTTCCCGGCTGTGATGATAATGGTTTTGGTATAGTGGATCTCATTGTTGGTTGTTATCTTGAAAATACCGTCCGCTTGTTTTTCCACCTTTTCAACTGCCTGTTCGAGGCAGACTTCAGGTTCAAACTTTGCCATCTGTTCCTTCAGGTTGTCCACCAGTTCCTGGGCCCGAACCTTTGGGAATCCCGCTACATCATAGATATACTTTTCCGGATAGAGGGCTGATAACTGTCCGCCAAGCTGTGGAAGGCTTTCTATAATTTTAACGGAAGCCTGGCGCATCCCGCCGTAAAAAGCCGTGAAAAGCCCGGTTGGCCCGCCTCCAATGATCGTTATGTCAAATACAGTTTCGTTCTCTTTCACACATTAACCCCCCAAAGAAATAAAATCTTTTACTATTTTAACACAAAACAATTTTGATAGTCCCGTCACAGCCTTAAAAACATGAAGGAAAATAGTGAACAAACAGAATATTGAATTAATTTTTCCGGGCGGCGGCACCTGTCTGCCGTAAATGCATTTGAAAAATAAGAGCGGAAAATAAGGTATCTTGACTTGAAATGTCGGCTCAAAAAGAATAAGATTGTCTTTAGGGCAATGTTAACATTCTGTGACAAATCTCTAACATTTTTTTGAACTAGTTCGTGAATTACATCACAAACTTAAGGTTTATATTATAATGAAATTACAAGTATGATTTGTAGTGATTTGGCACATAAGAAACTAACTATATATATATAAAGGTGGATTTGATACTAGTGAAAAAGCCTAAAATTGTAATCCTTGGAGCTGGATACGGCGGATTGATGGTAGCGACAAGACTGCAGAAGTCCCTTGGAGTTAACGAAGCAGATATCGTATTGGTGAACAAAAATGATTATCATTATGAAACGACCTGGCTTCATGAGGCTTCAGCCGGCACGCTGAGCCCGGATCGTGTACGTTACGATATCCGTGATGTTATTGATAAGAACAAAGTTGACTTTATTCAGGATGCTGTCGTGGAAATTAAGACAGAAGAAAAAATGGTCATCCTTGAAAATGGCGAAGTTGGCTATGATTACCTGGTGGCTGCCCTTGGCGGAGAGCCTGAGACATTCGGGATCCAGGGACTTAAGGAACATGCATTTACAATTTCTAACGTAAACAGCGCGCGCCAGATCAGGGAGCATATCGAATATCAGTTTGCTACCTACCATAATGAAGCTGTAAAAAAAGATGAGCGTCTGACAATTATTGTCGGCGGTGCCGGTTTCACGGGCATTGAATTTCTTGGCGAGCTGACTAACCGCATTCCGGAGCTTTGCAAAGAATTTGATGTAGACTACCACAAGGTCCGCATCATATGCGTGGAAGCAGCTCCTATGGTGCTTCCAGGATTTGATCCTGAACTTGTAAGCTATGCTGTTTCCCAATTGGAGAAAAAGGGTGTGGAATTCAAGATTGGCACTGCCATCAAAGAAGCTACCCCAGAAGGCATCATAGTCGGGAAGGGCGAAGAGGAAGTGGAAGAAATCAAGGCAGGTACAGTTGTATGGGCTGCCGGTGTCCGCGGAAACTCGGTCATTGAAAAATCCGGAATTGAAGCGATGAGGGGACGCGTTAAGGTAGATCCTACCCTGCGTGTGCCGGGTCATGAAGATATATTCATCATCGGTGACAGCTCATTGGTCATAAATGAAGAAATCAACCGCCCTTATCCTCCTACAGCTCAAATTGCCATGCAGCAAGGGGAGCTTGTGGCGAAGAACATTACTGCGCTCGTACGCCAGCAGGAAAATCTTGAAACGTTCCATTTTGATAATAAAGGGACTGTATGCTCGCTGGGTGAAGACGATGCGATCGGTGTTGTATTTGGTAAGAAGGTTACAGGAACAAAAGCATCCATAATGAAAAAAATGGTTGATAACCGCGCCCTGTTCATGATCGGCGGAGTGGGCCTTACCCTGAAAAAAGGAAAATTCAAATTCTTATAATCATCATTAAAAAGGCTGCCGATGGCAGCCTTTTTTATTTATATATAGCTAAAAAGTCATTTAGTTTAAATATTCTGAATTTTTAACCATGACCCTGAATATGAAAGAAAAGGGAGGATGTATCCGTTTACATGGAGGAATATGCCCCCATATAGAGTTTTGTCTTAATAATGGAACCTGTTATAGTATCTAACAAATTACTTTTTAAGGAGAGATGAAGAATGAAGAGAAATCAAACCGACTGTTCATATTGCTCTGGGAATGGATATTTTCAGCTGCTATTAGGCGGCACTGAAACTTGCGCCTGCTGCAATGGAAGCGGGAAAGAAAAAAAAGAAGCGTGCTGACTCCCCCTGACTTGGCGGAGTTTTTTTTTGAAGCAGCAAAGAAGTCCCTTTCTGAGTTATTGACGCCGGGATGGTCTTTAAGTAAACTTATATTGATGCGTCTGGGGAGGGCAGAAAAACGTGAATATAGCCATTCTAATCATATCTATGCTTCTATTTTTTGTATTGTTGTTCGGCATTGGATTCATCTTAAATATGCTGTTGAGGAAAACATGGGTAGTTGCCATTTGTTATCCGGTCATTGCAGCGATGTTCATAAATGACCAGAAAGTCCCGGCTTATTTCAGCCAGCCTGGAACGGCTTTCCCAAAGCTTTGGGATAAAATCCTGTCACTGCACTTTGCAGATATCCTGATTCTTTCCTGCGGCTTTCTTGGAGCGGCAATGGCCGGGGTCACCATTAGAATGCTGCGCCAAAGAGGTTATAGAATGTTTTAATCAAAGGCCTGGTTTAGGAGTTCTCCTGACCTGGCTTTTTTTAATTGCCTGATTGTCTATTTCAGCAGTACTGATCCGCCTCTCTCTCCTATTTGTTTTACTCCAATTGGAATATTTCTTTTCAGATTGGGAAGTAATAAGGGAGAGAGGAGTGGAATTTTTCTTGATAAATATAAAAAAGCATTTCGTTCGGGCAGGGCTGCTCTGCCTGCTGATCTTTGCTTTACACTCTACATACTACAGCCTTACAGGCGTGAAGGCAGAACAACTTGTCCTTGGCAGTGCCCAGGGACTTCATCCCTTTTTATCCCGTTATCTCGGCCTGGGCAATAAAACCATAAAGCGATTCGTGCCTAATGCCTTGAAGGCAGCTTCTGTTACAGCAGAAGCAAAAACATCACCGGTCCTTGAGGATAAGGACTGGACGAAGTATCCAAGGGCTACGGTGACTGCCACCGGCTATACAGCCGGCTTTGAATCCACGGGTAAAACAAAAGACAGTCCAAGCTTTGGCATTACATATTCTGGAGTTAAGGTAAAACGTGATTTGTTCTCCACTGTAGCGGCTGATTTAAAAGTCTTTCCCCTGGGAACGGTATTATTCATCCCTGGTTATGGATATGGTGTGGTTGCCGACAAGGGAGGAGCCATTAAGGGAAAAGAACTGGATCTGTTCTTTAACACAATAGAAGATGTGTATACACAATGGGGGAAAAAGACCCTTGATGTCTACATTATCGAACGCGGGAAGGGAAGCCTCTCTGAGAGCAGGCTGAAGGCCTTGAATGAAGATAAAAACCTTCAGGTATTCCGCCAGTCATACATAAATAAGGAAAATCAATAACATAAACAGCAGGGAGTGTGCCATGGCACACTCCCTTTCATTTACTTCCAGAGACTCCGAGTGTCCACTCCGCGGTATAGATCAGGATGCAGAATCCCGGCAAGCTTTACGAGGCCATCCAGTAATCGCGGAGAAGGCCGGCAATACAGCGGCTCTTCTAGGATAAGGATTCTGTCATCCCTCACTGCCGGCAGTGATTCCCACCCTGGCCGTTTTTTTACGGCTGCCGGCTTCACTTTCCGGGAGGGAACACCGACCCAGGCAAGGCAGATATAATCGGGATTCCTCCCCAGCACATCCTCAGGGTCTGTCTGAACGCTGGCAAGCTCAACATCACGGAAAGCATTGAAACCTCCTGCCAGCTCGCTTATTTCTGTCAGCCAATTAAGGGCGCCTGGGGTGAAAATAGGTTTTGGCCACCATTCCCAATAAAGGGAGGGCCTGTAAGGAACATTCTGGGAGATTTCCTTCATTTCTGCAATAAGTGACTTATAGTTTCTGATTTTGCCTTCTGCATTGTCGGCAGGGACCAGCGCATTCAATGCTTCCAAGTCCCTGGCAATGTCCGACAGGGACTGCGGATTAAGCACTATATGGGGAATCTCTCTTTTTTCTAATTCTGCAATGTTCTTTTCCATTCCAGGAACACTCAAGGAAGCCAGAACAAGATCCGGTTCCATGCTCTCAAGCTTATCCATATCAATGGATAAGTCAGGTCCGAGTCTCGGAAGGCGGGTAATGGAAGCTGGCCAGTCTGAATAATCATCAATGGCAGCCAGCTGATCCTCAATGCCGAGGAACGCACAAAGTTCGGTATTGCTTGGGCAAATCGAAATTAGTTTCATCCTGTCTCCCTCATTATTTAAATATCATATCCAGGATCAGCGTAAGAATGATCCCTGTCAGCCCCCCGAAAAATACTTCGATCGGTTTATGGCCGAGAAGAGTTTTTAATTCTTTACGCTTTTCTTTCGGGTCCTTTTGCGGCCAGTTCTTAGCTTCGGCGGTGAACTTGCCGAAATCGGTCACCAGCTTGTTCAAGACTGCAGCCTGTTCGCCTGCCTGCCTGCGCACCCCTGTCGCATCAAACATGGTAATGATGGCAAAAAGGGCAGCAACCCCAAATACAGTAGAGTCAAGGCCGCTTTCCAGTGCCACTGCTGTTGCCAGTGCAGTTACCGCTGCCGAGTGGGAGCTGGGCATTCCTCCCGTGCTGTTTAATAATGACCAATCCCATTTTCTTAAGGCAATATATTGGATGGGCACCTTTACAAATTGCGCGAAAAAAATAGCGGCAAGTGCAGCCAGCAGGGGGAAATTCAATAATAAGTCCATAAGCGTCTCCTTTAATATCATATATTTCACACTAAAAGTATAACTAAAATTTTCTTTATAGTATTCCTTTAAACCAATCAAAAGAAAGCTAAACATCAGATTAATTTTCTACAGCTTATGATGAAGTGTAAAAAAGAGGTGAAATTAATTAGGTAATATAAAATGTTTAATTCGAAATAAATGAAAAATTTAGTATAATGAGGTTGATACTATGCTGGAGGTGCTTTTATGTTTCACGTACATAATAACTTGGATATTGGACAGGCTCATGATTGCTTAATAATAGGGATATATGATAATCAGCATAAGCTGGGAGGAACTGCTGAGACATGTGACCAGGAGCTTGACGGGCAGCTTGCCTCTCTTTTAAAAGAAGGGGAAATATCCGCGAAGGTCAAGTCTGTGAGCAAAATACATACACTAGGGAAGCTGGGTGCTAAAAGGCTGCTTTTCGTAGGGCTCGGAAAAGAAAAGCAAATTACTTTTGATCTGCTTCGGGAAGCATGCGGAAAAGCATTTAGAGAGCTGGAAGGCTCCCGTTTTACATCCGTTTCGGTGGATCTTGATTCTTTTGCGGCCGAAGGACTGGAAGCGGCAGATGCCGCACATGCTCTCAGTGAAGCCTTTGCACTTTCCGGCTATAAATTCGAAGGGTACAAGCAGAAGCCAAACGAGCCGGAAAAAAGAATTGAAGAAATCCGGGTATACACTTCTGAAGACAGCGATGAAATTAATGCAGCACTTACAGTAGGCCATATATACGGACGGGCCACCAATTCGGCCAGAGACCTTGTGAACATGCCTCCTAATATGCTGACAGCCACTGACCTGGCCGAATATTCGAGAAACCTTGGGGAAAAATACGGCTTTGAAACAGAAATTCTTGGCCGTGAAGAAATTGAAAAGCTTGGCATGGGTGCCCTAATAGCGGTCAACCAGGGTTCAACTGAAGAGCCGCGTATGATTGTCCTGAAATATCAGGGAAAAGAAGATTGGACAAATGTAATCGGACTTGTCGGTAAAGGTGTGACGTACGATACAGGCGGATATTCGTTGAAGCAGCGTGAGGGCATGGTTGGAATGAAGACGGATATGGCAGGGGCGGCCGCAGTTCTTGGGGCCATGGAAATCATCGGGGAAATTCAGCCGGAACAGAATGTGGTCGCAGTCATTGCTTCCACCGATAATATGGTGAGCGGAACAGCATTCAAGCCGGATGATGTTATCACATCCATGAGCGGAAAAACGATTGAAGTACTGAATACAGACGCAGAGGGCCGTCTTGCCCTGGCTGATGCCGTGACATATGCCAAGCAGCATGGCGCGGGCTATATTGTTGATATTGCCACCCTGACAGGCGGTGTGGTCATCGCCCTCGGTTCTGATATGACTGGGGCCATGACCAACAACGAAGCCTTGTTTGAACAGATTCTGGAAGCTTCAGCTGAGTCTGGTGAGCCTGTCTGGCGCCTTCCAATCACTGAAAAAGACAAAAAGCGTGTGAGGAACAGCAAGATTGCCGACCTTAACAATTCTCCAGGCCGTGAAGGCCATGCCATAATGGGCGGGGCTTTTGTCGGTGAGTTTGCAGAAAACACACCATGGGTGCATCTTGACATAGCAGGAACGGCTACCGCCAAAAAAGATACTGAACTTGGCACTTCAGGGGCAACCGGTGTTATGACAAGGACTCTTGCCCTGTTTGTTGAGCGCTTCGTCCAGCAGGAATCCTGATCAGACCCGGTCTGGCTGCCGCCTTTTAGCCCACTCACTTCCCGTACTTGGTGCATATGTAATAGTGTACAAAGAAGGCAAAATAAGAGGAGGTTTTTCTTGTGGGCTATAGACCGGTTTATGGCGGTGGCAGCTATGGCAGAGGCCCTTTTTATGGAGGGCCGGGCTGGGGTATTGGCGCACCATTTCTGGGCGGCCTTGTCGGCGGCCTGATAGGGAGCGCAATACTGCGGCCAAGACCTTATCCATTTATTGGACCCGCTTACCCTGCCGCACCGGCCTTACCTTATCCGGGTTATGGAGCTTATGGCGGCTACGGGGGTGTCCCTGGCTATGGGGCAGTCCCGGGCGGATACTATTAACAAATGAAAAATCAGCGATGAGTAGACAGGCAGGCTCATAACGGGCCTGCCATTCATTTAGGGCACGCCCAATCAGAGTATATATTTTTTGAAGCCGTAATATGTGACAATCATCCATTATATATGGGAGGAATAAGTATGGATTTGGAAAATACACTTATCAACACACTTGGCATTGAAATTCAGGAAACCTCACCCGGATTTGTAAAGGCATCGATGCCGGTTGATGAAAGAACCCGCCAGCCCTTTGGACTACTGCACGGAGGTGCCTCTGTTGCCTTGGCTGAGACAGTGGCCAGCATCGGGGCTTATAACCTGGTCGATAAGGAAATAGAAGGGGTTGTCGGCCTTGAAATCAATGCGAATCATATCAGGGGCAAGAAGGATGGAATTGTCATGGCGTACGGCCGTGTGCTTCATCATGGAAAGACCACACAGGTTTGGGAAATCAACATTAAGGATGAAAAAGATCGGCTGATCTGCATTTCCCGTTGCACGCTCGCCGTTATTAAACTAAAATAACGATGAACATTATTTAGAACTAGACAGACGGTGTGAGGCGGAGAATGAAAAATACATACTTAACTGGCTACTTTCCTTTATTGTCGATCATTTTATTCAGTCTTTCCCTCTCTGTGTATATGCAGACACAATCATTGGAGCTCTTGAAGAAAGCAGGACTTTACTCCGGGATGAGAGAAATTTTTTCGGCGGCCGGAATCAGGCTGTCGCTGCTGGTCCTGTTCCTGCTGCTTTTCTTTATGCTCTTCTCAGCATTGAAGTTGATTTCGGCAACTATACTGGAGCTGTCGCTGCTTTTCTTTTCAAGGGATGCAGAAGGAAAAGTCTTAAAGAACATCCGGCTTTCGTCGGTCATCTATTTTGGCGGCGGTCTCCTTTCCCTGTTGAGTGCTGCATGGATTCCGGGGATTGCCCTCATCTTCGGGGCCACCACTCTCACAGCTTTTATCTTTTTAGTCTATAAAACCAGTCCTTCCATGACGATCACCGGGCTATTCGGCATGATCTTCTTTCATACTATGTGCTGGTCGACTTTGCTCCTGGGTGCCGCATTCCTGCTCCTTAAGCTGTATAACAGCCTGGCAGCCAGTCTGCCGTTATAAAAAGAACAGCCCCGCTTGCATCAGCGGGGCTGTTCTTCTGGGGACTATTTGCCGCCCGGGGCAACGGTATCCTTCCAAATCAATAAATGGGGTGCGGCTCTGCCAGCTTCCTGTATGCTGGCCGGAATGTCGCGGCCGACCCAGACGCCGGCGGTATATTTGTCTGTTAATCCTATAAACCAGAGGTCTTTGTAATCATTGGTTGTCCCTGTTTTCCCTCCTATGAACGGACCAGGTATGCGTGCTTTTTTGGCAGTCCCGGTTATGACCGCTGATCTGAGGAGGGTGCGCATTTTCATTGCCGTCTCCCGGCTCCATACTCTCCGGGGCTTTTCCTTCCAGCTATACAGGATCTTCCCGCTCGAATCTGTAACCTTATCGATGGCCCGGGCTGGCTGGTAGGTTCCATCATAAAAGGAAGTGTACGCACTGGTCAGTTCAAGGGGGCTCATGCCAAAGGTGAATCCCCCGGCTGCAGCGGGCAGCCTGTAATCCTCTTTGACCACTTTCTTGAAAGAGAATGGGGAGAGATATGCAAAAGAACGCTGTATTCCTGTCTCCGCAAACATTCTCACAGCAGCCGTATTATAGGATTGGGAAAAAGCCGATGTGATGGTTACAAGCCCGTGGCCGGTGTTATCGGCGTTGTGCGGGCAATAGCCATTCAGGCATAGACTGCCGGCATTGACAAGCTCTGTGAGCACAGGTTGTCTACCTTCGATATAGGGGCCATATACCAGCAGCGGCTTAATGGCTGATCCAGGCTGACGGTACGCTTGATATGCTCTGTTAAAAGAATATTTTTTATAATATTTTCCCCCAATCAACGAGACAAGCTTATGCGTATGATGTTCTATAACAACCGAAGCACCTTCGATGTCCTTTTGGGGCAGATGTTTCATCACAGCAGCTCCAGCAGCACTCTGGATATCCCTGTCCAGCGCGGTATGTATCGTAATGCCGGACTCCAGAAGGCTGTTTACCCGCTGATCCAGTTTCTTGCTGTAAGCAGCTCTCGCTGAATCATCCGGACCTGATATTTTGCCGGCATATCCTTCCGCTTTGGAGACAAGCTCCTTGAACTCCATGAGCGTATAAGCAGTATAGTCTGGATAGGAATCGATTTTTTGACGGACATGCAAGGAAATGGGGGCAGCAGCCAGGGCTTTATATTCTTGAACCGAAATCAGCTTTCGGTCTTTCAGCATCCCGAGTATCCGTTCCTGTCTCTTCTTGGTGCTGCTGAAGTGAACCAGCGGGTCATAAAGCAGAGGATTATTTGGAATTGCAGCCAGGAAAGCCAGTTCTGCTCTGTTAAGCTTGTGGGTGCCCTTATTGAAATACAGCCGGGATGCGGCTTCTATCCCGTAAGCGCCATTTTGGAAATAAATTGTATTGATATAGGCTTCAAGAATTTGGTCTTTGGTCAGCTTCCTCTCTAGTGAAAGCGAATAGAGGAGTTCAGCAAGCTTACGGTTATAGGTCCTTTCGTGGGACAAGTAGAGATTGCGTGCAAGCTGCTGGGTGATGGTGCTGCCGCCCTGGACGCTGGCATCTGATTGGGCGTTTGCAATGACGGCCCTGCCAATCCCTGATATATCTACACCGAAATGTTCGTAAAATTGTCTGTCTTCTACGGCTATAAAAATTTGTTTGAGAAAATGCGGGATCTTTTGGCTGTCCAGGGAAATGCGATTCTGTGACAGGGTGATCTCGGAGATGGTCCTGCCATCGCCGCTTTTTATAAAACTGGTCTGTGGCATTAGGGTTCCACGTCCCTCAATCTTCCTGTCTATGAGAGTCTTTACGCTCTCGGCCCTGCCCGCTTCCTTTACACCCATTGCCAGCAGGGCAGCAAAAGCAGGCAGCAAAGCGGTGATGATTAAAAAGCCTAAAGTTTTCCTCAACGTTTTCATCTTCCATTCTGTTAATCTAGAGGACTTCTTTTCCACATCTGATGTGGATATCCAAAGGTTATTTTACAAAAAAAATGAGTGGAGCGCTTCAATTTTTAGAATAAAATCAGAAAAAAATGTCAGGACGAGTATATAAATATATAAGTAACTCAATAAATATTTGATATAATGTTTAAAAAAAGCGTAAAGTGATCCAGGTAAATTTTTAGTGAAGGAGGATAGTAAATGGAACCAGGGCATCAATATTTGTTTATCGATTTTGAATTTACTATGCCGGAAGGCAAATCGAAGCCGGAAGGATTTTATCCGGAAATTGTGGAAGTGGGCATCGTCTCAGTGGTTAATGACAACATCGTAAAAAAATATTCCTCTTTTGTTTCTCCAGAACGTTTTCCCGCCTTGACCGAACGCTGTAAAACCTTTTTGAATATCACCCAGGAACAAGTGGACGGAGGAATGACTTTCATTGAATTGATTGAGCTGCTCAATGATTTTGAACAAAAACACCCAGGCAGTACCATTGTGACATGGGGTAATATGGATATGAAGGTGCTGCGGAGCAACTGCCTTAAAGCGGATGTGAAATTCCCTTTTACAGGCAAGCAGCTTGATCTTTCCATGGAGTATAAGCGGTTCTTTGGAGACCAGAATCAGACTGGATTGTGGAAAGCCGTCCAGGAATATGGAAAGCAGGGGACCGGCAAACATCACCGGGCATTGGATGATGCGATGACAACCTATAATATTTTCAAACTTGTAGAAGAGGATAAGAGATATTTGAAAAAACCAGAGCCAACCACCATTGGAGACCGAATCGACTTGTCAAAAGTTATGGATAAGTTCGCCTTATAAAGCCAAATCTCCTTTACAGCAGATTTGGCTTTTGTCTGTCTTCAACCTTCAAAATAATCTCGTTCGAGTTCCTTCAATGAGGTGATGCTCTTTATACTCCATTCGTCCTTTTTTTCTTCCAGCTCCAAAAGCGCCTTCCCAATTGCCGCCTTCAAGGATTCCTTATAGTCCGGAACGGAACCTTCGTAGGTTCTCACCATATTTTGAGGAACATTCGTCTGCTCCCTGAATGCAAGGGCCCTTCTCTGATGAAAGAGCGGGACATCAGCCTGCCTAGGATTATGCAGATCGCCCTGCTGCGGATGCTTCTCCACCGCCAGCACCCTTACTAAATAGCTTTGCGGCCTTGCGTCCGTCACTTCCCCTATGTACTTGCCTGTCTTATAAAATGCTGTTACCATATCGCCCGGTTTAAAAATCGGTGTCTCCATTGCAGCCACTCCCGTATAATTGATATCCCCATCATACATAACTACCCTGTCCATACTCAAGAAAAAGGCGCGGTTCATGGAATTTTTGGAAATAGGGGACACTCCCCTATTTCCCAAACTTTGCTTTTATTGTAAAGTGAAGAAAGCAGGAGGTATGGGATGAAAACAAAACTATTTTTTATTTTATTAAGTTCACTGCTGATCACGGCATGCGGTACAAGCGGCGGCTCAGGAGAAAAATCAGGATCAGGCGAAAAGCCCAAACAGGAAAGCAGGGAAACAGAAGAACTGCAGGATATGCCCCTGGAGGAGTTTCCTCAATTTAAGCCGGTTCAGAAGGATGATAAAGTGGTGCTGATGGAAACCACAAAAGGCCGCATTAAAATCAAGCTGTTTCCAGCGCAGGCTCCTAAAGCGGTTGAAAACTTCATAACACATAGTGAAAAAGGATATTATGACAACTTGGTCTTTCACAGGCTCATCAAGGACTTTATGATCCAGGGCGGCGATCCGAAGGGAGATGGAACCGGGGGAGAGAGCATCTGGGGCAAGACGTTCAAGGACGAATTCTCAGAAAGACTGTTCAATGTGCGCGGTGCCCTGTCGATGGCGAACTCTGGTCCCAATACAAATGGAAGTCAATTCTTCATCGTCCAGAATCAGCATTTGAATCAAGCCATGCCCGGGGAAATGAAGAAGGCCGGCTATCCAAAAGCAATTATCAAGGCTTATGAGGACCAGGGCGGAACTCCGTGGCTCGATCAAAAGCACACCGTATTTGGACAAGTTATAGAAGGTTTGGAGGTTGTAGATAAAATAGCTGCAGCCGGCGGCGGCGATCAAGGAACTCCTACAGAAAAAATTATGATCCGGTCTATTAAAATCTTACAATAATCAGCCAGACAGGCAGCCTGTGTCTGCTATAATGGAAGCAGCGAGAAAAGAAAGGGTGTCCACCATGTTAGTTCTTAACAGCTTTGCCGCAGGACTATTCTTGTATTTCCCTGAAGATAAATCAGAATATATCCCGGCAGCCATTACCTGTATTATTTTCCTAGCGGCTGCATTTCTTACCATGCGCCTGATCATTAAGGTTTCCAAAAGGCAGGCCGCGGCTGCGAAGGAACTGGAAGAATCATTGCTGAAAAAAAGAGAGATACATTGACGCGCCAGCAGAGGGTGCGTTTTTTTATATGGCCGAAAAATATATTGGCAGGTGTATTGGAATATAGTACCATTGTTTTAATCCCATTGGTTTCCAAAGAAAGGTTCGGTGCGGTCATGAAGTTCTAATACTATTGAAACAGGTCATCTTTCAATTGAAAAAACAGCCTGGAGAAATAGGATTAGTATGCACTTTTTTTAACCTTTCTTTTCTTTATCAGTAAGCTGTCCTATTCACCATGGGGCAGGGTTATTTGCTGCATTCCTATACGTGCGGTGCCAAATCCGGCATGGTTTTTTCCGTCCTTCAGGCTTCAACTGATATGGAGGGGCAAGGAATAATGACAAGATTAATAATAGTGGAAGGACTTCCCGGATCAGGGAAATCAACCATTTCAAAAATGATATATGATATATTGACAGAATCAGGACGGGAAGCAGTGCTGTTTCAGGAGGGGAATCTCGATCATCCGGCCGATCATGAGGGTGTGGCGATGCTCACGACGGATTTATATAAGAAGCTGCTGCGGGATCCAGTGAACGCTGTATGGCTGGACAGCGGCTTCATCATGGAAGATGAGAAACATGTACTAGTTCCCTATCGGAAGCTTCAGGAAAAATACGGAGCAGACTTGCCAGAAGGACTGCTGACGGTGCTTGCCGGAAGTGACGTATATGAACAGCCATTTGAAATCAATCGTGATCTCATAATATCGAAGTGGAAACAATTTGCGGCACAGGCGCAAGAAGAGGAGACCATCTATGTCTTCGAATGCTGTTTTATTCAAAATCCGGTAACGGTCGGCATGGTCAAATATGGATTGAATAAAGAGGCAGTCGCCGATTATATCCTTGGGCTGGCTGAAGCGGCTTCATGCCTAGACCCGCTGCTGATTTATATCGAACAGGATGATTATAGTTCTTCCTTCAAGAGGGCAGTGGATGAGCGGCCGAGGGAGTGGGCTGAAGAATTTACTGCCTATTACACACATCAGGGCTACGGCAAAAGGATGAACCTTGCGGGTCTGGAAGGGGCCGAGGCTGTGCTGAAAGCAAGGGGAGAGATGGAGCTTGAGATTCTCCGTTCATTGCCTATCGATAAAGTAATGCTGAATAACTCCCGCTATGACCAGAAGCTTGCCAGGAGCAGGCTTATTGAAATGATTTCCCCTTTTTGTCAGGGAATAAAATAATGCTTATATTATCATAGAAAGCGCTATCAAATTTGCTGAGTGAAACTTGATATTAACTTAAAATTCTGTTACTATTAAATAGAATTATTTTTGTTCGGTGTACAAAGGATTGTAAGTACTAAACTTTTCGTCTTGGTTCACCTGGAGCAAGGATAGTAATTTAGGTGTTTTTCACACTAGGAGGCCGCAAAAAATGGAACAAGGTAAAGTAAAATGGTTTAATGCAGAAAAAGGTTTTGGTTTTATCGAGCGTGAAGGTGGAGATGATGTATTCGTACATTTCTCAGCAATCCAGGGCGAAGGTTTCAAGACTCTTGAAGAGGGCCAGGACGTAACTTTCGACGTAGAACAAGGAAGCCGCGGACCACAAGCGTCTAACGTTCAAAAAGCATAATAGCCGACCATTCCAAAACAGACTCCGCGATGGAGTCTGTTTTTTTAACTTTAGTAGATCCTTATTATTTTCCTGAGGATAGACTATAGTCCTAAGCCTTTTAACTGGAAATGTTTCTTTCATTTGAATTATTATAAAATAGCATTGTTTTTTATGAATAGCCCTAAACAGTGTCACCCTGTTTCCAGCGGTTCTCAGCTGGATTAGAATGGGAGATGCTGACGCCTATATATCGGCCGTCTGCAGTGCAGCGGCTATCACAGGAGTATATGAAGCATACAGCGGATATAATATACTCTATACACATGCAAAAGGGAGAGTAGTATCAATGAATAAAGAAACTTCCATTGACGTAGGGGGGCTGTCTTTCCAGTGGAATCTGGAGAAGGGTCAATTCTTATATGAAGGCGAAGATGCAGTCCTATTCTGGATTTCGTCAGCCATGAAGACCCTTTTTGATTCAATTGAGGAAATTTCCGGGCTCGAGTCAGCCAGTCTGGTGCTGGAAACAACAGGTTTTCGGCAGGGTATGGTAGTAGGAGATTATTTCAGGAATTTAAATCTTGGGATCCAGGATGTGGCCGGTGTGATTCCCAACACATATGGTTCAGCCGGCTGGGGAGAAATTATCATCAACCAAATAAATGAAGCGGAAAAGACCCTTACTGTCCAGTTAAGAAACAGCTGGGAATTCAAAATTAACAAAGCCCAGGGAAAGACCAAAGCTGGCAGCTTCATGCCTGCCCACTATGCCGGTATCTTCACCGGGCTGTTTGGCACCAACATCTGGTATGAAGTGAAAGAGAGCCAGATAGAAGGCCATGATTTTGATATAGTTGAATATTTCCCTTCCGATGTCACGGTGGCTAACAATATCCACCTTTTGGCAAGAAGGAAGGAAACCGAACAAATTCAGATGCTCGAGGCAGTGGTAAAGGACAAAACACGGGAGCTTCAAGGCCTTGTTAAAGAGCTTTCGTCCCCAATCATACCTGTCCTTGAAGGAGTTGTGGTGGTGCCGCTCCTTGGCAAATATGACGAAGCCCGTTCAACTGACCTGATTGAAAAGACATTGAATAATCTGCCGCAGCATAAGGCAAACTACCTAATCCTTGACTTAACGGGGCTGGATAAGGACTTGAGTGATTTTACCGCTCATTTTATCCATAAGCTGGGTTCGGCAGCCAACTTAATCGGAATGAAGACCATACTGGTAGGAATTTCTCCGGAGTTATCCATGATTATCTCAAGCCTGAGGATTGAATTAAGCCAGTATGACTGCTTTCAGACTCTGCAGCATGCCATTTATTATGCACTGGCCCAGTCCGGAAGGAAAATTATTTGAAATAGAAAAAGGCGGCTGCATGATGCACCGCCTCTTTCCTTTGCTTTATACAACATAAAATCCAATACCGAGCAGCAGGACTAGGGCAAGGATTACATACATCCAGGTAAGCCGGGATAAATTCCCGCTTGTGGCCCCGCTGTAATTTTCATCGCTTTTCCCTCCCAGCAGCAAGGTGCCGACCAGGGAAAATACACAAATAATAATGACCAATATAATTGCAAGCTTCATATAAATGCCTCCATGCTTCTATTTTACAATAAAAAGTCTGGAAGGCTGGACGACTTTTTTGAAAAAAAGTGGCGGAAATTCATACAAGAGCAGATTTCAGGCGCTGCAGGCCTTCCTCAAGCAGCGGGCGCGGGCAGCCAATATTCATCCGCAAGAATCCTTCTCCCCCAGGACCAAACTTTGTCCCGGGATCTAGCGCAAGCTTACCTTTTTCAATCAAACGCTGCTGAATCAGCTGATCTGAAGCTCCAAGGCTCCGTGCATCGATCCATAACAGAAAGGAAGCATCCGGCCTCATACAGGTGAGGCCCGGTATTTCATGCTCGATAAAGGAAATGGCCCTGTCTGTATTTTCCTTTATGTAATCTAAAATGGCGTCCAGCCAAGGGGCTCCATCTCTATATGCCGCTTCCATTGCTGTCAGTGCAAGAGCATTCAAACCATCAAAACCCCGGCGCTCCTGGATGGAAGAAAACCCCCGACGCAGTGCTTCATTTTCTGCTATCACCACAGATGCCTGCAGTCCGGCAATGTTAAAAGTCTTGCTCGGCGCCATGGCCGTAATCGTGATACTCGATATTTCAGGACTTACACCAGCAAGCGGTATATGCTTTTGCCGGCCGAGGGACAGGTCTGCATGAATCTCATCCGAAATGATTTTCACCTCATACTCCCTGCAAAGATTGCCGATCTTCTCCAATTCTTCCCTCGTCCATATTCTACCGCCCGGGTTATGCGGACTGCAGAAAAGGAACAGCTTGACACCTGATTTCAAATGTTCTTCAAAATCGTCAAAATCAATATAATAACTGCCGTTATCCAAAACCAGCTGATTATTGGCAAGCTTCCGGCCGTTTTTCACCACCACATTGAAGAACGGCGCATACACAGGAGACTGTACCAAAACAGTGTCCCCGGGTTCTGTATAGGCCTCGATGGCTATCTGCAGGGCAGAAACCACACCTGCACTAAACTGGATCCACGGCTTTTCAATCTCCCAATCATGGGTTTTCCTCATCCAGCCTGTGATGGCATTGTATAAAGAGGCCTGAGGAGAAGTATAGCCAAAGATACCATGCTTCACTCTCTCCTCAAGCGCATCAATCACCACCTGAGGGGAAGTGAAATCCATGTCTGCCACCCACATTGGCAGAAGCTCGCGGGCACCGAACCTTTCCTCCGCTAAATCCCACTTTAGACAGGATGTATTTGTTCTCTGAATTACCTCATCAAGTGTACTATTTGGCAAAAGTACCACCTCATTTTTAATTTTAATACTTATGATACTATAGAATGGACGTATAAATCATCTAATTTACAAAATGGAGTGAATATTTTGTTAAATGATAAAGAAGCAATCAGTCTGGATCAATGGCTCTATGAATGGGATCCGCTGAATATTGGTGCTGATTCCTATGTAACCGAAAAAGCAGAAATTCTGGGCGTATTATATATTACAGACAATCTCAGCACCATAGCCGCAAAAATAAAAGAAATACTGGAATTCTCATTTGATGAATCGCCGGGTGCTGAGCTATGCATGAATGCTGCCCGCATACTTGTCCAGTTAAAGAACAATCAATCTTGCGAACTGTAGGCGACTTAAGATGGGCGTTATCACACCATCGTCCCGGCTGTCAAATGAGCAGGGCGAAGTGAAAAGGCCTGAGTCCTTCATTTGGACTCAGGCCTTGTTAGCCTACCTGATAAAACTTACCGCAGCTGGTTTGTTTCAGCCAGCCTTTGAAAATTATCCCAAAAACTCCTGGATTGCCGAGTATACCTTTTCCGGCTCTTCCTCGGGCAGGAGGTGTCCGGCGTCCTTGAAGATCGTCAGTGTGGAGCAGGGCAGATCCTCGTGAAGTTTTCTGCCGACGTCCGCCGGCACTACCCGGTCATGCTCACCCCAGAGGAGGAGGCAGGGAATGTGTATGTTCTGAAGGTCCCTAGAATCCAAATCACCCTCCCGGTCACGGATCATTTTCGTGAGCCCTTTAAAAATCATATCGTCGAGAAAAGGTTCCATATACCCGTCGACCATCTCCTGGTCTATTAGCGCGTGATTATAAACGACATTTTGCAGGTTTTTTTCAATACCGGATTTGGCCAGCCATCTTTTGACATACAGGTGGAAAAACGGCAGCCTGCTGGAAAGAACCAGGGCCCGTCCGGATTTTTTTAAATAGCCTGAGCTGCATATAAGGATGGCTTTCGAGACAAGGTGCGGCGCCTGTTTCATCACATAAAGACAAATCTGTCCTCCCATGGAATGACCCGATAATATAACCCTGTTTAAATTAAGGTGCTCCAATAATTCAATGATGGCACATGCATGATTTTCATGTGAGTAAATATAAGAGCTGCTTTTGCCGCTCTTGCCGAATGGGGGCAGGTCTATTGTGACAATGCTATATTGTTCCGCAAGATAAGGAATCAATTTGCGGAAGCTAAAAGCGGATGATAAAAACCCATGGATAAGAACGATCGTTTCCGTTGAAGCAGAATTCTTATAATGTTCATAGTAGAGACCATTGGCAAATAACTCTTTGTTGAAGGTATAATCGGTGGTTCCCTGAATTTTCACCATTCCACAGCCCCTCCTTTTTTAGGTAGTTTACCCACAATTAAGAATTTAAAGGTTCGCGGGAAGAAAAAGAACCTGCAGATGCAGATTCCTGGTTATTTTTTCAGGTTTTCCTGCGCCAAACGTACCAATTCCTTAACCATGCCTCCTCCAAGGATGCCTCCGGTTCTGCCAGCCTGACGGGAAGTCAAACCGCCGTTATAGCCTTCCTTCAGGGGGATGCCTGCCTCGCGTGCTGCCTCAAATTTTGCATCTTCAGGTTTAATGGTGCCTGCCACCCTGGCCTTTAGCCGGTCAAGTCCTTCTCTGGCTCCTGGTATCAGTATTTTTCTTCTCGACATTGAAATCACCTCCTCCAGTGTGGAGGATTCCCTAAAGGGGCGCCTTTATGCGTGAAGAATCAATTGGAAATTGATAATAATTGTGATCCCCGGTTTCTCTGGTTACAATGAAGTAAATCATATTTAAACGAAACGGAGATGGCTCATGGCTTCTGATCGAAAATCAACCCTAAAGCTGGGAATCATCCTTCTGGTAATGTCTACCGTGCTCTGGCTCGTTCCTCTCCTTGTTCCTTTTCTTGAGCTGAGCGGGAAAGGAAAGGTGGTCCTGACGGCTCTTTTGCTGATTGCAGCGGAAATCTTATTTTGGGCGGGCGTATTTTTTGCAGGAAAAGAAGCTGCCCAAAAGTTCAGGGGCAGGCTGAATCCGAAGAAATGGTTCAAGGGTAAAAAAGAAAAAGATAAAGACTTATAATGCCCTGACAAAAAAAGAGGACAAAACAGTATCTGTTTTGTCCTAAATAAAAAGGGGGGGAATACTAGAAAGCTAGAAAGCCTTGTCATCAGTATGGTCCAGAATTTTCTTTTTTAAACATAATTCCGCGCATCGCCTCCATTTTTTTCTTCGAGGATCCGGTTCATGTCTTCTTCACTCCATTCCGTGACTTTCCTTAAAATCCATACAGCCTTCTGCCGGCCAATCTGATTTACGAGCTGTTCGATCTCCGCTTCCAGTCCTGCGGCCTTTGAAGATTTCCCGGATATGGCCAAGTCCCGGGCAGGAACCTCCAGTACAGCAGCAAGATGGAGCAGCGTCCCGATATCGGGGATTTTTTCGCCTGTTTCAAACTTGTCTAAAATGTGGGTGCCTACATGGATTTTTAGAGCCAGTTCCTGCTGTGTCAAATTTCGTTTTTCCCTAAGTCTTTTGATGATATAACCGAGCTCTGTCATGGGTTTTTCCTCCAGCTGCCTTTTATCCATATCTTACTGCAGCAGGCCGGAATAGTTGAATGTCCATAGAAAAAAAGATGCTGTGCCAGTGCCTTTCTCGATAAGTTTTTAAAGCTTTCTTTGATTAAAGGCCGAGCTTGTGTTATAATTTACAATTGCGTATATAAACATGAAAAATTTAATGAATATAGGAGTGTTCTCATGTCTGAAAAATATGAAGTAGGTTCTGTAGTAACAGGAAAAGTAACAGGAATTCAATCTTATGGTGCGTTTGTCGCATTAGACGATTCAACACAGGGTCTCGTGCATATTTCTGAAATTACACACGGTTATGTGAAGGATGTCAACGAGCATCTTAAAGTAGGCGATGAAGTACAGGTTAAAGTATTATCTATCGATGAAGCAGCTGGCAAAATCGGCCTTTCAATCCGTGCGACAGAGGAAGCTCCAGAGCGTCCGCAGGCACAGCCAAAACGTGCACCAAAGAAACGCCAGGCTACTGTCAAATCAACAACTGAAAGCACTGAAGGCTTCAACACATTGAAAGACAAGCTGCAAGAGTGGATTGATCAGTCTCAGCGCGAAGATTTAATCAAAAAATAATAGATTCAGTAAAAAGCGGATATGACCAAAAAACATATCTGCTTTTTTTTGTGGAAAAAGGGAGGAGCTGCATGTATCATGAGGCATCCTGGAAATGGGTTATCTTTTACCGGGATTCCGCTGGGCCTTGCTCCTAGTTTTGCTCCTAACCATGCATAGTCTGCGGATAGGAGACTCTCGTAAATTTTTATTATTCTTATATAATGAATGAGTTTTTCGTATAAACATTCAATTTCATGAATACGGGGGAAAGCGCTTTAATTTTTGGGGTTTGAATATGCCACTTCTCCATGTACAATAGAAGGGAAACAGTGGATGGGAGGAAAATAAGATGACTTTAAAATCAAAATCAAACCACCTGATTGAGCAGACTGAGAGGTTCGGTGCTCCTAACTATCACCCTCTTCCAATCGTGATTGCAGAAGCAGAGGGTGTCTGGGTGAAAGACCCTGAAGGCAATAAATATATGGATATGCTTAGTGCTTATTCCGCTGTGAACCAGGGACACCGCCATCCAAAGATTATCCAGGCCCTCAAAGACCAGGCGGACCGGGTAACACTGACGTCCCGGGCCTTCCATAATGATCAGCTTGGCCCATGGTATGAGAAAATCTGCGGCCTTACCAATAAAGATATGGCACTTCCGATGAACACAGGGGCTGAAGCTGTCGAGACGGCCATCAAGGCGGCAAGGCGCTGGGCTTATGATGTAAAGGGAGTACAGGACAATAAGGCGGAAATCATAGCCTGTCTTGGCAATTTCCATGGCAGGACGATGACGGCGGTTTCTTTATCTTCTGAGGAAGAATATAAGCGCGGCTTCGGTCCGATGCTCCCAGGCATCAAATTGGTACCGTACGGTGATCTGAACGCCTTAAAGGCCGCTGTCACCCCGAATACAGCCGCATTCCTGATTGAACCAATCCAGGGTGAAGCAGGCATCATCATTCCAGAAGAAGGCTTTTTAAAGGCGGCTAAAGAATTATGCCAGGAAAATAATGTCTTGTTCATAGCGGATGAAATTCAAGCCGGGCTGGCCCGTTCAGGCAAAATGTTTGCCTGTGAATGGGAGGAAGTCGAGCCAGACATGTATATCTTAGGCAAGGCGCTCGGAGGCGGCGTATTCCCCATCTCATGTGTAGCTGCCAATAAAGACATCCTTGGCGTTTTCAATCCCGGTTCACACGGATCGACATTTGGAGGGAATCCGATGGCCTGTGCAGTGTCCATCGCATCCCTTGATGTACTGGTGGATGAGAAACTGGCCGAGCGCTCAAATGAACTTGGCGAATATTTCAAATCCGAATTAAAAACGATAAATAATCCGGTCATCAAAGAGGTCCGCGGCCGCGGCTTATTTATCGGTGTAGAACTTACAGAGCCTGCCCGTAAATACTGCGAACAGCTGAAGGAAGAAGGACTGCTCTGCAAAGAGACTCACGACACCGTTATCCGTTTTGCTCCGCCTCTCGTCATCTCAAAAGAAGATCTGGACTGGGCTATTGAACGTATCAAAAAAGTTTTAGCTTAATGAAATAAATATTTATACAATCAGAAGGCCGCTTTTTAGAGCGGTCTTTTTTCATACCAGCTAAAAAAGTATTTAGTTGAGAAGCAGTATAGGTATAGTGGTTGAGAAGGATCGCCGGCCGGTCCATGACGATTGTCAGGAGGGAGAAGGAAGGGGAATGAGATTTCAGGAGTCCTGGAAAAACAAAGCGAGTCTGCCGCTGTTTAACATGGCATTCAGCGGATAAACTGGGTGAGGATGGATAAGCCTTGCCCTGTGCATAAACGATGACTGGGTTTTTCGGTTCACTCAATCTCCATTCCAATAGCGGCCCTCTATAAATGGAGCGCAGTCACTCTCCAATCACACAAGGGTTCACTATTAGCAGGCGCAGCAAAGCCCGTGAAAAAAAGTATATCGTTTTTCTCCACGGGCTTATTTCCAGGACTTTTAAAAAAGCCCATCCTTATGCTACCGGGTCGGATCAGGTTGTCCAGCCGCGGAAGTTTCACGGTCACGGACAAATAGCAGGCCGATATTCACTAAACCGGCAATCCCCACAAGTCCGTAAATAATTCTTGCTAATGCTGAATCCTGGCCGCCAAAAATTGCGGCAACAAGGTCAAATTGAAAAAAACCGACCAGGCCCCAGTTTACAGCTCCAATAATGGTAAGAACTAGAGCAATACGCTGAATTGCACTCATGCAAATCCTCCTTTTTTGATGGTTCATCTATAGATTGCATAAGCTGAGAAAAAAATATGCAGGATCAATTCCAATCCTGGAAAAATGGACAGGGAATTGAGGCAGGAGACAGGACTCAGTTCCAGGACAAAAGAGCATTTTTGCAATTGTAATCTTTTTCTTTGATATTGTAAGGCCAATTTTGCATAATAAGAAGCGAAGGAGGCAGATGAGACATGATTAATTTTGCTTTTAAAAACCCAGTTAAATTAATATTTGGTAAAGACCAGCTGGAACAGCTGAAAAATGAAATCCCTCAATATGGAAAAAAGGTTCTGCTTGTGTATGGCGGCGGAAGCATAAAGAGAAGCGGTTTATATGATAAAGTAGTAAATTATTTAAAGGAAATCGATGTGGAGGTTTCCGAACTTTCCGGTGTCGAGCCAAATCCTAGATTATCGACTGTCCGAAAAGGCGTTGAAATTTGTAAACAGGAAGGAATTGACTTCCTGCTTGCGGTTGGCGGCGGTTCTGTCATCGACTGCACAAAGGCTATTGCAGCCGGTGCAAAATATGATGGAGATGCCTGGGATATTGTCATTAAAAAGGCAGAAGTAAAGGCAGCGCTTCCTTTTGGAACGGTCCTTACCCTTGCGGCAACCGGGTCTGAAATGAATGCAGGATCGGTTATCACAAATTGGGAGACACAGGAGAAGTATGGCTGGGGCAGCCCCCTGACATTCCCTCAGTTCTCCATCCTTGAACCTGAGAATACATTCACAGTGCCAAAGGATCAGACCATTTATGGAATTGTGGATATGATGAGCCATACCCTGGAAACGTATTTCCATCAAGGCACAAACACTGAGCTTCAGGACAGAATGTGTGAATCTCTGCTGAAGACTGTGATGGAAACTGCACCAAAACTGCTTGATAACCTGGAGAGCTATGAGTACAGAGAGACCATCCTATATTCAGGCACGATTGCCCTGAATGGCATGCTTTCCATGGGTATTCGCGGTGACTGGGCGACTCATAATTTAGAGCATGCGGTTTCAGCGGTATATGATATTCCTCATGCCGGTGGACTGGCTATCATTTTCCCTAACTGGATGCGCCATGTGATGAATGAAAATCTTGGCCGGTTCAAGCAGCTGGCAGTCAGAGTCCTTGAAGTTGATCCGGAAGGCAAAAGCGATGAAGAGATTGCCCTTGAGGGAATCGAAAAGCTGAGCAGCTTCTGGAGCAGCCTTGGAGCACCGTCTAAGCTTGCAGATTATGATATCGATGATTCAAAAATAGATGTGATGGCCGACAAAGCCATGGCTAACGGAGAGTTTGGAAACTTCAAAAAGCTGAATAAAGAGGACGTGCTCGCGATCTATAGAGCTGCCCTTTAAAGTGGAGTGCACCCTGCATGCCGGGGTGCGCTTTTTCATTTATCTGTCCATGCCGCCCCTTCATAAAAATAAATAGGATTGGGTACGCTTACATTGGAGGCTGCGGCTTGAAATAGGCGTGAGCTTTCAGGTAAAGTGAAAAAGTAATCTAATATATGGAGGAACACAATGACACATGTACGTTTCGATTATTCCAAAGCATTATCATTCTTTGGCGAACACGAATTAACATACTTAAAGGATGCAGTACGCACTGCACATAACTCCCTTCATGAAGGAACAGGGGCAGGCAGCGATTTTCTGGGCTGGGTAGACCTGCCGGTGAATTATGATAAAGAAGAGTTTTCAAGGATCCAAAACGCAGCAGATAAAATCAAGTCAGATTCTGACGTTCTTTTGGTCATCGGGATAGGCGGATCTTATCTTGGTGCGCGTGCAGCGATCGAAATGCTGCAGCACAGCTTTTACAATGCACTCCCTAAAGAAAAGCGCGGCACACCACAGGTATTGTTTGTCGGCAATAACATCAGCTCTACATATATGACGGACTTGATGGACATGCTTGATGGCAGGGATTTTTCAATCAATGTCATCTCAAAATCTGGCACGACAACTGAGCCGGCCCTTGCATTCCGGATCTTCCGCAAGCTGCTTGAGGAAAGATACGGTGCAGAAGAAGCAAAAGGCCGCATCTACGCGACAACAGATAAAGAGCGCGGGGCGCTGAAAACATTGGCAAGTGAAGAGGGATATGAATCATTCGTGATTCCCGATGATGTGGGCGGCCGCTATTCAGTGCTGACGGCTGTCGGTCTGCTGCCTATCGCGGTAAGCGGTGCTGATATCGATGCGATGATGAAAGGTGCAGCACAGGCACGTGAGGACTTTGCAGGCGATGATATCGAACAGAATGCCAGCTATCAATACGCAGCAGTGCGGAACGTTTTATACAATAAAGGGAAAACGATTGAAATGCTGATCAACTATGAACCTGGTCTTCAGTACTTATCTGAATGGTGGAAGCAGCTCTTTGGTGAGAGTGAGGGCAAGGACCAGAAAGGGATTTACCCATCATCAGCCAACTTCTCCACTGATCTTCACTCTCTTGGTCAATATGTACAGGAAGGCCGCAGAGACTTGTTCGAAACGGTTATTAAAGTGGAAAAACCGCGCCATGAGCTATCGATTGAAAGCGAAGAAAATGACCTGGACGGCTTGAATTATCTTGCCGGGGAAACCGTAGACTTTGTTAACAACAAAGCATTCCAGGGAACGCTCCTTGCGCATACTGACGGCGGGGTGCCCAACCTGATTGTTACCATCCCGGCCATGGATGCATATACATTTGGATATCTTGTGTACTTCTTTGAAAAGGCATGTGCAATCAGCGGCTATCTGCTGGGAGTGAATCCATTCGACCAGCCGGGCGTCGAGGCATACAAGGTGAACATGTTTGCCCTGCTTGGCAAACCAGGCTTCGAAGATAAAAAAGCAGAACTTGAAAAGAGATTATAAGAAAACGGCTCCGGCCGTTTTTTTTTTTTGGGGACAGTCCCCATTTCCCGGATTATTTCCCAATGTAATTCCCTCGTTTCCCGGATAAGCTAAGAAAAACAGAGAGGGTGGGACAAATGATTGAGATTCCTTCACAGCTTGAGGGGCATACGTTTTCATTATATGACCTGGAGCAGACCTTAAAGCCAAGGGGCTACAGCATCAGCGGCAGCTGGGATTACGACCATGCGTATTTTGATTATAAAATCGACAGCCGTAACGGCTACCAGTTTTTAAGGGTCCCTTTCCGTGCGGTGGAGGGGGGGCTGGATACGAGGGGGGCGGCCGTTATGCTCGGGAGGCCGTTCCTGCTCAGCCATCAATATAAAAAGGGCCCCGATGACCACGCGGGGATTGGCAACTTTTCAGCTTCGTTTAATCAATTCCAGGAGCCGGCCGAAAAGGACGCGGAATTTCCAGACCGGTATGTAGAGCTCGGGAAATCACTCGTAAAAGAGCTTGAGTCCATATTACTTCCAGCCTGACCAGCCTGCAGGAATGCTGAAAAGAACGGCCGCCAAATAGCGGGAGCCCTGGAATTTATTCTTCTGGATTTAATCCGGCCAGTGACTGTTCCATGACGTCACTGATGACTGCATTAGAGCGGAGGAGCGTATCAGCCCCCGCTCTTTTTGCATTTTCCATCTGTTCCTCTGTCAATATTTCCGCAATGCAGCGGACTCCGGGATTCACCCCTTTGACAGCAAGCAGACACATGATGGTAAAGGCGTCACATTGAAATTCATCCTTCGATATGCCGGCGGTAATCAAAACGGATGCCGCATCTTTTATATTGGCGCGCACAAGGACACGGTCATGGCTGCCATTGCCATGGATAAAGTGAATAGAGCGATCCCTGAATGGATTCAGCTCCAGCGTCTCATCTACGAGGACAATCGGTATGCTGCTGCCAGACTGTTTGAGCTTTAAGATAGTCTGCCGGGACCGTTCATTCCAGCCGATGATAACCGTATGACCCTGATGGTGATATTCTTTCCGTCCGGCAAGGTAATTGGATTGGGCAGTCACCGCTGCAGCTGACAGTGTAGTGATATATGTCGTGAACAGGCCAATTCCCGTGACAATCAGCACCATTCCCAAAAGCCTGCCCGGAACGGTTACCGGGGCATAATCGCCATACCCGACTGTAGAAGCAGTGACAAGCGCCCACCAAATTCCCTCAAGAATCGATGGGAAGGATGCCGGTTCAAGGAAATGGATGGCTGTACCAAAGACAAAGGAAATTAATAGAGCAATGGAAGCAAGCGCCAGAATCCTTTTGGGCCTGGCTGAACCTCCTCCGGTATTGGGGCTGATCATTGGCCGTCCTCCTTTCTTTCAAGCTGATTCTTTTTAAATAGTATAGACCATTTCCTGCCTCCGATAATCAGAGTAAGGCATTTAGAAAGAAGATGGCTTTATGCCTTTCCAAATTTCGACTTTTCCGATAGAATAGTAACGAACTGAATAATCTTTTTTAAAAGTGCCCTGTTGACAGGGATAATAGGGAAATCGGTGAAAATCCGATGCAGCCCCCGCTACTGTAAGCGTTGATGAAAGAACTGCAGTGCAGCCACTGGCTTAATCGCTGGGAAGGCCGCAGTTCAATGAACGTGAAGCCAGGAGACCTGCTTTTAAAAAGTGCAGTACTTATACTTCGGTGGGAAGAATAAGTCAAGAGAGATGCTATTCGCATGCTAAGCCCTTGACTTTATATGTCCAGGGCTTTTTTCTTTCGGCGATTTTAATCCGTTAAAGCTTTCTGCTTTCTTTTTGACTGTAGAACCCACCGAAAATGGGAAAAGGGGGATTCACACTGGAATACAAAGAAAATACAAAAGGCCGTATCCTGATTTACACGGGAGATGGAAAGGGAAAGACGACTGCTGCCATAGGAGTCGCAGTAAGAGCGCTTGGCAGGGGTATGAAAGTGGCCATGCTTCAGTTCATCAAGTCGCCCGGAAGGAATTACGGCGAACAGAACAGTCTTGAAAAGCTCGGGGCGCATGTGCAGCAGCTTGGGGAAGGGTTCACGTGGACCAAGACTCCTGAAATACACCGCAAAGCCCTGGAGGGAGCATGGGAAACTGCAAAAGAAACAATAAACAGCGGAAAATACGACTTACTCATCCTGGATGAATTAAATAATGCATTAGCCATAGATTCATTTCCCGTAGATGATGTCCTGCCTTTGCAGGAGGTAGTGTCTGTCCTGAAGGCTAAACCGGAGAAGCTCCATGTGATTGTAACAGGGAGAAGTGCAAGACAGGAGTTGAAGGATATAGCAGACCTGGTGTCAGTAGTGGAAGCAGAGAAGCACTACTACGATGAAGGAGTCAAGGCTATATACGGCATAGAATACTGATAAACAGGCCAGGGGGATAAAGATGAAGAATAAAGCAGAAGCGGTCATCAATTCGATCACCCCGCTTTCCAAGAAACACGGCAGGGAGCAGCTCGAACATTTGAATTCCCTGACAAAGCCTCCCGGCAGCCTGGGGGAACTAGAAGAAGCCGTAATCCAGCTGGCAGCCATCAAAGGTGAAGTCAACCCTGGCATTGAGTCTCCGGGCATCGTTATTTTTGCAGCGGATCATGGTATCTGCGCAGAAGGCGTATCCGCCTATCCCCAGGAAGTTACTGGCCAGATGGTGCTGAATTTTCTACAGGGAGGAGCGGCTGTAAACGTATTTGCCGGCCGCATAGGCGCAATGCTCGAAGTGGTTGATGTCGGGGTGGTCCAGGACATTAAAAATGAAAGGCTGAGAAGGAGGAAAATTGCCAGAGGCACAAATAATTTCTTCGCCGAAGATGCGATGTCAAGGGATCAGGCATTTGAATCCATTCTTGCTGGCATGGAGTCCGCCCGTGAGCTTTTGGACAGAGGAGCTGGTCTCCTGATTCCAGGTGAAATGGGAATCGGGAATACGACATCAAGCACTGCCATTGTATCAGTAGTGACCGGAGAGCCGGTCGAGCTGACAGCCGGTCTGGGAACGGGCATTGAAGGCAGCAGGCTGTTACATAAAAAAAGAATCATTGAGGAGGCGCTGCTCAGGCGGAAGCCTGACAAAAATGATCCTGCAGGCATACTGGCAGCAGTCGGGGGCTTTGAGATTGGTGCCATGACGGGAGCCATGCTGTATGCTGCATCCAGAAAGGTGCCCATCCTGCTAGATGGCTTTATCTGTACGGCAGCAGCACTGATTGCGGCGGGATTTAACAGGCATGCATCCGATTATATGATTGCCGGCCATCAGTCTGCTGAGCCCGGCCATGGGCTTGCGCTTCGTTATCTGGGGAAGAAACCTCTGTTAAGCCTCGGTATGAGGCTTGGAGAAGGCAGCGGTGCCGCACTTGCCTATCCGCTACTTGCTGCGGCTGTTGATATGGCCAAGAACATGGCTACCTTTGAAGGGGCCGGAGTATCAAATAAACATTAATCAAAACATTGGAGGATCTTCATGAAAACACATATAACCAGGCATTTCAGCCTGCTGTCCATTCTTTTTATACTTACAGCTGCCCTGCTTGGCGGCTGCGGCTCCACAGCAGAGCCTAAAAAAGAAGAAAATAAATCCAGTCAGAACAAAAATGAAAAAGCTTTCCCAATTACAGTGACAGATGATGAAGGCGAAAAGGTAACGATAGAAAAAAAGCCTGAAAAAATCGTCTCCCTGATTCCAAGCACAACGGAAATAGCTTTTTCCCTCGGTCTCGGGGACAAAATCGCTGGTGTATCCGACTTTGATAATTATCCAAAGGAGACAGCAGAGAAAGAAAAGGTAGGATCACAGGAGATTAATGTTGAAAAAGTACTGTCCCTGCAGCCGGATCTTGCACTGCTTGATGATTATCATTTCAAAAATCACAAAGATGTGATCCAAAAGTTCAAGGATGCCGGCATTACTGTATTGATCATTAACAGCAGTAAAAGTACATTTAACCAGGTTTACGATTCTATAAAGCTTATGGGCAGAGCCACAGGCACCCATGAAGAAGCAGATAAAGTCATTCAGGATATGAAGAAACGGATAGCTGATGTTAAGGAAAAAGCAAAATCCGTCAAAGATAAAAAGCGTGTATGGGTGGAAGTTGCTCCCCAGCCGGAAATTTATACCACGGGCAAGGGCACTTTCATGCAGGAAATGCTGGATACGATCGGAGCTGTTAATGTGGCTGAATCACAGACTGGCTGGGTGAAGGTCAATGAAGAAGAGGCGGTTAAATATAACCCCGATGTCATCATTACTACCTATGGCTACTATGTGAAGAATCCGGATAAGCAGGTCTTAAATAGAAAAGGCTGGGCCGAAGTGCCGGCAGTCAAAAATAAACAAGTCTTTGATGTAAACAGCGATACTGTTACCCGCCCTGGGCCGCGGCTGGCTGAGGGAGTTGAACTCCTTGGAAAAGCAATCTATCCAGATATTTTCAAATAAGCGCGCTGCTTTTCTATACCTATTTGCGCTTGTATTCGTTGTCTTCTCGATTATATTGGCAGTTTTTGCAGGAACGGTTTCCATAACCGTTCCTGATATTTTAAAAATTATTACAAAGCATATTACGGGTATGGATGTATATGCTGGGCCAAAAAGCACAGAAATGATTATCTGGGAAATCCGTTTTTCCAGGGTAATGCTTGCATTTCTGGTTGGCGCGGCCCTTTCTCTTGCCGGCGCCGCATTTCAGGGCCTCCTCCGGAATCCGCTGGCAGATCCATATACGATCGGTGTATCATCAGGAGCCTCTCTCGGTGCGGTCCTGGCCATCTTTTTTCAGATTAACATTATTTGGCTCCATGGGTTCACACTTCCTGTTTTTGCCATTGCCGGCGGATTTTTAACACTCGGGCTGGTCTTTTGGATTACAAGGCTCGCGAGCAGTTCACTGGCCAATGAAACAATCATCCTCGCCGGGATCATTCTTACTTCTTTCACAGGAGCGCTTGTGTCACTGCTTATGGCCATATCCCCACAGGAAGATGTAAGGCAGATTCTTTACTGGCTTATGGGAAGCGTGTCCATGCGGGGCTGGGATCATGTAAAGCTGATCATGCCGTTTTTCATAATAGGTGCTGCCCTTTTGCTGATGAATACACGTGAATTGAATGGCCTGGTTCTGGGTGAGCAGGCTGCCAGGTTTTCGGGAATAGACGTCCGAAGGAAAAAAAGGCTGATTTTGGTGGCAGCATCAACGCTGACAGGAAGCGCAGTTGCCGTTTCGGGCGCAGTGGGCTTTGTCGGGCTTGTCATTCCTCATCTGGTAAGGCTGATAGCCGGCTCCAGTCATAAGCATGTACTGCCGCTATCATTGGTTATTGGAGGAGGATATCTGGTTCTGGCCGATTTAATCTCAAGGATAGCCATCTCACCGAGAGAACTGCCGATAGGCGTTGTGACCGCCCTGGTCGGTGCACCCATTTTTACAATGCTGATGATTAAAGAAAGAATGAGAAGAAGGGGAATATAACATGCTTCAAGTCCAGAATCTTACAGGTGGATATGGAAAAAGAGCTCCGGCTGTACGCGATGTCACCTTCAACGTGAAGAGAGGCAGCTTTTATGCCTTGCTGGGGCCGAATGGCAGCGGCAAAACGACTCTGGTAAGACTGCTGATGGGAATCCTGCCGGCTGAAGCCGGGGAGGTATATCTAGATGGCAAGAGCATGAATCATTATAGTCCAAAAGAACTGGCCAGGAAGGTAAGCGTCCTGAGCCAGGAAAACCAGATCGGACTTGACTTTACGGTGGAAGAGATTGTTGCGCTGGGACGGTATCCCTATCAGGAAAGCCGTTTTTTCCAGGAAGAAACAGAGGAAGACAAGAAGGCAGTAGAGGAAGCCATGAGGCTCACCCATGTAGACCAGTTCCGAAGGCAATCGTTCCATGCATTGAGCGGGGGGGAAAAGCAGCGGGTCATGCTGGCGAAAGCTCTGGCACAGGAACCGGAATTAATTATCCTGGATGAGCCGACTAACCATCTGGATCTAAAGCACAGCCTGGAAATTCTGGATCTCCTGAGGCTTCTCCAGAATGAGAAGGATTTAACGGTGCTTGCGATTCTGCATGATCTAAACATTGCTTCTATATTCGCAGACGGCTACGGTTTGATGAAAAGCGGGAACATGGTACGCACAGGCAGCCGCTTACACCCGGAAGACGAAGCATTGTTCAGCGATGTGTATGATACACCGATCAAGCTTCTGCCCCATCCCGAACTTTCCGGAACTCAGGTTGTCTATATGCCCCGGCCGTTTTCTGCACCAGAGGAAAAACCGCTTTCGCCGTTTTTGGTCTCGGAGGAGAAAGGCTCTTTTACACTCCATCTCGGTTCCTCCTTCAGGACGCTTACGGCTGGGAGTGGCGGAAAGGGCCTGGGGTGGTGTTCAGGCCTTAGATATAGCCGGTGTCCAGCGGAAGAGCCTCAGGAGTATTTTATTCTTGCTGGTCAAAGTATGGAGGGTCTTGAATATAAAGAAATTGTTTTGATGGGGGTTCCATGCATATTTGGGACTGCCAGATCTGATGCGGGATGCAATATTTTCCTGTTTGTCCATCTGCCATTGAGTGATCTGGATCTGATTCATCTGGCCATGCAGCTTGCAGGGATGCGATTATCCGCGGATCCCGGTCATGATTCTGGCTCGGTTGTCATAGGGGCTGATAAAAATGCCGCTGATCAATATGAATCAAGGGATCTGTTCATAACAGAGCTGTGCGGATGGCTCAAAACAGGAACAATGACTCTTTCCAATTAAGGAGGAAAGCGGTGCTAACGTTTATTTCGGGAGGGGCACGATCGGGTAAAAGCTCTCTGGCTGAACATCTCGCAATGGAGAATTATAATAGAGTGAAACAGCTTTACCCATTCGCCCGTCTTGTTTATCTCGCAACAGCAAAGAAAAGTGACTTTGCCCATGAAGACCGCATCAAAAGGCATCAGCTGCAGAGAGGAAATGACTGGCTGACTTTTGAAGAGCCGTACAATTTAGCAGACGTGCTCGCCAGTGTTCCAAATCACTCCACGATCCTGCTGGACTGCCTGACCGTGTGGGCAGCAAACATCATGTATGGGCTGGGTGACAGCCTGGCAGAAGCGGAACAAAAGCTCAGTCAATTTCTGCAGACAGCTATCAAAAAGGAATGCTCTTTATATATGGTTTCAAATGATGTGAACGAAGGACTCCCTTCCAGTACGGATGGAGTACAAAAATATATATATAACCTGGAATCCCTTCACCGGCTCGTGATAAAGAACGCAGATGATGTGATTCAAGCCGCGGCCGGCATTCCTGTTATATGGAAAAAGCAGGGGAAGGTGCTGATATGAAGTCTGTCATGCATGGATTAGGCCTTGCTTTTCAATTCCTCACCAGAATCCCGGTACATATGCAATGTGAGATAAACCCGAAGACAATCAAATGGGCTCTCAGGTTTTTCGGAGCTGCCGGGATGGTGCTCGGATTAATGCTGGCCGGCGTCCTTGCCCTTTTCCAAAGCGGGCTGCCGCCCATTATTATGACTTTATTGCTGGTGACTGTACCTATCCTGTATACAGGCGGACTCCACCTGGATGGTTTGATGGATCTCGCAGATGCTGCAGGATCTAACCAGCCTATGGAAAAAAAGCGGGAAATCCTGAAGGATCCGCGTACCGGCAGTTTTGGTGTCATTTCCTGCCTGATGCTTCTCGCCTGGAAAGCAGGTCTTCTGTATACATTAACTATACAACCTTCCGGGCAGTTGTTTATCATCCTTGCCTTTGTTCCGATTTTGGCACGTCTGCAGGCTCTCTGGCTTCTTTTTTTCTTCGAACCGTTTAAGCGGGAGGGACTGGCCTATTTCTGGAGGCAAAACCTTGCATCTTCCGATATCCTCATTTCCCTTATTTGGACACTGCCGTTTATATTATTGGATTGGAAAGTCCTGCTGCTGACCGCCCTGCAGTTTCTGGCAACTTATTTATACGGCAGATGGGCAGTGCGAACCTTAGGCGGCATTAATGGAGATGTGGTAGGTGCTTCAATTGAGGGGGCTGAGCTATGGAATCTCGCCGCAGTTTCCGCATACTTCTTATACGCCACGGTGTGACCGTCTGGAATAAGGAGAAGAGGTACCTTGGACATACAGATATTCCGCTATGTGAGGCGGCACGGAGAGAGTTGAATCCGAAAACCGGGTTTTGGAGTACTGCACCCATTTTCTCAAGCGGCCTGCAGCGCTGCCTGATGACCGCCGGGCTGTTATGGCCCCAATCCCCGATTACAATAGATGAGAGATTGAGAGAAATGGACTTTGGGAGCTGGGACGGCCTTACCTATGAAGACTTGAAAGAAGATCCCTCCTACATAAGCTGGCTTTCAGACTGGATGAATAACCATCCGCCTTCAGGGGAAACAGGAGTCAGCTTTCGAGCAAGGGTGAATGATTTCATGAAAGATCTGCTGAAGGATGAAGCGGGGCACTGTGCAGCCATTGTTACTCACGGCGGTGTCATCAGGAGTATTATATCTGACCTCGTGCCGGAAAAAGAATTTTTTGAAATCCCTATTCCCTATGGTGGAGGGTATGAGTTGAACCTTGAGAAAAGAGGGGGGCAATGGCAGTGCAGCTCGTTATTGGAGGTGCCTATTCAGGCAAAAGAAAATTCCTAAGAAGCACAGGGTTAGAATTTAACTTGGTTTCTGCTTATATGGGCCAGTCCATGGAGGATGCCCTGAATTATCCTGGCAGCCAAGGCTCTCTGGCAGTGGAAGGATTCGAAGTCTGGATAAAGAAACAGCTGTTGAGCAATGAAAGAAACATCCGCCAAGAATTCATTCAATATTACCAATCACTCATCAAGCTTGAAAGGGAGAGGGGAATCACTGTATTCCTTTTAATGATTGAGATGGGGAGAGGGATCGTTCCGGTGGACAGCATGGATCGTAAATGGAGAGACTATGCCGGCTGGGTCCAGCAGGATGCAGCCAAAGTTTCCGAGGCAGTCTATTATGTTTGGCATGGGCTGCCGCAGAGAATTAAATAACAAGGCTTTATCTAAAAGATGATGCAAAATCTTTACGAAAACAGCCAATAAAAAAAGGAAACGGCTTTATAAAGAAAGCCGTTTTTATATAGGTTGGATATGGGTAAATTCTCCTATCCCTTATACGTTATATAGTAAATAGACAAATTGTTATGTCCCTTCCCGGTACTGATTTTCTCATGGAACCCGAAATATCTAGGACAAGCCCGACCCTTGCTCTTACTCCATGTAACTTCTTCGTTTCAAGATCCAATTTTACTTTCTCTAAATGAAAGGGCATTCATCTCCTGGCCCCTTTCCCGGCAGAGATGGCATGGTTTAGAATAAAGGATTTTACTGTGAATTAGTAGAATAGATATTCTATTACTATAGTTTAATAATAAGTATTCCAATAGTAAGAGAAAAGAATAAAGCTGTCCTAGGCTTTCTAATCCTCTGAATGGCACTCCAAAAGATTATAGTGAAAAACCCAAAACAACGAAGATAAACAAAATAATTATTGACGGTTTAAATCCAATTCTCTCCATACTCTCACTCCCTGAATTAATTATAAGAGGGAGGATTTGGAAAAAACTTAAACTTGAATTTTCTTACAAAAGAGAGGAATGATACATATGAAGAATGTTACCAAGTTTAAAATCTTAAAGCCAACTAATGAAGTATTTGAAGCATTTGTAGATCCCCAAAAAATCGGAAACTTTTGGTTTTCATCAAGTTCTGAAAGATGGGAACAAGGTAAAATCATTACGGTTAAATATGAGGAATACAATGCACAGCTTGATATAAAAGTTTTAGAAATCGAGAAAAATAGGAAAATTGTTTACGAATGGGGGGCAATTGGAGAAGGAAATATTGTAACCATTTTGCTGGAAGAACTGGACAATTCCAGTACAATTATCGAAGTAATAGAAGAGGGCTTTAAAGATAATGATGAAGAATTGATTAGTCAGTTGTTAGATAATAAAGAAGGCTGGGTATTTATGTTGTCTTGCTTAAAAGGGTATTTGGAATTAGGTGTTACCCAGTTAAGAGGCGGGTTAGTGAAGTAGCATATGAACGAATTCGAAAAAGCACATTTAGTCAAATGTTCTTTCTTTAGCTCATCAGAAGATATTTTAATACACGACGGACAGCACAAGGAAAGCTTAGTCAGCCTTGCCTCGTACGAAGAAAAAGCATAGCCTTTTTTGTGGAAATGCCGTTTTGTTCCTTATAAGCAAATCTATGGCTTTCGCCAAAAGGGCTTGGTGAATGCCAAGTTTTTGTGAGATTTTTTACACAATAATAATGACCTTTCCCTGTGCATGGCTTTTTTAACTGTTCTCAAGGGAACAGTTTTTTCATTTGACTCGATTTTGCTTTATGCGGATTATAAAAGCTATAAGCTCCACACCACATAGGCACGGCCGCTAAAATCGTCCTCGATGCAAACGCAGAAGAAGCTCAGAGCCATATGGCCCTGAGCTTCTTCTACGTTTTGTACCAATGCATGTTTAGGCAGCAGCTCTTTTTA
Organism: Paraperibacillus esterisolvens; assembly: GCF_046237625.1. Lineage (GTDB taxonomy): Bacteria > Bacillota > Bacilli > Bacillales > DSM-1321 > Paraperibacillus > Paraperibacillus esterisolvens. Next base: position 3,425,832 of record NZ_CP143545.1, on the reverse strand, counting down.
AGTGCTTCCTGTTATTGCTTAAGGTTTACCCAGACACTCTTAACTTCCGTATAATTGTCGAGCGCATATGATCCCATCTCGCGCCCCATTCCGGACTGCTTGTAGCCTCCGAATGGAGAAGCAGCATCAAAGGCGTTATAACAGTTTACCCAGACAGTTCCTGCTCTGAGCCTGCCAGCCACATAATGCGCCTTGGCGATATCCTGTGTCCATAAACCTGCGGCCAGTCCATATTCACTGTCATTGGCACGTGTTATCACTTCATCCAGGTCTTCGTATGGCATGGCCGCAATAACAGGTCCGAAAATCTCTTCCCTGGCTATCGTCATATCATCGTTGACATTGGCAAAAATCGTAGGGGAGACGAAGTAGCCATCCTCATAAGGCCTGCTTCCGCCGACAAGGACTTCTGCACCTTCATTCCTCCCTTTTTCAATATACCCAAGCACTCTGTTGTGCTGCTCTTCCGATACAAGCGGGCCAATCTGTGTGCTTGGATCAAGTCCGGCGCCCTGCTTGATCTTCTTTGCATGAAGGGTCATGTCGGCCACCACATTATCGTAATGCTTTTTCTGAATGAACACCCTCGATCCCGCACAGCAGACCTGTCCCTGATTGAACATTACTCCGTTCAGTGCGCCCGGCACGGCCCTTGACAGGTCTGCATCAGGCAGAATGATGTTAGGCGATTTACCCCCGAGCTCAAGGGTGACCCGTTTCAGGGTGCCCGCAGCCGACTTCATGATGATTTTCCCGACTTCAGTGGATCCAGTGAAGGCAATCTTATCGACTAGCGGATGGTTTACAAGCGCCTGTCCGGCCGTTTCACCGAAGCCCGGTACAATGTTAACCACACCTTCCGGGAAGCCTGCCTCTTCAAACAGTTCTGCCAGGTAAAGGGCGGAAAGCGGAGTCTGCTCGGCAGGTTTCAGGACAACTGTACAGCCGGTAGCAAGGGCGGCACCGAGTTTCCACATGGCCATTAGCAGCGGGAAGTTCCAAGGAATGATCTGTCCGACTACACCCACTGCCTCATGTTTTGTATAGTTGAAATAAGGTCCGCTTACCGGGATGGTCTGGCCGACAATCTTGGTCGCCCAGCCCGCATAGTAGCGCATATGCTCAATGGCCAGGGGAACATCGGCATTTTTTGTTTCCTGGATAGGCTTCCCGTTATCCAGTGTTTCAAGCTGGGCAAGTTCTTCTTTATTTTCTTCCATCAAATCCGCTAATTTATACATCAGGCGGCTGCGGGCTGCAGCACTCATCCTGGACCATGGACCGTTATCGAATGCCTGGCGTGCCGCCTTGACGGCCCGGTCGATATCTTCTTCAGAGCCTTCGTAAACTGTGGCAAGCACTTCGCCTGTGGCCGGGTTAGGAGTAGTGAAAGTCTTTTGGTCTGCACTTTCAACAAATTCACCATTCACATAAAACTTTTTGGTGCCCTGCAAAAATGAACTCAGCTTTTCACTAATTTCCAATGTAACATTTGACATTTTGAAATTCCTCCTTTGAAATGGCTGGTTTTATGTAGAATCATGTAAGCGGTTTCATAACTAGTATAATATTAAAAACTAAAAATTTCAAAAAATATGAAAATAAGTTTTCGACAGCAGAAACTGCCAAGAAACAACAAAAGCTGTGCCTGTCAGGCACAGCCGGTACTTCCATCATCTTTTTCTCACATTAAAATTATCCTGAATCAGCAGCCAGTTCTGGGGAAAGGAGAGACCCAGTTTCCAATAGCTCACCCCTCTTATATTGAGCTCTTTCACCAAATCAAATTTGGCCTGGATGGAACGGGCGTCCTCAAACCACACTTCATGCTGCTTTCCATCATTGTCTGTATAGGTATAAAAAGGCGCCTGATCCCTTGTATCGTATTGGATTTCCACGTTATACCTGGAGGCTGTCAGGATTGCGGCCTGGGGGCTTACTGCCCTGGCCGTGGAACCCTGTACAAAGGGGAGGGTCCAGTCATATCCATATAGATTCTGTCCCATCATGATCTTCTGGGCGGGAATTTCAGTAAGTGCATATTCAAGGACTCTCCGGACGGGCCGGATTGGGGAAACCGGCTGAGCAGGTCCGCCTGAATATCCCCATTCGTAGGTCATAATCACGACAAAGTCGACAATTTCACCGTGCGCCCTATAATCATGGGCTTCATACCATCTGCCCTGCTGTGTGGCGCTTGTTTTTGGTGCAAGAGCCGTGGAGAGCAGCCACCCTTCTCTGGCAAACCGTGCTTTTGCCTTCCGGAGGAAACGGTTGTAAGCCTCTCTATCTTGAGGCCGCAGAAATTCAAAGTCAAAGTGAATATCACGGAATTCGCTGCGCTTTGCCTCTGCTACAATATTGTCCAGGAAGCGGTCCTGAATGGCCATGTCGTTCAGAAGGATGCGGCCCAGTTCATCATTGAACTGGCCTTCCTCCTGATTGGTAATGACCATCATCAGCACGTTTTTATTTTCCCTGGCTATGGCAGGGAAATTATCCAAGGGCGGAGCCTGCAGGCTGCCGTCCCGCTTAGCCTGATAGCTGAAAGGTGCCAGATAGGTCAGGTAGGGACCGTTCCTCCTGGCATCATTGACCAGCGGTTCAGCAACAGGAGTGCCGCGGGGCTCTACATATGCATTAAACTCTGCCGTCCGCTTCGGCCCTGGGGGTATGTACAGCCTGAAACCGGGGGAAAGGGACTGGGAGACAGATATGCCATTGACGGAAGCCAGCTCAGCGGGTGTTGTATTGAACCTTCTTGAAATGGACCACAGGCTGTCACCCGGCTGGACAAAATAATAGCGGCCGGTGATCGGAATGACAAGCGCCTGGCCGACGACTAAATCATTTGGATTAGGGACTTCGTTGGCGGTACGAATCTGTTCAGCCGTAATTCCGTATACGCCGGCAATGGAAGACAGGCTTTCATTTCTTTTGACAACGTGAATCTGCATGTTGTCCCTCCTTATATGGATGCTATAACATACTTATGCTGTGCGGAGGGAATACATGTTCAATGGTTTATCCCATTCTTTTAAAAGGATAAAAAAAGACACGTCTAAGCGGTGAATACCGGACTAGCGGCCCTTCATTAAAAAAGGATAGAGGAAACATGGAGGCGACAGTATTTTGGGAAATCGCAGCATGTGCCGGAGATATTTTCCATTTGTCATGATGTATATCCCCGCGGTAAATTCCTCTCTTACGGACCGTGAACAGGCAGTATCTTTCCGAAAGCCAATGATCGAGGCTTCCCTCATCGGGTTCAGATATGACCCCAAACGGCTTGAATTCCGCTGCAAATGTTTCATGGCGTTTATTTGGAAGCAGCCTTTCCGCAGAATAGCGCATAAGCCCCCCATTTTCCTTAAAGTCCATGCGGGACAGCATATAAGGGAGCGAAAAAAGTACTCGTGCCCCTGCAATGGAAGGAAGATGATTTGCATCCAGGCTCCAAAGGTAAATACCAGGCACTCCTTTATGCCTGACATAGGTCCTTACATTCAATTCCAGATACGAATGGAGGAATGGAAGGGGAGGAACGCCGTGCATCCGCATTCCATTTACCTGAAAGGGAGTGATGGAGACCCATGCCTCCCCATCATATAGATCGAGATCAAGTCCGGCGGGCACCTGACACCGGACTAAATCGCGGGGAAGGGGCCAATGCAGGAAAAAGAGATTCTTCCACTCCTGTTTCATGAACCAGGGAGAGCCTGGCAGGGGATATGGCCTATGTGAGGTCTGCCGGAATTCCATATACAATCCTGTCAGCTCCTTTGTTTTTTATATCTTTACCTCAAAGCCTGCCAACACTAACAAGGCTTATGCCGGCTGAGTAAGAAGTTTCTCCTATGTTTGTTTATGGAAAATATTGCTTGTCCAAAAATAGTAGAAATTACCTATCTGGAGAATGCGGATAAAAAAAGAGAAAATCCTGCTTAAAAATGGAGAATTGTCATATAAATCAATGATTTTGGAATATTCGGCCGGTGAACTCCCCGCTTAATTGCCAGCTTTCTCTGGTTTTTAAAAAGGGACTTAGGAAGGAGGAAGAAACTACTTATTCATAATATAATATGGAAGGGCAGGCTAACCAGATAGGCAGATTGCCAGAATCATCAGGATAAGAAGTCTATTAAATTTACAATATCTGTTTACTGTGTTTACCCTGCATTAATAAACAGGGTGTAAGATTATATAGTTCTTTATCATACTGAAAGGTTGAGATGAATGAAAAATAAGACGTTCAAGAAAGTAGTTGCTGCAACCGTTGCAGCTGGTATTTTTTCAACACAAGTTTCAGTTCCGGCTTTCGCCCATGGGAAGCAGAAGGAAAAGAAGGACCAGACATTCAATCTGAGAATCATGGAAACCACGGATATCCACACAAATTTACTAGGCTATGACTACTATAAAGATTCCCTATCGAGTACAGTAGGTTTCTCCCGTACAGCCTCACTTATAAAAGAAGCTAAAAAAGAAGTGAAAAACAGTGTGCTGGTTGATAACGGAGACTTAATCCAGGGAACTCCTCTCGGTACGTATAAAGCAAAAATAGCGCCGCTGAAGAAAGGGGAAGTCCACCCGGTCTATAAGGCTATGAATCAGCTGGGCTATGATGCTGCAACCCTTGGAAACCATGAGTTCAATTATGGCCTGGACTACCTGAATGAAGCCACAAACGATGCAAACTTTCCTTATGTGAACGCTAATGTGTATAAAGACGATCATGACAATGACCCCACCAATGATAAAAATCAATTCAATCCTTATAAAATAGTAGATAAAAAAATTACAGACAACAGCGGCAAAACGAAGGTCATAAAAATAGGCTATATCGGTTTCGTGCCCCCTCAGATCACGGATTGGGACAAAGCCAGCCTTGAAGGGAAAGTCATCGCTAAAGGCATTATCGATTCAGCCAATAAGTATATCCCTCATATGAAGAGGGAAGGCGCTGACATCATCATCGCGATGGCCCACACCGGCTTCAATGGAGATACGAATAACACAGAAGATGTTGTGTATGCACTGAGTAAGGTGAAAGATATCGATGCGATCACGTTCTCGCACACACACAAGGTATTCCCGGCGGCAAATGATGCCGCACTTGATGTCCTGTTCAAGGGCGCTGACGGCAAACCGCTTCCTGGTGTTGACAATGCAAATGGAACCATCAATGGCGTAGCGGCAGTCCAGGCAGGCTACGGCGGCAATAACCTTGGCTTAATCGATATGGTAATTGAAAAGGTGAAAGGCCAGTGGGAAGTGAAATCATCCCTGTCCTCAAACAGAAGCATTGCTGGAGTGAAAGAGGATACAGGAATTGTCCAGGCTGTTGATGCAGACCATAAAGCAACAGTGAAATATGTGAATACACCAATAGGCAAGACAACCGCTCCGATTCACAGCTATTTCTCGCTGGTACAGGATGATCCTTCTGTACAGGTCGTGACAAATGCTCAAAAATGGTATGTTGAAAAGTATATCAACAGCAGTAAGCCTGAATATAAGAACCTCCCGATCCTATCAGTAGGTGCACCTTTTAAGGCAGGCCGCAATGGCGTTGAAGAATACACAGAAATCAAGGCAGGAGATCTGACAATCCGCAGTGCCGGAGATCTTTATCTGTATGACAACACCTTAAAGGCAATCAAGGTAAAAGGTTCAGTAGTCAAAGAGTGGCTGGAGATGTCGGCAGGTAAATTCAACACCATCGACCCGGCAAAGACTGAAACGCAATCGCTGCTGAATCCATCTTTCCAGGTATACAACTTCGACATTATTGATGGAGTTACATACCAGGTGGATGTGACAAAGCCTGCACGCTATGACTTAAAGGGTGTGAAAGTTTCAGATTCCAGCCGGATTACCAATCTGATGTACAATGGCAAACCTGTAGATCCTGCGCAGGATTTCATCGTTGTAACAAATAACTACCGTGCAGGCGGTGGCGGCAACTTCCCTGGAGTGAAGGGGAGCGAATATGTGGTTGATTCTGCGGATGAAAACCGCCAGATCCTTATGGATTATATTTCTGAAGTGAAGGAAATCAATCCGTCAGCTGATGGCAACTGGTCGATCGCGCCGGTCGAGGGCAATGTGAATGTAACATTTACTACTTCTCCGAAAGCTGCAGAATACATTGTGCCAGGAAGCAAAATCAGCTATACAGGAACGAAGGATGCAGCAGGTTTCGGCATCTTCAATATCAATCTATCAAAGCCAAAGCAGGAAAACATAAAACTTCAGCTTCTTGGAATCAATGATTTGCACGGACAGCTTGATACTACTTCCGATTTTAACGGTATAAAGCAGGGAAGAGCGGATTATCTGGCTGCCTACCTGAAACAAAGGGAAGCTCAAAATCCGAATACCCTGCTGATTTCAGCGGGAGATGCAGTGGGTGCAAGCGCACCGGTCTCTTCAAAGCTTCAGGATGAGCCGACGCTTGAGTTCCTTAACATGATGGGCTTTGATATCGGGACAGTCGGTAACCATGAATTTGATAAAGGCGTCGCTACTATGCTCGCTCAAATCAATGGCGGCAAATCCCCGACGAATCCTGATATCACATTCAAGGGACTAAACTTCCCGTATGTAGCAGCAAACGTAGTGTATAAAGATACGAAAAAACCGGTACTTGATCCGTATACTATCAAGAATGTAGGCGGCGTCGATATAGGGTTTATCGGTGTAGTCACAAATGCAACTCCTTCTAAGGTAAGCCCCGCAGGCATCGAGGGAGTCGAATTCATCCCACAGGCCGAAGCGGTCAATAAAGCGGTAGATGAGCTTAAGGCAAAAGGAATCAAGGCGATTGTTATCGTTTCCCATGACCCGGGCTCAGATAGAAACGGAGTCGTTACAGGAGAAGTCGCTGACCTTGCCAATGCAGTGGATGATGAAGTAGATGTAATCTTTGCCGGAGATAACCATGCGAAGCTGAATAATATAGTGGACAATAAGCTCGTTGTCCAATCCTACTCTTACGGTACAGCTTTCTCTGACATTGACCTTGAAATTGATCCTAAAACAAAAGACATTGTCAGCAAGAGTGCGGAAATCGTAACTGTGGATCAATCAAAAATAGCACCTGATTCAGATGTGAAAGCCTTGATCGACAAATACCTGGCTCAGTTTCCAGAGTTGACCCAGCCGCTTGGCACAACTGATACTAAAATCACGCGCGACAACGCCTATACCCAGGAAGCAGCGCTCGGGAACCTGATTGCCGATTCCATGAAAGCAAGCATCGCCGGCACTGACTTTGCATTTATGAATCCAGGGGGCATCCGTGCTGATCTTCCCCAGGGAACTATCACTTACGCTGACCTGGCTAAAATCCAGCCGTTTGGCAATGTGCTTGTGCAGCTTAAATTAACTGGCGCTGAAATCAAGACCCTGCTTCAGCAGCAGTGGGTCATTGAAGGAAGTCCTAAAACACTGCAGATTTCCGGTTTGAAGTACACAGCAGATTTCAAGAAGCCGGTGGCAGAAAGAGTAGTTGAGCTGACGAAAAGCGATGGTACACCAATCAGCGACACATCCGTTTATAACGTAGTCGTGAATGATTTCATGGCAGGTGGAGGAGATAACTATACTGTTCTAAAAGGAAAAGAACGTGTATACGGACCAGTTGACCTGGAAGCCTTCGTCTCCTATATCCAAAACACCTTCAAAGGCGGAAAAATTACCGCCTCCATTGAAGGCCGCATCACGAACATCCAATAAAAAAAAGACAATGGGACATCATCCCATTGTCTTTTTTTTGCGGGAAAGGGGGGACTGAATCTATTTCCCGGAAATCACATTCCCCGATTAATTCCCGGAGGAACTTCATTGGAAAATATTAAATTGCTATGTTTTTTCCAGCAAGTCTTCTTCCTGTAAAGATAGTATGGTAATATAATGTCTTTAAGGTCTTTTTCATTCAGTTAACGAAATTTATATAGTAAGAGGAGTTTAGAGCAGCATGAATGATTTACATACCAATACAAAGCAGGTTAAGAGTTTCCTGATTAAATCCAAGAAAAAAAGACTGCAAAAAAAGCAGCAGAAAAAAACAGCCGAACTCGGAACCGGTTATACAATCGAAGCAGTTCCACAGCGAAAGGAGGTTTCCGGGAATGTATCTGGCCATGAAGAAAGCGGCACGCTTACCGGTCTTCCAGTAACCTTCCTGCTCAAGCTTGGAAAACAGTTTCTGCCAGAATCAGAGGCCGTCCGTTATTATTATAAATCCTCTGAAACCCAGTTTTACAAAAACCGCAGCCTCCTTGAAGAGACCCTGTTTGAAGGGGCAAGGCAGCTTGGGGATACACAAAGATATGGTTTCTGGAAGGAAGTCAGCAGCCAGAAGAAAGCATAAAGCAGACAGCCGGCCTATCCAGGCTGGCTTTTGTATTACATTCCAGGTTCCCCGGATTATCCTTCAAATGAACCCTATCACGGGCCGCCTCAATTATAATCCCTTGACAGCCTGCACAATGGAAATACCAGACTTTTAAGTAACGATTAATGGAGCAGCGCTCTGTTCTTCCTCCTTAAGGACCTTGAGTCCTCCCGCCGCCTCTATGGCCGCTCCGAGCGAAACAAGCACATCCCCCGCAATGGCTGTCTTTTGTTCTTCAAGAAGGCGTGCTGTGTCTGTCAGCCCAATCTGATTAGTGACCGAAACGGCCTCGAGAATGTGGCCGATGGTTTGAAACCATACTCCTGAGATGATTTGTTTTTCTCCAGTGCTTTCAGAGCTGCTCTCTGCTTCAAGCTCTGTCAAAGCGGTGACTTCTATGATATGCCTATGACTTGTACCCAGACGCCCATTGCAACTGCTTTTTCCAGGCCTGAAATACGGCTTGCACTCTTTTCATTTCCTGCGGTATTCTTTGCATCCAATCCACTCACACTCCATCCCTTGCCTACGCCTAGTTTATTCGCCGCAAAGCGGATGGGTAACCGGTAATCCGGAAAAACAATATTTCAATTCTTCGGTAAGCTAAAAAGGGATTTTCTATGAAAAGGGAGAATTAGTCTTTATGGAAGAAGGCTGTTTTTGAAATATTTCAGCTGTTGAAGAAGGAGCCCGATTGTAACGAAGGGTGTTTTCACCAATCAGCCTTGTTTAACAATGGAATCACCTAATAATAACAGCCTTGAAAAAATGGCGGTGGAAACTTGGAAACGACAAAAAACCTGCTTCTCAATCTTTCTTTGCTTTTAGTCTTATCCTTTTTTTTTCAGATTTGGCTGGAGAATAAAAAGCATGAAAAATTAGAGGTATTTTCTATCTATTATTTTATTATTTCACTCATTATCTGTTCACTCCTTTCCTTTAAGGTTGGAGATGAATTCCGATTTGACCTGAGACAGGTGCCGTTTATTATAGCGGGATTGTATCTTAAGAGAGGCATAATCCTGTTATTGGCCATTGGCCTGACCTTGAGGGCAGCAGGCGGGATTAACGAAGGCTTTTGGCTGTCTTCTCTCATTTATCCTGTGATCGCCCTGTTCACCTTTTCGCTGCGAAAGTGGTTCAACAAGCAGAATGTGGATACAAGGCTGATGACCATTGTATGCATTTCCGCTGTTTCTTCGCTGCTGATCATGGCAGGAATGGACAAGATTGTAAATCCATTCAGCAATTTTGATCAATATTTCGCCTACTTTATCATACCGGCAGTAGGAAGCCTGATCCTCAGCTACATGATTGAAATGAACGGCAAGAACAGTCTGCTGCGGCAAAAAGTCGAACAAAGCATCAAAACGGAAATGGTAAGCCATATGAGTGCAGCTATTTCTCATGAAATCAGAAATCCCCTTACGGCTGCCAGGGGGTTCCTGCAGCTGGTTATCCAGAATAAAAAGCTTGATCGCAAGGACGGGGAATATCTCGGAATTGCGCTTCAGGAAATGGACCGGGCAGAACAGGTGATAAAAAATTACCTGACCTATGCCAAACCGACCATTGAGACAGTTGTGAGCGTGGATGTCGACAGTGAGCTGGGACATGTCTTAAACGTGCTTGAACCTCTTGCAAACCTTAACTCTGTAGTAGTGAAAACAGATATTCATTCACTTAGCTTTATAGAAGGGGACCGCAATAAATTTCAGCAGTGCATGCTCAATATTATCAAAAATGCCCTTGAAGCCATGTCTGCCGGCGGCGTGCTGAAGGTAGAGTCAAAAGTAAAGGCAGAGTATATTTACATTGAAATCAGTGACAGCGGGACAGGTATGACAGAAGAGCAGCTGAAGAGACTGGGGGAACCATACTATTCCACCAAAGAGGGAAAAGGAACCGGCCTTGGAATGATGGTCGTATACAGCTTGATATCTGCCATGAAAGGAGAAATCAGGGTGGAAAGCCAGCTTGGAAAAGGAACCACTTTCACCATCATTTTTCCCTGTGCTGTGGTGGATGTACCGGTGGAGGTGGACTGCAAGTCCTTGATGGATAAGGATGGGGACTATTTCAGTGGGTAGGGGGCGCAAAAAAACTGGCCAAGCAGCAGCTGAACCAGTTTTTTTGCGGGGCAGAACGATCAGCGTTCTGCCACTTTATTTAAAAATTGCAGGGTCCTTGGATTTTTCGTATTTCTGAGTATTTCATCAGGTGTTCCTGCCTCTACAACTGCACCATTATCCATGAAGATTACCTGGTCTGCCGCCTCGCTTGCAAACTTCATCTCGTGAGTGACGACAGCCATGGTCATGCCTTCAGCAGCCAGGTCTTTCATTACCTTCAGGACCTCGCCGACAAGCTCGGGATCAAGAGCAGATGTAGGTTCATCGAATAGAAGTACTTCAGGGTCCATTGCCATCGCCCGGGCGATTCCCACTCTTTGCTGCTGGCCGCCTGAAAGCTGGTACGGATACATATCCGCCCGGTCATTGAGTCCTACTTTAACAAGAAGTGAAAGGGCTTTGGCCTTTGCTTCTTCCCTGGAGCGTTTCAGGACTGTAAGCTGCCCCTCCATAACATTTTCAAGTGCTGTCAAATGAGGGAAAAGATTATACCCTTGAAATACCATGCCTGTTTTCTTCCGGAACGAGACGACATCCCGCTGTTTGAGCCGGCTGTTTTCATTTATCTCCAGTTTTCTGTCACCCAGCGTTATCGCACTGCGGTCCGGCATCTCCAAAAGATTAAGGCAGCGGAGAAGAGTAGTCTTCCCGGAGCCGGAAGGACCGATGATTACCGCTGTTTTTCCTTTTTCTATTGAAAGGCTGACACCCTTTAATACTTCGAGTTTATCAAAACGCTTATAAAGATTATCAATAGTTATCATCTCAGATCCCCCGCTTTACTTAGCAATGCCGCGTCCATACCGCACTTCAAGCTTATCCTGAAGATAAGAAAGGACGGTACTGAACATTAGGTATATGAAAGCCACTTCAATATACAGCCATAGAGGCTCATATGTTACAGCTGCAATCTGCTGCCCTTTTTGGAATAGCTCGGTCACGGTAATGGTAGCTGCAAGGGAAGTATCTTTAACCAGGCTGATAAAAGAGTTGCCAAGCGGCGGGAGGGAAACACGTATTGCCTGTGGAAGAACGATTCTCCTCATTGCCTGGGCCCTTGTCATGCCGATGGAATAAGCAGCTTCCCATTGTCCTTTATTAATCGAAAGGATGGCTGCCCTGATGATTTCGGAGCTGTATGCCCCTTTATTAAGAGTAAAGACGATGACAGCTGCCGGGAATGGATTCAAAGTGATTCCCACACTTGGCAGGCCATAGAAGATGATGAATAATTGCACGAGCAGAGGTGTACCCCTGAAAATCCATACATAGAATCTGGTAAGCAGCACCAGGGGCTTGAAACCGGAAAGCCTGGCGACTGCGGTAAAGAAGGCCAGGACTAAACCTAGCGCAAAGGTAATGAGTGTGAGCGGGATGGTAAATTGCAGGCCCGCCTTTAATATAGGAAAAAAGGAATCACTAAGGATTCCTATAATTCGTTCTGTGCGTTCATCTCCAAACATATTCGATCGCTTCCTTTACTTCGATACGTCTGTGCCGAACCATTTTTTAGATATTTTAAGATACGTACCGTCTTTTTTCATATCTGCAAGTGCTCCATTTACTGCATCGACAAGCTCTTTATTGTCTTTGCGGAATAGGAAGGCATTGGATGTAGCATCTTTTTCTTCATAAACCGATTTTATCGGCAGCTCAGGGCGCTGTTTCTTCAAATCAAGATAAGAAAGACTGTCATTGATCGTAGCATCAACACGGCGTGAGGAGAGCAGGTCGATTGCCTGGTTGAAGCCCTCGATGACTGTGTTGGTCGCACCATGATCTACCGCAATCTTACGGTAGTTGCTGTCTAAGGATTGAGCTACTTTCTTTCCCTTAAGGTCATCAAGGGATTTAATCTCTTTGTTGTCCTCATGAACAATCAGGACGGCCTTGGAAACGATATATGGGTCAGACATATCATATTTTTTCAGCCGGTCTTCACGTACTGCCACTTCATTGGCTACCATGTCATATCTTTTGGAATCCAGGCCGGCAATCATTCCATCCCACTTTGTCTCGATGAACTTAGGCTTGATATCAAGCCGCTTGAAAACTTCCTGGGCCACTTCTACATCGAAGCCCGTAAGTTTTCCTGATTTATCATGGAAAGTGAAAGGAGCGTAAGTTCCCTCTGTTCCAATGGTAATTTCACCTTTTTTCTTGATTTGATCATAGGAGCTCTTTTTTCCTGATGATCCGTCTTTGCCTTCGTCTTTACTTCCGCCGCAGGCAGCAAGAGCAAGAACCAGCACTATGGTAAAAATACTTAATGTTAACTTTTTCAAAACCTAACCCCCACTAATTTTATAGGATTTATAAACAATGTTACTAGATTAATTCAGTGCGTTCCAAAAGTCAACGAATTTAATCGTAATATTCCCTATATAAAGGGAAGTATGCGGGTTGAACAAAAAACTAAAATTGAATCAAAGGGTGTATGGTTCAAAGAAGGGAAAGAGGGTTTTTTTTTAGAAATTTTGAGGGGATGCTTAAATAAAGATGTGGGGGTCTTACGTGCCATCCACCATATTGTTTAATAGCTGAAAAGTCTGTATGTAAAAAAAACCCGGTTGGACCGGGCTATATCAATTCTTCCTTAGCAAGCTTCCAGTAGTACCGGCCCAATGCGGTCAGGCTGACAGGTTTGCTGTCTCTTGCCGCAAAAAAGAGGTGTCCGGCGTCCATAGGTGTCAGAAGTCTGGCATTTCGATACCCCTGAAAGAGGCCGAAGATATTCTCATGCTCTTTGTGGTTGTGGCCAAAGTGCTTTTCATAAGTGGGATCAAGCCTGTATTCGTCAGTTGATTTTTTAAAGAAGGAAGGCAGCAGCCTGAGGGATTCAACCGGAATATCCGGGGTGCATTTTCTTATGGAACTGAGCCGGGAAACATGTGATTTAAACAGCGGCCGTTGATCCCAGGGGCCAAGTGCCTGGTCAACATACGCATAGAGGCCTGCGGCGGTAATGTTGCCGAGTACATCCGCAGCTCCTCCCTCCAGTGCATTATATATGAGGGAGGTGAATATTCCGCCCCCGTCCTCTTCATAAGATGCCTGTGTTGATCTGCTTGAAGTCAAAATGGATACTCCTTCCCGAAGTATGGCAGTTTCCTGTGCGGGCTGCTCCTGTCCGAAATAGCCGCTGTGGCAGCAATCCAATAGGATAATGATTTCCCTCACTCGGGAGGCATTAACCTGTTCCAGAAATTCGTCCATTGGCAGGCCTTCATCAAAGGCTGCGGCATCCTGTGTCACAAGGTATCCTCCCTTTGCGCCAGCCGAGCCATGGCCGGAAAAATAAAAGAGTGCCAAATCGGACTCGTGCTCGAGCAGCTCCTGTATTTCTTCCTGCAGCTTATATTTTGTAATCACTTCGCCATTTGATAAAAGGGTGCGGCAATGGAAATTGGGGGAACCGTCTGCATTTCGCTTCAGGATGGAAGCGAGCTTCTCTGCATCCTGAATACAGCTGTTTAGGGGAGATACTATATAGTGATTGATTCCAACCAGCAACGCTTTTCTCATTGAAATCCACCTGCTTTCATATAACTGGTTATTTTTAATGATAACGGATCCAGCTTAAATGAAAAGCTTCCTTGGAACTAGATTTTTTGTATGACCGGCGGATAAAATATGGCAAAAGTAGGAAGGGATTTACACGGCAGGTTTCTAATTAAGTATATAAGATTCTTATTCGGCAGCGCATGGTATTTTTCCTTGCTGGATGCATCTTTTTTGTAAATGAGGCAGGAGACATAAAGGGGGGTAAATATGGAGTTTTCCGAGCTTGCGGTAAGACTGCTTCTCATATTCTTTCCTGGCATGCTTGCCGTTTTGGCATATGAGGCCTTTACAAGGCGCCAGAAGAGAGAGTTTAACGTATTCATTATTTATTCCTTCCTGTTCGGCTTTCTAGCCTACTTTACCCTATATCTCCTGATCGAGCTGCTCCGGCTGCTCGGTATTGATATCCATCAAATTACGTTTTTGGAATATGTGTTTAACACTAAAGCCCCGATTGCAATCAGGGAGGTCATATACGGAAGCCTGATCGCGCTCATCTTCTCGGTCATCTGGTCTTATGGCTACCGATATAAATGGATGCAGAGGATAGCGGTCGCCGCAAGGATGTCAAAGCAGTTCCACGAAAAGGATGTATGGTCAGAGATTTTTAATATGGAGGAAACTCCATGGGTGGTCATACGTGACTATGACACGGACAGAATGTTCCAGGGCTGGGTGGCTTATTATTCAGATTCATACCAGGAAAACGAGCTGTTTCTTCGCGATGTGATTGTTTATGAAAATGCGAGCGGCAGGCAGCTTTATGAGGTTCCTGGTCTGTATTTGACCAGGGACAGCGCGAGCCTGCATATAGAATTTCAGAGCGGAGGGGTACAAACCTATGAAAACACCGGACTTTAAACCAGCAAAAATAAAAAAAGGGGGCGTAAATGCCCCCCCGAAAAAACCGCGGCCGCCGGCACCGCCGCCTGCCAATGGAAGCCAGAATAAAGAAAGTTAAGGAAATGGGCACCCTCCCCATTTCTTTTTTTATGCGGTGATGGCCGATTTCGGGCAGTGCTGCAGGGAAGTTTGGGCTTTACGCTTGTT
Organism: Paraperibacillus esterisolvens; assembly: GCF_046237625.1. Taxonomy (GTDB): domain Bacteria; phylum Bacillota; class Bacilli; order Bacillales; family DSM-1321; genus Paraperibacillus; species Paraperibacillus esterisolvens. Next base: position 3,410,685 of record NZ_CP143545.1, on the reverse strand, counting down.
TAAATTACACGTTTGCACTAAGTCAAAAGCTGCCTCTTGTTCATAGTGTATAGGGAGTAAACAAAAGGAGGGGTATAAATGTCGAAGAAAAAGTCCAAATATGATGAAGCTCAAAGCAGGTTAATGGAGCTGCTTGTTTCAAATACACTGAAAAAATATGGAGCACAGCCTAACAGTATCAGGTTATCTGATGATGAGAAGAAGGAACTCAGAAAAACGGTCAAAAAGCTTAAGAAGCAGGCGGATAAGTTTCTCAGCAATTTACACAAAAGTGTCACCGAAAACGATGCCGGCCCAAAGCTCAGCCAGGAGAGCCCAGCGGCTGGGGACAATACAGAGAATGCTGCGGCAGAGCATACAACTGAAAATGATGTAGGCGCCATTAAGACATTTAAACCACAGTCATAAGAGGGATAACACACTCTTTCTTAAATAAATATCCATCAGGATACAGGAGGAAAAAGAATGAACCAAGAATATTACAGAACAACAACGGAAGAAAGCAACGGCAGAGGCTGGTCAGCTCTTGACCCGGCAACAGATCATCCAATGTGCCGCAACGAAGATGTAGTACAAGAAGCCGTACAGACGCAGTCAGAATTCCAGCTTTCTGAAGAACTAATTTTCATAAAGGATTCCTGCGATATCACGGTTACCACTGTTGACACAAAAGCAGCGATCAATCTTCAGGCAGCCCTGCAGGCAGCAATTGTCATCTTGATCCAGATTTCGATTGCAGATGCTGCGCAAGCAGAAAGAGTCGCCCAAGAACTGCTTCAGTCCTCAAAGGTTAAGCAAATTACACGCCAGAAAACAATTATTGAGAATTCAAGGAATATCACAGTTGAAACAGTAGATACTCAAGTTGCAGTCAACATCCAAATCCTTGTTCAGCTTCTGGTTGCCCTTCTTGTCAGAATCGACATCCTGTAAATGCTGTTTAAACAAAGATTGCAGCCTTTCCAATAACCTTGAAATGAGTTAGATAATGATGACTTTAAAATATACCAGTCCTAAACAGGAGCCCCCTTCTGAAATAAAAAAACCCCTATAAGGGGTTTTTCCTATTTTAAACAATATTCTAATAGAGCCTAATTTAAATGAAGGTATTGCTGTCACACCAACCACTAAATGGTTATCTTCATAAATTTACTGATATCCTTAAAACCCATTTTTTCATACAATCCGATGGCTGTAGCGTTATGGGCATATACATTAAGCCGTACATCCTGAAATCCGTTTTTCCGGAATTCGCTGAAGGCTTCCTGAATCAGCAATTTTGAATAACCCTTCCCCCTGTAATCCTTTTTTAAATATAAATCATTGATCCAGCCGACTTCATCACCGGTCAAGTAATCGATAGCTTTGTCAATCATCACCCAGCCGAGCAGCAGGTCCCCCTGCATTAAACATACAAAATAGGCATCATACTTCTTGGAATGCTCGTAGGCTTCTATCATTTTTTCCCGGCTGTCGGGACTATCGAAGCCTGTTGCCTCTCTCCTGTTTTCGCCTGCGATATCATAAATCTCATTCTGTTCTTTTTCTGTGGCCCGTTTGAAAGATAACTCCATTCCCTCACCCCGTATTCTTTTTCCATAGTATACAGGAACGGTCAGCTTCCAGGAAGGGTGGAGTCCAATGTATTAAGATCCTTATATACTGACCAGGGTATTTCTCTATATAATGGAAACTGGATAAATAGATTAGGAGTGAGATCTTTGGAATATCGTTGGAAAGAGTTAGTGTTAAGGCCGATTGCCGAAAAGGATTTGCCAGTCTTGTGGAAATTAAAATACTCGGAGGAATTGCCGCAATGGAAAAAGTGGGATGCACCCTACTTTGAACATAAGCACCTTCCGTTTTCGGAATACATGAAAATCAAAGATGAGATTATCAATCAAGACAGCTGCTGGGCCATTGAAGTGAATGGTGAATTGATAGGAACCATAAGTTATTATTGGGAGCATCAGCCATCACGCTGGATGGAAATGGGAATAGGGATTTATAATCCCGCGTACTGGAATGGCGGGTGGGGAACCAAGGCCCTATCGCTTTGGATTACCCACATATTTCATTCATTTGACATCGCCAGGATAGGTTATACGACCTGGTCGGGCAATGTCCGGATGATCAGGCTTGGAGAAAAGTTAGGGATGCAGCTGGAAGGCAGGATGCGGAAAGTCCGGTATCATGATGGAGAATATTATGACTCAATAAGAATGGGATTGCTGCGTGAAGAGTGGGAAGTTATACGGAATTGCGTACAGGAAAGGATAAAATAGTAGAGAAGGTTAATGGTTCAGGATGGCTTTAGCTTAGGATGGGAGGGAATTCTTCATTATTAAGGGGGACAGCTGAAGCTGAAGCGAAGGCTGAGGGGGAGGCTTTATAGGAGACATCGGGTTGAATGGCTCCTATTAAAACAAAGGACATCATACATATTAAAGTGATTTGTTTCACTTAATTACCACCTATCATATTTTTATTCCTTCATTTAGAATCTTGTTTGCATATTCAAAATAATAAGAGGATAATTTATATTTTCTTGTTTCTTTAAAATAGTTCCCGAGCATTTCTGAATATGTAATCACAAGAATTTGAAGGTTGTTTTTCTCGAAATATGGAATAGCAATCTTACTTACATAATTCGTGAATTTTTCATAATTTTCATGAACGAAATAATAAAATATCTGATATTCATGCAATAGGGATGCAGAGCTCTGCGGAAGGCTGTGGATCAGCGGTTCGGCTTTGATCAGCCACTCTTTCATCAGACTGTGCTTTTTATATTTATAGCACATAGTGACCACTGCTAATATCGTAATGATTTTTCCAGGCGCATTATCTTCATTTTCTTTAATGTGCAGACTATTATTATAATGGATCAGGGCTTTGTCAAAGTGTCCTTGGAGGGAGAGGAAATAGCCTCTGTTGTGCTCGATGATGCCGTACAATGAATGGAATTTTTCCTCCTGTGCCAATTTGCCGGCCCAGTCGTAATGAACTTCGGCCTGGCTGAATTCCCTCATCCTTTGAAAGGATATGGCCAGGAGCAGATGACACTCGGTACTTTTATCAAGCCGATATATCTTCTGGAATATTTCGAGAGCCAGACTTGCATAGTATGTGGCGAGATAAGGCTTGTGCAATTTTCCGGCAGTCAGGCCTAAAGAATAATAGATATCCGCCTTTTCATAAAGAGAAACAAATGAGTCAATCAGCGACTCTGCCTTCTTAAGTACTGTATAAGCATCTTCAAATTGGCCCTTCGAATATAAGAGGGATCCTTTAAATTTATAAAAGTACAGAAGCTGTTCTTTGTTTAGGTCTTTTTGAAAAGGCGATAAAGAAGAAATCAGCTCTTCGGCCAGCCGAAGTTTACCCGTTACCAGGTGATATCTGATGCTGAACAGATTGAATAAATGAGTTATCTCCGGAATGGTTATAAGCTTAACCTTGTTTTTTAAATCAGTATATCCGGCCTCAACCTTCTCTTTTCTTTTATCTATCTGGTCCTGATACCAATCGCGTATTTCTTTTATGACGGCAGTTTCATCAATCGAATCTTCCTCGATGGCCAATCTCTCATAAAGAGATTTAAGAATATCCGGGCTGGGTGTAATTTGTTCGTTTTCAATTTTTGACAAATACGATACAGATAGCAAACCAGCTGCCAGTTCTTCCTGAGTCAAAAACTGCTGAAGACGCAAAAATTTAATTCTCTTTCCTGCTCCCACGGTTTTCACCTCCTTTTACAAAATTTGCATGACTATCGTGACTATTATACTATAATTCACCTCTGGAAATATATAACTTTTTTAAATATTTAGAAAAATTTTATCATATTATACTGATTGTATATAATCTGTTAAGGATGAATAAGGGAAAGGTATTGCTGCTGCATGATTTATTAAAAAACAGGGGTTTCAATTGATCAAATCGGAAAGAAGGGCGGCAGGGGAGGGCTGCATTAAGATGGGGATAATAGGAAAGACAAAAAATACCTCTTTGCATTAGCAAAGAGGTATTTTTATAGATGGAGACTAGCGGGATCGAACCGCTGACCTTTTGGCTGCCAGCCAAACGCTCTCCCAGCTGAGCTAAGCCCCCGTAATCAAAGTGGATCATTACCACGAAATTTATTATAACTCCTCCTTGTCTTCACTGCAACCCTTTTTCGAAAAAATATTTTAGAATTATTTTGACTCCCTGGACAAGGTTCCTGACAGTAATATCTGAAGAGAATGTAATCCAATGTAATATGGCAGCAAAGGCATTGTAACTTATTGCTGTTATACTTAACAGGATATTTTCATATGAAAGAATATGCCTCTAGGCAGGAAGCCCGAAAAGGAGGATCTTTATTAATGGAATCACATGTACATAAATCACTGGAAGAGTGGAAAGAGGAAATAGGGGTATTATTGGAAGAGATAGATCAGGAGTATGAGCAGGTTAAAAAAGAGCTGCAGGTTTATATGTATAAATTCAGTATTACTAAACAAGTTGTACAGTCCACTGCCAACCCGGATCTTAACAGAAAAATCAGGGAGCTTTATCATGAACCCTTCCAGGAGAAGTATAACGATCTGAAAGAATACATAAAAGACCTGGAAGAAAAGAAGAGAGTCTTCCAAATGTTTATTGATAAAATTGATAAAGTGAGAGAAAAGGAAGATCCGCGTCCCTATGCTTTTGCACAATCTGAATAATAATTAAAAGGGAATGCAGCTGCTGCATTCCCTTTCGTGTATTACAAACCTTCAATTTCGACAGACCGTATCCCTTCTATATATGAAACTGCATAATAAACATTTGTTGTAGTTCTTTTTTGAGATACGGTAATCTTAAGCTGTACCAGGTGTTCTTCATTATCTAGATCTTTGATGCGCACATGCTTGATCCTGATCTCTTCACTTTTTATTTTGGCAATAATGTTCTCTATGCTGTCTTTCTCTTTTACATTCAATTTCAGGAGAATTTCCTTTTCCCTTAATTGTTTAGGGCCGATCGCGTTCATCAAATAGGGAACAAACTCTACGCTGATCATGAGCATGATGACTCCTGCAGTAGCCTCCCAATAATATCCTGCGCCAACAGCAATCCCTATTCCGGCTGCACCCCATATCATGGCCGCAGTAGTCAGTCCTGTAACTGTATCGTTTCCCCGCCTCAAAATCACCCCTGCTCCAAGGAAGCCAATTCCGGAGACAATTTGTGCAGCGAGGCGCAGAGGATCCATTGTAATATTAACCTGCCCATCACCAGGAAAAGTATAAGCGGATTCTATTGATACAGCCGTTAGAAGGCAGCTGACAATTGAAATGACGAGGCATGTTTTGAGACCAAGCGGCTTTCGCTTAATCTCCCTTTCAAGGCCAATAATCAGCCCGAGGATAGCTGCAAAACCGAGCTTAATAAAAATGTTCTCATCTATTTCAAACTCAAAGTCAAAATCCATGTTTCACCGCCGTTCAACGTAAATGGAGTTTAAAATATGATATAATACAATCGAATTTAAACGAATAGTATATTTACCACTTACAAAAAAACATTAAACATTTCCATCATGAAATTTGTACGGCAGCTAAATGTATAAAGAGGAGTATTTATGAACGAACCAAAAATTAACCCATATCTAGTTATGGTCATTGGTGTCATCTCGGTTTCAACTTCTGCTATCTTTGTGAAATTTTCAACCGCACCAGCAGGGGTAATAGCATTTTACCGGCTGTTTTTCTCAGCCCTCCTTACTCTCCCTCTTTTTTTGATAAAGGGGAAAAAAGAATTGAAAATGATATCAAAGCGTGACTGGATGTTCATTATATGTTCCGGCACCTTCCTTGCCTTTCATTTCATATTATGGTTTGAATCGCTAAACTACACATCTGTCGCCAGTTCGACAGTACTTGTGACACTTCAGCCTCTCTTCGCGTTCATAGGAACCTTTATTTTTTTTAAAGAACGGTATTCCCTTGCCGCTGTACTCAGCGGGGTAATTGCCATCGCAGGCAGTGTGCTGATCAGCTGGGGAGACTTTCAAATCAGCGGAAAAGCACTTTGGGGGGATATTCTTGCGCTCATTGCCTGCCTGCTGGTCACGGTCTACATGCTTTTCGGCCAGACAGTCCGTAAACGGATATCGCTTATCACCTATACCTTCCTTGTATATCTGGTAAGTTCCGTTGTGCTTTTATTTTATGTGATGGCTGTCAATGAACCGCTGGCTCCATATGGGAGAGAGGATTGGCTCTACTTCCTCCTTCTGGCAATAATTCCGACTATACTCGGCCACACACTGTTTAATTGGTCAATAAAATGGCTCAGTGCAAGCACTATCTCCATGGGTATTCTGTTTGAGCCGGTCGGTGCATCCGTGCTTGCTTATTATCTGCTTAAGGAACAGGTTATCTGGACACAGATATTAGGAGGGGCAATTGTACTGGGGGGGATCATTTTGTTTATAATGGATGAAAGAAAGACCAGGGCAAGGCTCAGGCTTGAACAACAGGCAGCCGAGCTGCTTTAATAAAAAAAACGGCAGTCAGGGTATTTTCGCCTGCTGCCGTTTTTTTATTCCTGGAATACACAGGCGAAAATAGAAAACACAAAAGCGGATGGGAGAGAGAAAATTAAGGTGAACCCATCAACCTTTCCTTCGGCTGTGCTGATTTTTATTGCCTCGGCATAAGCGGTGATAAAAAGAAATAGGGCCATAGTGAATGATACAAGCAGTCCTGCGGCTTTTAGATCCATCTAATTGCTCCTTGCTTTTTTGTGGTTATAACAATGCTATTCAAAGAAAGCACACAATATTCATGGTGATTCATCCTATTGAAAATCCCGGGGTAAAACTGCGCAGTTAAAACTTGTAATACTTTTTCAAAAAACTTTTTCCAAAAACATTGCAAAGTTCTTTTTACCGTGATATATTATATTTCGCCGCCAAGAAAGCGGTGAGTAACTAAAACATTTGCACGAACAACAACAGATAAATTATTCTAGAAAAGTTGTTGACAAAATACTGCGAGATACGGTATGATAATAAAGTCGCTTTTGACAAAATGTTCTTTGAAAACTGAACGAAACAAGACGCCAGTTACTTCTTATTTTATAGGAAGTTAACAAAAACAAGTTTTAAAATTTATGAGCTATATCGAACACTTTTCAGAGAGTTTGATCCTGGCTCAGGACGAACGCTGGCGGCGTGCCTAATACATGCAAGTCGAGCGGATGGATGGGAGCTTGCTCCCTGAAGTCAGCGGCGGACGGGTGAGTAACACGTGGGCAACCTGCCCTTGAGATCGGGATAACTTCGGGAAACCGGAGCTAATACCGGATAGGTCTTTCCCTCACATGAGGGAAAGAGGAAAGACGGTTTCGGCTGTCACTCAAGGATGGGCCCGCGGCGCATTAGCTAGTTGGTGGGGTAACGGCTCACCAAGGCCACGATGCGTAGCCGACCTGAGAGGGTGATCGGCCACACTGGGACTGAGACACGGCCCAGACTCCTACGGGAGGCAGCAGTAGGGAATCTTCCGCAATGGACGAAAGTCTGACGGAGCAACGCCGCGTGAGTGAAGAAGGTTTTCGGATCGTAAAACTCTGTTGTCAGGGAAGAACAAGTGCCATAGTAACTGATGGCACCTTGACGGTACCTGGCCAGAAAGCCACGGCTAACTACGTGCCAGCAGCCGCGGTAATACGTAGGTGGCAAGCGTTGTCCGGATTTATTGGGCGTAAAGCGCGCGCAGGCGGTCTTTTAAGTCTGATGTGAAAGCCCACGGCTCAACCGTGGAGGGTCATTGGAAACTGGGAGACTTGAGTGCAGAAGAGGAGAGTGGAATTCCACGTGTAGCGGTGAAATGCGTAGAGATGTGGAGGAACACCAGTGGCGAAGGCGACTCTCTGGTCTGTAACTGACGCTGAGGCGCGAAAGCGTGGGGAGCGAACAGGATTAGATACCCTGGTAGTCCACGCCGTAAACGATGAGTGCTAAGTGTTAGAGGGTTTCCGCCCTTTAGTGCTGCAGCTAACGCATTAAGCACTCCGCCTGGGGAGTACGGCCGCAAGGCTGAAACTCAAAGGAATTGACGGGGGCCCGCACAAGCGGTGGAGCATGTGGTTTAATTCGAAGCAACGCGAAGAACCTTACCAGGTCTTGACATCCTCTGACACTCCTAGAGATAGGACGTTCCCCTTCGGGGGACAGAGTGACAGGTGGTGCATGGTTGTCGTCAGCTCGTGTCGTGAGATGTTGGGTTAAGTCCCGCAACGAGCGCAACCCTTGATCTTAGTTGCCAGCATTCAGTTGGGCACTCTAAGGTGACTGCCGGTGACAAACCGGAGGAAGGTGGGGATGACGTCAAATCATCATGCCCCTTATGACCTGGGCTACACACGTGCTACAATGGATGGTACAAAGGGCAGCAAAGCCGCGAGGCCGAGCGAATCCCATAAAGCCATTCTCAGTTCGGATTGCAGGCTGCAACTCGCCTGCATGAAGCCGGAATCGCTAGTAATCGCGGATCAGCATGCCGCGGTGAATACGTTCCCGGGCCTTGTACACACCGCCCGTCACACCACGAGAGTTTGTAACACCCGAAGTCGGTGGGGTAACCTTTATGGAGCCAGCCGCCTAAGGTGGGACAGATGATTGGGGTGAAGTCGTAACAAGGTAGCCGTATCGGAAGGTGCGGCTGGATCACCTCCTTTCTAAGGAAAAAGCGATCTTGTTTCGTTCAGTTTTGAGGGAGCATTCTCTCAAAACCTGAAAATAAATTAGAAACGAACTATTCGAGGAAGCGAACGAGCGAACACCGGAGTGTACTTCACGTACATGAGGATGTGAATGAGTGAAGCTGACGAAGAAGAGCGACGTTTATCCTTTATTTTCATCGTTCTTTGAAAACTAGATAACAATATAAGGCAAAAATGATTTGCGTCATTTTACCGCATCGAGTAATAAACCGAGTTAAGTTTTATGTTTTATTATGGTTCGATGATGAAGCGAAACTTCTCTCACCTTCATAGGCTGAGGAGAAGGAACTTATCGTCAGCCGGATTTATGGTTAAGTTAGAAAGGGCGCACGGTGAATGCCTTGGCACTAGGAGCCGATGAAGGACGGGACTAACACCGATATGCTTCGGGGAGCTGTAAGTAAGCTTTGATCCGGAGATTTCCGAATGGGGAAACCCACTGTTCGTAATGGAACAGTACCTTCACCTGAATTCATAGGGTGATGGAGGCAGACCCGGGGAACTGAAACATCTAAGTACCCGGAGGAACAGAAAGCAAATGCGATTTCCCAAGTAGCGGCGAGCGAAACGGAATGTAGCCCAAACCGAAAGGCTTGCCTTTCGGGGTTGTAGGACACTCTATACGGAGTTACAAAGGAACGGGGTAGACGAAGAGACATGGAAAGGTCCGTCGAAGAAGGTAACAACCCTGTAGTCGAAACTTCGTTCCCTCCAGAGTGGATCCTGAGTACGGCGGGACACGTGAAATCCCGTCGGAAGCAGGGAGGACCATCTCCCAAGGCTAAATACTACCTAGTGACCGATAGTGAACCAGTACCGTGAGGGAAAGGTGAAAAGCACCCCGGAAGGGGAGTGAAAGAGATCCTGAAACCGTGTGCCTACAAGTAGTCAGAGCCCTATGTCCCTTTTGGGAAACGGGTGATGGCGTGCCTTTTGTAGAATGAACCGGCGAGTTACGATTTCATGCAAGGTTAAGTTGATGAGACGGAGCCGCAGCGAAAGCGAGTCTGAATAGGGCGAATGAGTATGAGGTCGTAGACCCGAAACCAGGTGATCTACCCATGTCCAGGGTGAAGTTCAGGTAACACTGAATGGAGGCCCGAACCCACGCACGTTGAAAAGTGCGGGGATGAGGTGTGGGTAGCGGAGAAATTCCAATCGAACCTGGAGATAGCTGGTTCTCTCCGAAATAGCTTTAGGGCTAGCCTCAAGTGTTAAGAGTCTTGGAGGTAGAGCACTGATTGGACTAGGGGCCCATCTCGGGTTACCGAATTCAGTCAAACTCCGAATGCCAATGACTTTTCCTTGGGAGTCAGACTGCGAGTGATAAGATCCGTAGTCAAAAGGGAAACAGCCCAGACCACCAGCTAAGGTCCCAAAGTATACGTTAAGTGGAAAAGGATGTGGAGTTGCTTAGACAACCAGGATGTTGGCTTAGAAGCAGCCACCATTTAAAGAGTGCGTAATAGCTCACTGGTCGAGTGACTCTGCGCCGAAAATGTACCGGGGCTAAACGTATCACCGAAGCTGTGGGTGGACACCTAGGGTGTCCGCGGTAGGAGAGCGTTCTAAGGGCTGAGAAGCCAGACCGGAAGGACTGGTGGAGCGCTTAGAAGTGAGAATGCCGGTATGAGTAGCGAAAGAAGGGTGAGAATCCCTTCCACCGAATGCCTAAGGTTTCCTGAGGAAGGCTCGTCCGCTCAGGGTTAGTCGGGACCTAAGCCGAGGCCGAAAGGCGTAGGCGATGGACAACAGGTTGATATTCCTGTACCACCTATTCATCGTTTGAGCGATGGGGGGACGCAGTAGGATAGGGTAAGCGCGCTGTTGGATTAGCGCGTCCAAGCAGTTAGGCTGAAAACGAGGCAAATCCCGTTTTCACATAAGCTGAGCTGTGATGGCGAGGGAAATTTAGTACCGAAGTTCCTGATTCCACACTGCCAAGAAAAGCCTCTAGCGAGATGAAGGGTGCCCGTACCGCAAACCGACACAGGTAGGCGAGGAGAGAATCCTAAGGTGTGCGAGAGAACTCTCGTTAAGGAACTCGGCAAAATGACCCCGTAACTTCGGGAGAAGGGGTGCTCATCTGGGTGAATAGCCCGGATGAGCCGCAGTGAATAGGCCCAGGCGACTGTTTAGCAAAAACACAGGTCTCTGCGAAGCCGCAAGGCGAAGTATAGGGGCTGACGCCTGCCCGGTGCTGGAAGGTTAAGGGGAGAGGTTAGCGCAAGCGAAGCTTTGAACTGAAGCCCCAGTAAACGGCGGCCGTAACTATAACGGTCCTAAGGTAGCGAAATTCCTTGTCGGGTAAGTTCCGACCCGCACGAAAGGCGTAACGATCTGGGCACTGTCTCAACGAGAGACTCGGTGAAATTATACTACCTGTGAAGATGCAGGTTACCCGCGACAGGACGGAAAGACCCCGTGGAGCTTTACTGCAGCCTGATATTGAATTTTGGTACAGCTTGTACAGGATAGGTAGGAGCCTTTGAAGCCGGAGCGCCAGCTTCGGTGGAGGCATCGGTGGGATACTACCCTGGCTGTATTGAAATTCTAACCCGCGCCCCTTATCGGGGCGGGAGACAGTGTCAGGCGGGCAGTTTGACTGGGGCGGTCGCCTCCTAAAGAGTAACGGAGGCGCCCAAAGGTTCCCTCAGAATGGTTGGAAATCATTCGCAGAGTGTAAAGGCACAAGGGAGCTTGACTGCGAGACCTACAAGTCGAGCAGGGACGAAAGTCGGGCTTAGTGATCCGGTGGTTCCGCATGGAAGGGCCATCGCTCAACGGATAAAAGCTACCCCGGGGATAACAGGCTTATCTCCCCCAAGAGTCCACATCGACGGGGAGGTTTGGCACCTCGATGTCGGCTCATCGCATCCTGGGGCTGTAGTCGGTCCCAAGGGTTGGGCTGTTCGCCCATTAAAGCGGTACGCGAGCTGGGTTCAGAACGTCGTGAGACAGTTCGGTCCCTATCCGTCGTGGGCGCAGGAAATTTGAGAGGAGCTGTCCTTAGTACGAGAGGACCGGGATGGACGCACCGCTGGTGTACCAGTTGTCTTGCCAAAGGCATCGCTGGGTAGCTATGTGCGGACGGGATAAGTGCTGAAAGCATCTAAGCATGAAGCCCCCCTCAAGATGAGATTTCCCATAGCGTCAAGCTAGTAAGATCCCTGAAAGATGATCAGGTAGATAGGTCTGAGGTGGAAGCGTGGCGACACGTGGAGCTGACAGATACTAATCGATCGAGGACTTAACCTATCTTGTTTATACTCGAAAACGTAATGCAGATCAGCCTTTGTTATCTAGTTTTGAAGGAACGAAAGTTCTTTTAAGAAATGAAAAATTGTTATTTGAATAACTCTCAAAAGATGTTATAATAACATATGTCTCTTGAGAAAAACTTGTCTGGCAGTTATGGCAAAGAGGTCACACCCGTTCCCATCCCGAACACGGAAGTTAAGCTCTTTAGCGCCGATGGTAGTTGGGGGATCTCCCCCTGTGAGAGTAGGACGCTGCCGGGCAGGTTATAAATATGGAGGATTAGCTCAGCTGGGAGAGCATCTGCCTTACAAGCAGAGGGTCGGCGGTTCGATCCCGTCATCCTCCACCATATTTCCTTACTGTGCCGGTGTAGCTCAATTGGTAGAGCAACTGACTTGTAATCAGTAGGTTGGGGGTTCAAGTCCTCTTGCCGGCACCACTTTCTTTTTAAAGCTGATGTTGGTTTAACGGACAGATGCAAGATAAACACAGTTTTCCTAAAGAGCCATTAGCTCAGCCGGTAGAGCATCTGACTTTTAATCAGAGGGTCGAAGGTTCGAATCCTTCATGGCTCACCATCTTTTCTTAATAACATGCGGGTGTGGCGGAATTGGCAGACGCACCAGACTTAGGATCTGGCGCCTTACGGCGTGGGGGTTCGACTCCCTTCACCCGCACTTTTATTTATCTGCGGAAGTAGTTCAGTGGTAGAATACAACCTTGCCAAGGTTGGGGTCGCGGGTTCGAATCCCGTCTTCCGCTCCAGTCTTTTTCACGCCGGGGTGGCGGAACTGGCAGACGCACAGGACTTAAAATCCTGCGGTAGGTGACTACCGTACCGGTTCGATTCCGGTCCTCGGCACCACATACACATATTGCGCCCGTAGCTCAATTGGATAGAGCGTCTGACTACGGATCAGAAGGTTATGGGTTCGACTCCTTTCGGGCGCGCCATATATACGGGAAGTAGCTCAGCTTGGTAGAGCACTTGGTTTGGGACCAAGGGGTCGCAGGTTCGAATCCTGTCTTCCCGACCATCTTTTTTGGGGCCTTAGCTCAGCTGGGAGAGCGCCTGCCTTGCACGCAGGAGGTCAGCGGTTCGATCCCGCTAGGCTCCACCATTAATATTATATGACTATAACATGGCGGTGTAGCTCAGCTGGCTAGAGCGTACGGTTCATACCCGTGAGGTCGGGGGTTCGATCCCCTCCGCCGCTACCATTTGGACCTTTAGCTCAGTTGGTTAGAGCAGACGGCTCATAACCGTCCGGTCGTAGGTTCGAGTCCTACAAGGTCCACCACTTATACGGAGGTATACCCAAGTCTGGCTGAAGGGATCGGTCTTGAAAACCGACAGGGGTGTAAAAGCCCGCGGGGGTTCGAATCCCTCTACCTCCTCCATTTATTTTTATCAGCAAGCTGCGAGTTGTTCCGATTTTGCCGCTGCTTGATTAGTCTCACTGAAATCGGAACAGTCCTATAACGCAATTTAGGGCATGAGCATTTTAACACTTTAATATCGTCGCGGGGTGGAGCAGTCTGGTAGCTCGTCGGGCTCATAACCCGAAGGTCGCAGGTTCAAATCCTGTCCCCGCAATATCTGGTCCCGTGGTGTAGCGGTTAACATGCCTGCCTGTCACGCAGGAGATCGCGGGTTCGATTCCCGTCGGGACCGCCATATTTAATTTTATAACACAACTTATCTAAGGGTTGTGATAAGCGAAAAGTCCGAGGAAGCGACTGAGGGAACACCGGAGCGTATGTGTATACGTGAGGATGTGAGTGAAGAAGCTGACGATGAAATTTGAAGCTTAGCGCAAGCCGTAAAATAAGGCTCAGTAGCTCAGTCGGTAGAGCAAAGGACTGAAAATCCTTGTGTCGGCGGTTCGATTCCGTCCTGAGCCACCATTTTATTTAATATTTTCGTCTGTGGCGATTGTGGCGAAGTGGTTAACGCATCGGATTGTGGTTCCGACATTCGTGGGTTCGATTCCCATCAGTCGCCCCATAGCATGCGGGTGTAGTTTAATGGTAAAACCTCAGCCTTCCAAGCTGATGTCGTGGGTTCGATTCCCATCACCCGCTCCAAATAAATATGGGCCTATAGCTCAGCTGGTTAGAGCGCACGCCTGATAAGCGTGAGGTCGATGGTTCGAGTCCATTTAGGCCCACCATTCCGCAGTAGCTCAGTGGTAGAGCATTCGGCTGTTAACCGAACGGTCGTAGGTTCGAGTCCTACCTGCGGAGCCATTTTTATGGGGAAGTACTCAAGAGGCTGAAGAGGCGCCCCTGCTAAGGGTGTAGGTCGCGTAAGCGGCGCGAGGGTTCAAATCCCTCCTTCTCCGCCATAAGGCCCCTTGGTCAAGCGGTTAAGACACCGCCCTTTCACGGCGGTAACACGGGTTCGAATCCCGTAGGGGTCATACAAAAAGAGCAGTGTACTAATGTACACTGCTCTTTTTGTCTTATACCGCTTCTTCTTTTTTTCTGCATCTATGGCTCTCCTATATACCTCTTTTTACCCAGAATCTTCTCTATTCTCCAGCACTACCCAGCTAAAAAATTACTATCCACTGCTTCTAATCGGTTTTAAATTCTCTTGATCCGGGAAAAGGTAACTGTTGATACCAGCCGCTACCTTAAAACGTAGTAAAATCTAACTAAAATTCGAAACATGCAAAAAATTTAAAGGAATATGTCCAACTGTATCGAATAATTAACTCTATTATATCAAAATATTGATAAGGACTGAACAGAGATTCAGTTTGAAGTATCAAGTATGCAACTGGGAGAGGGATGCCTTGGCTATTCGAACACCGACAGATTTTGAACTTCATCTATTTCATGAAGGAAATCTTTTTAAATCACATGAACTGTTTGGTTCTCACCTGATCCATGAAGGCGGGCGGACCTGCACAAGGTTCTATGTATGGGCACCGCATGCCAGGCGTATCGCTGTGGTTGGCAGCTTCAATGGCTGGAACAGCAGCGGCTGGGAAATGGAAAGAGTAAACAGGGAAGGAGTCTGGTCACTCTTTTACGAGGGGGATTTGACTGGTGAGATATACAAATATGAAATCATCACACAAGATGGAAGAAAGCTGCTGAAAGCTGATCCATTTGCTTTTTACTCTGAACTCAGACCCGCTACTGCTTCAAAAGTATATTCATTGGATGGCTATGACTGGAATGATACCACTTGGCAGCGAAAGAAAGCTAAGCAGCCAAGTCAAAGCAGGCCTATGTTCATTTATGAAATGCACTTTGGCAGCTGGAAAGTCAAGGAAGACGGCTCTTATTTCTCTTATCGCGAAATGGTGGATGAACTTATCCCTTATCTCAAAGAAGCGGGATATACGCATGTGGAACTCCTCCCTATCATTGAACATCCCTTTGATGGATCATGGGGCTATCAGGGAACTGGATATTATTCCGCAACCAGCCGCTATGGCAGCCCGCATGAATTGATGCATTTCGTCGATCAATGCCATCAGCATGATATAGGTGTAATTCTGGATTGGGTGCCAGGACACTTTTGCAAGGATGCCCATGGGCTCTATTTGTTTGATGGAGAGCCGCTGTTTGACTACCCGACTGAAAAACACCGTGAAAACCGGGTGTGGGGTACAGCTAATTTCGACCTTGGAAGAAATGAGGTCCAAAGCTTTTTAATTTCCAATGCCTGCTTTTGGATGGACTATTTCCACATTGACGGTTTCAGGCTGGATGCTGTTGCAAATATCATATACTGGCCAGGTGGCGCCCACAAAGAAGTTAACAGCTTTGGTGTGGCATTCTTAAGGAAACTAAACACCGTCTTATTAGAGCAGGACCCTCATCTATTAATCATTGCAGAGGATTCCTCCGATTACCCTCAAGTTACAGGTTCTCCTGAGCAAGGAGGATTGGGATTCACCTACAAATGGAATATGGGCTGGATGAACGACATGCTGGAATATATGAAGGCTCAGCCCCATGAACGCCCCTTGCTGCATCATAAGGTGACATTTTCTCTGATGTACGCATTTACTGAACAATTTATACTGCCATTTTCACATGATGAAGTTGTCCATGGAAAAAAGTCGCTGCTGGATAAAATGCCGGGTTCTTATGAGGAGAAATTTGCCCAGCTGAGGCTGCTTCTTGGCTTCATGGCCATGCATCCGGGAAAACAGCTGCTATTCATGGGAAGCGAGTTCGGCCAATTCAGGGAATGGAGCGAGAATAGAGAATTGGACTGGAATCTTTTTGACTATGAAATGCATCGAAGGCTGCATGATTATGTCAAGGAGCTCTTAAGGTTTTCAAAAAGGCAGAAGGCATTGTATGAAATGGATTACGCACCCGAAAGCTTTGAATGGATTGATGTTAATAACTCTGAACAGTCAATCTTTTCCTTCTTGCGAAAAGGAAAAGATGAGGATCTGGTTTGTCTCTTCAATTTTTCGCCGAGAAGCTATCAGAATTACAAGATTGGTGTTCCAGATACTGGTGAATACAGGGAAGTGCTTAACAGCGACTGTGCTCATTATGGAGGAAACAAACACATTAACCGTAAAAGTGTAATGTCTACCCGCGGTGACTACCATGGCAGGAAACACTCTATAGAAATAACCGTGCCTGCCTTCGGAACAGCCGTATTCAAAAAGGTTAAAAAGAGAAAGGGGAAAAAAGCAAATGGCGAAGACGAAATGCGTAGCAATGTTACTGGCAGGAGGACAGGGAAGCCGGCTCAATGAATTGACTCAGAATATTGCCAAACCCGCGGTTCCCTTTGGCGGAAAGTACAGAATCATTGATTTTACCCTAAGTAACTGCACCAATTCAGGAATAGACACCGTAGGGGTCCTTACCCAGTATCAGCCCCTTGTTCTTAATAACTATATCGGGATTGGGAGTGCCTGGGATCTTGACAGAATAAATGGCGGGGTGACCGTACTCCCTCCTTATGCCGAGACAAAAAAGGTCAGGTGGTATGAGGGAACTGCTTCGGCAATTTATCAGAATATCACCTATATTGACTCCTACAGCCCGGAGTATGTGCTGGTCCTGTCTGGTGATCATATTTACAAAATGGATTACTCGGAAATGATTAAGTACCATGAAGACAGAGGGGCAGATGCAACCATTTCGGTAATTGAGGTTCCGTGGGACGAAGCAAGCAGATTCGGGATCATGAATACGGATCCAGACCTAAACATAACGGAGTTTGATGAGAAGCCTGCTGAACCAAAGAATAATCTTGCTTCAATGGGCATCTATATATTTAATTGGAGTGTCCTGAAGGATGCCCTTATCCGGGATGCGGAAAATCCAGAGTCAGACAGGGACTTCGGCAAGGATATCATCCCAATGCTGCTGAATGAACACAAAAAAGTCACTGCCTATCCTTTTAAAGGCTATTGGAAGGATGTAGGGACAATCAAGAGTCTATGGGAGGCCAATATGGACCTGCTTGATGACAGCAACTCACTGGATCTTTTCGATTATTCATGGCGCATTTACTCAGTGAATCCCAATCAGCCCCCGCAATATATTTCGGCAGAAGCTTATGTGAGGGATTCGCTTGTGAACGAAGGATGCTCAGTGGAAGGAAGGGTAGAAAAATCTGTCCTCTTCCAGGGGGTTACCGTGCATAAAGACGCAGCGGTAATGGAGTCCGTCGTGATGTCCGGAGCCGTAATCGGAAGCGGGGCGTATGTAGAGCGTGCTATCGTGCCGACAGGTGTAGAAATTCCTGAAGGGGTAGTCATCAGGCCGGAAGCCGGCAGCGATTCCGTAGTGCTTGTTACAGAAGCATTGATAAAGGATTACTTAATGACCAATTAAAACATCAAGCATTTGGAAGGGAGATTTAGCATGAATAAAAATATCCTTGGAGTCATTGATGCAACCACTTATAAAGATCCACTCAGAGACCTGACGGAGCAGAGAATCCTTGCTGCCCTGCCATTCGCCGGCAGATACAGGCTCATAGACTTTGTGCTTTCAAGCATGGTCAATTCAGGAATAACCAGTGTAGCCGTTTTTCCAAAATTTCATTACAGATCTCTTATGGATCACCTGGAGTCCGGAAAGAACTGGGATCTGGACAGAAAGAGAGATGGCCTTTTCTTCTTCCCTGCCCCTAATTTGGATATACCTTTTTACCATATAGGATCTTTCCAATGTTTTTCCTATCACCTGGACTATTTTAAAAGAAGCACACAGGAGTATGCCGTTGTCTCCAATTGCTATACAGTCCTGAATGTTGACTTTTGTGAGATTTTAGACAAGCATATTGAGAGCGGCTGTGATATCACTGAAGTTACAAAGGACGGGCGCCCGCTAGAAATGTATCTTCTTAAAAGGGAGCTCCTGATCGACCTGATTGTCAAGCGCGATATTACAGGCCATCAATGCCTTTATGACTTGTTTGAAGATGGACAGCACCCGTACAAGGTCTGCACATATGAATACACAGACTATTGCGTGACTATCGACTCCATCAAATCCTATTATGAAGCAAGCCTGGGTCTGCTTGAGCCGTCTAAATGGCAAAAACTTTTTAATAAGAGCCAGCCGATTTTCACAAAGGTTAAGGATGAACCACCAACCAAATATACTAAGAATTCAGAAGTGACCAATTCCATGGTCGCGAATGGCTGTATTATCGAAGGTGCAGTCGAAAACAGCATCATTTCCAGATCTGTCAAAATAGGCAAAGGTTCGGTTATCAAGGACTGTGTAATCATGCAGAAAAGCCAGATTGGAGAAGGATGTGTGCTCGAGTCTGTCATATTGGATAAAGATGTGCGGATTGAAGACGGAGTCAAATTAATCGGAACAAAGGACCAGCCCATCGTCATTAAGAAAGGTGCCGTCCAGAAAGCGGTGGTCAGCTGATGGATATTCTCTTTGCTGTCTCGGAATGCGTACCATTTGTTAAGTCTGGAGGGCTGGCAGATGTGGCCGGGTCCCTTCCCGGGGAGCTCGCAGAAAACGGAAACCGGGTGAGTGTGATCATGCCTAAGTACAGCGGAATCAGCCATGAATATACAGATAGGATGTCCAAGATAGCGGAGTTTGAAGTCCAGGTAGGATGGCGCAGACAGTATTGCGGCATTTTCCACTTAGAGCTTGAAGGAATTAACTATTATTTCGTGGACAATGAGTATTATTTCAAAAGGGATAACCTGTACGGGGATTTTGATGATGGAGAAAGGTTTGCCTACTTTTCAAGGGCTGTGCTGGAAGGAATCGGACAGCTTGCCCTTGAGCCGCAGATCCTCCACTGCCATGATTGGCATACAGGGTTGATTCCCTTCCTGTATAAAACAGAATATCAGGGACGGCCAGGCTATGAATTCATCAAGACTGTTTTTACGATCCATAATCTGCAATTCCAAGGGGTATTCCCGAGAGCTATCCTCGGGGACCTGCTTGGCGTCAGTGATTATTACTTCAATGAGGACCATTTGGAATTCTATGGTAACATTAATTTCATGAAGGCAGGCATTGTTGCCGCTGACCATATTACTACAGTCAGCCCAACCTACAAAGAAGAAATCCAGACGGAATACTACGGTGAGGCGTTGGATGGTCTCCTGAGGAGCAGGGGAGACAGCTTCAGCGGGATACTAAATGGAATTGATTCAGACCTGTATGACCCGGAAACTGACAGTTCTCTTGAAAAACCATACAGCGCAAGCCGCATAGACGGAAAGGCGGACAACAAGCGGGCACTCCAGAAGCTCCTCGGCCTGCCGGAAAATCCTTCGGTTCCGGTCATTGCCATGATTACCAGGCTCACAGCCCAGAAGGGATTGGAATTGGTGAGAGGGGTATTCGGGGAAATTGTCAGCGAGGACATCCAGCTGGTTGTACTCGGGACCGGTGATCCACAGTTCTCTGACTTTTTTCAGGAAATGCAATATTACTATCCGCATAAAGTGAAAGCGATCATTGGATTTGATGAAGGACTTGCGCATAAGATTTATGCAGGGGCAGATCTCTTTTTGATGCCTTCCAAGTTTGAACCGTGCGGTTTGGGCCAGCTGATTGCCATGAGGTATGGAGCTGTTCCGATTGTAAGGGAGACAGGGGGGCTGAACGATACCGTTACTCCTTATAATGAATTTAATGGTGAAGGGAACGGATTCTCATTCAGCAACTTCAATGCCCATGATATGCTGTTTACCATTAAGCGGGCCCTGTACTTTTATCAGGATCAAGAAACATGGGGGAAAATCGTGGCCAAGGCAATGTCGATGGATTATAGCTGGGCCCAATCGGCCAAAGAGTATAATTTGCTTTATGAGGAGCTGGTCAATCAAAGTGGAAGCCGTGTTTTCTGATAAAGAAACCTTTAAAAAGCATTTTCAAAACAGGCTTGAAGCGGCATGTGGGAAAAGTTTTCGGGAAACTTCAAAGCGGGACCAGTTCCATATCCTCGGGATCATGGTCAGGGAACATATCAGCCATAACTGGATCGAATCAATTGAGAAAGCAAGGATATCTGATGCCAAACAGATATACTATCTTTCCATCGAATTTCTTCCTGGCCGCTTTCTGGGAAGCAACCTTTTTAATCTCGGCATCACCGAAATAATCAAGGAAGGCTTAAAAGACCTGGATGTCGATCTTTCGGAGGTAGAAGATCTTGAGCCGGATGCCGGCCTAGGCAACGGCGGTCTGGGAAGGCTTGCAGCATGCTTCATGGATTCTCTTGCCTCCCTGTCCCTTCCTGGGCATGGCTGCGGAATCCGGTATAAACTTGGCCTTTTCGAACAAAAGATCCTGGATGGCTTTCAAGTAGAATTGCCTGAGCAATGGCTCAGGCACGGCTTTGTCTGGGAAGTAAGAAAACCGGATCTTGCTGTGGAAATTCCTTTCTATGGAAAGGTTGAAAGCTTTGTTGAAAACGGCAGGCTGTCGTTCCGGCATGTTGATTCAGTGAGAGTAATGGCGGTGCCATATGACGTTCCGGTAGTAGGCTATCGGAACTCTACCGTGAATACCCTTCGGTTATGGAGTGCAGAGCCAGCCGTTACCCCAGGCCAGAAGGATGTAATGAAGTATAAAAGGGAAACCGAAGCGGTCACAGAATTCCTGTATCCAAATGATGAGCATGAAGAAGGAAAAATCCTCAGGCTGAAGCAGCAGTATTTTCTTGTTTCCGCCACCATCCAATCAATCATGGGAGCTTTTCGGAAAAAGTACAAAGATATCCGGCTGTTCCCAGAAAAAATCGGCCTGCATATTAATGATACCCACCCTGCAATGGCCATCCCAGAGCTGATGAGGATCCTTCTGGATGAAGAGGGACTGTCATGGGAAGAAGCCTGGGATATCACTACAAAGACCATCTCTTATACAAACCATACCACCTTATCAGAGGCGCTCGAAAAATGGCCTGCACATATCATGGCAGCGCTGCTGCCGCGCCTTTATATGATTATTCATGAGATAAACGAACGCTTTTGCCGGGATCTGTGGGATCAATATCCGGGTGACTGGAAGCATATTGAACAGATGGCTGTCATTGCTCACGGTGAAGTGAAAATGGCACATTTGGCCATAGCGGGCAGCTTTAGCGTGAACGGGGTAGCCCGCCTTCATACGGAAATCCTGAAGCATAGGGAAATGAAAGACTTTTATGCTGTATTTCCGGAGAAATTCAATAATAAAACCAATGGTATCACGCATCGGCGCTGGCTGATGAAAGCGAATCCTGAGCTTTCGGCCCTCTTGTCTGAATATATTGGGGATGGCTGGAGGACAAGGCCTGAAGAACTTGCCCGGCTTATGGAATATCAAACTGATGCCTCGGTCCTTGAACGGCTGATGAAAGTAAAGCAGACCAGAAAAAATCTGCTTGCATCCCGTATCTATAAAAATACAGGGATTAAAGTGGATACCGCTTCCATTTTTGATGTTCAGGTAAAAAGGCTTCATGCCTACAAGAGGCAGCTGCTCAATGTCCTCCACATCATGTACCTCTATAATAGAATGAAGGAAGATAAACAATTCAAGCCGCATCCTCGCACCTTTATTTTCGGCGCAAAGGCATCTCCAGGCTATTACTTTGCCAAAAAGGTGATTAAACTGATTAATGCTGTTGCAGAAAAGGTGAATGGAGACAGCGATGTAAGCCCCTATATCAAAGTGGTATTCATAGAAAATTACAATGTATCGCTGGGTGAAGAAATATTTCCTGCCGCCGAAGTAAGCGAACAGATATCCACAGCAGGCAAGGAAGCTTCCGGAACGGGCAATATGAAATTCATGATCAATGGTGCGGTGACCATAGGCACCTTGGATGGCGCAAATGTGGAGATGGCCGAACGTCTGGGTCCTGATAATATCTTCATATTTGGCCTCGATGCTGAGAAGGTACTGAGCTATCTTGCTGACGGGGGATATAACTCCTATGATTATTATCATAGCGATGAGAGAATACATCTTATCTGCAATCAGCTGATCAATGGGTTTTTCCCCGATTCATCGGAGCACTTTGAGACGATTTTTGATTCACTGTTATCGGAGAATGACCAGTTCTTTGTACTTCGGGATTTTGACTCGTATGTAACGGCCCAGGGAATGCTTGAAGAGGCTTATTCCGATAGGGGCGGCTGGGCTAAGAAAAGCCTGGTGAATACAGCGATGGCTGGTTATTTTTCGAGCGACAGGACGATTCGTGAGTATTCGGATGAAATCTGGCATATCAAGCCGCAATTTATGATATAAGAGAAAGGCCGGTCCCGTCAAAGGGCCGGCCTGACTTTTATTTTTTCTCCTTTTTATCAGAGACTTTGTCTTCTAAATAACTATCCCGCTCATGATAAGGAATGTCCCCGATATTAGACTCAATTCCTTCCTCATCCAGCTGGCGTTCGTAGTCCTCTTCCTTTTTGGAATCGGAGGCTCTTGGATTCCGGCCTTCCATATCAGAAACTGCGAATCCTTCATAGTCTTCCGGATATCCGTCATCATCCGCATTGCCATCGCCCATTGAATTGTAGTCTTCCATTTTCCCGTAGTAATCGGAAGGGGTTTCAGATGTTCCATATTTAGCTACATCTTCAAAGCTGTCAATGTCATCATTAATCAGATGATTGTCCCTCAGCCGCTGGAATGAATCCCGGTGGGAAGGCTCAAGAACATCCTCCTCAACGGAACGATCCTCTGAAATAGTTCGTTCCTTGGTATGGTCGATACAGTATAAGGATGACGGGATAACCTCCAGGCGCTCAAACGGAATATCTTTTCCGCACTCCCGGCATTTCCCGTAGGAGCCGTCTTCCATTGCCTCAAGAGCCATATTGACCTTGGACAGCTCTTTGGAATTATGTTCCTCAAGTGCAACGTCTTTTTCTTTTTCAAAGATCTCAGTCGCGAGATCGGCAGGGTGATTGTCCACTGAATTCAGTTCTCCTACTGAATCAGAAATACTGTCGTCACTGGGATCCTGCATCTCTACCTGATGCTCAAGATCCTTCTTCATGGATATAAGCTCTTCCTTCAATTGTTTTGTTTGTTCCTGCGATAACATTCCTTTCACACCCCTTGGTCATAGTCTGATATATAATTCTCTCATCAAATCTGAGAATACTAATTTGTTCGTGTAACAGATATATACCCGAATCTGGTCATGCAAAAACTCTGGGAGAAATTTGGAAGGAAAGCGGGGACAGAAGGCATAAAAAAGGCTGCCGGTAAAGGCAGCCTTTTTAGAAGAAGTAGCTGAGGAACAAACCAATGGAAAGCATGAAGCCAAATAGTGTGTTTGTCTGGGCAGTCGCTTTCATGGCGGGCATCATTTGGAGCGGCAGGGTTTTCCCGATGAACCCTTTTGTAGCCTGGATGGCCCGTGGGATGCTCAGTCCAACAATCAGCAGCCATGGAGATGTGAAGCCGGATGCAACCAGTGCAATGATCCATACATAGGAGATCGCCATCATGGTGCCGAGGATAATCACTGCATTGCGCCTTCCGGCTAAAATCGCCAGCGTCTTCCTCCCGTTTTCCTTGTCCCCTTCAAGATCACGGATGTTATTGGCAAGATTGATGGCACCGACCAGCAGTGCGACAGGTATCGAAACCAAAAATGGATAAATGGTCACATTGCCTGCCTGGATATAAAACGATATCAGGATGATGAATACACCCATGAATAATCCGGCAAAGAGTTCCCCGAACGGCGTGTATGCTATTGGGTACGGTCCGCCAGTATATAAGTAGCCCACGGCCATACAGACAAGGCCGATCGCTGCGATCCACCAGCTGGATTCCATACAGATATAAACGCCAAGGAGGATGGAGAGCCCATACAGGCTGAGTGCAATATTCAAAACGGTCTGCGGTGAAATCCCCTCACGGACAATAGCACCGCCTATGCCGATTGATTGCTCATTATCAAGGCCTCTCTTAAAATCATAATATTCGTTGAACATGTTTGTGGCCATCTGGATAAATAAAGTAGCAATCATCATGCAGATAAAGACAGGCTTATTGAAGCCCGCACCGGCATTCAGCGCAAGGGCTGTTCCAACAAGGACAGGCACAAAGCCGGCTGTCAATGTATGGGGGCGGGTAAGCTGCCACCATACCCTCCAATTGTTTTTCTTGTTTTTTACGAGAGATGCGTGTGATGTATCTAAATGTGTGTGCATGTATACTCTCCTCAACCGGTAAAACACGCTTTGAAAGTTAAGCGGGTCTCACCATTTGCTTGTTTACCATCAAACTAAGGGCACAATTAATGTGTGACTTGTAATTTTTTCATTACAAACTTAGTGTAGAAAAAGGATGCAGGCGTGTCAATGTATTTTTTTGGTCATGCCTGCCCCGGCTGCTTCATATGCCGGAAAACCAGCTGGATATATAATAAGGAAAATACTCGAATGGTCCTGGCTGTAAGAGTCTGGAATTATTGACATAAAGAGCTTTGTGGGTGTATCTTTAAATAGGTTTTATCGTGGGAATATTACAGGAGGGGGGATAATATGATAATCACCAGCAATATTGACGTAAATGAAAGCTTTTTAGAGGCAAGGACTGCAGCCCGGAAAAGGGAGTGTTCTGTCCTGCTCAGCGAAGTGACTAGAATTGGTGCGCTGGACCCCCTTTCCTTCTACCATTCAGGAAAAGAAAAATATACAGGAACACGATTTTTCTGGCAGGATCCTGCTAGCAGCACCATCCTTGCCGGAATAGGGAATATAGATACGATCCAAACAGATGATAATACAAAAAGATACCAGGCAATAGAGCAGGTATGGAACGATTTATTGGACCGGGCAATCGTTGCCAGAGAAAAGGAAATACGAGGGACAGGCCCTTTATTATTTGGGGGTTTTTCTTTTGATCATCAAAAGAGCGGCTCGGAATTATGGGACCAATTTGGAGATAATTTATTCTATATACCAAAATACTTGCTGTCAGTGATAGACGGAGAGGCTTATTTAACGCTCAATCTATTGATCAAACAGGACGACAGCCTCACAATTTTAACTGACGCACGTGAAGAGCTGGAAGAGCTTGCAGCCAAAGCACGTAAAGAGGCCGCTCACCCTGCTTATTCAAACGAACTGATAGAGCAGGAAGAGATTTTTCCTGAAGAGTGGAAAGGAACCGTCCAAGCGGCAATTGAAGAAATTAAAGCCACAGATTTAGATAAAATAGTCCTGGCCAGGGAAACCAGGCTTGCTTTCCGTTCCAGGGTCGATGCTGAACCTGTGCTGGCAGGGCTTCTGCTGGAACAGCAGACAAGCTATATCTTCTGCCT
The DNA here is from genome assembly GCF_046237625.1 of Paraperibacillus esterisolvens. Classification (GTDB taxonomy): domain Bacteria; phylum Bacillota; class Bacilli; order Bacillales; family DSM-1321; genus Paraperibacillus; species Paraperibacillus esterisolvens. The sequence goes on along the minus strand of NZ_CP143545.1, from coordinate 3,384,893 downwards.
GGAATCCGGAAGTGACTACTTTATAGGTGCGTCCCCTGAACAGCTCGTCAAAAAACAGGGAGGCGTTCTTTCGTCTGCCTGCCTTGCCGGCTCGATCGCCCGGGGGATGACACAGGAAGAGGATGAAAGGCTGGGAAACAGCCTCCTTCAAGACGAGAAAAATCAGATTGAACATCAATATGTCGTATCGATGATCAAGGATTCCATGCAATCAGTCTGTGAAACGGTCGAGGTTCCAAGCGGGCCTGTACTTATGAAGACAAGGCATATCCAGCATCTCTTCACTCCAGTGGAGGGAGAATGCAAAGATGGTGTCTCCATCTTTGATTGTGTGGAAAAGCTGCATCCAACTCCCGCCATGGGCGGACTGCCGAAAAAAAAGGCAGTGGAACGTATCAGGGTGCTGGAGAGGCTGGAGCGAGGCTTCTATGCAGCCCCGGTTGGCTGGACAGATGGCAAGTCCAATGGCGAGTTTGCTGCAGCCATCCGATCAGCTCTTGTCCAGGGCAATGAAGCGTCTCTTTTTGCAGGATGCGGAATTGTGGAAAGCTCCATTCCTGAAAGTGAATATATTGAGACTGCCATTAAATTCAAGCCGATGTTAAGTGCTTTAGGAGGAAAGCTCCATGCAACACCGTGAAGCGTTAAGTGCATATACCGGGGCCTTTGTTGATGAACTTGCCAGGGCAGGTGTGAGGCATGTGGTGGTAAGTCCCGGATCCAGGTCTACTCCCCTTGCCTATATGCTGATGGAGCATTCTGCCATAAAGGTGCACATTAACATAGATGAACGTTCGGCCGCCTTTTATGCGCTGGGCATATCTAAAGCATCCGGCTCTACAGTCGGGCTTTTATGCACGTCCGGCACAGCTGCGGCCAATTATTTCCCTGCCATAGTGGAGGCGAAAATCTCACGCATCCCCCTCCTGGTCATGACTGCCGACAGGCCGCATGAACTGAGGGATGTCGGTGCACCACAGGCGATCGATCAGCTCCATTTATATGGAAGATATGTAAAATGGTTTGCCGAAATGGCTCTGCCTGAGGATACTGTCGAGATGATTAATTATGCCCGGACTGTATGCGCCAGGGCTGCTTCGGCCGCCCTGGCATCACCGGCCGGGCCTGTTCATCTTAACTTTCCGTTCCGTGAACCGCTCATACCGCTTTTAGAAGAGAGGAATTGGTTTGGAGAAGGCAGCGAGGCTGTACTCGAATTAGAAAACAGAAATTTGCAGACCCTGCCGTCTGCAGCCTTTGATCAATATGCAGGCAGGCTTGCAGCCGCAAAGAAGGGGCTGATTGTCTGCGGGCCTATGGATTCACAGGAATTCAATGATGCTGTAATTGCCTTAAGTGAGAATACGGGTTTTCCGATTCTGGCAGATCCTTTATCTCAATTAAGAAGTGTGAAATATGTCAGTGAAAACATAATAGATACTTATGACACCTTTTTAAGATTCGAAGAGGTGAAAGCTGGGCTCAAGCCTGATTTAATTGTGCGTTTTGGTGCCATGCCAGTTTCCAAGGCTCTAACGATATTCATGAAGGAGCAGGCAGGGACAGATATGATCGTGGTAGATGGCGGAGCAGGCTTCCGCGAGCCGACAGGCACGGCCCGAAGTATGATTTACTGTGATGAGACTCTGTTCTGCTTAAGCCTTGAGAGCAGGCTTGAACCAGCCGGGCAGACTGAATGGCTTAAGCGCTGGCGTGAGCTTCGCGGCCATGCAAGGGCTGGGCTTCACTCAGTCCGCGATATCGAGGAACTGGACGAAGGCAAGCTCTTCTCCCTGCTTGCAGATTTGATGCCGGATGGTTCGAGCCTTTTTGTCGGCAACAGCATGCCTGTCAGGGACCTGGATACTTTTTATTTCTCTCCATCCACGGATGTAAGGCTGTTTTGCAATCGTGGAGCAAATGGAATAGATGGTGTTGTATCATCAGCGCTTGGAGTGAGTGCCGTATCTGGCCATACTGTTTTAGTCATCGGAGACCTCAGTTTCTTCCATGATATGAACGGCCTGCTTGCAGCCAGGCTCCTAAAGCTGAACATCACCATCATCATCCTGAACAATGACGGCGGAGGGATTTTTTCGTTCCTGCCGCAGGCAAGTTCCGAAAGGCACTTCGAGGACCTTTTTGGCACTCCGCATGGCATGGATTTTGAGCATGCCGCAAGCTTATATGGCGGCACATATTCTTCACCTGAAAGCTGGCATACATTTTTAGAACAATTTTCACAATCCTTTAACAAAGAAGGATTAAAGGTGATCGAACTTAGGACAGACAGGCAAACGAATGTCTTAAAACATCGAAACCTGTGGAATGATGTTTCCCGGGAAATGAAGCAGCAGGAAGATATGAAGGGACAGGAATGAAGATAGAAGCCGGCGGGGTTTCCTATGAGGTGACAATCAGCGGTGAGGGTCCTGCCCTTGTGCTCCTGCATGGATTTACCGGTTCATCCTCAAACTGGAGGTATGCGGCACCCTTTCTGCCCAGTGGTTATAAGCACATTGCCATTGATATGATCGGGCACGGCAGAAGCAGCAGTCCTGGGAACCCGGGATGGTACAGGATGGAAAGAGCTGCAGAGGCTGTTAATATGATTCTGGATTCACTGGATATTCAAAGGGCATGCATCCTTGGGTACTCGATGGGAGGGAGGCTGGCATTATGCTTCAGTATCCTCTATCCGGAGAGGGTTCAAGCCTTGATCTTGGAGAGTGCTTCACCGGGCCTGAAGACAGAAGCTGAACGGGCAGCCCGGAGGATAGCAGATGCAGAGCTTGCTGAAGGAATCTTAAAGGACGGAATTGTTTCGTTTGCCGAGAGGTGGGGAGCGATCCCCCTCTTTCAAAGCCAGACAGAGAAGCTGACAGCCGGCCAGAAGGATTTCTTAAAGGAGCAGAGACTCTTGAATGATCCTGTTGGACTTGCCGGCAGCCTTAAAGGGATGGGCACCGGCTCCCAGCCTTCCTATTGGGATAGGCTGGGAGACTTAAAGGTCCCTGTGCTCCTGCTCAGCGGATCACTCGACCGGAAATTTTGTGCCATTGCCGGTAAGATGGATCAATTGATGCCGGACAGCATTTGGGCCATAATAGAGGATGCAGGCCATGCCATCCATTTGGAACAGCCTGAGGTATATGGGAGAAAAATAACTGACTTTTTGCAAAGAATGAATGAGAGGGGTTAAACCATGACCAGAGAATGGGTATCAGAACGTAAATATGATGAGATTTTATATCAAACGTACAATGGCATCGCTAAAATTTCCATTAACCGCCCAGAAGTACATAATGCTTTTACACCGAAGACTGTAATGGAATTGATTGATGCATTTGCTTACGCAAGAGATGACTCTAATATTGGAGTGATCATCCTTGCAGGTGAAGGAGGCAAAGCATTCTGTTCAGGAGGAGACCAAAAGGTCCGCGGACATGGCGGCTATGTAGGCGAAGATCAGATTCCGCGTCTGAATGTGCTTGATCTTCAGCGTCTTATCAGGGTAATTCCGAAGCCGGTCATTGCCATGGTAGCCGGATATGCAATCGGAGGAGGGCATGTGTTACATGTCGTCTGCGATCTTACCATAGCTGCCGATAATGCTGTTTTTGGACAAACAGGACCAAAAGTGGGCAGCTTTGATGCAGGTTATGGTTCAGGATATCTTGCACGCATCGTCGGCCATAAGAAAGCCAGGGAAATCTGGTTCCTGTGCCGCCAGTACAATGCGCAGGAAGCACTTGATATGGGACTTGTCAACACGGTTGTTCCCCTGGAGCAGCTGGAGGATGAAACGGTTCAATGGTGTGAAGAAATCCTTGAGAAGAGCCCGACAGCCATCCGCTTCCTGAAGGCTGCCTTCAACGCAGATACAGACGGTCTTGCCGGCATCCAGCAATTTGCAGGTGATGCGACTCTTCTTTATTACACAACAGATGAAGCAAAAGAAGGACGGGACGCCTTTAAGGAAAAAAGGAAGCCTGATTTCGGCCAATTCCCTCGTTTCCCTTGATGTAATATAGCTTGGCGGACCTATTCCGCCAGGCTTTTTTCTATGAACTGCACATAAAGGACTGGTTAATGATGATGGAACAAGACATTATGCCAAATTGGCTTAAAAAGAGGGCTGAGCTTACTCCTGAGCGTACAGCCCTCGAATTTCAGAAAAAGACATACACCTTCCTGGAGTTACAGAACACATCCACTCTGTATGCTGCCGCCCTATATCGCCGGGGAATCAGGGAAGGCCATACAGTCGGGCTCCTTTTGGGCAGCCATGCTGATACAGTCTTTATCATCCACTCCTTGTGGAGCCTGGGGGCAAGGATTCTTTTGCTGAATACACGCCTCACCGGCAGTGAGATCGCATTTCAGGCAGCGGATGCCGAGGCATCATGGCTTATCAGCGAGTCTAAGCATTCAGAGGTTTTAGAATGCTTACGTACAGACCTGGCTGCCTGCAGCTGCATCCTTAAAGAAGACCTTGAACTGAATGAAGGACAGCCGGTCCCGTCACCTGCAGGCTTCAGCTTATCAAGTACCGCTACCATCATGTACACTTCAGGGACGACAGGCAGGCCGAAGGGAGTCATGCAGACATACGGCAATCATTGGTGGAGCGCCATGGGATCTGTCCTGAATCTTGGCCTGAATGAGAATGACTGCTGGCTGTGTGCTGTACCGCTGTTTCATATCAGCGGATTATCCATTCTCCTCCGCAGTGTGATTTATGGCATGCGTGTCATCCTGCACGAAACCTTTGATGAAACTTCAGTCAACCGGGATATCAGGGAAAAGGGTGTAACGATCATGTCAGTGGTGTCCGCCATGCTGAACCGGATCATCGCAGGAGGGACGGAGCCCTTTCCGGAAACCTTCAGATGCATGCTTCTCGGCGGCGGGCCAGCACCCAAGGCCTTGCTTGACAGGTGTGCACGCCTGGGGGTTCCCGTCTTTCAAACCTATGGCATGACAGAGACTGCCTCACAGTTTGTAACTTTATCTCCGGAGTACAGCCTTAAGAAACTAGGATCGGCTGGAAAGCCTCTTTTCCCTAATGAACTTTATATAGATGTACAGGGCAGAAGAGGACTGCCGTTTGAAGAAGGAGAGATTGCGGTTAAAGGTCCCAATGTGACGAAGGGCTACTATAATCTTGCAGCGGAAACAGAAAAGGCAATCCGCGGCGGCTGGCTTTTTACTGGAGATATCGGATATCTGGATGACGAAGGCTTTTTATATGTGCTTGACCGCAGGTCGGACCTGATCATTTCCGGTGGGGAAAATGTATATCCTGCTGAAATAGAGGCGGCACTCCTTCAGCATGAACATGTTTTCGAAGCAGGTGCAGCAGGCATGCCGGATGAAAAGTGGGGAGAAGTGCCTGTCGCTTTTGTGGTCCCTTCTGAAGGGACTCGGATATCCGAGACTGAGCTGCTGGCTCATTGCCGGAAAATGCTTGCATCATATAAAGTACCTTCAAGAATCATATCAGTCGCCGTCCTGCCGAGGAATGCATCTGGCAAACTTGTCAGGCGGGAACTTCACAGACTGTTCCACAAGGAGGGACAGCCGGGTGAATCTTAAATCGATTACCTTATACTTTATATCGGCCGGGCTCAAATCACCATTTGTTACCCACCTTGAAACCGTTGAGGAGCGGGAGGCCATCATTGTTGAAACCATGGACCAGGAAGGGGTAAAAGGCTATGGGGAGGTGACCGCCTTCTCAAGCCCCTGGTATACAGAGGAAACCGTGGTGACGGCCCATCATATTTTAAAGGACTTTCTGATTCCTGCCTTATTTCAATACAAGATTAAGAGTCCAAAGGAAATTGAGCATGTTTTTAAGAAGTTCAGGAGAAATAACATGGCAAAGGCCGGGCTTGAACAATCCCTATGGGATTTGTATGCACGGCAGATGGGAGTTCCCATCTACAGCCTTTTTGGCGGAAAGGGCGGGAAAATACCATCCGGGGCAGTGATATCGGGCGCTTCAAGCGGAAAAGCCATCCAGCAGATTGAAAGACTGAGGGAAGAGAACTATCAGCGCTATAAAATAAAAATCAGCAGGACCAATGATTATGAGGTGCTCCAGGACATCAGAAGAAACTTTCCCGATCTGCCGCTCATGGCTGACGCGAATTCCGACTACACACTTGAAGACAGCAGCCATCTAAGACGGCTGGATGAATTCCGGTTAATGATGCTCGAGCAGCCCCTTGCCCATGATGATATCGTGGAGCATTCCCTGCTCCAAAAGGAGCTGAAAACGCCGGTCTGCCTGGATGAGAGCATACATTCCTACTATGACGCCATCGGTGCTATCCGTCTCGGAAGCTGTAAGATCATTAATATCAAGATGAGCAGGGTGGGAGGATGGACACAGGCAAAAAAAATCCATGACCTTTGTTTAAGGCAGGGTATTCCGGTATGGTGTGGAGGAATGGTGGAGTTCGGCGTTTCCAGAGCGCATAATATCGCCCTGGCCTCGCTTCCTGGTTTTACGATAGCGGGTGATATTGCTTCCTCTTCACGTTACTGGGAAGAAGATATCATTCAGCCGGAAATAAAAGCAATCAACGGGTGGATATCTGTGCCGGAAAAAAGCGGCATTGGCTTTGACATTAACGAGAAGAGACTGCTTAGGATCACTTCGCACAAAGAAATATATACAATGAAAGATTAAAAAAATTCTGAAAATGGGCTTTTTGCCGATTTTTCATGACTCTGTTTACGTTTATAATGGAGATAATGAATAAGCTGCAGGAGGCTGAATTGATGAGATTAACGAACAAACCATATCTGATCGCCGAAATCTTGCTGTTAAGAGGACTCCCCGAATATGTGATTAAGACCATCACCATGCTTGCAGATGAAGAACTGCAGGCTCTTAAACAAAAATAGTAAGCGCTTTAATTCAAATAACCTTGCCGAAAACGGCAAGGTTATTTGAATATTACTTATTTAAGGCGGTACGTACGGTTGAAAGATTTTTATCCATCAGGGTAAAATAATCTTCCTTATTTTTTATATCCTTTTCAGTTAAAACAGATAAGTTATGAAGGGTCAGCGGGGCCGCCCCAATTTCTTTTTGGATGGTTTCAGTCAGCTTGGAGCTGACATTCTGCTCAAAGGCCACATATTTGATATCGTGATTTTTGGCAGTTTCCACGACTTTCCGTAACTGCTTCTGCGATGGCTCGCTTGAGCTTGAAAGACCGGCGATGCTGATTTGTTTTATACCATAGCGCTTCTCCCAGTATCCATAGGCTGCATGAGAGACAATAATCTCTTTGCGGCCCGCATCAGCAGCTGTTTTCTGGAAATCTTTATCCAGCGCCTCCAGCTTCGCTGCCAGTTTCGTATAATTTTCCTCAAAGTATTCCTTTTTTTCCGGTTTCTGTTTGGCAAGTTCATCTCTTATTAAGCCAGCCATTTCTTTGGCTAATACTGGATCGAGCCAAACATGAGGGTCAATGTCCCCATAAGTATGTTCGTCATGACTTTCTTCCTCGTGAGCATGGTCATCATGGCTCTCTTCCTTCAGATCCATTTTTTCGCCTATTGCAGACATCGCTACATCTTCACCTTCTAAGATGCCCTTGGACTTTTCAACAAATCCTTCCAGTCCATGGCCGACATATAAGAATAAATCGGCATCTGTCATCTTGATGATGTCTTTCTGTGATGGTTCAAAGGTGTGTTCGTCTGTGCCCGGCGGATAAACAGATTTTGCTTCCACATATTTGCCGCCGATGCTGCCGGCAAAGTATTGAAGCGGATAGACGGTAGCATAGACATTGATTTTGTCTGGGCTCTTCCCCTGTCTGGAGTTCCCTTGATCTTTGCCTGAGCATCCGGCGACAGCTAATACTGTCAATAGAAAAGGAATGATCCATTTTACTTTCGATTTCATCAGCTATTTCCCCCTGGGGTCAATAATTCGTATTGATTACGATTTAGAACTAGAAAAAAATAATTCGAAACGATTCCGAATTGTACTAAGATATAGTAACCAATATCTTGGATGATTTCAAGTATTTTTTGCTGCCGGGGAAATTATATACGCCTGGCACAAAACAAAGGTCTAGCACTGGTCATTTTTTTCTCGGGGATTGCTTTGGTTCCGGAACAGGGTCAAAGCCTCCCGGATGGAAAGGATGGCATTTCAGTATCCGCTTTACAGCAAGATAGCTGCCCTTTAATGCGCCAAACCGCCTCACTGCTTCAATTCCGTAGCTGGAGCATGTTGGATAGAAGCGGCAGCTAGGCGGCTTCAGCGGGGAAATGGCAAGTTGATAAAATCTGAACAATCCTATCACGATTTTCTGCAAAATGTGTTGCCTTCTTTCTTATAGGTTATTATTCCGGTAGGAATTATATAAATTTTTGGAAAGGGATGAAAAAATCCAGGAAAAGTTGTAAAATGTAAATTAGACTTACAAAGGAGTGATTTGATGCCTTCAGTAGAAAGCTTTGAACTAGATCACAATGCTGTTAAAGCGCCATATGTCAGACATTGCGGAGTGCATAAGGTAGGCAGCGACGGTGTGGTTAATAAATATGATATTAGATTCTGCCAGCCGAATAAGCAAGCGATGAAGCCTGACTCCATCCACACGCTGGAACATTTACTTGCTATAAATATCCGTAAGTATACTGAGAAATATGATCATTTCGATATTATAGATATATCACCTATGGGATGCCAGACTGGCTACTATCTGGTGGTAAGCGGCGAACCTTCTGTATCGGAGATCATCGATGTGCTGGAAGATACGATGAAGGATGCTGTAGAGGTAACAGAGGTGCCGGCTGCTTCCGAAAAGCAATGCGGGCAGGCAAAGCTTCATGACCTTGAAGGAGCTAAAAAGCTGATGAAATTCTGGCTTACACATAGTAAGGAAGAGCTTCAGCAGGTATTCGCATAAAGCAAACATGAGTTTTATGCCCGCCGCCTATGCATGGCAGCCTTGCGACATGGAGCTGCGCCCCTTTACACAGTAAAGTACAGGATGTCCTTAGAGTCTGCCCTGGATGGCGGTTAATGGATGCGGGTTTGAATAATCCCGCTCCAGCCGCGCATGGGGCGGGCAGACAAGAGGGGCATCCTTTTTTATTCCTTTTTTGTGTCTTCGTCGATAGTCGAATTCTCATCTTTTAAAACGTTAGGGTTATTTTCGATAGGATCGACCGTATGCTTGACCGTATATGCCTTTGATGTGGTGAGCACAGCAAGTATTAGAACAGCGAGCACGATGATGATTGAAATGACGAGAATAACTTTCAAAGTTCTCACATCCTTCGGAATTCTGTCTTGGTTCTGCTTTTATTTTACCATACAAAGGAATCCCCCTTTTAGAAAAGAAAGGCCTTAAAGCTGGCGGCTTTAAGGCTTTTTGCTGTCATCCTATGTATTAATGGAGGTTCCGGGATGGATAGGGAAGATGTTTTTCAAAGTTTTCCTGGGCAAATTTACCCTTCAGACTCTCGATAATATACAGCCCCATCAAGTTGTTTAATTCCTGGTTGTCCATATCACGGATGAGGCCCAGGATTTCCTCACGGCTAAGCTGTTCAAGCACAGCAAATGCCAGCATATCGATATCTTCTTCGTCCCCGGTCAGCTTGGTTTTATACAGCTCGTACAATTCTTCTATCAGCTTCATATTATTCACCCCTCGCAGTCAATGATTATCAAATGGCAAGCCTTCCTATCAGGTGATTTTTCATTGTTACTTATATTGCTTCTATATTAGCTTTTCATCCAAAATATGCAGGGTCAATGTATATTTTTATTACCCCTTTCAAGCTCCTTTAATCAATTTTTACCGATTTAAAGAAAAAAGTTTACCTGCTGCTTCGAAACACTTTCTCTGGCTGTGGGGTGAATGGAAGAGGACCGGCTGAGGGAACCATATAAGATAAGAAAAACCTGAAAGGGTGACATCAATTGGATCAAGGAATAGAGACGTATTATATCGCCATGGGGTCCGGCCAGATTTTACGGGACAGGGAAGCGTCGGAATGGAATTTTAAAATCGAGGCCACACAGGATGAAATCCGGATCCTGAGGGAGTATTTTGATCAGGGAAATGCTGCTGCCTGGGAAACCTTCCTGCGTGCCCATGTACCCTTTGTAGAATATCACAACGATGAATCCAATGATTCTTATGATAACTCGCTGATAGAAGCTTACCGGATGGTTTACGAGCTTGGGGATCAGGATGCAAAGGCGCATATCAGAAGCATGGGGATACTCGAAACAGGAAAATAAGGCACAGGGCCTCTCAATTTTTGCTATGATGGTATCAGATATCATCGGGAAATGGGGACAATTCTCAGGAGATAACTTTTCCTGAGATGGAGATTGTTCCCGACAGGAGGGTCAGGCATTGGGAATCGTCAGGGAGTTTATAGACAAAAATGGCTGCAATGTGCTGTTCAGCAGCGGAAAGGGGCGGATGCTGGAAAGGGCAAGGCATGTGTGGGTTGTTTGTACTTACCGCGGGAAATGGGTGCTGACGAGGCACAAGGAAAGAGGACTTGAGTTTCCCGGCGGCAAGGCTGAGGGCAGAGAAACGCTTGAGGAAGCCTGCGCACGTGAGGTATATGAGGAAACAGGGGGACTTGCAGGGGAACTTGTATACCTGGGGTCCTACCGGGTGGTGTGCGGCAGCGAGGATTTTTATAAGGCGGTTTTTTATACAGATCTAAAAGGATTGAAGCAGAAGGAAGACTATTTAGAAACAGAGGGTCCTCTTCTTGCTGCAGCATTTCCAGAAAATTTAGAAGCCAGTGAGGATTACAGTTATATAATGAAGGATGAGCTCCTGCCCATCTGCCTGGGGATAATAGAGGAAATGGGAGTAAATCGTTAAGGCTCTTCTGCCGCAAGGTTCATGTCCAGCTGCAGCATGGGGCGATAACCAATTTTAAAGGGAGAAACCAGTGTTCTCCCTTCTTAGTTCGAGTTTTTTATCAGTTTCCGTTCCAGAAGTTCTACCAGCTGATACATGATGGTAGCAAAGACGGCAATAATTAATAACGAACTTAGTACAGTCGTGAAATTGAAGACCTGGAAGCCGTAAATGATTAAGTATCCGAGCCCTCTTTCTGATACGAGGAATTCACCGACTATGACACCAACCCATGATAAGCCGACATTGACTTTAAGTGTGGATATGATGGCCGGGAAGGAGGCTGGCAGGATGGCCTCTTTGAAGCATGTATACCGTGAGGCCCCAAATGTATACAGCACTTTAAGATAGTTCGGGTCCACTCCTCTGAAGGCCGTATATACGACGATAGTGGTGATGATTACAGAAATAATGGCGCCCATGGCGATGATAGACGTGAAGCCGGGCCCAAGGACAACGATCAGTATTGGGCCCAGGGCAACCTTTGGCATTGCATTCAAAATGACGAGATAAGGATCCAGCACCTTTGACGCGAGCGGGGACCACCAGAGAAAGGCCGCGAGAAGCGTACCAGCCAATGTCCCGATAACAAAGCCCAGTATCGTTTCAAAGACGGTAAAACTGATGTGCGGGAAAATCGAGCCGTCCAGTGTCTTTGTATAGAGCTGGGTGACAATCTTGGCAGGCGAACTGAAAATCAGCGGATCGACCCATTGGAGCCTGCTGGCAGCTTCCCATAATGAGAAAAAGAATAGGAAGATGAGCAGCTGATAGGTCCTTACCATCCGCTTTTCCCTGCTTAGAGATTTCAGATATTTCTGATGGAGGTGTTTAAGGTCGTGCGGACTGCTGCTCAAGTTGTTCCATCTCCTTCCATACTTCCTGAAATAAAGAAGTATATTCCTGGTGGTTCCTGGCCTCCAGGGGTTTCAGGCTTTTCAATTCGCCTGTGACGTCTATCCTCTTATATATACGACCAGGCTTCGTATCGAATAAAAAAATGGTGTCACTCATAGCGATGGCCTCCCCGATGTCGTGCGTAACCAGGATGGCTGTTTTATCGAAGGACTTCAGCGTAGTCCAGACGAGATCTTCAAGCTTAAGCTTTGTTTGGAAATCCAGCGCGGAAAATGGCTCATCCAGCAGCAGCAGCCGGGGTTCGGCAGCCAGCGTCCGGACGAGGGCGACACGCTGTTTCATCCCGCCGGACAGCTGTTTGGGATAATGGGCCTCCGTACCGCCAAGTCCAATTTCCCTGAGCAGGCTGAACGCTTTCTCCCTTGACGCCTCTGTGTTCCTGCCCAAAATGTCGAGCCCAAGGAGAATGTTTTGTTCAATAGTCTTCCACGGGAATAGATAGTCCTGCTGAAGCATATAGCCTATCAGATGCTCGGATGTTGAGTGGACCGGTTTATCTTCCAAAGTTACTGTGCCGCCAGTCGGTACGAGCAGTCCTGATATGATGGAAAGCAATGTAGTCTTCCCGCAGCCGCTTGGGCCGAGGAAGGAAACAAAGCTTCCTTCCCCGATATCCATGTCAATGGATTCAAGTGCCGTTACAGCATCCTGTTTAGAAAAATAAGTGTGGCTGACATCTTTGATGCGCAGAAAGCTCATAGCTGGGCCTCCTTATTCATCTGCCGCTTTTTTTGCAATTTCAGTGTTTACGAGGCTGTCGTGGCTGATCCGCTTTGGCAGTTCGCCTGCTTCTTCCATAATGTTCTGCAGATTATCCCATTCCTCCTTATCGAGAACAGGGTTTTTTGCAAATGACTCCTGCTTTTTATACCGCTCTACAACAGTTTCAATTAAATCAAGGTCGGTTTCAGGGAAATATGGCTGTATTGCCTCTGCGATTTCCAGCGGGCTGTGTGCATACACCCATTCCTGTGCCTTATTTACGGCTCTTGTGAATTTTTCTGCAGCGTCCTTTTTCTTCTTTAGGAAGCTTTCTTTAGCCATGAAGGTCGTATAAGGGATATGTCCTGATTCTGTTCCAAACGAAGCTATGATATATCCTTTTCCCTCTTTTTCAAAGACGCTCGCGGTTGGTTCAAACAATTGTACAAAATCTCCGGTTCCGGATGCAAAAGCTGTGGCAATGTTGGCATAATCAATATTCTGGATAAGCTTCAGATCCTTGTGGGGATCGATTCCTTTCTGCTTCAGGACAAATTCGCCTGCCATCTGCGGCATTCCGCCTTTGCGCTGGCCGAGGAAGGTGCTCCCCTTCAGCTGCTCCCAGCTGAAGTTATCCAATTTCGTACGAGATACTAAAAAGGTTCCATCCGTCTGGGTGAGCTGTGCAAAATTGATAACAGGATCCTTTGAGCCTTGGGCAGATACATAAATAGATGTCTCTGAACCTACCAGGGCAATATCAGCTCCATTGGAAAGGAGGGCGGTCATGGTTTTATCCCCGCCGGGTGTGGTCTTCAGGTCCACATCGAGGCCTTCTTCCTTAAAAAAGCCCTTCTCGAGCGCTACATATTGAGGAGCATAAAAAATGGAGCGGGTCACTTCGGCTACACGCACCTTCTGTACCTCCTCTTTCCCGCAGCCGGAAAGCGGCAGGGCAAGTATCAGGACAAGAAGCAGGCCAAAGCCCGTTTTGAATGCTTTTTTCATGAAAATCCTCCTTCAAGAGCTTCTTCAGCTCTTTTGTAAATGTTTAACTTATCGTATGTTTGTTAAAAAAATGTGTGAATGCCTATAGGGAAATAAAGAACTACATCGGGGCGGCTGGGATTAAAAAGTCCTTCATCGCCGGTTTTAAACAAATCCAGCCAGGCAAGGACACGTACTGCTGGATGAAAATGCAATAGTGGAGGTGCCGTTATGTCAGGGCAGGAAGAAAAAATCCTTATTTCAAAGCGGGAGTTCCCCTCTCCCAACCCGCATGTCAGACTTTTTCTGATCACGTACCGCTCAGGCGGCCTGAGGGTGAAGGGGATGCTTGCTGAGCCCAGGGAAGACGGGCCATTCGAGGGGTTTTTATATTTAAGGGGCGGGATAAAAAATGTCGGGAAGGTCAGGCCGGCTCGGATAGCTCAATTTGCATCAGAGGGATTTGTGGTATTTGCACCCTTTTACCGAGGCAACCAGGGAGGTGAGGGAGATGAGGATTTTGCCGGGGAAGACCGGGAAGATGCCATTTCAGCCTTCTCGCTTCTTTTACAGTGGCCGGGCGTCATAAAGGACAGGATCCATATTTTCGGTTTCTCACGAGGGGGAGTGATGGCTCTACTGGCAGCTGCCGCATGTCCGCAGGCTGCCTCTGTCACGGTCTGGGGCGGGGTGACAGACATGGCCCTGACGTATGTGGAACGGATAGATTTAAGAAGGATGATGAAAAGGGTGATTGGCGGCACGCCTAAGAAATATCCAGACCGGTATAAATACAGAACCCCGCTGTACCAGGCAGAAGAAATCCGCTGTCCGGTGCTGATTATCCATGGAGCGAGGGACCGAAATGTGTCCATTGAACATTCCTACAGGCTGGAAAAGAGGCTGAAGGAAATTGGAAGAGAACCGGAAACATGGTATTTTCAAGAGTTCACCCATTACTTTCCTCCATTGAGGAATCGGCAAATGGTGGCTGATTTGACAAACTGGATGAAACTGACCGGGAAAAAATGATATTCTTAATATAAGGCTGTTTTTGCATACATGGCGGCTGTTGAATAAAAAAGTGGATTTTCGCTGCATGCACTTAAGCCTTCTCGGCTTTGCCTGCAGGGTCTCACCTGTCCCGCAGCGCCCGCAGGGGACTTCGCGCGCCTTTCACTACAATAATTTCCTAAAACAATAATCTAGAAGGAAAGAGTCCAACATAAAAAGGGAGGAATGAATATGGGGATGCCGATGGAGCTGAATACTATTATCGTCACCAAGGGGAGAGAAAAGAGAACCGAGGAAAATACGTTTCAGCTGAGCAAGGATGGTTACCGGCTGTATCCGCTGGATGTGCCTGTGGAAGTGAGAAAGACAAAAGAGGGAGAAAGAAGCGGCACGGCCTTCATCAGGAAGTTAGAGTGGGAAAAGGAAAGCACTGTGATAACCTATGAGCTTGTTAAATTAAATTCAACCAATTAAGAAAAAAGGGCGCCCCGTTATAATGGGGCGCCCTGCTTATGATAACAACTGCAGATGGGAGGTTTCTTCTTCTGCTGTCAGGCGATAGGACCGCCGTACAGTTCAATCTCCGGTGCAGCATCCTGGAATTTCTTGAAATTTTGGCGGAATTGATCAGCAAGCTCAAAGGCTTTCGCCCTGTAGGCTGATGGGTCCGCCCAGGTTTTCTCTGGATTCAGCACTTCGCTTGGAACTCCGCTGACCGCGACCGGTACGTTCAGGCCGAAAATTTCATCCCTGACCGTTTGCACATCATTCAATTCTCCTTCGAGAGCTGCCTGAACCATGGCGCGGGTATAAGCGAGCTTCATCCTGCTGCCTGTTCCGTATTCGCCGCCTGTCCATCCTGTGTTGACCAGGAAAACCTTAGCCTGATGTTCATCCATTTTCTCACCAAGCATTTCAGCATAGCGCTGGGCCGGCAGTGGAAGGAATGGCGATCCGAAGCAGGTGGAGAATGTAGCCTGAGGCGAGGTGACTCCCCGCTCTGTTCCTGCAAGCTTGCTTGTATAGCCGCTCAGGAAGTGATACATCGCCTGTTCTTTTGTCAGCCTGCTGATTGGAGGCAGGACTCCGGATGCATCTGCTGTCAGGAATATGATGGTATTCGGGTGGCCGGCTATGCTTGGTGAGACAATGTTGTCTATGGCCTCAATTGGATAAGCGGCACGCGTATTCTCAGTCAGGACAGAGCTTTCATAATCTGCCATGCGTGTTTCAGCGTCTACCGCGACATTCTCAAGGACAGATCCGAACCGGATGGCATCAAAAATTTGAGGTTCCTTTTCACGGGTCAGTCCGATGCACTTTGCGTAACAGCCGCCTTCGATATTGAAAACCCCGCTGTCAGACCAGCCGTGTTCATCGTCACCAATCAGCCTGCGGCTGGTATCTGCAGAAAGCGTTGTCTTTCCTGTCCCGGATAAACCAAAGAATAAAGCGACATCGCCTTCTCTGCCAACATTCGCTGAGCAGTGCATCGAAAGGATGCCGGATTCAGGCAGAAGAAAGTTCATAATTGAAAAAATAGATTTTTTCATTTCGCCGGCATACTCTGTTCCGCCGATCAATATAGTTTTGCGCTCAAAAGAAACAATGATGAAGGTTTCGCTCCCTGTGCCGTCTACAGAGGGATCTGCTTTGAAGTCCGGAGCAGAAAGTATGGTGAAATCCGTTTGGTGTTCCGCAAGTTCCCCGGCTTCCGCACGGATGAATAGCTGCTGGGCAAAAAGATTGTGCCATGCATATTCATTGATGACTCTGATGCCCAGGCGGTGATCGCCGTCTGCACCTGCATAACCCCTGAATACAAAAACCTCATCTTTAGCCTGCAGGTGGCTGATTACCTTATTATATAAATTATTGAATATTTCTTCAGATATCGGCTGATTGACTGAACCCCAGTCAATTTTATTCCGGGTTGATGCTTCTTCAACAATATATTTATCTTTCGGGGAACGCCCGGTATATTTTCCTGTCTCAGCCCTTACTGCGCCAGTGGAGGTGAGGACACCTTCACCCCGGTTCAATACTTTTTCGACAAGCTGAGGAACAGAGAGATCCATTCGAATATTGTCACCGGACAATAATTCCTGTAGTTGATTCGTCACACCAACAGTATTCATATATGAGATACCATCCTTTTTATGATTTATTTTATATGAAATTAGTATAACACATTAATATCATTAGTCCACACTAATATGCGTTATTTTATTTGGCTTTTCGTAAATTGCTCATGATTTTTCACGTATCTTTCACCTAAAAAGGAGACATTCAGGGCCGATTGTTTTGCGGGGGCCGGATAGGGTAAATCAATGGCAGGGCAGTGCTTTTTTCTCTGCATAAAAAGCATTGACAACCCCGGCTTTGATAAGGTATTATTCAACCTTGAACGGATTCTCTTATCCCGAGATGGCGGAGGGACAGGCCCGATGAAACCCAGCAACCTGCAATCTAAGAAAATGATCTCATTTTCCAGGGCAAAGGTGCTAACCTGATGCAAGGCTCGTGACCTTGACCGATAAGAGCGAAAGGCTGATTGAAGAAGATGAACCTTTCCTCACTAATAGGAAGGTTTTTATTTTTGCCCTGAAATCCGGGGCATAACCAATGTACCTTTTAATCTAAAAAGAGCAATAATCGTTCGGGAAACAAAAAAATTCCTTTTGATAAAGTGCAAGAAATAAACTCTGTTTTCATTACATAACTAGGATGGCGTTTATTTCCACATCATTTTGTATGCAGGTGATTCAACCCCGCCTTTTCGCATTATGTGTGCGGCAGGATAAAATATGCATCTTTTAAGGAATAATACTTAAGGGAATGAGTTCCGTCTCAAAAAACAGCCTGGAACCTGGAGCCGGGAGAAATAATACGGCCAAGGCCATCTGGGGAATTACTATTTAGAGGAGGAAATAGGATGTCAAAAAAGCGCCGTCTTTTTACTTCTGAGTCAGTTACAGAAGGACATCCGGATAAAATCTGTGACCAGATCTCAGATTCCATTCTGGATGCTATTTTAGCAAAGGATGCAAATGCACGTGTAGCGTGTGAAACTTCAGTTACAACAGGACTGGTCCTGGTTGCCGGGGAGATCACTACTTCTACCTACGTGGATATTCCAAAAATTGTCCGTGAAACCATTGCAAATATAGGGTATACACGTGCCAAGTACGGCTTTGACTCTGAAACATGTGCTGTTCTGACTTCAATCGATGAGCAGTCTGCCGATATCGCCATGGGAGTGGATCAGGCGCTTGAAGCACGTGAAGGGCAAATGAGCGAGGAAGAAATTGAAGCAATCGGAGCAGGCGATCAGGGTCTTATGTTTGGTTATGCCAATAATGAGACAAAAGAATTAATGCCTCTTCCTATTTCCCTTGCACATAAACTTGCACGCCGCCTGACAGAAGTGCGTAAGGAAGAGATCCTTCCATATCTGCGTCCGGATGGAAAGACCCAGGTTACGGTTGAATATGACGAAAATGACAAGCCTGTCCGCATCGACACTATTGTCATTTCCACTCAGCATCATCCAGAGGTTACGCTTGAGCAGATCCAGCGCAACCTGAAGGAATATGTGATCAACCCAGTTGTTCCTGCTGAACTGATTGACGAAGAGACTAAATACTTCATCAATCCAACCGGCCGTTTCGTTATCGGCGGACCTCAAGGGGACGCGGGCTTGACCGGCCGCAAGATCATCGTTGATACGTATGGCGGCTATGCCCGCCATGGCGGTGGCGCATTCTCCGGAAAAGATCCTACAAAGGTTGACCGTTCTGCGGCGTACGCTGCACGCTATGTGGCAAAGAATCTGGTTGCTGCTGGACTTGCTGATAAAGTGGAAGTACAGCTTGCTTATGCAATCGGCGTAGCACAGCCAGTCTCCATCTCTGTCGATACATTTGGAACTGGTACGGTAAGCGAGGATCTGCTGGTGGACCTGGTCCGCACAAACTTCGACCTTCGCCCTGCGGGAATCATCAATATGCTTAACCTGCGCCGCCCTATCTACAAGCAGACTGCTGCATACGGACACTTTGGCCGTACAGATGTGGACCTTCCGTGGGAACGCACAGACAAAGCAGAATCACTGAAAGAACAGGCTGCAAAAGCATAATCTAAAAAAGCTCAAGCTTCAAAAGGGCCAGTCTTCACCGAGATAGCTGCCGGATCTCCCGCAGCCATCCGGCGGGACCGGTCTTTTTTGATTCTTGGAACGCATCAGGAAGCCCGGCTGCTGCATGCAGGATGCCGTTTTAGGAGGCGGCCTGACCCATATTACTTGCGTATCTAAAATATTACGCAAATTACGGACATTTTCCCATGCTTTTTCAGGTAAAAAAATGTTATTATTAGAAAGTATGCAAAAATGCTATTCATTTTACATACAGTCTGTTCGTTCAGTCAAATAGATTCCTTATGCGGCCATGGTTTCAATTGGCCGGTTATGGAGATAAAAAGAATAAGATACTATAAGTGGGTGAATCAAATGTGTGGATTTATCGGATGTATGCACAATGAAGCGCAGCAGCATCGAGATGAAGATAAACAGCTATTTACAGATATGAATAATATCATTACTCACCGTGGACCTGACGATGATGGATATTTTTTCGATGAGCATATCCAATTTGGGTTCCGCCGTTTGAGCATTATTGATATCGAAGCAGGGCATCAGCCCTTAACGTATGAAAATGAACGCTACTGGATCATTTTCAATGGTGAAATATACAATTATGTAGAGCTTCGCGAAGAACTGACAAAAGAGGGATTATCCTTCAGCACAAGCTCTGATACTGAAGTAATCATCGCGCTCTACAGCCATATGAAAGAAAAGGCGATCGAGAAACTGCGCGGCATGTTCGCATTCGTGATCTGGGACAAGCAGGAACAAACGCTATATGGCGGACGCGATCCGTTCGGCATCAAGCCATTCTTTTATATGGAAGACGGAGAGAGGACCTTCTTTGGATCTGAAAAGAAAAGCATCCTTCTCGCTCTTGAAAATGATGTGATCAACTATGAATCTCTTCAGCATTATTTAACTTACCAGTTCGTACCTGAGCCGGAAACCATGTCTGTGGGCATTCATAAGCTTGAGCCGGGGCATTTCTTCACGAAGAAAATCGGCCGGCCAATGGATATTAAACGCTATTGGAAAGCTGCCTTCTCCACTGTCCAAAAGAGTGAGGAGCAGTGGGTGAAAGAAATTAAGGATGTTATGTTCGACAGCGTCAAGATGCACATGCGGAGTGATGTGCCTGTTGGGTCATTTCTGTCCGGCGGAATCGACTCTTCCATCATCGCTTCCATCGCAAAGGAATATCATCCGAACATCAAGACTTTCTCTGTTGGATTCGACCATAATGGCTTCAGCGAGATTGATGTGGCAAAAGAAACAGCCGATAAATTGGGTGTGGAAAATATCAGCTATATCATTTCGCCGCAGGAATATATGGATGAACTCCCTAAAATCATGTGGCATATGGATGACCCGCTGGCAGACCCTGCCTGTGTTCCGCTTTATTTTGTGGCAAGGGAAGCCCGTAAGCACGTAACAGTCGTTTTGTCCGGTGAGGGTGCGGATGAACTGTTCGGCGGATATAATATCTACCGCGAGCCGCAATCACTGGAAATGTTCGACAAAATGCCGGGCGCACTAAAAGGGCTGCTCAAGGGTGTAGCAAAAATTATGCCTGAAGGTGTTAAAGGGAAGAGCTTCATCGAGCGCGGAGTCACTCCTATGGAGGAAAGATATATAGGCAACGCCAAAATGTTCTCTGAAGCCGAAAAGAGGCGCCTTCTGACTCATTATAAGGAAGGCCTGGAATATACAGAAATCACAAAGGGATTGTACCAGGAGTCCAATGGATACGAGCCGGTAAGCCGCATGCAGTACATCGACATCCATACGTGGATGAGGGGCGATATTCTGCTTAAGGCTGATAAGATGACCATGGCCCATTCACTGGAACTCCGGGTGCCATTCCTTGATAAAAAAGTATTCGAGGTGTGCTCGTCCATTCCATCTGCATTGAAAACAGCGAATG
This sequence comes from Paraperibacillus esterisolvens, assembly GCF_046237625.1. GTDB lineage: Bacteria > Bacillota > Bacilli > Bacillales > DSM-1321 > Paraperibacillus > Paraperibacillus esterisolvens. The sequence goes on along the minus strand of NZ_CP143545.1, from coordinate 3,364,267 downwards.
GAACAACCAAGTATCTCTTGAGGAAAGCAGCTGAGGGCGTAGTTCCTGATCATGTGCTTAACCGCAAGAAGCTTGGGTTCCCGGTGCCGATCCGCCACTGGCTGAAAAACGAGATGTATGACTGGGCTAAAAACATCATCCGCGACAGCCAGACAGAACATCTTATCCACAAAAATGTGGTATACGGCCTGCTTGAGGACCATGTCCAGGGCAAAGCCGATAACAGCCGGAAAATATGGACTGTCCTGATGTTCATGCTGTGGCACAGCATTTATCTTGAAGGGAAATTTGACTTTCAGAACGTTTATAAACAGCAATTAGAATCAGTCAAGAATTAATAAAAAAAAGCCTGCCTTGTCTGGAATGCCTCCATGTCAGGGCAGGTTTTTTATATCCATCCGTATAGCTCCTCAAAGAATCATGCTCCTCTGCCTTGTTCATCCCTCCGGATTCAGCCAAATTGATTTCCAAACATTTCAAATTCGCTATTCCGGTTATCGCACATCTTTAGCTTGAAAAGCTGCTGACAGGAGCGCCCTTTGTAAGCCTGTATCTCCACTTCACCATCCTGTTTTCCTTTAACAGCTGCCTTTTTCTTAATAGCTGTCTATCTTTTCGTCAGGAATAATGATGTAAGAAGCTTTCTATAACCGAAGGGCAGCCCATGCTATTTTTTTAGATGGGGGCTGCCCCTTTATAAAATTGAGCTTTTTCGGCATACTCCCTGCAGATTCGTTCCATATCCGTGATATCTTCTTCCGTCAGTTCCCTGACTACTTTTGCCGGCCGGCCGAATGCCAGGGCATTAGGGGGGATCACCTTGCCCTGCGGCACGAGGCTGCCTGCCCCGATAAAAGCTCCTTCGCCAATCACCGCCCCGTCAAGGATTATGGAGCCCATCCCAATCAGCGCCTTCTTTTTAATATGGCAGCTATGGAGGATCACCTGGTGGCCGATCGTCACTTCATCCTCGAGGATCAGCGGTGTACCCGGGCTCTGATGGAGTACACTGTTATCCTGGATGTTCACCTTTTTTCCAATCTTTGTCGGCGAAACATCCCCGCGGATGACGGTGTTGAACCAGACGCTGGATTCACTGCCTATCTCGACATCTCCCGTTATGACCGCATTTTCTGCTATGTAGGCGTCCTCTGCTATTACAGGCTCTTTTTCGTAATATGGATAAATAATCATAAGACTACACACCTTTCAAGGCAAATTGGGTAATATAAGTGTATTGCTACTGTCTTAGTGTACTTTAGCCATAATGAGCTGTAAATTATCATATTTATAGTTTTTTTTATAAGATGGAATAAATAAGCCGTATCTGGCAAGGAGGAAAGGGATATGCATAAATGGGAAACGGCCGGAAGGGCAAAGGGAGTCATCGTGATTGTACACGGAGCCATGGAGCATCACGGCCGCTACCGCTGGCTTGTGGACATGTGGTGTGATGCGGGGTACCATGTGATCAACGGCGACCTGCCGGGTCAGGGAATGACATCCCGCTCAAGGCGGGGGCATATCGATTCCTTTGAAGAGTACATATACGAGGTTAAGGACTGGATCCAGGCTGCGTATGATTATGAACTGCCGGTGTTCCTGCTCGGTCACAGTATGGGAGGGCTTGCGGCAGTGAGGCTGCTCCAGCTTGAGCGGCTGAATCTCGCGGGCCTCATCCTCTCCTCGCCATGCCTTGGCCTTGTCAATTATCCATCCAGGCTGCTCGGCGCCTGCTCTGTTGTGCTGAACAAAGTGTTTCCTTCGCTGAGGATGGATTCTGGCCTGACCGTCCAGATGGCCACCAGGAACGATGAGATCCGCGAGGAGTGCGCGAATGATACTTTATACGTTACAAAAGTGTCAGTCAGATGGTATCGTGAACTTATCGCCTCCATGAAGGATGCGTTCGAGGAGATTCCAGAACTGCAGGATCTGCCCGTGCTGCTTATGCAGGCGGGGGATGACAAGATTGTGGATAAGAAGGCAGTGAAAGAATGGTTCAATTATATTTTTTCGAGTGAGAAACAATACAAAGAATGGCCGGGTCTGTATCATGAAATTTTCAATGAACCTGAAAGGGATGACGTTTTTGCTTATGCCAGAGGGTTCACAGATAACAGGCTCCGGCTTTTGGGATATATGTTTTAGGGGGGAAGGCTATGGCGATACCGGAAACGCCGATTACATTGATGTCAAAAACTTATCTGCGCATCCTGCCGCTCGTACATAAAGAACTTTCCCGATGGAGAAAAAAGGCGGAAGACATCAAAGACGGGGAACTTAGGAAGCAGGCGCTTGCAAGCATCACCCAGAAAGCTTTCCACTGCGAGGGCGGAAGCATCATGGCCCTCGCTGCAGAGGAAGAAGCAGAGGAAGCAGTCAAGTTCATTGTCGCATACCAGACAATCAGCGATTATCTCGATAATCTATGTGATCGCAGCATTTCGCTCGATCCCGAAGATTTTTCTGCCCTGCATGAATCCATGATACATGCCCTGTCTGTCGGAACGCCGCCCGGGGAATATTACAGGCACAGGGGAAACCCGGATGACGGGGGGTATCTGAAGGCTCTGGTACAGACATGCCAGGATGTCTTATCCAGGATGGATAATTACGGGGAAATACGGCATCACCTGCTGCAGCTCTGCTCCTATTATTGCGATTTGCAGGTACATAAACATGTTCATCCAGATAACAGGGTTCTCCGTCTGCAGAATTGGTTCAATGCCCATAAGAAGGATCTGCCGGAAATGAGCTGGTACGAATTTTCCGCCTGTTCGGGTTCCACCCTCGGAATATTCTGTCTCGTATCTTACGCACTCCGGGATGACTTCGACAGCTTTCATGCCGATCTGATCTGCGAGGGCTACTTTCCCTATATCCAGGGCCTGCATATCCTGCTTGATTATTTGATTGACCAGGAAGAAGACAAAGCAGGCGGCGATTTGAATTTTTGCTTTTATTATCAGGATGAGAAAGAAATGATGGGCAGGCTGGAGTATTTTGTCCGCCAGGCTGAACAATATTCCGAGAAACTTCCTCATAAACAGTTCCATAAGCTGATCCACCGGGGCCTTCTCGGCATCTATTTATCGGATGATAAGGTAAGGAGCCAGAAGAATTTGAATCAGCTTGCCAAGAAGGTCAGAAAGCTTGGCGGCGGCATTACCCTGTTTTTCTATCTTAATTGCAGAATGTACAGGGGCCTGCAGAAGCTGAGCCCCATCAAAGCATAAAGAGTTTTTACCCGCTGGCCATGTATGGTAAGGAAACTGCAATAAGGCGGCGGCGGAGCGAAATAAGGCGCAGGCCGCAGAATGGAATGCCAAGCCAGACCAATGATGTTCACACCTGGCTGTTGGAACCTTTAAGGTTCATGCAGCCCGGCCATTTTGCCACAAAAAAAGAGCGGTGTCCAAAACATGGACAGCCGCTCTTATCTTTTTTCGATTGCCAGGATAAAAGGCGGGTCGTTCACTTGATTGATAAAGCTGTATTGCATGACATGGGCTTCTTCCTGCGGAATGGAAGCAGCAAAAGAAAGCACACGGTCTTTCTCCATCTTTCCCTCTGGATGGCCATGGTAGACAACAAGTACGATTACAGCTTCGGCCGCCATGATTTCAAGCAGCTGCTCAACAGCCCTGATGGTTGTACCGCCATGTGTGGAAATGCTTTTATCCCCGCCTGGCAGATAGCCCAGGTTAAAGACAGCTCCGTTTATTTTCCCGTGATATTTTTCAGGAATATAATCCTTGAGATTTTCATGGCCGGCATTGAAGAGAGTAACGTGGCCTTCCACCTTTTTTTCTTCAAGTCTTTTCCTGGTGTTTTCAAGTGCTGTCTGCTGCACATCGAAGCCAAAAACATGCCCGCCTTCCCCTGCAAGCTCTGCAAGGAAGGCAGTATCATGGCCGTTCCCCATTGTGGCATCAACAGCAATGCCGCCAGCCGGTATGGCGAGCTGCAGAAGTCTGCGGGCGAATGGGAGGATGCGATCTAACTTCATAGTATGATTTCCTCCTTTTCTGTCCAATACTTTCCCTGCCAGCTGTTCCTTTTCTTTAATTCCGCGTCAATGGAATTCAGTACATTCCACTTATTCACGCTCCACATAGGCCCGATCATCAGCTCGATTGGACCATCGCCGGTGATACGGTGGATAATCATTCCGGGCGGCAGAATTTCCAGCTGGTCACATACCAGGGCGATATACTCTTCAAAAGTTAGAAATTCAAGCAGCCCCTTTTCATATTGCTTGACCATGGGTGTCCCCTTTAAAAGGTGGAGGAGATGAATTTTTATGCCCTGTATATCAAGCTTGGCTGTTTCTTTTGCCGTTTCCATCATCATCTCATACTCCTCACCCGGAAGTCCGTTAATGATATGGGTACATACTCTAATGCCATGCTTGCGGAGTTTTTCAACTCCTTCCTTGTAACAGGCAAAATCATGGGCCCTGTTTATGAGACCCGCTGTCTTTTCATGGACTGTCTGCAGGCCGAGTTCGACCCAGAGATAGGTTCTTTCGTTAAGCTCGGCCAGGTATTCCACCACATCATCCGGCAGGCAGTCCGGCCTTGTTGCGATGGATAGCCCGACGACTCCTTCTTCCTTAAGGACAGTTTCATATTTCTCTTTGAGTACATGAAGGGGCGCGTGAGTATTGGTGAAAGCCTGGAAGTACGCCATGTATTTTCCATCTTTCCATTTGGAGTGCATCTTTTCTTTGACATCCCTGAATTGTTTTTCCAGGCTGTCAGTCCTTCTACCCGCAAAGTCTCCGGAACCGGCGGCACTGCAGAAGGTGCAGCCGCCAAAAGCGGCAGTTCCATCCCTGTTGGGACAATCAAAGCCCCCATCAAGGGCGACCTTGAAAACCTTATGTCCAAAATGACTTCTTAAATGATAATTCCATGTATGATATCTTTTATTATCCGATGCGTATATAAAAGGATTGCTCTCAGCCATCGCTTCCTGTTCCTCCCGGCTATAAATTATGCATAACAGATATTCTATCATGCCTTAAGGGGACTGTCCCCATTTCCCAGAATATTTCCCGGTTACAGAGCGTGCGGCCAGGCAAACTAAAAGGGATGAACTTGCTTCATCTATTGGAGGAGGGAGAGTTTATGGCAACATATGAGTCAGTCGACAGCTTTTTAAAGGAATGCGAAGAAACGCTCAGCCTTGCCCATGAACAGTTTGAGGCAGGATCCCTGCAGGAGCATTATGCTGATGACGTTTATCTGCATGCCCAGAGGCGGCTGGAGGAAACGTTCATGGAACTGGAGAGACTTAAGAACAGCGCAGACCATCAGCAGCGATATCAGCTTGACCGGATGAGGATGAGACTTCAGGATATCCAGAACGAAATGATCCTCCAAGAACATTGATACAGTCTATTTACAGGTCATTGCACATCGTGTGCAATGGCCATTTTTCGTGTGTAAGAGCCGTCAATCCAGCCTTGTCAAAACAAGATGGAATAAGTCAAAAAATAACCATTGCCAACAGCTAAGATAATCATTAGAATTATTTTGGTGTTCGAAACATTTTAAGGAGTAAAGAAGGAGATTCAAATGCCTAAAAATCTATGGCTGCTTATCATCGGCATGGTAATAAATGTAACGGGAAACTCATTCCTCTGGCCGCTGAATGCTATTTATATACATGATCATCTCGGGAAATCCCTGTCGGTCGCCGGATTTGTTCTGATGGCCAATGCTTTCGCCTCTGTTGCAGGAAATCTAATAGGGGGAAGTTTGTTCGACAAGATCGGCGGCTACAAAACGACCATCCTTGGCATAACAATAGCACTGGCTGCTTTGATTGGCTTAACACTTAATCACTCATGGATATACTATGTGGTTTATTTAATCATCATTGGTTTCGGGACAGGAATTGTCTTTCCTTCCCTGTATGCACTGGCAGGAACGGTTTGGAAAGAGGGCGGAAGAAAGGCGTTCAATGCGATCTATATTGCCCAGAATGTTGGTGTAGCCGCCGGCTCGGCACTGGGCGGACTCGTGGCTTCGTATTCCTTTGATCTTATATTCATCTCCAATACTGTCATGTATGTGCTGTTCCTTTTGGTTGTAGTATTCGGCTTCCGGGGAATGGCCCGTGGAGCAGCAGTACAGGCGTCAAGCCCCTTGCTTTCCGAACAAAAGCCAATGCGGGACCTGGTGAAAATTCAGGCACTGCTCATGCTTTGTTTCGGCTATCTATTATGCTGGATCGGCTATGTGCAGTGGCAGTCGACCATTGCTTCCTATACACAGGAAATAGGGGTAAGCCTGAAGCAGTACAGCATTTTGTGGACAATTAACGGCGCTATTATCGTTTTCGCACAGCCTGCTGTCAATTTCTTCGTACAGTCTTTCATGAAAAAAGTAAAAGCGCAGATTATTCTTGGGATCGTCATCTTTATCGGCTCCTTTATCATTGCCTCCCTCGCAGACGGATTCTCCGGCTTTATGACAGCCATGATCATCCTGTCTGTAGGGGAAATGTTTGTCTGGCCGGCTGTTCCTGCGCTGGCCAATCAAATTGCCCCAAAAGGCAGGGAAGGGTTTTATCAGGGTATTGTAAACAGTACTGCCACGGGCGGACGAATGCTCGGGCCGACCATCGGCGGCCTGCTGGCAGACTATTATGGCATGAATATGATGTTCATTGTACTCATAGTCCTTTTTGCAGCAGCCATCTTTATAACGGCGGTCTATGACCGCCGCCTGAAGAGCAGCGGTGATACTATGTCCCCTGCCGAGGCCGGGTGACTTTTAGGAACTGGGATGTATAGGCCGGAATAAATTAGGATATCCTGCTAAAAGCAGCTTGCTTTTTTTAGGACTTTTAACTAAAATATGAATTATCTATTCATAAACAGGGCCATGACAAGGAGTAGTAGCGATTAGAACTCGTCTTAAGAGAGTTGGCGGCCGGTGCAAGCCAACCGAGAATGATTGCGAACTCGCCTTCGAGCTGCAGGCATGAACGAATGAACTAGTGCCTGGCGTTTGATCCGCGTTAAGGATTTTTTTGAGCGGGTGCTGATGTTTTGGCACTTATGTGGGTGGTACCGCGGGAAGATATAACAATCCTCTCGTCCCTCTTTTTTAGGAGGGATGAGGGGATTTTTTTATTAGCTGCAGAAGGAAAATAGGAGGAAAGAACATGAACTTTTTTCATAAGAAAATAGAAAAAAAGTGGCAAAAGCATTGGGAAGAAAATAAAACATTCAAAACAAGCGAAGATGAAAATAAAAAGAAGTTTTACGCGCTTGATATGTTCCCTTATCCATCAGGTGCGGGGCTGCATGTCGGACATCCCGAGGGGTACACTGCAACTGATATCCTGTCGAGGATGAAGCGGATGCAGGGCTACAAGGTATTGCATCCGATAGGCTGGGATGCATTCGGACTGCCCGCGGAGCAATATGCACTGGATACGGGCAACGACCCGGCTGATTTCACGGAGCAGAATATCCGGACCTTCCGCCGCCAGATTAAAGAGCTCGGCTTCTCTTATGATTGGGATCGTGAAGTAAATACAACCGATCCAGAGTATTATAAGTGGACTCAGTGGATATTCCTCAAGTTATACGAAAAAGGCCTTGCGTATGTAGACGAAGTGCCGGTGAACTGGTGCCCGGCGCTTGGAACCGTGCTTGCCAACGAAGAAGTGATCGATGGTAAAAGTGAACGCGGGGGGCACCCGGTGGAACGCCGCCCGATGAGACAGTGGATGCTTCGGATCACGGCCTATGCCGACCGTCTGGCTGAGGATTTGGAAGAGCTTGACTGGCCGGAAAGCCTGAAAGATATGCAGCGCAACTGGATCGGCCGCTCGGAAGGTGCCGAGCTCGATTTCCAGGTAGAAGGCAGCGAGGCAGCCTTCAGAGTCTTTACAACCCGTCCAGATACACTGTTTGGCGCCACATATGCAGTGCTTGCACCTGAACATAAACTTGTGGAAAAGATCACCACAGCCGGGCAAAAGGAAGCAGTGGATGCTTATATTAATAAAATTAAGCATAAGAGCGACCTTGAAAGAACTGACCTGGCCAAGGAAAAAACCGGTGTGTTCACAGGAGCTTATGCAGTCAATCCTGTCAATCAGGAAAAAATGCCGATCTGGATCGCTGATTATGTGCTTGCATCCTATGGAACAGGTGCCATTATGGCTGTTCCTGCGCATGATGAGCGTGATTATGAATTCGCGAAGGAATTCGGCCTTCCAATCACCGAAGTGGTGGCAGGGGGGGACGTCGAGTCTGAAGCTTATACCGGCGATGGCCTCCATGTGAACTCAGGATTCCTGAATGGGACGAATAAAGAAGAAGGCATCCAGCAGATGATCGCCTGGCTTGAGGACAAAGGGTTAGGCGAGAAGAAAGTGACTTACCGCCTCCGCGACTGGCTGTTCAGCCGCCAGCGTTATTGGGGTGAACCGATTCCAGTCATTCACTGGGAAGACGGAGAAAGCACAGCGGTCAGTGTAGAGGAGCTTCCGCTTATCCTTCCTAAAACAACAGAAATCAAGCCCTCAGGCACGGGCGAATCCCCGCTTGCCAATATTGAGGACTGGGTGAATGTGACGGACGAGAATGGACGGAAGGGGCGCCGTGAAACCAACACCATGCCGCAATGGGCAGGAAGCTGCTGGTATTATCTGCGCTATATTGATCCTTCCAATAAGGAAGCCCTGGCAGATGCAGATAAGCTGAAAGAATGGCTTCCGGTCGATATCTATGTAGGAGGTGCCGAGCATGCGGTGCTTCACCTGCTGTATGCACGTTTCTGGCATAAATTCTTATACGATATCGGAGTGGTGCCGACAAAGGAGCCATTCCAAAAGCTGTATAACCAGGGGATGATCCTGGGTGAAAATAACGAAAAAATGAGTAAATCTAAAGGCAATGTTGTCAATCCTGATGAAATTATTGAAAGCCATGGAGCAGATACACTGCGTCTTTATGAAATGTTCATGGGACCGCTTGATGCATCAATTGCCTGGTCAACGAACGGGCTGGATGGTTCACGCCGCTTTCTTGACAGAATCTGGCGCCTGCTTGTAGAAGAGGATGGTTCACTTTCATCTAAAGTAACAGACAAGGAAAACAGTGCTTCTCTTGAAAAGGTATACCACCAGACAGTCAAGAAAGTCACAGAAGATTATGAAGGCATTCGTTTCAACACGGCAATTTCCCAGCTGATGGTGTTCATCAACGAAGCATATAAGGCGGATGAGCTTCCAAAGGCTTATATTGAAGGATTTGTAAAAATGCTTAGCCCTATCTGTCCTCATATCTGTGAGGAGCTGTGGGAGAAGCTCGGGCACACTGAATCCATTTCCTATGAAGCATGGCCGGCTTATGATGAAGCCAAGCTGGTTGCTGATGAAGTGGAAATCGTGGTCCAGGTTAACGGGAAAATGAAACAGAAGCTGATGGTCCCGGCAGGGGCATCACGTGAGGAGCTTGAGCAGATTGCCATGGACAGCGGCACAATCCAGGAGCAGCTGGATGGCAGGACTGTACGCAAGGTCATCGCCGTTCCTGGGAAGCTCGTCAATATCGTAGCAAATTAATTGAAGAGGACAGCCTGCTTTTTGCAGGCTGTCCTTTTGTTAAATTATCAGGATCCGGGGGTATACTATTTCTGCAGGGCACGATATAAGGAGGCTGTATGCAATGAAAAACCATCACTATGTATTAAAGAGTTCGGTGGATGCAGAAGAGCTTGCCGAGGATTTGCGGCTGCAGCTAGAGATCAACCGTTTCAGCAACTATTCCATCACCCCGATTCCGTCGAAGAATAAATTGATTGTGCAGGTTCCGGATGCTGATGGTCCTCTCGAAGAAACGGTAGATATTTTTATGGCTGATTATCGAAAAACAGAGGCGCTCGAATAGGCAGGTGCAAAAAAGAGCCGGGCTTCATGCCCCCGCGATAGTCGGCGGGAGTTGAAGTCCGGCTTTTTCGTTGAACTCTTTATCCCTGCTGTTTGTTCAGCTTCCATACAGAAAAGTTCAGGCCCATTGCAAAGGCTGCCCACAGGGCATACGGGACCATGGCAAGTCCTGCAGCTTTGTCTTCCTGATAAAATTTATAGCCTGTAAGGGACACCATCGTAAAAAGCATGGCAGCTTCGATAAAGGCAAATCCTCTTAATCCCCATTTGAAAAACAAGAAAGACCAAAGGAAATTAAGTGTGAGCTGGATATTATAAAAGGCAAGGCTCTTCGGATCCTGCTTTTGTTTAGCCGCCACATGGTACCGCGCTGCGCCCATCAGTGTGTACAATCCTGTCCATACTGTCGGGAAAACCCATGACGGAGGGGAAAAAGCCGGCTTCTTCAAATTCCTGTAAATTTCCTTCGTATTCCTCGATGCCAGATATCCAGTCAAAGTCCCGCCCGCCACCGGTGGAAGCACATTCACCGCAAGCTTAACAAACCCGCTGCTCCTCATCACAAACCAACCTCCCCTCAGGAAGAATCCACTCCCTCATACTATTGCCCCCTCCAGAGCAGTTAAACATGGGAAATGGGGGACAGTTCCCTATTTCTCTGAGGGGAAACTCGTATTTTATGCGGGAATGCCGGCGTCTGACCTTTGTTTCCCAGGGCTCTTTGGAGCCGGGAAATAAGGGGCAGGCACCACTCTTCGGCTGTTTGTAAACCTGATTATTTTGCAGTTGACAAAATAGGGTTTCGACTTTATCTTTAATGTATACATATGAGGGGAGACAAATTGAATGAAGCTTAGAACGATTGACCTGACGCTTTCTGCAATGTTTATTACGCTTATGGCGATTGGTGCCAACATTACTTCCATTGCTCCGTTTATGATGGTTGGTACTGTGCCGATTACGCTCCAGACGTTTTTTGCTGTTTTGGCAGGGGTTGTCCTCGGCAGCAGGCTGGGTGCGTTTGCCATGATCGGATATGCAATTGCCGGACTTGTAGGCATACCGGTATTTGCAAAATTCGGGGCTGGTTTCTCTACCATCCTGAGCCCTACTTTCGGATTTATCCTATCCTATATCTTTACCGCCTATATCGCAGGCAGAATTATTGAAAAGTACAAAAGTCCCAAGGCCTATGTGGCTGCTGCTCTGACAGGCATGGCAGTGAATTATCTGTTCGGGACCAACTGGATGTATATGGCCTACAAACTATGGGCCGCAAGCCCTCCGGCATTCAGCTATAAAGTGGCATGGCTGTGGATGCTTGCACCTCTGCCAAAGGATATCATTCTCTCTGCAGCGGCCGGCCTGATGGGGCACCGCCTGCAAAAAACGGTATTATCAAAGAGCCGGTTCAAATATATAAAAAGGGCATCATAAGCGGGCAAATCAGCAGCTGTTACCGAGGTAACGCTGCCTTTTTTATGCCGATCGCGTAAAAGTCACCCCATTGGTAATCATAATAAGGTTTTTGATACAATGATGATAACGATAAGCCATCAATTGGGGAGTTTTTAACTATGAAGGTTGTAAACAATATTACGGATCTGATCGGTGATACACCGGTGGTCCGTTTAAACAGGGTCGTCCCTGAAGGAGCGGCAGACGTCTATGTAAAGCTCGAAATGTTCAATCCTTCCAAGAGCGTGAAGGACCGCGCTGCATTCAATATGATCAAGACTGCAGAGGAAGAAGGGCGCCTTAAAGAGGGCGATACAATCATCGAACCGACAAGCGGCAATACTGGCATAGGCCTTGCCATGGCAGCTGCTGCCAGGGGATATCGTGCGATCCTCATCATGCCGGATAATATGACACAGGAAAGGATCAACATCCTTAAAGCATATGGAGCGGAGGTCGTGCTGACGCCAAGTGAGCAGAAGATGCCGGGTGCCATCCAAAAAGCATTGGAGTTAAAGGAAAGCATACCGGGAAGCTTCATTCCGCAGCAGTTTGAAAATGCTGCCAATCCGGACATCCACCGCACGACGACAGCCATGGAAATATACAGCCAGATGGACGGAAAACTGGATGCGTTCGTGGCGACCGCAGGGACTGGCGGTACGATAACGGGTACAGGAGAAAAGCTGAAAGAACTCCTTCCTGACCTTTATATTGCGGTCGTGGAGCCCAAAGGGTCCCCGGTGCTGTCAGGAGGAAAGCCGGGTCCGCATAAATTAGTGGGCACGAGTCCAGGCTTCATACCGAGCATCCTGAATGAGAAGGTATATGATGAAATCATGCAGATTGCCGATGAAGATGCTGTCGGTATGTTCAGAAGGCTTGCAAGGGAAGAAGGATTATTCCTCGGCCTCTCTGCAGGGGCTGCCGTTTATGCAGCCATTGAGACAGCCGTCCTGCTCGGCAAGGGCAAAAAGGTGCTGTGTATTGCACCGGACAGCGGTGAACGCTACCTCAGCATGGATTTAATTTAAGTATTACCAAATAATGGAGGGTACCATGGAAAATTATAAGACCATTACTACAGATGAGCTTCAGGAGAAAATAGAAAAAGATGAACATTTACTGCTCGTGGATGTGCGCGAGGATGAAGAAGTGGAAACAGGCATGATCCCGGGCGCCATCCATATTAAAATGGGCGATATCCCTGAGAAGCTCGATGCATTCGATAAAGACAAGGAGTATATCTTCATCTGCCGTTCCGGCGGGAGAAGCGCCAGAGTATGTTCCTACCTTCAGGATCAGGGGTATCAGCCTGTTAACATGGAAGGCGGCATGCTCGACTGGAAGGGCGAGAAAGTATTTAAATAATTTCGAATTGTTTATTCCCTTCTCATTTTGGCCATACTGGCTAAAAAGGCGAGGGGAGATAAGCGCTGTGATCCAGGTAAAGCTATTTGATTATGAACATGAGAAAGATCTGGAAAAGGGAATAAATTCATTCCTTAAGGATGTACAGGATAATCAGATTGTCGATATTAAGTATCATGTTGCTGCCATGAGCGAGGAAGACGAGGAACAAATCTACTGTTTCAGCGCCATGGTCATCTACCGGAAAAAATAAATGCACCCTGCGGATGAAACGCGGGTGCATTTTTTGTTTTGACTCAGCAGGTGAGCATTATGTGCCCATCTTCCTTCGCTGATTACTGACCTTCTTTGTCTGCTGGCTTTTCATTTTCTGGCCGCCCTGCAAACCTCCGCCATGATTCTGGCTTCCTGAAGTCTGACTTTTTTTATTGGCGAGCTGCTGCTTGATTGCATCCTGAAGGCTCACTTTCTTTTTAGGTGTTTCAGCCATTGCTCTAACCTCCTGACTACTTATTAGTCTAGTATAATCGATTTCATGCCCGCAGGGAAAGATGTAAAAATGTCCTTTCTATAAATCGAAAGGGGCTGGCACTCCCCAAGGTCAGGGAATGAGCAAAATCTTGCCTGAGCTTTTCCTGCTTTCAATCAGGCGGTGAGCCCCGGCACCGTCCTCAAGCTTGAACAGTTTTGGCGGAGCAAGCTTGACTGCGCCGCTCCTGATCAGTTCAAAAAGACCTTCTGAACGTCTTAACCGTTCTTCTCTCGAAGTCAGGTAGCTCCAAAGATCTCCGCCAGTCAGCGTCTTGGAGGTATCCATAAGCATCCTTGGGTCGACCGGCGCCGGGTCTCCTCCTGCCATTCCATAAAAGACTACCGTCCCGCGTTCCCTGGTGCAGAGGAAGCTGTCCATAAGGGTAGATCCTATTGAATCATAGGCTGCATCCACTCCCCGGCCCCCTGTAAACTCAAGAACCTCATCTGTCCAGCTGCCGCTGTACAGAAACACTTCATCAGCGCCTGCCTTCAAGGCGGTCATTCTTTTCTCTTCAGAAGAAGTAAGTCCGATTACATATGCCCCTTTATGCTTTGCGATTCCCGTAAGCAGCTGGCCGACACCGCCTGCAGCCGCATGCACGAGGATCATCTGGCCTTTTTCCACTGAATGGCTGTCATGTGTCAGGTATTGGGCAGTCAAACCCTGAAGCATAACGGAAGCCGCCGTCTCAAACGAAATATCATGAGGAAGGGGGATGGCATGATCTTCATGGACTGCGACCAGCTCGGCATTTGCATGGGGAGCATCAGCAAAGGCGACAGCATCCCCAACCTTAAGGGAAGTGACATCTGCTCCTGTTTCCACCACCACGCCCGCACCCTCATATCCGAGTATAAATGGCGGTTTCCCGACAAGGTGATAATTGCCCTTGCGGCGGTAAATATCAGCAAAGTTAAGGCCGATTGCTCTTGTTTCAACCAATACATCATAACTGCCGATCTCAGGCGCGGGTATATCTGTATAAGATAAAACCTCTGGACCGCCAAATTCATTAAATACCAGTGCTTTCATTCAAAAATCAACCTTTCACTTTTAAGCTCTTGCTATATAGGGCTGCATTCAATCCTGCAAGTCTGCCTGTGACCAGGGCAGAGGTAATATTATAGCCGCCGGTGTATCCGTGGATATCAAGGACCTCACCGCAGAAATAGAGGCCGCCCATAAATTTTGATGCCATTTCTTTCGGGTGTATTTCTTTGACAGAGACCCCTCCTCCTGTGACGAATGCTTTTTCAAGAGAGAGTGTGCCATTTACAGTAAACGTGAATTCCTTGCAGAGACCTGCAAATGCCCGGAGCTTCTCATGGGAAATCGTTGAGCCCTGGGCGCCTGGGTCGATGCCGGCCCGTTCCAGCAAAAAATGAAGATACCTCTCTGGGAGCAAGCCTTTCCATATATTTTTAACAGCCTTCTTTGGTTCCTCCTTGATTTCCTGATGAATGGTCTGAAACACCTCTTCGGCATTATGATCCGGGAGGGAATCCAATTTCATGGTAACTGCAGACAGATTCCATTTCTTCATGGCTTTGACAACAAATTGACTGCAGCGCAGAACGGCCGGGCCCGATATCCCAAAGTGTGTAAAGATCATGTCCATCCGGTGGGTGATCAATGCTTTTCCCTTTGGATTCAGTACACTGAGTGCCACGCTTTTCAAGGACAATCCCTGCAGCGTTTTGTTTCTTATAAAAGGTTCATTCGACGTCACAGGAACTTCTGTAGGAAACAAATCAGTGATGGTATGGCCGGCTTTTTTTGCCCATGCGTATCCATCTCCCGTGGAACCGGTATGTGGGACTGATTTCCCGCCAACCGCAATAACGACGGCTTTACCTCGGATTTTCTGTCCGTCCTTCAGCAGGACAGAGTCGAAGCGGCCGCCTTCGTAAAAGACATCCTTCACGGGAGAATTTGTATAAACGGTAACGTTCAAATCCTCAAGCCTGGAAAGCAGGGCATCGACAACACTCTGTGCTTTATCTGTAACCGGGAACATCCTTCCGTGATCTTCTTCCTTGAGCTGAATGCCAAGGTTTTCAAAGAAACGGATGATATCCTCATTGCTGAATTCAGAAAAAGCGCTGTATAAAAAGCGTCCATTTCCCGGTATATGTTTCACGATCTCATCCACAGGGAGACGGTTTGTCACATTGCATCTTCCACCTCCTGAGATAGCCAGCTTCCTCCCGAGTTTTTCACCCTTGTCAATCAATAAAACCCTGCCGCCTTTTTCGCCGGCTGCAATGGCAGACATCAGGCCGGAGGGTCCGCCGCCGATCACAATTACATCGTATTCCATTTATTTATCACCCTGATTTCTATAGTTCAGTATCATTCCATTAAAAGTGTTATCAAAATATCACCTTATTATATAGCATAACTTCGCTTTTAAAAAACAATTGGCAGGATTTGCAACATTTTTTTGGGGCATGACGTCTATTGGAAAAAGGGGGATTCAGATATGAAGTGGATATGTAAAACCCTGGCTGCGGCTGTCCTGATATTTACTCTCGCTGCCTGCAGCAATGATGGAAGCATGAAAAGCGAATCCGGTTCTATTGGAAAAAGAGATTCTGCAGATGTCAGCAGCGGCAAAATGGAAATCGGGGAGAAAGAGACTGAAACCAGTGAGAGTCCGCCTGAAAAGAAAATCATTTATAAGACAGATATTGATGCGGGAGTCAAAAACTTCAGCCAGTTCGAAACGGCTTTGGAAAAAGAGCTTGCATCAAGCAAGGGGTATATTGTAACCAAGGAAGTTTATAGTGCAGAGGAATACAGCCATGAAGGCACATTCGAAATCAGGGTCCCGCAGCCTGCCCTGCAATCCTTCCTTCGCCGCCTTGAAGGCATAAAGGACTTTAAGATAAACACGCAATCCGTGAAAGGAGAAGATGTCACTGAGGAATATGTAGACCTTTCCTCCCGCCTGAAGGCCAAACAGGCTGTAGAAAAGAGGCTGTACAGTTTTATGGAAAAGGCAGAGGAGACGGATGGACTGCTTCAGATATCGCGTGATTTAGGGAAGATACAGGAAGAAATTGAAAGCATTAAAGGAAGGATGCAGTATCTGGACAAAAATAGCGACTTAAGTTCTGTAAGCCTTCATGTGGCGGAAATTGGGATCGTTGTTCCCGAGCTTGATACTAAAGAATTGAATACATGGGAACGCAGCAAGAAAAGTTTTATCCAGACTGTCCAGGGCCTGGCGGGCTTTATCTCAGGGCTGGTGGTCTTTTTTATAGGAGGAGCGCCTGTTTTGATTCCCCTCCTGCTGATCGCCTGGGCGTCATGGCACATAATCAAAAAGAGAAAGCATAAAGGGTGAGCACATAACTTTCACACCTCGGAGAGAGCAGGCATTATCCTATGCAGATTTACCCTTCCTGACCATGCATTGCCGCCTATTGTACTTTCTGTTTGTAAACAGGAGATGGTGCAGGTACAATGGGAAAGTGTGAAATTTATGGAAGAGATGTGTTTACATCATGTTTTTTTTGGAACTATGATATGATTAAATGCGTGTTTAATTCGTATAGATACAGGAAGGGATCATATGTCATCTAAGCTTGTAAGGGGCACTTTTGTCCTTACTATCGGGATGGTCCTGTCAAAAGTACTGGGCCTTCTGTATGTTGTTCCGTTTGATGCTATTGTAGGTGTGGAAGGGTTTGAATTATATCAATACGCGTATGTGCCCTATACGATTTTTATAAGCATCGCGACTGCGGGCGTGCCGCTCGCCGTTTCGAAGTTCATCGCCAAATATAACGCCATGGGCGAATATAAGGTAGGCAGGAAGCTTTTTAAATCAGGCCTTAAGGTCATGATGGCAACCGGCTTGATCGCCTTCATCCTCCTCTATCTGCTTGCTCCTGTGTTTGCGGCGGCGAGCGAGGCAAGGAATTTTACAGTTGAAGAAGTTACTACAGTTATCAGGGCAGTCAGCTTTGCCTTGATCCTCATCCCGTTCATGAGCCTGATCAGAGGCTTTTTCCAGGGTCATGAATCCATGGGTCCGACAGCGGTTTCCCAGGTTGTCGAACAGCTGATCCGGATCATAGTCCTCCTCGGGGGCGCATTTGTTGTCCTGAAGGTCATGGATGGCAGCCTTGTCACAGCCATCAGTGCCGCTACATTTGCGGCATTCGTAGGAGCGATCGGCAGCCTTGCCGTCCTTGTCTGGTACTGGATCAAGCGGAAGCCGAACTTTGACAAGCTTCTGGAAGAGGACAAGGGGACTTTGGAAGTTTCCCTGAAGGATATTTATAAAGAAATCATTTTATATGCCATACCATTTGTGTTTGTAGGTATTGCCATGCCGCTGTTCCAGTGGATCGACACACTGACCTTTAACCGGGCAATGGCCGAAGCAGGAGCTACCGGTGAAGAAACAGGGAATGCGCTCGGCATTCTGAATGTTGCAGCCCAGAAGCTGGTCATCATCCCGATGACGCTTGCAACCGGCTTTTCTTTGAGCCTGGTGCCTAATATAACGAAGGCATATGTGGAAAATAAATATACATCGTTCACCAATCACCTGAACCAGGCCATCCAGATCCTGCTGTTCTTGACATTCCCCGCAGTCGTCGGGATGGCACTGCTGGCAGAACCTGTGTATTCCGCATTTTATGGGTATGATAAGCTTGGGGTCGAGGTCCTTCAAACGTATGCACCTGCTGCCATTCTGTTTGCCTTGTTCTCGATCAGTGCCGCTGTCCTGCAGGGCATCAATCAGCAGCGTTTTACAATCCTCAGCCTCATGGTCGGCATCCTGCTGAAATTGAGCCTGAATATCCCGCTGATCCATCTATTTGAAACAAAGGGTTCCATCTATGCGACCAGCATCGGATATCTGGCTGCAAGCTTAATCAATTTCTATGTAATCCATTATTTTACCGGCTACCGCTATTCGCTCGTTATCAGGCGGATGATCCTGATGATCTTCCTGACACTTCTTATGGCCATTGCCGTTATAGCTTCAAAGAGCCTCCTTGGATCATTCCTGGATACAGAATCCAGAGTCCAATCCTTATTTGTGATAGCCGGCTGTGCGCTGGCCGGGGCAGCGGTCTATTTCGCGGCCTCCCTGAAAAGCAAGCTTGCCCACAAATTGTTCGGCTCTCAGGTTGAAAGGCTTCAGCGTAAGCTTAAGCTGAAAGGATAGAAAACTGGGCCCGGGCTGCCGGGCCTTTTTTTAAACGGCAGAAACAGAAAGGAAACAAAGGAATGAGAATTGATAAATTGCTGGCTAATATGGGCTACGGCACCAGGAGTGAAGTGAAAAAGCTCTTGAAAGCCGGAATTGTAAAAGTAAATGACGTTCCTGTTAAAGATGCTAAACAGCATGTGAATCCAGAGACAGACCTGGTTACGGTAAGCGGTGAAACTGTCCAGTACAGGGAATACATCTATCTGATGATGAATAAGCCCCAGGGCCTTCTGTCAGCGACGGAGGATGCAGTCCAGGAAACTGTCATTGATCTGCTTGAACCCGAAGATGCTGTTTTTGAACCGTTTCCGGTCGGCAGACTGGACAAAGATACGGAAGGCTTCCTGCTTTTGACGAACGACGGGCAGCTTGCCCATCAGCTGCTGTCGCCAAAGATGCACGTGGATAAGGTGTACTTTGCCGTGATCGAAGGCGAAGTCACTGAAGATGACATTGCTGCCTTCCGGGCGGGTGTGCTCCTTGAGGATGGCTATATGACTAAGCCTGGCGACTTAAGAATACTAAAATCAGGCGCAATGTCCGATGTGGAAGTTGTCATATCTGAAGGGAAGTATCATCAAATCAAGCGGATGTTCGCGGCCAGGGGGAAAAGGGTGGTTTTCCTGAAGCGCATATCCATGGGTCCCCTGAAGCTCGACGAAGAACTGGAGCTCGGACAGTATCGTGAGCTCACGGATGAGGAGCTTGCCCTGCTTAGACGGCGCTCAGAATAAATGAAAAAGGCCCGGCAGCTGTCCGGCCTTTTTAAATGGGAAAAGGCAGTGCGCAGGCACTGCCTTTATTGGTTTTAGCAGATTACTAAGAGGTTAATTTCACTTTTTTAGCTGTAGCCGTCCATAATCCTCTGCTCGGGCTTTTCACAAGCTCGTTGTAAGCAAGGACATTCAGGTCCCTTTGGATGGTCCTCGGAGTGATGCCGAATTCTTCTACAAGTTCTTGAGTTGAGACTGTACCGTTGCTCCTGATAAATACATACATGGATTTGATACGCGTTAACATCCGATTTGTTGAAGGTTTCAAAATAAACCACTCCTAATCACAGATTCTAAAGCGGAATGCCGAAAGAATTTCATACTATAATATGAGTCTTTCAGGCCAGCCTTATGCAAGTAATTTATTAATCCCCGGGTGCCTGGCAGCGGATATATGCTGCACCTTAATTGTAACGAAAGAGACCGCGTCCCGCTACCTTATCTGGAAGAATTAACAAAATATTAACTTTATTACTTATATCACTAATTTGTATGGTTTAAACTTTGTAAAATATGCTAGAAAATTCAACACCTGGCAATGCTTCAGATTACCAGGGAATGCGCCGCCGTTTATCCCGGATCGATGTAATGCTATACTGGCTATAGACTAAACTGCACACATCAGGCGTCCATATTAATTTAAGGGGTGATACATAATGGAACAAGTGAATTGGAAAAAGGAAGCGGAGGAACGGAAAGAGAATCTGATTGCTGATACAAGACGGCTCCTGGCCATCCGCAGTGTACTGCCGGAAGATGAGGAAGGGACTCCGGAAGCCCCTTTTGGAGAGGGTATCCAGGAAGCCCTGGAGTTTATGCTGGAATTAGGGCAGAAAGACGGCTTTACCGTAAAAAACGTAGATAATTATGCCGGCCACATTGAGATGGGGGAGGGCGAGGAGATTGTGGGCATCCTCTGTCATCTGGATGTTGTTCCAGAGGGAGATGGCTGGACTTCCGACCCTTTTGCGGGAGAAATCCGTGACGGGAAAATATATGCCAGGGGAGCCATTGATGATAAAGGGCCGACCATGACAGCCTATTATGCCATGAAAATCGTGAAAGAACTCGGACTGCCGCTCAATAAGCGCGTGCGGATGATTCTTGGTACAGACGAAGAGACACAATGGCGCTGTGTAGAGCATTATTTTAAAAAAGAAGAAATGCCAAGCCTTGGCTTTGCACCGGATGCGGACTTTCCTATCATCTATGCAGAAAAGGGCATCTGGGATTTGAACCTCGAATTAAAACCAGGAGAAAATACGGACGGACCTGTAGAAGTTCTCGAATTCTCGTCAGGCAGGCGCCTTAATATGGTCCCGGATTATGCAGTGGCGAAAGTACAGGCTGAAGGCCTGGACACACTGAAGCATGAGTTTCATACATTCCTGCAAAAACATGAGTTAAAGGGAGTGGCAAAAGACGGAGCGGGAAGCCTTGTTCTTGAAATTGAAGGCGTCTCTGCACACGGCGCGGAGCCTGACAACGGTGTCAATGCAGGCCTGTTCCTGGCAGCTTTCTTATCTGGAAGGGTGTCTGGACAGGCAAAGAAATTCTTCATGTTCCTGCACGATTCTTTCTTTGGTGACTCCAGGGGCAGGAAATTAGAGCTTGCTTTTTCAGACGGCATCACCGGTGATTTAACCATCAATGTCGGGACGATGAGATATTCACAGGAAAAAGGCGGACAGATCGGTTTGAATTTCCGCTATCCAGTCACCTATGATTATGAGGCAGGCATGTCGGCGCTACACTCCGAAGCCGAGAAGCAAGGGTTTCAGCTTAGGACGATTACCCACAATAAGTCCCACCATGTGGATGAAAACAGCTTCCTGATTCAGACATTGAAGAAAATTTATGAAGAGGAAACCGGGGAGGAAGCAAACTTAATTGCAATCGGCGGCGGCACATACGCCAGATCCCTTGAGCAGGGAGTTGCTTTCGGACCATTATTCCCTGGGAAAGAAGAGCGTGCTCATCAGTTCGATGAATATATTGAAATTGAAGATATGATCAAGGCTGCCGTTATATATGCAAAGGCGATCTATAAGCTTGCTCAGTGAAGGCCGGTTCTGGAATATAAGAAGGATGACAGCATATGCTGTCATCCTTCTTATATTCCTAAAACCTATACATTTTAAAAATTTATCCTTGTAAATCAATGTTAATTGGAAAGTACAACTCTACAGTCGTCCCTGAACCTTCTTTGCTTTTTATCTTAATTTCTCCTCTGTGCAATTTCATAATACCTTTTGCTATATACAGGCCTAAACCTGATCCACCAGTTTCTCTGTTCCTTGCTTTGTCAACACGATAAAAACGTTCAAAAATATTATCAATGTCTTCTTCCGGGATTCCAATTCCGTAATCTGTTATCTTTACCTTTGCATATTCTTCAAATCTATCCAGGCGGACTACAATGTTGTCCTGGCTGTATTTAATAGCATTGTCTAAGATAATGATGATGACTTGCTTTATTTTTAATTCATCTGCTGAAACCATTATTGAACTTTCATCGTAATATAGCGTGATAACACGCTTGTATACCTGTTTAAGCTGTATCAAGGTCTCCTGGCACAAAGAAACTATATTTACCTTTTCTATTTCTAAAACATTTTCTTTTTCGAGAGAAGCTAATTCTAAAAAAGTCTCTGTCATTTTTTGTATTCTTGTTGCCTCGGAATGAATTGCTGTGATGGCTTCATCAGTCAGTTCTTTATTATCCAGCCCATGTCTTCTTAAAAGATTGGCATAGCTTTTTATGATGGTTAGAGGAGTCTTTAATTCATGTGAAGCATCAGAAACAAATTGCGATTGCTTCGTCAAACTTTCTTGAATTCTTCTAATCATTCGATTAAAGGTTTGAGCCATTATATGCAGCTCATCTTTAACTCTGTTGGGAACGAAGACAGGCTGAGGAACTCCGCTCGTTTCAATTTCCTCCATTGTTTTTATCATGGTAGAAATAGGTCTCATGATGATATTAGCCAGCCATCTTCCACCAAGTAAAGAAAGGATAGCGGCGGCAATTGTGCTGGCAATTAAAATCCCCCTCAGCATTTCAATCCTTGCTTCGAACCCCAATAATCTTTCTCCTATTTCCAGGCTCTCATTTCCTTTTTGAAAAGGCACCCGCACAATTAATATCTGTTCTTCTCCGCTTTCTGCTGAAATCACACGGGTTTGTGCCTGTTTGTTTCTTGTATATTTTCCTGCTACTTTTTGCAAAGCCAACTTATCATTGGTTACTTCAAGTTTTATCTTATTTTCTGGTTCCATGATTCTAATATAGGAATAATCCGATAAATAATTTCTCATTCTCCCCTCAATGGCACTTGAAGGCTGTCGGATATCAACGTCATTTAATAAATTCTCTGCCTTTTGATACAGCAGGTCTTCTTCCATGTTTACAGTTGTCTGCACAAACAAAAAATAGACCACAAAATTAAGGATAAGCAATATGCAAAGCATCCAGGCTGTTGTTAACAGGTTAATTTTTGTTGTGATCTTCATCATTTTTCTCCTTTATAGCAAAACCTACCCCTCTTACTGTTCTAATGAGCGGCAGGGAAAAACCTTCATCCACCTTTTTTCGAAGATGCCTTATAAAAACATCAATCACGTTGGTTTCACCCTCAAAGTCATATCCCCAGACATTCATAATGATATTCTCGCGCGTGACCACTTTATTTTTATTTTTGACCAGATAAACCAAGAAGTCATATTCTTTCGGCGTTAATGAAATGAGCGTCCCGTCCCGCCTCACTTCTCTTGATTCATTATTGATAATTAAATCCTCAATAGCCAATACTGATGTTTCCACATTGTGCTGATTTCGTAGAAATGCACGAATTCTAGCCAAAAGTTCTTCAATCTCAAAGGGCTTGGTCACATAATCATTAGCACCTTGGTCTAAGCCTGCAACTTTATCAAACGTTGTATTCCGTGCTGTTAAAAGAATAACAGGAGTCACCTTATTTTCCTTTCTGAATCTTCGCAAAACCTCTAGACCGCTTAAACCAGGCAGCATGACATCCAATAAAATAAGATCTATATCAGGACGCAGTGCTTTATCCAATCCTGATTTTCCATCATGTTCTACCGTTACATGATACCCTTCATATTCCAATTCCATTTTTAAGACACGGGCAATCTGTATTTCATCTTCTATTAAAAGAATATGAGCTTCCACCCTGGCACTTCCCATCTATCGGCAAAATAGGTATCTCCGATTTTTTATCCTAATCCGTTTCCTGTACAAGGCGTATCATTTCAAACAACAGGAATTTAAAAACATCCAAACACTTCCTTACACATATCCGCCCAATATCGCACGGAAGAACATTAGCAAATTCAATGTTTACAATGACAAGAATTGCTTCCGATCAAATACGTAATAGTTAATCCTTCAGCCCTTGGAAAAAAGGCTGTCAGGAGAGTCAAAATGTAACTCAATTTACCTTGATAAACAAAATAACCAGCATAACTAATTAAAAACTCACCTGAGGTTGGCAGGGCCCGGTTCCAGAAAAAATGCTGCTATTAGGATCAAATAGCTGTGCTGTTCAAATAAAGAAGTTAAATGCTGCATACAGAGCCTCCAAAATTTTGAACTCATTTGCAGGTTAAATGAACCCTAAAGCTTTATTGGGAAAGTCCCTATGAGTTTGGTTTTTATAAAATATTTTACCTTATTCGAGAAGCGGCCATTTCATTTTAATAAAAAATTAATTCTTTACTTCTCTATGATCTGTGTCTTTTTCTTTTTCCGAAATGTCAGGAGCACTTTATTGATTGCCATTTCACTGCCGATTTCGTTACTGGCAACAACAGCTATCTTAAAAGCAATGGGTATTACTTTAAACATTTTAACCGTTTCAGGTCTAATTGTGGCAATGGGGCGAATAGTCGACGACTCAATTGTCATCCTGGACAATATGTATAGAAAACGCGAAGAACTTAAGGAAGAATCATTACTTTCTATTTACACATCATCTGTTGTTGAAATGATCCCAGCAGTACTGGGCTCCACCCTTACAACGATAGCTGTGTATATTCCGATTGCTTTTGTCGGAGGAGTGATCAGTGCTTCATACAGCGGTTTTGCCTGGTCTGTCGTTATAGCTCTCATCATTTCATTCTTTGCAGCAATGCTTGTTATCCCTGCCCTTGCTTTCATGGGGTGGAAAGGCGGGAACGGAGAAAAACAAACGGTCAAGCTCGATGAAAGAATGAAACCAATCCTTCAATCTGCTTTCAAGCACAAGAGAACCATGATAGCCTTTTCAATTTTAGTGTTCTTAGCTGCCGGCATTTATTCTGCTTTCCTCCCAGTAAGTTTATTACCTAGCGGAAAAATCGGTCAAATTGCCATAAAAGCAGAACTTCCAAAAGGGAGCACCTTAATACAAGTCGATTCCGAAGTACAAAAAATTGAAAAAGCATTAAAAGAAAAGCCGAGAGTCGATGCCTATTCAGCCAATTTCGGTTCAACCATGACACACAAAGTGATGATGTATTCGATCAGGGCGGCGGATTTATCACATATCCTAACGTCGCTAACCTATCCGTTGTGTTGAAGAGTGACAAAGATGCTGATTCTGTCGTCAAACAATTACGACAGCAGCTGCCATCCATTTCGAAAGATGTCACTTATACAGTAACCAGCCAAAACATTGCTGGTGATGATTCACAAATGCGGATTCTGTTTACAGGCTCCGACCAGGCAGCTCTGGATCAAGCTGCACAAGAGGCAAGAACTGAGCTATCAAAAATTGCCGACCTAAGTGTAGATGGCAAGGTGGATCTGACAAATGGTTCACCTAAGTATAAAGTAGCGTTTAACCAAAAGGTGATTGAAGATAAAGGTATAAAAGCTTCTGACATTTTAACAGTTATCAACCGTTACATGTCCTTATCTAAGGATGCTGCCATTTCGGTAGATCACATAGCACTGCCTGTGGACCAATATTTGGATCAAATAGCGACAGGAGAAGATTCAGTTCTTTCAGTAAATGCAACGGCCGATGATCTAATGGCTTCTCTTTCTGCTGAAAAAATAGCTGATTCTAATGGTGAGATGATACGATTTGACCAAATCGCTCAGATTTCAAAGGATAACTCTCCTTCAACAGTCAGTGAACGGGACGGCCAGCCATTCTCCGTAGTGACAGCGCAGATAACATCCATTGATATTAGTAAAGTTTCCAGTCAAGCGGAGAAAATACTGAACGGCATGAATCTCCCAAAAGATGTAAAGTACTCATTGGGAGGAATTCCTGAGCAGGTTAAGGGGATGATTTTTGACATGAGTATTGCTGTTGCGTTTTCAATCCTCCTGGTATTACTGATTATATCTTCAATATTCAAAGGCTGGAGAGCTCCATTATCAGTACTATTAAGCATCCCGCTTGCTTTGAGCGGGGTAGTTGTCGCACTAATTTTATTTCACGGGGAATGGAATCTGGCTGCGCTGATCGGGATTCTCATGCTTACAGGTATTGTAGTGACCAATGGCATCGTGTTAATTGATAAGATTGATAGAAATCGAAAAGCAGGGATGCCTGTTAAGGAAGCTGCATTAAATGGCAGTCTTTCGAGAATCCGCCCCATTTTAATGACAGCTGCAGCAACAGTCCTGACATTGCTGCCGCTTGCTTTTTCACACAATGCTGATACGGTCATATCCCAAACGCTCGGCATTGTCGTAATTGGCGGGATGATAACCTCAACCATCAACAGTTTCATTATCATTCCAATTATTTATGAATGGCTGCATAGAAAGACAGCTTCACAATATGTTCATGAAAATAATCAAAGCAGTGTGGGATAAGAATAACATACAACAAGGCATCTTGTTGAGGTGACAAAAAAGGATGACAGCATAGGCTGTCATCCTTTTTACTTACGCATTTTGTTCTTGTAAGTGGGAGCCCCGCTTAAAGCTCCAGGTGAAGAATAGTGCTGTCAGCAGAGCCGCTGCACTGAAGAAAGCGGAGAGAATGGCCGCATTATGCCACATGAAATCAAAATCGCCAGTTGAGATAACCGATCTGAATCCTGCTACAGCATATGTCATCGGCAAGAACTGTGCGGCCTTTTGGAGGATGGATGGCACAAGTTCAATCGGATACGTACCCGCACTGCTGATCAGCTGCAGAACCAATATTAGGATCGCAAGGAAGCGTCCTGGATTATCCAGTGAAGTAACAAGAAATTGGACAATGGCCAGGAAAGTCCAGCTAGTGAGGATACTGAGCAGGATGAATAATGGAATGCTCTGAACCTCAAGGCCAAGAAGCCCAAGCAGTGCTATATCTGCAAGCACTGCCTGACCTATCCCGACAAGGAGCAGGACGGCTGCTTTTCCACCGAACCAGCTGAGTCCGCCGGCCGGCATGACTGCCGGTTTACGAAGCGGATAGATGACCGAGACAACCAGGGAACCTACAAAAAGGCTGAGAGGCAGGAAGTAAGGTGCAAAGCCTGTACCATAGTTAGGAACATGATGGAGCTGGGTTTCTTTGACCTGGACCGGTTTGGCAAACATATTATACACTCCATCGTTTGCCTTGACCTTTTCCGTCTCCCGGGAACCATCATTTAATTTACCCTGTAATTCCTGAGCACCTGCAGAAAGCTTATCCATACCATTTACAAGATTTCCGGATCCTCCATTCAGCTGGCCGATTCCTTTCAGCAAGGATGATCCGCCATCGGATAGTTTTGTCATGCCTTTAACTAACTCGTTAGAACCGCCTGACAGATTTTCCAGACCGCCGGACAATTGGCCGGCACCTTCTGCAAGACGTTCTGTTCCACCCTTGAGCTGCCGAGAGCCAGCGGCAAGCCTTGTCATGGCAGCAGATAAATTTTTGCCGCCGGACTCGAGACTGTCGGCTCCAGCCTGAGCTTCCTCAATTTTTTCCCCGAAAGCAGCCAGGCCATCTGAAATCCGGCTCTGACCTTCGTCAGCCCCGCTGGCACCGGCTGCCAGGCTGTCTGCGCCGCTTCCTATTCTACCTGCTCCGGCAGACAGACTGTTAAGACCCTGGTCGACAGCGCTGCTGCCAGCTGCTAATTTCTCGACCTGGGCATTGATTTTATCAAGCTTTGCTTTCTCTGCAGGATCTGTACTCTGTTTCGATAGAGCTTCAATCTGTGCCTGGAGTTCACTTAAGCCGCCCGTAACCTGTTTGGAGCCTTCTGCAGTCTGATCAGCACCCTTTTTCCACTCTGCCGTGCTTGATGCCAGCTTATCTGCTCCTGCCGAGATGGTATGTGTACCTTCCTGGACCTTTTTGGAGGCAGCCAGCAATTGTGATTGACCTGATTTCATTTTGGTAAAGCCGCCATTCAGGGTAGAGAGCCCTTTAGAAAGATCAGCAGCACCCGCAGAGGCCTTTTCCAGCCCATTTGTGAAAGTAAGCGATTTTTCTGCAAGCGTTTTTAAGTTTGCTGAAACGGTATCTGTTCCATCCTTTACCTGGGATATGC
Organism: Paraperibacillus esterisolvens; assembly: GCF_046237625.1. Classification (GTDB taxonomy): domain Bacteria; phylum Bacillota; class Bacilli; order Bacillales; family DSM-1321; genus Paraperibacillus; species Paraperibacillus esterisolvens. The sequence goes on along the minus strand of NZ_CP143545.1, from coordinate 3,336,480 downwards.
CGCCATTAAGCTGTTTAGAGCCTGAAAGGGCGGTATTGATCCCGCTCTGAAGGCTGCCTGCGCCCGTTTTGACTGAATTCAGCCCTTTATCAATTTTGTCAGCGCCATTCTTGGCCGAATCAATGCCTTTATGAAGCTCGCCAGCCCCGTCGCCAGCATCCTTCAGTCCTTTAGATACATCTTTTATATTTGCAAACATGGCTTCTGCATATGTTTTAGTAACTTCACCGGATATTTCTTCTTTTAATTTTTCAATGGCAGAGTCACCGATCTTAGAAGTTAAATAATTCGCTCCTTCATTCGGAGTATATATTAATTCCAGATTTTTGGGATGTTCCGATTGAAGGGTAGCAGCATTTCTTGAAAAGTCCTTTGGTATCACGATCTTTAGGTAATAGTTTTGGTTCTGCAGTCCGCGTTCTGCCTGCTCCGGGCTGACAAAATGCCAGTCAAAGGTCTTCTTTTCCTTCAATTTATCTGCAAGTTCGTCACCAATCTTAAGCTGTCTGCCCTCATAGACCGCACCCTTATCCTGATTGACTACGGCTACCGGCAGATGGTCTACACGGCCATAAGGATCCCAGAAGGCCCATAGATAGGATCCAGCATAAATCAAAGGGATGAATAGGATCGCGATGATGGCAATCAGAAGTTTTTTTGTTTTAAAAATGTTAAGGAATTCACCTTTTACCGAATTGAGCAATTTCAAAACGCTCGTCTCCTTTCTTGTCGATAACTAAGTTGACTATTTTGTCCAAACGGTCAATTTGGTTCAAAAAAAGAGGATTTTAAAAATCCTGCTGATGCATACCCGACTTTGACTAAATGGTTAAATCAGTCATTTCATACTTATGTAATATATCATATCCCTCTTCACTTAACAACATTTTTAAAAAACGTGAAACAGGACTTTTGCTAAAATGGGTACATTATTATATAGGTAAATTAACAGATATTAATGATAAAATCTAAAATAGACAGGGAGATGTTCGTATCGCTCACTCTAATTATTTTTATGCCGTAAAGCTGCCTGACGCAGCTAAGCAATATATCCAGGATGTATTTAAAAAATCAGGAGACCATCTTCCATTTAAAAAATGGGTTCATCCGGCCGATTATCATATTACACTGGCTTTCCTGGGTAAAGCAGATGAATTGAAATTAGAAGAAAGCATCAATAAGGCAGCGGACATCGCCCGCAAAAGGAAGCCGTTCGAACTTATGCTGGACGGAGTGGGGACATTCGGCCCTGTTTCTGCCCCGAGAATACTGTGGGCAGGAGTAAAAGCAGTGCCTGAATTGTTTGAATTGCAGCAGGCCGTTTATTCTGCCTGTGAAGAATCTGGCTTCAGCCTTGATAAAAAGTCTTTTAAACCGCATATCACCACTGCCCGCAAATATACGGGGGATGAAAAGTTTTTTAAAGAAAATCTGCCGATGTTAGGTGAATTCATCTTTACAGCGGACCGCTTTACCCTATACAAAACAAATATGGGCGAAAGTCCAAGTTATGAGACAGTATATGACTTTGCCTTAATAGAATGAAATAAAAGGGATGTACAAAAGGAGAAAATCAGATGGGACAGCTCATTAAGCTTCAGGATTACGTTTCGCGGTATGAACAGGATATATATCGGTATCCAGCCCAATTTGTAAGATTGAAAACACAGCAGTGGCAAAAGTTAAAGACTGGGTTTGAATCTGGCGAACCAGCCGTAAGCTTGGCAGAAAGCGTGCATCTTCAGCCCCCTGCCGAGGAGAAGGGAATGCTCGGCCGGGTGAAAAGTATATTTAAAAAAAACGCCAAGGAAGAGGAAGCGGAAGAGGAACATGAAGAAGCTCCTGCTAATGAGGAGTCAGAACTGGAGCTGATGATGCCGCATGCTGCCAGAAGCATCGACGAGTTAAAGAGGAACTTCCTCAATCAGATATTTAAGTTCCAGCTTAAATGGGCAAGTTCAACACTACAGGAAAAGTCAGCAGTCGATCAAATTTTTTATTTCGATGAAAAACTGAAATTTTTCCTGCAGCGTTTCCCTGACACATGCCTGGTGCTATACAAGCCTGTTTTTCAGCTGCAGCAGGCTCCTGTCGAGCTGGATATCATCCTGGTATCACCTGTTGATATATGGTGCATAACGATTCTTGAAGGGGAGGAAGATGCTGCATTTCTTCCAATGAAAGGGCGCTTCTGGATGAAGAAGGCTCCAAAGAAGGAAGAAAAAAAGGTATTGAACCCTCTTCTTTCTGCCAATAGGACAGCTGCGGTGGTGAACAGGCTCTTGACTGCAAACCACATAGATCTGCCAATAAAGAAGGTGATCCTGACACGAAATGGCTACATTGATTACCCATCGCCGCCCGGGGACGTCCTCTTTGTTGATAAGAGAAGCTTTAAGAACTGGTTTGGCCGGATCAGGGGAATCAAGACTCCGCTTAAACATGCGCAGCTCAGGTCAGCCCAAGTACTGCTTGATCACTGCCGGACTTCCTATTATTCAAGGCAGGACATAGAAGGAGTGAAATTCGATGGAGCCAGTGGAGAGGATATATAACAAGGGAGAATCCCTTCACTTCATCATTAATCCTATGGCGGGGAATGGGAGAGCATTGGTTTTTTGGAATAAGATGGAAGGGGAGCTCCGAAAACGGGGTATCGTGTTCACACGATACTTTACCGAGGGGCCGGGACATGCCAGACAAATTGCTGCAGAGATATGCATGGCCGCAAACGGCAGGATCATAATTGCTGCGGTAGGCGGAGACGGCACCATACACGAAGTGGTTAATGGGACTGAAGGATTTTCGGATGTGAGGGTGGCTGCTGCGGCTGCCGGCTCTGCAAATGATTTTGCCAGGGGATTTTCTGCCCCTTCAACTCTTCAGGAAACCCTAAAGCTTTTTATCCATCCTGATCCGCCCGTCAGAGCAGTAGATTTAGCGGAATGTACATCAGGTGGAATACGGACTCTTTTTGTGAATTCTGCGGGCATAGGCATAGATGCTGAGACTGCGCTGGAAGCGGGACGCTCACGTTTGAAAAAGGTGTTTAATAAATTGAGGCTGGGCGGCCTCGTATACATCCTCATCTTTTTAAAGAAACTATTCACCTATGAACGTCCAGAAATGACGGTCCAGGTAGACGAAGCTTCCTATACATATACGAATGTCTGGTTCATTGCCGCCGCGAATCAGCCGTATTTTGGCGGCGGTATAAAAATTGCCCCTCATGCGGTTCCTGATGATGGAGAGTTAAATATGATAATAGTGCATACGATTTCGCCAATTAAATTGTTATTTGTGTTTTTATCCGTTTACTGGGGCGGACATTTAGGAATAAAGAACGTAGAGAGCTTGACCTTCACGGATGCAATGATCACAGCAGATTCCAACACGGCCGTGCAGGCGGACGGCGAATGGGCTGGTTCCGGCTCGTGCAGGGTCAGCATCTCAAAAAAGAAACTTACCATCATTCCTAGAATTGGCTGAGGAGGCACAGCAGGTGGAAAATAGCAGACCGTTTTTGGCATATCTTGATGCGGAAGACCTGGTGACGATTTTGGTCCCGCATGGCGGCAGTAAGATGAAGGCCGACACCTTTTATTTAACAGCGGAGAATGAAGACCGCATAGAACTGACTGTAAAAGAGACCCTGCAGCTGGAAGAGCAGGTGAAGTATGTATGTAAACCGGCTTCTGAAGTCCATATCGGCACCCGATATGATGTGTGGGACAGTGAGGGCCATCATGCGAAGCTTCTGGCTGGCGCCATCATAAGAACTGAAAAATTCGATCAGATGTTTTACTACAGCGGGGAAGACCTTGGCGCGGAGTATACCGTGGATAAAACAGTCTTTAAAGTATGGGCGCCTACCGCTGCAGATGTGAAGGTGATCCTCTATGAGGAGAATGGCCGGCCATTTCAAGCAGAGCCCTGTGTCAGGGGTGATAAAGGGGTCTGGACCAGTGAGGTTTCAGGAAACCTTGAAGGGCTGCACTATAAATATAAAGTTCTCATAAATGATACATGGGAAGAAGCGGTCGATCCCTATGCCAAGGCGGTCGGGTTGAATGGGAAGACCGGCGTAATCGTTGATTTATCCAAGACAGCGGTAAAGAGGCCAGAAATGACTCCGTTTCCGAACGCAACGGATGCCATTATTTATGAAGCGCATATCCGTGATTTCTCCATTCACCCCGACAGCGGAATCAACCGGAAGGGCACATACAGGGGGTTTGCTGAAGAAGGCACAATTTCAGGTTCCGGTAAGAAAACCGGTCTGGATTACATTGAAGAACTCGGCATTACCCATGTGGAGCTGCAGCCCTTCAATGACTTTGAAGGGATCAGTGAGACAGAGCCTCTAAAGGAGTACAATTGGGGCTATAATCCGCTTCATTTCAACGCTCCGGAAGGCAGCTTCAGCTCAGACCCGGAAGACCCTTATGCCAGGATCATAGAGCTGAAGGAAATGATAGCCGCCCTCCAGGAGAGAAATATCAGGGTGATCATGGATGTCGTTTATAATCATGTGTATGAAAGAGAAACCTCTCAATTTGAGAAATTAGTGCCCGGCTATTATTTCAGGCATGACGAATTCGGCCAGCCCTCCAATGGCACTGGAGTAGGAAATGATTTTGCCTCGGAAAGAAAGATGGCCCGGAAATTCATATTGGATTCAGTCAAATACTGGCTGAAGGAATATGGTCTCAATGGATTTCGTTTTGACTTGATGGGGATACTCGATGTCGAGACTATGAACCAGGTAAGGCGGGCTGCACATGAGCATGATGAGAGCACGATTATCCTCGGTGAAGGATGGGATCTGAATACCCCGCTTCATCCAGGGGCCAAGGCAACCCTTAAAAACTCAGGCAAAATGCCCGGGATTGCCCATTTCAATGATTGGTTTCGTGATACGGTCAAGGGCAGCACCTTCAATATTTATGACAGGGGCTTTATCCTTGGCAGCACAGGCAAGACAGAGGCACTTGCCCGGCTGATAAGGGCAAGCATCAATATGGGGAAGGATTCTCCAGGCTTATTTAATGAACCGGATCAAACAATCAATTATATTGAATCTCATGATAACCATACCTTATGGGATAAGCTTTCCCTATGCAGTCCAGACGAAAGTGCTGATGTACGCATGAACAGGCACAGGCTGGGGACGGCTATTGTGCTCCTGTCGCAGGGAATTCCTTTTCTCCACAGCGGGCAGGAATTCTACAGGACTAAGAATAATGTCGAAAACAGCTATAAATCTCCTGATCAAATCAATTGGCTTGACTGGAGCCGGAGGGACCAATTCCAGGAAAATGTAGAATATGTCAAAGGATTGATTGCAATCCGGAAAAACTATCCGGCTTTCCGGCTTACCTCGGCTGCCGAAATACAAAATCACTGCTCCATTTTATACAGAGATGCCCATACCTTGATTTACTGTCTGGACTATGAGGATTCTAAGGCGGTTGTCGTTTTATATAATGGAGACGAAGAGAAAGAGATATCGGCGGATATGGCCGGAGAATGGGATATGCTTTCAGACGGCACCAAGGCGGGGCTTGAACCAATTAAAAAGCTGGACGGATTATCTTTTACAGCAGCGCCGCTCAGGGCATATGTATTCATCCAGCAATAAAATCCTTCATACACTTGACGGGAAAACCCCTTTTCAACTAAAATTTAAAAAGATGGCTATTTGTAGCTGTCTTTTTTTACTATTGCATAATTTAGTGCGACAAAGCGGCGCCAAGCACTGCCAGAACATGACTGGGAAGAGCTGTATACTGATAAACTTAATAGAACGCTAAATATAGACTGTTTGTCACTGGCTTAGAACAATGAAAATTCTGTTCATAAAATCAGGATTTTTCTGGAAATCCTGTTAATCCGTAAAATTGAAGGTGAACCATTTGGAATATTTATTAGGCCGGGATTGGGAGATATCCCCAGCCGGAGGAGCTACAGGAGAAGCCTTCATAGCTAAGAATAATGACCAAAAGCTGTTTCTGAAAAGAAACTCTTCTCCATTCCTTGCCGTTCTTTCAGCAGAAGGCATAGTCCCTAAGCTCGTCTGGACAAAAAGGCTGGAAAATGGGGATGTCATTACGGCTCAGCACTGGCTGAACAGCAGAGAACTTAAACCTGATGAAATGAATCAAGAGAATGTAGCTAAACTGTTATATAAAATCCATCAGTCCCACCCTCTATTAAATATGCTGAAGAGAATGGGTAAAATCCCTTTAAAACCGGAGATTCTTTTGGAAGAAATTAAGTCGGGCCTTGCTCCGTCACTGGCTGAAGATGAGATCATCCGCCAGGCCCTGGAATTCCTTGAGTGCAAGGTAGGGTTTGTTACTTGTGATGATTGGGTGGTCTGCCATTCAGATGTGAACCATAACAACTGGCTGCTCACACAGGATGAAGAATTATATCTGATTGATTGGGACGGCGCCATGATTGCCGATCCCGCGATAGACCTCGGGATGCTCCTGTACTGGTACATCCCGAAGCATGGCTGGGCAGAATGGCTGGAGCTTTATGGAATGGAATTATCCCCTGAACTGGAACTAAGGATGAAGTGGTATGTGGTCTGTCAGACGATATTATCCATACAGTGGCATTTATCCAAGGAGCGTTTTGAAGAAAGCAGCCATTGGCATGAATCGCTTGCAAGCTTCCTTCTTGGCTAGGATAATTCCCCTATTTCCTCCACCCACTGGGCAATCTGATTCTGATGGGACAGGATATGGCTGTCCAGATCAAGTGAAGACCTGCCGCCCTGGCTGTACCGATAGATTTCCTCTAATATACTTTTTACATTTGAATTCACATCTGTGTTTACCATGAGTGATTTGATCAGCCGCTCGAGCTGTTCGCATTCTGCGGCAGAACCGCAGGCATCAGCCTGATGGCTGTTCAGAATATCTGTCAGCAATGTAACCTGGTGTTCATAGGACAGCGGCATAATAGCACGGCCTTTCTGTGGGAATATAGTGACCTGCACTTATAGAATACCTGGTTGCCCCCGCTTTTATACTTCTGCCGGGTTTAAAGGGCTGACTCTGTCTGCAGCCTTTTTTTGTTTAATTATCACGCTTGCAGCATAAGCTGAAGAAAAATAAGGAGTGTAACAAATCAATGCGTACTCGCCATAAGCCATGGGCCAAAGAAAAGCTGGATTCATACCCGCAATATGCCATCGGTGAAGGAACCCGGCACCGGGGGGAATGGGACAAAGTTTTCGGAAACGAAAACCCCCTGCATATTGAAGTCGGCACCGGTAAAGGAAGCTTCATAACAGGAATGGCCAAAGCCAATCCGCATATCAACTATATCGGAATCGAGCTCTCGCCGAGTGTCATCATTACGGCGCTTGACCGGATTATCGAGGAAGAATTGCCAAATGTGAAACTGATGAATGAAAATGCAGGCGATCTTGAACAATTCTTCGCAAAAGGAGATGTGGACAGGGTATACCTGAATTTTTCCGACCCATGGCCAAAAACACGCCATGAAAAAAGGCGCCTGACATTTAAGACCTTCCTCGGCGTATATGAAAACATTATGCGGGACGGTGGAGAAATCCACTTTAAAACGGATAACCAGGCCCTGTTCGAATATTCCCTTTCAAGTCTGTCCCAATATGGCATGACTCTCCTCGATGTCCGTCTCGACCTTCACAACAGTAACTTTGAAGGAAATGTCATGACAGAATATGAAAAGAAATTCTCTGAAAAAGGCAGCCGGATTTATCGTCTGGAAGCCAAATTCAATAACTGATGTCCAAGCCCCTGCCTGATGATTGGCGGGGGTTTTTTGCGGTCAGTCCCAGTTTCCTGGTTCAGGGCCGGGTCCCTGGGGGTTTAGGGGGAGAGGCAGGCTGCGTTGGTAAGGATATGGAGTATTTGCTGGATATGAAGGCCTTTTTGCAGGCGCAACAGGGATGAAAAGTCCTTCATTAGGGGTATAAAGTACTTTTTGGTGCCGGATCAGGGATGAAAAGTCCTTCACCTTTGGTCCAAGCTCAGGCTTCCACACCCGCCTCTGTAAATGCTAAACTAAAAGCAGGAGGGGTTTAATGTGGAGATATTAGAAGCAGCGGGCTTTACCTTGACCTGGCTTGATGGGGGAGTCACCTATCTTGATGGAGGGGCCATGTTTGGCGTTGTCCCCAAGGCGTTATGGGCGAAAAAGTATGATGTGAATGAGAAGAACCAGATTGAGCTCAGAACTGATCCAATCCTTGTACAGAAGGATGGGAAAAACATCCTGATTGAAAGCGGAATAGGAAGAGGCAGGCTGACTGAGAAGCAGATGAAGAATTACGGTGTGACCCAGGAATCGAATCTTTCTGAATCCCTGGCTGAAGTCGGCCTTCGGGAAGAGGATATTGATATGATTCTCCTGACACATATGCATTTTGACCATGCCTGCGGCTTGACCAGGGAAGAAGCCGGCGAGTGGAAATCCATCTTCAAACAGGCGGAAATTTTCACTTCAGAAGTGGAATGGAATGAAATGCGCGAACCGAATATCAGATCCAGGAATACATATTGGAAAGAAAACTGGGAACCCATTCAATCACAAGTGAAAACGTTTACGGGAGAAATGGAAATTTTGCCGGGCCTTAAGATGGTCCATACAGGAGGTCATAGTGACGGACATTCCATCCTGATTTTTGAGGATGGAAAAGAGACAATTGTCCATATGGCAGATTTAATGCCTACCCATGCACACTCAAATGTGCTATGGGTGCTGGCCTATGATGATTATCCGATGACATCGATCAGTCAAAAGCAGAAATGGATGGAATATGGGCTCGGCAGGGATGCCTGGTTCACTTTTTACCATGATGCTGTATACCGTTCAGTAAAATGGGATTCATCCGGTAAGGAAATTGTTTCAGATATCAAAAGAGATAAGATATAAGAAGAGTAAGGGCAGCCCATAAATCATGGGCTGCCCTTACTTTAATGGGAAATCAAGTTAAGGATTGTGCCGGTCTTAGAGTCGGCTATGAATTCGTATTGTTCATTCATGTCCCCGGAAACTTTCGTAATGCCGCCTCTGTAGACGGTATATGGGATGCTGTGATGTTCATAGGCTTCCGGCTTCATAATGATCCATGAACCTTGTATTCGGCCGTCTTTTTTCAGGACGGATTTCACATGGGAAAGTATTGTTTCCGGCGGTGTATCAGCGGACTGCCGGGCCATTTTTGCACCATAGCCTGCCGCGAATCCGGCTAAGGCCCCTAACGCAAAGGATTTCCAATTCAAATGTATCCACCTCTTTATAATATCTTATTGTCATTGTGGTTATAGTATAGCAGGAATTATTAGGTTTTTGCCTGTACGAGTTGCAATTGTGGTAAGAGTTCACATTTTTCTATAAAATTAGGATGCTCATTAAATGCAGGAAGGGGCTGTCTAGATGAATCGGGAAACGTTGGATTTATTTAAAACTTTGACTGAACTGCCGGGTGCACCCGGTAATGAATATTTAGTAAGAGATTTTATGAGGAGCGAGCTTGAAAAATACTCAGATGAGATTGTCCAGGATAAGCTTGGGAGTATTTTCGGTGTAAAAAAAGGAGAAAGCGGCCCGGTTGTGATGGTAGCGGGACATATGGATGAAGTTGGGTTCATGGTCACAGGAATCACTGACAATGGGATGATTAAGTTCCATCCGCTGGGCGGATGGTGGAGTCAGGTGCTGCTGGCTCAACGTGTCCAGGTTATCACTAAAAATGGTCCGGTCATTGGAGTGATTGGTTCCATTCCTCCTCATTTGCTGTCAGAAGCCCAGAGAAAGTCACCGATGGATATGAAGCATATGCTCATCGATATCGGTGCCGACAACAGGGAAGACGCAAGGGCTTTCGGGATTATGCCGGGGCAGCAGATCGTGCCGGTCTGTACGTTTACTCCGCTTGCAAACAAAAAGAAAATCATGGCCAAAGCTTGGGACAACCGATATGGATGCGGACTCGCCATTGAACTTATGAAAGAATTGCAGAATGAAACCCTTCCCAATACCCTGTATTCCGGTGCCACGGTCCAGGAGGAAGTGGGGCTCAGAGGGGCGCAGACTGCTGCTGCACTTGTCAAGCCTGACATTTTTTATGCGCTTGATGCAAGTCCTGCAAATGATATGTCAGGAAATAAGCATGAATTTGGCCAGCTGGGCCAGGGAGCGCTGCTCCGGATTCTGGACCGCACAATGGTGATGCACCGGGGAATGAGGGAGTTTATCATCCAGACGGCAGAGGATAATAAAATCCCTTATCAATACTTCGTTGCACCAGCCGGAGGTACGGATGCCGGCAGCATCCATCTGTCTGGAGAAGGCGTGCCAAGCGCCGTCATCGGAATCTGTTCAAGGTATATCCACACCTCAGCAGCCATCATGCATGTTGACGATTATGCGGCAGCAAAGGAACTATTGATCAAGCTGGTAAAGAGTACGGACAAAACGATGGTTGAAACCATTCATCAAAATGTTTGATAGGAAGGGCTGATTATATGATAAAAGCTGCGATCGGAAGTCATAATCCTGCCAAAGTCGGAGCAGTCCGGGACGCGCTTGGTTCCATCCTGGCGGAAGTGATTCCTAAGGATGTACCATCAGGAGTTTCAGAACAGCCTTTTACAGATGAAGAAACGATCCAGGGGGCAATCAACCGTGCTGTGGGAGCGCTTAAGGCATCAGGGGCAGATATCGGCTTTGGGCTGGAAGGAGGTGTCGTTCAGACTGAAAGAGGTGTGTTTGTATGTAACTGGGGCGCACTCGCGACTGGGGATAATGGAGTGATCATTGCGGGCGGCGCAAGGATCCCGCTGCCGGTAGAAGTGGCTGGCCGGCTTTTGGCTGGAGAAGAGCTTGGGCCGGTCATGGAAGATTTTACGAAGATGAAGGAAATCAGGAAGAGTGAAGGGGCAATTGGGGTATTTACCAATGGGCGGATCAAAAGGAATCAAATGTTTGCCCATATAGTCGAAATGCTGCTTGGGCAGTGGGAATATGCAGAGGCTGAAAAAGGGCGCTGAACATATCCGTTCAAATTATGTAACTGGTTGTTAAGAAGCGGAATTCAACTTACTTGTATACGGGATTTCCAAAAACAAAAAGGCTGCGGAAATGGCTCCACAGCCTTTTTAATTTTATTCAGCAGCCCTTGTTCTTTTCCTCACCAAGCTGAAACGGCTTCCTCGAGCGGAAGACGCCTTCTGCTCGGATTCTTGTGATGGGCTATTCAGCTGGAACTGCGAAACGACCTCCTGGAGTCCGGATGCAATGACACTAAGCTCCCCGGCAGCTTCGTTTACCTGGGAAATGGCATGGCGCTGGGTCTCACTTGCGGCGCTTACCTGCTGGGAGGAAGCTGCTGACTGCTCGGAAATCTGATGGACAGCCCCCATGCGTTCATTCAGCAAAGAATTGGCATGCTGTACATCTGTAATTGAATTTTCGACCGCATGGATTTTCTCACTGATTGAGGAGACGCTTGATACGATATTTTCAAAAGCGCTTTTCGTCTGATTGACCGACTGGCTTTGTTTCTCTTTGTATTCGTTGAATTTTTTTGCTTCCCCCATCAGCTTCGACATCTGGTGGTTCATGCTTGTTATCAGTGTCTGTATATTTGCAGCTTCAGACTTTGACCGTTCTGCAAGCTTCCTGACTTCATCGGCAACAACCGAAAAGCTTCTGCCGGCATCCCCGGCCCTGGCGGATTCAATTGCGGCATTCAGTGCAAGGAGGTTGGTATTGTCAGCGATTTCCTGGATGGTTCCGACGATTCCAGATATTTCAAGGGATTGGCGAGAAGCTTGTTCAACCTGACCGGCCAGATGGCCGGCCAGCTCCATGAAGCTGCCAGATACAGATTCCAGTGCCTCAATGACCACAAGGCCTGACTGGCCTTCCTGTTCAGTTCTTTTTGCTTCAAAAGCTATCATCCGCGCAGCATTTTCCGAATTGTCAATTGAAAGAGCGGCATCCATGATGACCCGGTTGCTTTCCTCAAGCTTGGCCGTCTGGATGCTGGCTCCGGCGGCCACCTGCCGGATGGCTTCATTTACTTCCCCGGATTGTGCGGATGTCTCCTCAGAAATGGCGGCAAGGCTTTTTGACGACGAGTGGAGCCGTTCAGCTGACAGCATGACACTGGTAAGGGAAGTATACACTTTTTCTGCCATGAAGTTAAACGTATCAGCAAGTTCTCCCATTTCATCATTTGCTATTTTTTGTACACGGGCTGTCAGGTCTCCATGCCCGATTTTTTCAGCGCCGCGTTTCAGTGAGGCAATGGAACGGCTGATGGCCCTTATCAGATATAATCCCGCCAACAGCAGGGATGCGGTCAGGATAATCGTTATGAGAAGGGAAGCCAAAAAGATCATGCGGGATTGGCGGGCTATACTCGAGCCAAGCTCTCCCTCAGCTGCCATAACCTTTGTATCCACTTCATAGGCAGCATTTTCTACCGAAGTCCCAGCCTTATTAAAAGATTCAACATAGTCCTCTGTTATGAAATAATTGGCCATCATAATTTTGGTGGATTCAAAAAACCGTTTAAATAATGGTAGGAGATTTTTCTTTTGTACAGGTTTTAATTCAGAAGATTCAACAGTCTGTTCAAAAGTACTTGAAAGTGCCAGGAATTGCTTATACACTTCTTCATCTTTGGTTATCAGGAACTGTTTTTCAAACATGGTGAGTTCTGAAAACTGCTTAGAGAGGGCTTCGCTTTTATTTTCAGCAAAGAATTCAATGATGTTTTTTTCTGCAGTGGAAATTTTGCCCTTTAATCCTTCGCTGGGGTTATAGCCGATCTCCTGGTACATGTTAATAAGAATGAGAAATTCTGTGCGGTAATCACTGGCGGATTTTTCAATCTTTTTGAAAAGAGCCGCTATATCTGGAAAATCGGTATATTCCTTGGCCAGGTCACGGGCTTTTGTCCGGACCTGGAGGTTGTTTCTTACTGCCATCTCAGAAGTAATTGACATAGGCTCCCGAAGATATTGCTGTTCGAACTTCCTGGTTACTGCCATATTGTACTTAATGTCTTTACTTGCAGTGACCGCCTTATTCAGCCGAAGCTGTTTAATCCCTGCAGAGTTTTGGAGTCGGTTGGAAATAATATTGAAGGTTCCGAGCAGGATAGCACTGCCTATGGCAATGATAAGCATAAACCGTACTTTAGCCTTTATTGTTTTCATGTGTCATCTCCTTTATTGGGTATAATATCCTATTATTTCTTAATTTAAAGTAATTTCTGACAATTCTCAACTTATTTCGAAGTTTTTAGCAAGAGAAGCTTTTTTATAGTCTAAGTTTCCGGCGTCTGTTATTATCAGGCTGTATAAGCCATTTTATATAAATAAACAGTGAAGGAGTTTTTATATATGAAAAAGTTAGAATCAGCTGAGCAATTCAACTCATTGAAAGAGAATGGAAAAACCATTTTTCTATTTTCAGCAGATTGGTGTCCGGATTGCAGGTTCATCGACCCTTTTATGCCGGAGGTTGAAGCAGAGTACAAGGATTTTACTTTTGTTTATGTAGATAGAGATCAATTTATTGAAATATGTGCTGACAACTCAATATATGGAATTCCGAGTTTCCTTGCATTTGAGGATGGGCGCGAGACAGGAAGGTTTGTCAGCAAAGACAGAAAAACCAGGGAAGAAATCGAGAGCTTCATACAGGGACTTTGACGGCAAAGAAGAGTAGATGAGGAGGTGGCACAATGAAAATGACAGCTGCCAAATTGAAGAATATCCTGGTGGAAAAGCTTCAGGGCCCAGGCCGGACTTTCCATTTTGACCGGGAAAAAGAATCGCTCAGGATTGTTAATGACAGTTCAGGAAAGGGAATTACCATTGAGTTGTCGGGAATTTTGGCAAAATGGGAAACGAGAAAAGAAAAGGCTATTGATGAAGTGGTCTATTATGTTGATGAGGGCCTTTCCGTCATGGGCGGGAGCGAAAGCCTGGAAGGCAACGAAAAGAAAATCCTTCCGGTTATCCGATCTGCGTCTTTTCCGGCAGAAACAAGAGAAGGTGTGCCTTTCTTTTTTGATGAACATACAGCAGAAACAAGGATTTACTATGCCCTTGATCTTGGTACAACCTACCGTTTGATTGATGATGAATTGATACAAAGGGAAGGGTGGGAAAAGGGGAGAATCCGTGAAATCGCCCGCTTTAATGTAAGATCCCTGCCTGTCACGCTGAAGGAAGACACCGTTGCAGGAAATACCTTTTATTTCTTGAATACTAACGATGGATACGATGCGAGCAGGATTCTCAACACTTCCTGGCTTGACAATATGAAATCCAGTGTAGAAGGTACGATGGCTCTTGCCGTGCCCCATCAGGATGTCATCATAATCGGAGATATCCGGAACCAGACAGGCTATGATGTGCTTGCCCAGATGGCCATGAGCTTTTTTGCATCGGGCAATGTGCCGGTTACTGCATTATCCTTCTTATATGATGACGGAGAGCTGGAGCCGGTTTTCATCCTGGGCAAAAATCGCTCAAAAGAAGAAGACCAGGAAAAATGATATCCGAAAAACCGCTGCGGCGGTTTTTTTGCTTGTTACGGAAAAAATGGTATTTCCTTTTTAAAAAACCTGATATAATTACTTGTTACACTTATTAAGTTAAAAAGCCAGGGGATAGTAGCTTGGACACAGGAACCCGGCCGGACACTTCCGAATTATGTAAAGCGGGGATATTTCTTGTAAAAAGTCGAGCCTTTAAGCTCAGTTTGAAGTACGTTGCACCAGGGAACAAAATGTAGTCAGGCCATATAGAGGGATACATTAGACTAATCTTGCGGTTTTTACTTCCTTCTTTATGAATACCTGTTAAACTAGAGTGAAGAATTCTTGTTTCACATGCGGATTACCCTTCGGAGATCAAAGGGGTACATACCCCTGAAGGCTTTAAACATGCCACAGGATAAGTAAAAAATAGAAAGAGTGATTTCATTGAAATGGCTAATGAAAAAGATTTCTAATCTCTTTCATCAGGAAGAAGAAATTATTGAAGTTGAAGAAATTATAGTGGATGAATCCATAGAGGAAGAAGAGCTTCAGCGTAAAATTGAACAGGCCAAGGCAAAGGTCTTTCAATCAGGAACACCATCCAAATCGCTGGAACCCATTATTGAAGACATATCAAAAGAACTGGATGATTATAAACCAATCACCCCGATTATCGGCCATTCCGGCCGGAGCAGGCGGGATGTAGATGCCAGGATTTCTTATCAATATCCAAAGGGACAATTCCGCTTCCCGGTTATCTCGGATGATGAGCTGGTTCATAATAGAAGGGTGCGGAATGAGAAGGCAGTCAGACAAAGCAGTCAGCCCATGAGACCTAAAGCGGCGGAAATGCGTGAACGCAGCGTTAAGCAGGAAAAAACCGCCAAGGCTCCTTACCAGGAAACGAAAAAGCGTCCATTCAGGCCGACTGAAATTCCTTCTCCCATCTATGGATTCAAGCAGAGACCTGCAATTTTAACAGACAGCCTCAATCCCCCGGCAGAGGCAGATATCGCGGCCGAACTGATGGAAGGGCTTGAAAACCTGCCGCTGACAGCTGAACCCTCAGCTTTAGAATTGCCAATCCTTAAAAAAAGTGAGCCGCAGGAAGTACAGACTGAAAAAGTTCCAGAAGTGGAATTCACCGCTTCAGAGCTTGAGGATTATACAGAGGAAGCCCCCTTCTTAGAGTTCCACCACGAGCAGGGGACCGAACGTCCTCCGGAGGAAGTGTCCCCATTAACTGAAAAACATGCAGTTTTTGAGGAACAGGAAGAACAGGCCGTGCCTGTGAATGAGATTCCAGAACCTGTTATCTCCATGCCGGAAACTGAATTAGACTTGGATCCGGACTCTCCGGAAGCTGCAGAACCAACAGAGGCGGCCGGACCGCAAGAGGGATTCGCGGCGGACGAGCCGCCAGCTGTAATGCCTGCCAGGAAGGCCAAGACGATTCCTTTCAATGTGGTGATGCTTAAACAGGATAAAAAAAAACTTCATTCCAATCCGGCGGCATCCGCGGTAAGTCATAATAGAGTGCTTCCCATTGCTGCAGCATCCGCACAGAAGAGTGAACAGGGAGCGAGGCAGGCTGATACGGCTGAAGAACCAGGGCAGGCTCATTATGAGTTCCCTTCAATCAATCTGCTGACTCCGCCCGTCCAGTCGGAAAGCGACCGCGAATGGCTTGCGGAGCAGTCTGAAATCTTAAACGAAACACTGCTGAATTTCAATGTCCGCGCAAAAGTTGTGAACATCGCCCAGGGTCCGTCTGTAACAAGATTTGAAGTGCAGCCTGAGCCAGGGGTTAAGGTAAATAAAGTTACCAATCTATCCGATGACATTAAACTCAGCATGGCAGCCAAAGATATCAGGATTGAAGCTCCCATTCCAGGCAAGCATACGATCGGCATTGAAATACCCAACCGCAAAAGCAAGCCGGTATTTCTAAGGGAGGTGCTCGGGAGCCCGGCATTCAGGGAAGATCCTTCCCCGATGTCAGTGGCGCTCGGTCTCGATATCTCGGGTGGACCGATTGTTACCGATTTAAGGAAAATGCCGCATGGATTGATTGCCGGTGCTACGGGTTCAGGGAAAAGCGTATGCATCAATACGATGCTGGTAAGTTTATTGTATAAATCCACGCCGCAGGAATTGAAGCTCCTGCTGATTGATCCGAAAATGGTCGAACTCGCGCCTTATAATCATATACCGCATCTGGTCAGCCCGGTAATTACAGATGTGAAGGCGGCGACCGCCGCCCTTAAATGGGCTGTCGAGGAAATGGAACGTAGATATGAGCTTTTTGCTCATGGAGGCGTCAGGGATATAAACCGTTATAACGAAAAGTGCGCGCAGGCCGGGCAATACTCCCAGAAGCTGCCGCTTCTGCTGATTATCATCGATGAGCTGGCTGATTTGATGATGGCCGCTCCTGCGGATGTTGAAGAGGCAATCTGCCGCATTGCCCAAAAGGCCCGTGCCTGCGGAATACATTTGATATTGGCCACACAACGCCCATCTGTGGACGTTATTACAGGACTGATCAAGGCTAATATACCGACAAGGATCGCCTTCTCTGTTTCCTCTCAGATTGATTCGAGGACCATCTTAGATGCGGGTGGTGCAGAAAAACTGCTTGGCAGGGGTGACATGCTGTTTGCTGAGAACGGATCCTCGAAAACAGTCAGGATCCAGGGAACTTTCGTGACAGACGATGAAATTGATCAAGTGGTCCAGCATGTAAAGGAACAGCAGGGTCCGCAATATTTATTTCATCAGGATGAATTGATGAAGAAGACACAGTTGAATGATGAAACGGATGATCTCTTTTATGAAGCCTGTGAATTTGTTGTGATCCAGAGCACTGCATCGGCATCAAGCCTGCAGCGAAGGTTCCATATTGGTTACAACAGGGCTGCAAGGCTCATTGAAATGATGCAGGACAGGGGAATCATTTCCGAAGCAAGGGGAAGCAAGCCAAGGGATGTCCTGATTTCCGAGGAAGAACTGGATTATATTCAGAATGCGGGTACCATGGTGTAGATCATGGTATCCTTTCTATTATGCTTGCTTCAAAGCATGATTGATCAGCGGCCGGGGCGTGTGCAGAACATCCGCGGGGAAAAATGTATATAATGGTGTTAAATAATTGAAGATAATGCTCATGGATTCTTTTTCATGATTTTTGATAACAGTTGACTAAACAAGACTATACTACTATTATAATTTAGGTTCCTTTCTGACCAAATGGTAAATGTTTTACCCTTTTCATGGCTCATGCTGCTCTGAAATGATATAATTAACAAGCTGCTTAAAATTAGAACATAAAACTAGTAATGGTACGATTTGAAGAAAATAAAAAAAAACGATCACGTCCTATACTGTCATACAGTAGACGATTGCTGGAGGTTCTCTCTATGACTGTTTATCATTTTGTTGGAATTAAGGGCTCAGGGATGAGTGCTCTGGCTCAAGTCCTTCATGATATGAACTATAATGTGCAAGGCTCCGATGTGGAGAAACGCTTCTTCACACAAGCTGGCTTAGAAAAATCAGGAATCAGAATCCTGCCTTTTGACAAGGAAAACATCCAGCCTGGGATGACGATCATCGCAGGAAACGCATTCCCTGACAGTCATGTTGAAATACAGGCTGCCATGGAACTCGGCCTGCCGGTAATCAGATATCACCGATTCCTGGGCGATTTCATGAAGAACTTCACGAGTGTAGGGATTACGGGAGCCCACGGGAAAACCTCGACAACGGGTCTTCTTGCCCATGTAATGATGGGCGCAAAACCAACTTCATACTTAATTGGAGACGGGACAGGCAGGGGAAATGCGGAAGCAGAGTATTTTGTTTTTGAAGCCTGTGAGTACCGCCGCCACTTTCTTTCCTATCATCCGGATTATGCGATCATGACCAATATAGACTTTGACCATCCTGATTATTTCTCAAGCATCGATGATGTTTTCCAGGCTTTTCAGGACATGGCGGTCCAGGTTGGGAAAGGGATTATTGCGTGCGGGGATGATGAACAGCTTCAGCGCATCCAGGCCAAGGTTCCTGTGATTTTTTACGGCTTCAGTTCAGAGAATGACTTCCAGGCCAGAAATGTGGCTACTTCGAGCGAAGGAACATCCTTTGAGGTCTATGTCCGGAACAACTATTATCAGTCCTTCACCATCCCATCCTTCGGGAATCACAATGTCCTGAACGCACTTTCCGTCATCGCATTGTGCCACTATGAGGATATTGATGTTGAGGCAGTAAAACAGCAATTGAAGACGTTTGGCGGCGTTAAACGCCGTTTTTCAGAAAAAGTGGTGGATGGGCAGGTAATCATTGACGATTATGCACATCATCCGACAGAGATCACCGTGACGATTGATTCAGCCAGGAAGAAGTATCCCGGCAGAGAAGTAATTGCAGTATTCCAGCCTCATACGTTCAGCAGAACACAGACCTTCCTTGCCGATTTTGCAGGAAGCCTGAATCTTGCAGATAAGGTTTACCTTTGCGACATCTTTGGCTCTGCCAGGGAGAACCAGGGAAAACTGACCATTGAAGACCTGAGGGAAAAAATACCGGGAGCTGAACTGATTCATGAAGAGGACACAGCCCCGCTATTAAAGCACAAAGAGGGTGTCATCCTGTTCATGGGTGCGGGTGATATCCAGAAGTTCCAGGTTGCCTACGAAAACCTGCTTATGCATCAATAAATAGGAATGGAAAAGGCTGGCCCCTGCTTGCAGGGGCCAGCCTTTTTTTGCCGTTTACTTTAGATTTTCAGGATTCAGCTGTTCAAGCTCAGGCAGTACGAACCGGCCGTCTTTCCTGATAAGAACATCATCAAAGTAGATTTCGCCGCCGCCATATTCCGGACGCTGGATATTGACCATATCCCAATGAATATTGGATTGGTTGCCGTTAAATGCTTCATCATAGCATTGTCCCGGTGTGAAGTGGAAGCTGCCATCGATTTTTTCATCGAAAAGGATATCCTGCATCGGAGTCTGGATGTATGGATTCACTCCGATGGCGAATTCCCCAACAAACCTCGCACCTTCGTCTGTATCGAAAATTTTGTTGATCCGCTCAGTGTCATTGGCGGAGGCTTCCACAATCTTGCCGTCTTTGAACGTCAGGCTGACGTTTTCAAACGTAAACCCGTGGTATGGAGAAGGCGTGTTGTATGTGATTGTCCCATTGACAGAGTCACGGACAGGGGCTGTATAAACCTCTCCATCAGGTATATTCATCTGGCCTGAACATTTAATGGCCGGAATATCCTTGATTGAGAATGTAAGGTCGGTCCCCGGCCCTGTGAGGCGCACCTTGTCCGTTTTATCCATCAATTCAACCAGGCTGTCCATTGCTTTATCCATTTTGCTGTAATCAAGATTACATACATCGAAGTAGAAGTCCTCAAAAGCCTCAGTGCTCATTTTGGCAAGCTGCGCCATTGAAGATGTCGGATACCTCAGTACCACCCATTTTGTTTTAGGAACGCGTATCTCCCTATGTACCTTCTTCCCTACAGTATCTCCGTAGATCTTCATTTTTTCAGCCGGCACATCTGCCTGCTCATTGATGTTGTCACCGGAGCGGAGGCCGATATAGGCATCCATGTTAGCCATGACATTTGCCTCGAAATCAGCAATAAGGTTGAATTGCTCTTCCTGTGCCCCGAGGAACATGGCCCTGTCCACCTGAGCATCCTTCAGAAGGACGAAGGGCTGGCCGCCGGCAGCATATGCTTCCTTCACCAGAGCTGTCACAAGCTCTCTCTGCAGGCCGAAATTTTCAATTAGAACCTTTTCGCCTTTTTTAAGGCGGACGGAATAGTTGATCAAATTTTTTGCGAGTTTTTCAATTCTGGCATCTTTCATATGAATTCCTCCAATTATTTCTTGTATCAAACAATATTGTAACCGAAATCTCCGATAATTTTTACTATTTAATCGTTATCATGCCCGGAAACTAGAATATTTTTAAGAACTATGTAGATAAAGAAGGAATTTTTTATGATTATATTGAAAAAATAGTTAGTAGTTTATATTGGCCGCTTGCGGGTAATTAAACTACTGTAGACTTGAAGGAGGTGTTCTGGTGCAAATTATTTTATATCTGAGCGTTGCAGTCATCGCTATTGCATTCTTAATATTGGTACTGTATCTCGCAAAAACCCTTAATTCACTGCAGAGTACACTTGACAGTGTATCCCACACATTATCGGGTCTCGAAAATCAGCTGCAGGGAATCACAACCGAAACCACACAGCTGCTGCACAAGACCAATAATCTTGCAGAGAATATCCAGAAGAAATCAGAAAATCTGGATACAGTATTCACAGCCGTCAAAAATGTCGGCACATCCATTCAGGGCTTC
Source organism: Paraperibacillus esterisolvens (assembly GCF_046237625.1). Classification (GTDB taxonomy): domain Bacteria; phylum Bacillota; class Bacilli; order Bacillales; family DSM-1321; genus Paraperibacillus; species Paraperibacillus esterisolvens. The sequence continues at coordinate 3,315,521 of NZ_CP143545.1, read as the reverse complement.
AATACGACACTGCAAAAGGTGTCGGTCAAAGCCCAAGACAAGCTTGACCATAATGAAGAAAAAATTGCTCAAATCATTCAATGGAGCAGTGCAATCATGGAGCTCCGTGATAGATGGAAACAAAAGCAAGCTTTATCCCAGCCGGCTTCTCCCAGAAGCATAGAGACAGAGGCGCAGGCTACCGATAATCTGCCTAAAAAAAGGTTCTTAAGATCCCGTTATTAAGTTTGGTTATTCATTAAAATAATATAAATGAAAAGGGGAATTTATTATGACACAGAATGAAAACAATCAGGCATATCGTGAAAATGGACAAGCATACCGTGATAACGGACAGGTGTACCGTGACAATCAGCAGCTTCATCAAGAATACAGGGGCACAAAAGAAAACATGAGCAGCAGGGACTTCCTGATGGGTACTTTGATCGGCGGCATTATCGGTGCTGCTACCGCACTATTCATGGCTCCAAAGTCAGGCAGGGAGCTGCGCACTGACTTGAATACACAGACGACAAAGGTACTTGATAAGACAGAAAAAATGCGCCAGACTGCAATGGAAAAAGGAACACAGTTTGCAGGTGCTGCAAAAGAACGTACGTCATCAGTCACTGGTGCCGTAACGAGCACTTCCCAGAACCTGATGAACAAGGTAAAGAGCATGACAGGAAAAGAAACGGGCAGCGAGGGTGGAAGCAGCTCAGAAAAGCATGGTCTCACCAACTCGGCTGATTCAATCAAACCAGTCGTTCCTACCGATTACGATGATACGACAACAAGTGGTATTGAAGACCTGGGTGACTCTCCCGATTCATTGACAACTGCCGATCTCACTACAGGTGCAGCTGATCTAACTACGGGTACTTCAGCCGGACTGACAGATGATACAGACCTGGCTGGCGGTGCAGATGTAACTGGCATCACAGGAAAAGGCGATTCTGATAAGAACAGCAATTCTTATACATCAACAGGAACAGGCAATAAAAATTCATCAAACAAAAAATAATGAGCTGATCCAGGCTGAATCAGGTTAAGCTTTTGGCAATTAAGGCGGTGAAGTGGTACTATTGCTTCATCGCTTCTTATTGTTCCCAGCATATATATCGAAAGGAGAATGAACAAATATGCCTTTGAAAAAAATATTATCACAAGATCAGTTTCAGGAATTGAATGCGCAGGATACGTTCCTGCTGGTCAAACACAGCCTGACATGCCCGGTGAGCCAGGCAGCCTTCGAGGAATATGAAGAGTTTGCAGGTGCAGCTGATGTAAACACCGCTTATTTGACTGTTCAGGAAGCCCGTCCGCTTTCCAATTATGTATCAGAGGAATTTGGAGTGAAGCATGAATCACCTCAAGCAATTCTTTTTAAAAATGGCAAGCCTGTATGGAATGCCTCACATTGGAAAATTACAGCTAAATCACTTCGGGATGCCGTACAGGGCTAAAACAGGGAGCTTTCTCATTGGGAAGGCTCCTTTTTCTTTTTTTACAAGTATCCTGGAAAAACGGCTGGATTAATGAAACGGGAAAGCTTCTTCTTCTTATACAAAGGAAATGCCCAAAAGCAGGATTTTTGGGCACCCTCTCAGATATTTTTTCTAATCAGTACGGCGCAGGGGCGGAAGGCCAAAGAAGCTTTAATTCATCTCCAGACTGAATTTTTTCATGAAAAGCCGTTTCTTCGTTGTTCTTGAGGAGGAGGAAACTTCTAACAGCGTGAAGCGGCATGTCAACCTCTACAATATTAAAGATATCCTGGAATATAAAAGGTTCAATTTTTCGCTCTGTCATTCTGAGCTCTTCACCGTCCCTTATTATTTCCTCCTCATCCAATTTCTCATCACCGCGGTAAAAGCTTGTAATGTCTTTTTTAAGCTGAATCTTCTTGCCATTAAAGCTCACCGTAATGGCATAATCAAGGATCATTTGAAGTTCTTCAGCCAGCCTTTTGACCGTGATTGGACCGCTTCTTTCAATCAGGAGGACATCATCATCCTCGTATAGGGAATGAGGCTTTGCTTTAATGCCATTCTTGAAGATTCGCCCAGCAGCCCTTCCAATTGTAAAGACCTTATTGTTCAATTTCACGGAAAAAGGACGGAGGGAGGCAAGCAGGGAATTCAGCTTCAGGGCTTCGAGAAGAGCTGATATGGTATCCGGCAGCCTGCAAATTATACTATCCCCGGGCTTCAATGGTTCCTCGCCCGACGAAGTGCGGCCATTTAATTTAATTACTGCTTCCACGACATAATGGATGCCATTAATGGTAATGGCTTTACGTGGAATGTCATCAAGGAGGTCCTTGACCAGGATGGAGGAACTCTTCCCATCCGAGCCTTTCTCCACCGTCAGTGAGCTATTGTTTTTAACTGTCGTCTGGAGTGAACAGACTTCCCCATCCAGAGTGATGGAGGGCGGAGATCCCGGAGAGCCTGGAAGGGTTAGTGGTTCTCCATTCAGGGATATTTCATAAGAAGGGCCGCTCTCGCCATACAAACTTCCAAGCTTAATTCCGGCAGCAAGGATACAGTCGCCGACCGTCAGTTTTTTCATGTCGAAGAGACGGATGGTCCTTCCATTCACAAGGATGCTTTTATATTGGACAGGGCTGTTTGACGAGCTAACGGCAATCCCGATCGGTGTAACTAGTTCCGGACCCTTATTGATGCCTTCGGAGAAGCTCAGGTTAGCAATGGCTTCTATGCCGCGGATCGCTATCCGGTTTTCCGGCAGTTCAAGCTTTTCGGCCAATATCCGCGGCAGGTCTGGGGTAAGGCTACCTCCACCGACGAGCATGACCGCCTTTGGCGGCTTAGAATTATTCAGCCTGTGTATTTCAGCCGCAATCGCATCTGCAAGCTTGTGAATGGCAGGAGAAATGCTTTTTATTGCTTCTGCCCTGAAAATCTCTGTTTCAAAACCCAAAATATCTGTTACCTTAATGGCACCTGGTTCATTAAGCCTCCTTTTGGTCTGCTCTGCAAGCGGAAAATCAAGGAGGAATGCATCACTGATTGCCTCTGTGATTTCATCACCTGCTATGGGGACCATGCCATAGGCTGCGACGGTTCCCATTTCGGTCAAGGCAATATCCGAAGTGCCCGCTCCAATATCTACCAGGGCCACATTAAGCCTTCTCATAGACTGGGGAATCAGCACGTGAATGGCCGCAATCGGTTCCAGCGTCAGGGCCTGCATTTCAAGGCCGGCACGCTTAAGGGCGGCCAGGAGGGATTCTACGACTACCTTCGGGAGAAAGGTTGCGATGATCTCAACGCTTGCTTCCATTCCGCTTTGATCAATCAGGTTTCCTATTTCCTGGCCATCCAGCCTGTGGTAAAGAACGGAATATCCAGCACAGTAATATTGGTAACTGTTATCGCTGTCACTTTTCACAGCTACCTGAGCCTGAGCCTGCTGTACGGCGGTTAATTCGAGATGGAGGATGTCCTCAGGAAGCAGCAGGGGGCGCCCATCTATATTCAATGCCGCGGAAGCACGTTCAGTTTTTAGGGCCCTTCCCGCAGCAGCGACACAGACCTTTTCAAGCTTCCCATGCTTCTTTTCAAGAGCTTCTTTAATTTCCAGTATGATTGAAGATACGGCAAGTACATCATGAATCTGTCCATCCAGCATGGCCCGTTCGGAATGTTCTTTAGAAAGGGCTTCGATTACCTGAAAGCGCTCATTTTGCTTTTCAAGTATAATGCCAACAACCGAGTGTGTACCTATATCCAGAGCAAAAATCTTTTCAGCCATTGAACCCACCTACTTTAATATTTTTATGCTTTAACGCTTAAAAGCGTTTTATTAATAAAGAAAAAAATCGTGACATCTGAAAACATATGATTTATAATGAACACTAATTACTTAGAATGTAACATACTTTTTTCTTTCACAAAAGATTCCATCTGTACACCAAATGGGAAAATATCTTCCTATTTGCAAGAAATTTAAAACAGCATGCCGGCAATAGACCAGCGAAAGGGTGAAGGACTAGTGAGCAACCAGGAATTAGATGTTTTGCGTGAAAAGCTTGATGATATTAATCTGCAGATATTGACACTGATCAATGACAGAGCAAGACTTGTACAGGAAATTGGGAAAGTTAAGGAAAAGCAGGGTGTCAATAAGTTTGACCCGGTCCGTGAGCGCAAGATGCTGGACTTGATTAAGTCCCATAATGACGGCCCATTCGAAGACGCGACGGTTGAAAAGCTGTTCAAGGAAATCTTCAAAGCCGGCCTTGGCCTGCAGGAAAGCGATCAGAAAAAAACACTGCTTGTTTCCCGCAAGAAAAAGCCTGAAAATACTACAATTAATTTAAAAGGTGAAATAATCGGAAATGGCACACCAAGCTTTGTATTCGGCCCATGTGCAGTTGAATCCTATGATCAGGTAGCCATTGTCGCTGAAGCCGTTAAAAGGAAGGGACTTAAGCTGTTGCGCGGCGGGGCATATAAACCCCGGACATCACCTTATGATTTCCAGGGACTAGGGCTTGAAGGACTTAAGATCCTTAAAAGAGTGGCAGATGAATATGATTTGGCCGTTATCAGTGAAATCGTGAGTCCGGCTGATATTGAAACTGCCGTACAATATATTGATGTCATCCAGATTGGGGCAAGGAATATGCAGAACTTTGAACTGCTAAAAGCCGCCGGCCAGGTGGATAAGCCGGTACTCTTAAAAAGAGGTCTCGCAGCAACGATTGATGAGTTCATACATGCCGCTGAATATATCATGTCACAGGGGAATGGAAAAATCATTCTTTGTGAAAGAGGAATCAGGACATACGAAAAAGCTACACGGAACACGCTTGATATCTCGGCTGTGCCAATCCTTAAACAGGAGACACATCTCCCAGTCATGGTGGACGTCACCCACTCAACCGGACGCAGAGACTTGCTCATTCCGACAGCCAAAGCGGCCCTTGCCATCGGAGCAGATGGTGTCATGGCCGAGGTTCACCCGGATCCGGCAGTCGCCTTGTCAGACTCTGCCCAGCAGATGGACTTTGAACAATTTGATGAATTCATGGCAGAAATACAAAAGCTTAGCTGGCTGACAGTGTAAGCTTAAAAAGTCCCCGTAACCGGGGGCTTTTTTTGGTTTATGGATAGGGACTTGTAACGAATGAATAATAAAGCTCTTAAAGCTAAGCCAATCAGTCCCGGGGAAGAACCCGCTTCCCTCGGCCTGCCAGCCTTATGCAGGGCTAACGCATAAGTGCGGCTATGCCTTCTGTATTCGCATACGCCCGCCAATCAGCAAGTCTTCTTAATCCCCTTCACCGTGTTTGTTCCTCCTTCCGTTCAGGTCCTTTCTATCCAAGGGCTGCGAGTAGGAACATATTTTTTATGGGTTCCCCAAAGGCAATTTCATTTTCTGTGTTCAGCCGCCGTAATACTGATAAATACAGCCTTCTCATACACTATAAGTGTTTTCGCATAAATTATTTTAAAAAACCATGCTACATAATTGCGGTAAAGGAAGAAGGTATCGTAATATTAAATACATATAAGCTGGACTAAGAGTATATTCCATTCTGTATGTAATTCTATAGGGCTTGGCGCTGCTGCAGCCGCCAAGGAACGGACCGAAACTGACGGACTTGAGCCTTAATATATACCAGAATAACATTGTGCTTTTGAAAAACGCTGAAAATGTACTAATAATTCCTGTTACATAGGGAAAAAGAATACTATAGGAGTGGTATTGATGAATATAACCATTTATGATGTGGCCAGAGAAGCCAATGTGTCCATGGCGACGGTTTCAAGGGTAGTGAATGGAAACCCGAATGTGAAACCTGCGACAAGAAAAAAAGTAATGGAAGTAATTGACCGGCTTGGCTACCGGCCAAATGCGGTCGCAAGGGGACTTGCCAGCAAGAAGACAACAACTGTCGGTGTAATCATACCAGACATTTCAAGCATCTTCTTTGCGGAGCTTGCCAGGGGTATTGAAGATATTGCTACCATGTATAAATATAATATCATCCTGAGCAATTCCGATCAAAACACGGAAAAGGAACTTCATCTTTTAAATACTCTGCTTGGGAAGCAGGTAGATGGAATTGTATTCATGGGATCTCATATCACTGATGCCCATATAGAAGAATTCAGTAAATCACCGGTTCCGATTGTCCTTGCAGGAACAATAGAAGAAACAGGGCAGATTCCGTCTGTAAATATTGATAATGAGCAGGCAGCATATGATGCAGCCAGGCATTTTATTGAAAAGGGCCATAATAAGATTGCATTTGTAACGGGAGTGGACAAAGATCCTACAAATGAAAAAAGGCTTCAGGGCTATAGAAAGGCGCTGGAGGAGTCAGGCATATCCATGAATGAAGACTTCGTCATCGATGGAGACTTCACCTATGATTCCGGCATGGAGGCGTTTGAAAGATTGATGAATGGAGAAGAAAGACCGACGGCACTTCTGGTCGGCGGTGATGAAATGGCCCTTGGCGTTGTTCATGCCGCGCAGGATGCAGGGTCTTCAGTGCCAGATGATTTTGAAGTTATCAGTTTTGATAATACAAGGCTGACTCTGATGGTGCGTCCGCGCATCTCTACAATCGTGCAGCCCCTGTATGACATCGGTGCCGTTTCGATGAGGCTGTTGACTAAACTGATGAACAAGGAAGAAGTATCCGATGTTTCTGTTATCCTGCCGCATCGGATTGAAGAGCGGGATTCAACAAAGTAATACTAATAACTAGGCTGTATTTTTTTATGCAGCAAATAATAAATAACACACAGAAACGCCTGGGATTAATACCAAGCGTTTTTTTAGTGCCTAAAGTGGATTGCAGGAATCGGGGGCGATACAGCAATCCACTTTAGGCTTCCTTTATAGCAAAGTCATTCATATTTCAACAGCTCTCATGTACTCCTTTTTTTGAAGAAGACCGGATGGGATAGAGGGCTTTATGAACAGTTTGTGCATTTTTTTCTGTAATTTCAGGCTTCCGCGGGATGGGCGGATAGATGTTGTCTTCGTCCTCCCATGCGGCGGGAAGCTTCACAGGTGCCATGCTCTCCCATTTCTTCAGCCATGCTTCCGGCAATGGGCCTTGAGCTTTGTTATCGGTCATCTCGAGCCAGATGAGGGACCAGGCGCGGGGAACCACCCTCCAGATATCATAGCCTCCTCCTCCTACCGCAATCCACCGGCCCCCGCAATATTGATGGGCAAGTTCATGAGCCAGCTTTGGAATTTCCTTATAGATTTTCATCGTGGCAGATAAATGGGTTAGCGGGTCATAATAGTGTGCATCTGTTCCATTCTGGGTAAGGATCACGTCAGGCTTGAAGAACTCACAGATTTCCCTGAAGGACTGGCGGTATGCATCCAGCCATGATTCGTCCTCGGTAAAAGCATCAAGAGGTATATTGAAGGAATATCCGTAGCCCTTGCCTTGTCCCCGCTCATTCACAGTGCCGGTGCCAGGGAATAAATACCTCCCTGTTTCATGAATCGACAAAGTACAGACATTGGGTTCATCATAAAAAGCCCACTGGACCCCATCACCGTGATGAGCATCTGTATCGATATACAGTACACGTACTCCGTATTGTTCCTGAAGATACTTTATGGCAACGGCACTATCATTGTAAATGCAGAATCCGGATGCCCTGCCGCGGAAGCCGTGGTGAAGTCCGCCGCCAAGATTAAGGGCATGCAGAGCATCTCCTTTCATTACAGTATCCACAGCTGTCAAGGTGCCGCCAACGAGGTGTGCGCTGGCTTCATGCATGCCGGGGAATATAGGTGTGTCTTCCGTCCCAAGGCCAAAGCTTTCACCCTTTTCGGGCGGGAGCAGCCCCTGCCCTGCCAGTCTGACAGCGTTTACATAATCCCTGTCATGAATCAGTCCAAGCTCGCTGTCCGAGGCCATCCTTGCTGGAATCATATCTTCACTGCGGATGGCGCCCTGCTTTTGGAGCAGATCTATTGTAAGGAGGATCCGCTGCTGATTAAACGGGTGCTCATTATTGAATTTATAGCTCATGAAGTTCTCTGAAAAGACAAAGACAGCATTCTTCATGGCAAAAGACCCGGCGCTTTTGGCCAGACAACCTCATATCCGGCTGCCGAAAGCTCACCTGTGACAGCGGAGGGATTCATGGTCTGCACCCTGATCACCAGTCGTTTAAAGCCTTCATGCGCTCCATCAGGATAGACCAAAATGCTGATGATATTAGAATTCTTAGAACTTATGAGCTTTGCAATATCACTCAGGGTACCGGTCCGGTCAGGAACCCTGAGTTCAATCTGTGAGCCTGGACGATTTGCCCCGGTGAGCTCAGCCAGGGTATGCAGAAGATCTGTCTCTGTGATGATTCCTGCCAGCTTATTGCCGCTTACGATAGGCAGGCAGCTGATGTGATGTTCGTAAAAGAGCCCTGAAACTTCTTCTACAAAATCAAGGGGATGTCCGGTGATGACCTCTTTCTTCATAATGGAGCCCACCGGCTGGTTCAGGTACTCCTCCTGCCCGTCCCTGTGAAAAATAGAAGGGGCCGCATCCTTGATGTCCCTGTCTGTAATCAATCCTTCGATTCCGCCCTGCTCATCTATTATAGGAATATGTCTTATTTTTTTGTCTTTAACAATTTGAAGTGCAGTGCCAATGGTGTCTGTTTCTGTTAAAGTTATAACATCCTTTTTCATGATTTCTTCTAAAATCATTGAATTCACCCCTTGCTGCATTGGTTAGTACATAAACCGGTTCATAAAGCGGAGATTATCAAATTTCTGGATGGACTCAGGGCTCACTCTTTTGCCGATACGCGCCATCAGGCAGTTGGCTGGATGGGAGCTGATTTCCGGATCGTCAGTGGCATAATAGACCAGGCCGCCGGCATTCATCATTTTTTCCATGATTTTTCGATACTCCCAGACATTCAGCCCCGTTCCCTTCAGGTCCCAATGCCAGTAGTACTCCGTGGTTATGATGATGAAATCCTCCATCGCATCGTCCATCATTGACACCTTTAGAAGATGCTTTCCTGCCGAGTATCCGCGGAACTCCGGGCTGATTTCAATGGCCCCAAGTTCAATCAGGTCCTCCATTTTTCCTTCAGACCATCTCTCAAGAGGATCAGGATACAGGTATGTCACATATCCCACAACAGTATCTTTATGTCTTGCGATGAGGATGCGTCCTTCCGGGAGATCAGCGATGTCAATCAGTGCCTTATGCTGTTGAGAGGCCGGCCTGAATGCATCGAGTCCCTCATGGAAATCATAGCTTTTAAGCTTTTCTCCTGATATCGGACCCTCGATTATCAATGCTCCATGCTTGGTTTTCAGCTCGGCAGCATTATAGGTTTTTTTAAATTCCATTCATTCACCGCCTATATTAAAACTCACTCTTATTATACATAAAATAGCAGGCAAGCTATCTTTTAAACTTATATATTTCCAGTAAAAATCTCAAACCTTGATAAGAAATCCCGTAATAATCAAAAAATTGAGAATAAATTTTCTTTATACTATAATTGAATGGTAAACATGAATAAGGGGGACTTGCAGATGAAAGTGGAAGCGTTACCAGTAATCAAGGGGGATTTTAATCTCCAAAGTTATGAGGATGCTTATAAAAGCTTTGACTGGGCGGAGGCGGAAAAGCAATTTTCGTGGCATGAAACCGGCAGAGTGAATATGGCATACGAAGCGATTGACCGCCACGCAGAGACTTTCAGGAAAAACAAAGTCGCTCTGTATTATAGAGACGGAGAACGCAATGAAAAGTATACGTTCAAGGATATGAAGGAATACACCAATAAAGCTGCCAATGTACTGAAGACTTATGGAAATGTGGAAAAAGGGGACAGGGTATTCATTTTTATGCCGCGTTCACCGGAGCTTTATTTCGCACTTCTGGGCGCAGTCAAGCTTGGGGCAATTGTGGGACCGCTGTTTGAGGCATTCATGGAAGGGGCTGTCCGCGACCGGCTCGAGGACAGCGGGGCAAAGGTCCTCGTTACCACACCTGAATTGCTGTCCCGTGTACCTGCAGATAAGCTGCCTGAGCTGAAGACCATCTTCCTGGTGGGAGAAGGCATACAGCAGGATGAAAAGCATGTTGATTTCATGTCCAGGCTGAAGGACGCGGACAAGTTGCTTGATATCGAGTGGGTGGACCGAAATGACGGGCTGATCCTCCATTATACTTCAGGCTCAACCGGCAAGCCCAAGGGAGTGCTCCATGTACATAATGCTATGATCCAGCACTTCCAGACCGGCAAGTGGGTCCTTGATCTGAAGGAAGAGGATGTTTATTGGTGCACAGCAGATCCGGGCTGGGTGACAGGCACTTCCTACGGGATTTTCTCACCTTGGCTGAATGGGGCGGCTAATGTGATTGTAGGCGGCCGTTTCAAGCCGGAAACCTGGTATCAAACCATCGAGGATTATGGCGTGACGGTCTGGTACAGCGCGCCTACTGCTTTCAGGATGCTTATGGGAGCAGGGGATGAAGTGATCAAGAAGTTTGACCTGAGCTCACTGCGCCATTTAATCAGTGTCGGTGAACCACTCAATCCGGAAGTAGTGCGCTGGGGAATGAAGGTCTTCAACAAGCGCATCCATGATTCCTGGTGGATGACAGAGACCGGGGCACAGATCATCAGCAACTATCCGAGTCTTGAAATCAAGCCTGGCTCGATGGGCAAGCCGATCCCTGGTGTCCAGGCGGGGATTGTGGATGATCAGGGAAATGAACTTCCGCCAAACCGGATGGGGAACCTTGCAATCAAAAAAGGCTGGCCGTCCATGATGAATGCAATCTGGAATAATCCGCAGAAATATGAATCATATTTCATGCCAGGCGGCTGGTATGTGTCAGGAGATTCTGCCTACATGGATGAAGAGGGCTACTTCTGGTTCCAGGGGCGGATAGATGATGTGATCATGACGGCTGGGGAGCGGGTAGGTCCGTTCGAAGTGGAAAGCAAGCTGGTCGAACATCCAGCGATTGCAGAAGCCGGAGTAATCGGCAAGCCGGATCCTGTCAGGGGAGAAATCATCAAGGCATTCGTAGCTCTGCGTGATGGCTACGAAGCATCAGATGAGCTGATTGATGAAATCAGGCAGTTTGTTAAGAAAGGCCTCGCTGCACATGCTGCCCCTAGGGAAATCGAATTCAAGGATAAGCTTCCCAAGACCAGGAGCGGTAAAATCATGCGCCGCGTCCTGAAGGCCTGGGAACTGGACCTGCCGACGGGCGATTTATCAACCATGGAAGATTAATATGAAGCAGGCTGTCCCTTTTTCCGGGGGGCAGCCTGTTTTTGCTTAAATTATGGCCTTTGAACAGGAAAGCGGATCTTTCCTTAACCTATCATCAACGATCACGGCCTCACTTTTTTTTATCCGGGCGGCCGGGCTTAGGGCTGTCTGTACGGAATCCCGTTTGTGAATCTTGATCGCTCCTGTCCTGTTCAATGCTTGTATTATTCTTATTCTCGTTTTTCACTAATCTTCACCACCTTCTATAATTCTTATTTTGGATAACAGATGATTGATTTATTCTGAAATGAACAGTCTCCATTAAGGGAATAACTAATGGCAGCAGAAATACTTAAGAGCCGGCATACCCTTTAAGGTTTGAAGCCGGCTGCAGGGGATAAAGGGTCTATAATAATTAACTTATCTATAGAAGTGAGGTTTTGAAAATGGTAGAAAATGAAGTGACACGCTATTGTGAAAACTGTAAAAAAGAAACCATTCAGCATGCGAGGGAGGATGCCCTGGAGATCGAGTACAAGTGTACCGTATGTCATACTGAGGATGACGTTGTGAAAACCTTTTTTTGAATAAGTTCAGGAATATAGCTGATGGGAAGTGTTTATCAAAAGAAGATATCCGTTATCACATGCCATTAGCCAAAAAAAACACGCTCTCAAAGAGCGTGCTTTTTTGTGCTTCCTTTAATCATTATCTTTTTCTGAGGCAGCTGCCGGCTTAACTGGCGCCGCTGCTTCAGGTTTATTATCGGGTTTATCATCAGGTTTTTTGGGTTCGGGTTTTTTCTGTCCAGGTTCTTCCTGGGCAGGCTTTTCTTCTTTTGGCTTTTCAGGCTTTTTACTGTCATCCGCAGGTTTTCCTGCATTCACCCCGTTGGATGAAGGAGATTCCTTCCCTGCAATATCCACAGCGCGAACAGTATACCGGCCATTCCCTGCCTTGAAGCTAAGTGAGCTTCCGGCCTTGACGATGCCGACTTTTGAGCCGTTTTCATAAATCCGGTAACCGATGACATCAGAGTCAGGGCTTGCGCTCCAGACCAGGTATCCATTCTTAATAGACGCATTCACTGCTGATGGGGATTTCCCGTTTTCAGGAAGGGCTTGGCCCGAGAAGCTTCCCGCTCCACTCTCACCGCTTCTGCCACCTAGGACACCGCCAGGGTTAACTAAGTATTTGCTGCCAATTTTCTGCAGAACCTCCGAGCTTAGCATGATGCCTTTTTCAGTAAATTCTTCAGGAGTGACAGGCAGGGCGATGTAGCTGCGGCCGCCAATGGTGACAAATCTTCTCGAATCGAATTTGCCGTCGATCCTGGACGCTGCAAATTGTGCACTGGCAAGGTCGGAGCCTCCTCCGCCATTTATTTTGAGCTGGCTGCACACACTTGCCGGAAGCCCGGTAACTTCACAGGAAGAGCGGGATACAATTCCGCCCGGCATTTCAAACCGCTTATCTGTAGCAACCTGCTTAGGATTTACATCAAAAGCGGCATTCAGGAGATCTGCCCATAAATAAAGATTGCGCTGGGAGTAAGTGAGACCGCCCCAGACTTTCTCAAGAGGCTTAGGATTGTCATAGCCCATCCAGGTTCCGAACGTTACCTTGGGGTTTGAAGCGACAAACCAGGCATCGTGGTAATCCTGTCCGGTACCCGTTTTCCCCGCCCAGTCTGAGCTGAATTTCAGCCTGGAATTCACGCCGGCTGCTGTGCCCCGCCTGATGACGTCCCTCATCATGTCGATGGTCAGGTATGCCGTCTGCGGGCTGAAAACTTTTACTTTTTTATTTTTATGCTGATAGATAACCTTGCCGTCTGCTGATTCTATCTTATCAATCATATAAGCATCTTCAAATTGGCCGCCGTTTGCAAATGTCGCATAAGCATTCACATTTTCTTCGACGGTCACACCGCGCTGAAGCGCGCCAAGGGCCATCGAAATGTTATGATGGTCGTCTTCTGTTAAGGAGCTCATTCCCATTTTCTCCAGATAGCTTACAGGATCCCGGTTTTGTATATCCATATAAAACTTGACTGCCGGTACATTATAGGAGTTCAGCAGGGCTGTCCGTGCGGTCGTGATGCCATGGAATTTTTCACCATAATTGTGGGGCTCATAAGAACCTCCCCCTGTTGGAACCTTGATAGGAAGGTCCGCTACGAGACTTCCAGGCGAAAGGACTCCAAGTTCAATAGCGGGGGCATACACGAGCAGCGGCTTCATGGTGGAACCGTTTGGTCTAAGGGAGCTTGTGGCATGATTGGTCTGGCCACGTTTGTAGTCCCGGCCGCCGATGAAGCTCAATATTTTGCCCGATTGGTTTTCAATGAGCATCGCACCCACCTGCACAGGCTCAGTGGATGACGACTTAGGCGTCTTCAGCTTATCCGGACCATAGTTCGGGTAATTCCGCTTTGTTTTTTCCATATTGTCCAGGATCTTTTTATCAATGGTAGTGTGAATCTTATAGCCGGATGTTCGAATGTTCCTGTCAGCGAGTGTCTCATATTGCTCCTGAAGCTTCTTGCTTTTCTTATAGTCTTGAGGTTTTATATTATCCTGGCCCGCAAGAAACTCAGCAAGAATAACGATGGACCGCTTTTCAACCTCATAAGTCAGCCAGGGGTATTTTTCCTGGGGCTGCGGTGTTCTTCCGATAAAGTCTTTTACAATATCGTATTTAATAGCGCTGTCATACTCCGCCTTTGTAATGAAGCCTTCGCGGAACATCCGGCTGAGCACTGTGCGCATCCGCTGCAGCCCTGGATCTAGATCTTCCTTCAGTGTCCCGTTCTGAGTATAGGGCGTGTAGCCAAAAGGGCTCTGCGGCAGTCCAGCCAGAAAGGCTGCCTGAGGCAGGTTAAGTTTGCTGACTTCTTTGCCGAAGACGCCCTTTGCCGCAGATTGGACTCCTGCTACATTCCTGCCATTTGAATTCCGGCCAAAGGTAGAAAGATTCAAATAAGCGGTGAGGATTTCCTTTTTATCAAAGAACTTTTCCAGCCGCAGTGCGAGGAGTATTTCCTTTGCCTTACGGTCAAAGGAAACTTCGTTTGTAAGGATTTGATTTTTAATGATCTGCTGTGTCAGAGTACTTCCTCCAGAACGGGTTGAGGAATTTGTCATGTCCTGGAAGATGGCCCTAAGGATCGCCTTTGGGACTACTCCATCATGTTTGTAGAAGTATTCGTCTTCTGTGGCAATTAACGCGTTGGATAAATGTTCGGGGATTTGATCGATGGTTACTGTCTCACGCTCTAAATCAGACCTCATCTTACCCATATACACATTGCCAGCGAAATAAATCTCAGATGTTTCATTGAAGTTATACACCTGTCTTTTCAGGTCCTGTTCTGAGCGGACCTTTTCATCCTTGACCAGTGAGGCAAAATAACCTGCCCCTACACCCCCAGCAAAGGAAGCACCAATCACGGCTGCGATTAAAAATATCAAAAATAAGTTCCATATGACTTGATATGTAATGCTGAATCGTCTTTTCGTCTTTTCCTCCTCAAGGAAAGAACGGGTTTTGTTCAAAATGTCTTTAAAAGGATTATTGTCCATAGTGTAAATCCCCCCTAAAATCAGATACATTATAGCACAAATAACGATTTGATATTGTATGATTCGCCAATTTATTAAGCATCCCTGTTTTATTTGACAAGATACTGACATATGTGGTAAAAAATCATTATTACTTTCATATGAAAAAAGCACTGATAGGATTCAGTAGTTTTTCTATCCCTGTCCAAGAGAGCCGGTGGCCGCTGAAAACCGGTACACATAGAAAAGCGAATTACCTCCTTGAGCTTCCGCCCCTAAAATGTTCTGGTATGAGTAAGGGCAGACGATCCAGCGTTCGTTAACGCTTCAAGCGGAGGGCAGGTTTTTGCCCTCAAGTTGGGTGGTACCGCGATTCAATTCGTCCCTTCAATTATTTGAAGGGGCGTTTTTTATTTGGAAAAAATTAATTCAGGAGGAATAAGCATGGATTTAATACAGGATTTAAAATGGCGGGGAATTATTTATCAGCAGACAGATGAAGAGGGACTGGCAGGCCTTCTTGACAACGAAAAAATATCCCTTTACTGCGGAATCGATCCTACTGCCGATTCAATGCATATTGGGCATCTGCTGCCATTCTTGACTCTCCGCCGCTTTCAGCAGCATGGACACCGTCCGCTTGCTTTGGTGGGCGGAGCAACAGGGCTCATCGGGGATCCAAGCGGAAAGAGCGAGGAACGCAACCTATTGACAATTGAAGCGGTAAAAGGGAATGCGGACAGCATTAAGGGCCAGCTGCACAGGATTTTTGAATTTGAAGGGGAAAATGGTGCAGTCATGGTCAATAACTATGACTGGATCAGCGCCATCGACATGGTCACCTTCCTTCGGGACTTCGGGAAACATATCGGCATCAACTATATGCTGGCCAAAGATACCATATCCTCAAGGCTGGAAACGGGCATTTCATTCACAGAGTTCACATATACCATTCTCCAGGCGATTGACTTCAATCATTTATACGGGAATTATAACTGCAAGCTTCAGATTGGCGGAAGCGATCAATGGGGAAATATTACGACGGGCCTTGAACTGATCCGCAAAAAACAGGAAGTTGGCGCAAAGGCATTTGGTCTCACGATCCCGCTTGTGACCAAAGCGGATGGTACCAAATTCGGCAAGACAGAGAGCGGCGCAGTATGGCTGGATCCTGAGAAGACGTCTCCATATGAGTTTTACCAGTTCTGGATCAATACGGCGGACGCCGATGTTGTGAAATACCTGAAGTACTTTACATTCCTTTCACACGAGGAAATTGAGGAGCTGAGCAGGGCAGTCGAGGCGGAACCGCATCTGCGCCGTGCACAGAAAACACTCGCAGAAGAAATGACCCGCTTGATCCATGGTGAAGAATCCCTGCAGCAGGCGGTCAAGATTACAGCTGCGCTATTCAGCGGAGATATCAAAACCCTGTCAGCAGCTGAAATTAAGCAAGGATTTAAGGATGTTCCTGCCTATATACAGGAAGGCGGAACGGAGACGCCATTAGTCGACCTTCTTGTTCAGGCTGGCATCTCTCCCTCTAAAAGGCAGGCAAGGGAGGATATTCAAAACGGAGCTGTCAGCATCAATGGTGATAAAGTGACAGACCAGGGGCATATCCTGTCTGAAAATGACAAAATTGACGGCCAGTTCACGGTCATCCGCAGGGGCAAAAAGAAATACACAATGATTCAGTATAAATAATATAAAGAAGCACCGGAGCAGAAATGCCGCCGGTGCTTTCTTGGATTTAATGACTCGAAGGCCGAAAGTCTCGCAGCCGGAGCTGGAGTCTTTCCCCTTACACTCCAATCACCCACGTTTAAAATCCAATCTCCTCATTGATCATGTAAAAAACAACAATCGATTAGAATAGAGCCATGATTATAGTAAGCTATTATTGTCACAGCCCCTGCCGGCCTGGAGCAGATTGCGGAATAACAGATAGAGAAGGCAGGTTTGTATAAAAGGGTCCTGGAAATATGGCTTTCCGCAATTGATTATCCATTTTGGACAGGCTGTTACATTGAGAAAGTCTGATTTAAAATGGCAGACGACTTGATATGTTCGTCTGTCGGTTTTATCTCGGGTATAATCACCCGGGCAGGAAGCCCCTCCCCCTGGTATTACTGTAAATTTAACCAAGAGCATTTGATCTTGTTGTCGATATGGAATAGCCTAAAAAAAAACAGTGCAGCAGCAAAGAAAAAGACTCGCTGGGCGAGTCTTTTAATAAATATAAATATGATAGGTGTTAAAGTACACTAAACTGTTCATTTTTGAGATCCGTTACAAACATATGGCCTGGTGCATGAGTAATCATAATATCTGGTTTCACATGCATGGCAACAGCCTGAGGAGTAACTCCGCACGCCCAAAAAACAGGAATCTCTCCATCCTTAATTGTTACGCTGTCGCCAAAATCTGGAGAATGGATATCCTCAATGCCGATGGCAGCCGGATTGCCGATATGAATTGGGGCTCCGTGCACAGAAGGGAAGCGGCTTGTGACCTGAATGGCCCTAATGGCATCCTTTTCCGCCATAGGACGCATGCTGACAACGGTCGGGCCTTCAAATCTGCCCGCTTTTACGGTTGGAATATTCGTCTTGTACATTGGAACATTCCGTCCTTCTTCTATATGGCGGATTGGGATTCCATTTTTTAAAAGGGCTTCTTCAAATGTAAAGCTGCAGCCGATTAGAAAACCAACCATCGAATCATCCCAGAGGGCAGATACGTCTGTTAGTTCTTCGGTGAAGACGCCATTTCGGTATACCCGGTATTTCGGAATGTCTGTCCTTAAATCAGCATCCGGAGCTGAAATGGCAGGTACCCCGGAGCCTGGCATGGTGACATCGATGATGGGACAAGGCTTCGGATTCCTTTGGCAAAACAGGAGGAATTCAAACGCCAAATCCTTTGGAATTACAGCCAGGTTGGCTTGGATATAGCCGGGAGCCAAACCTGAAGTAGGTTTAATCCACTCATTTGCGCGGATTTTTTCTCGTACATCTTGTGGAGTCAATATTCCAATTGTGCTATGCATAATAAAGCACCTCACTAACTTTTTATTTAAATAACTGAGGAATCCCGCTTATTAATGAATATCCTCCCATAATTGCCATTGCAATTACGATTACAATTCCAAAAATCGTCATCCAGAGAGGGTGTTTATAGTCGCCAACGATTTTTGTCTTGTAGGCAGCGACCAGCATGACCCCTAACGCGATAGGTAAAATAAGGCCGTTAACAGAACCGACGAGTATAAGAATTTTAACAGGTCTACCTATTATTACAAAAACAAGGGTAGAAATCGCAATAAAGGCGACAATTGTCCATTTATTATACTTATCGACCGTCTTACTTAACGTCTGGATGAAAGAAACGGACGTATAGGCAGCACCAACAACAGAGGTAACGGCAGCCGCCCACATGACGACACCGAATATTTTGTATCCGACATTTCCGGCAGCCAGTTTAAAGACTGAGGCAGGAGGATTGGCTGGATCAATCGCCAGACCCTGTACCACTACTCCTAGAGCCGCGAGGAAAAGGAAAATTCTCATAATAGAAGCGATACCAATGGCGCTGACGGCGCTTTTGGTCACTTCCGGCAAAGCTTCTTTTCCTTTAATTCCTGCGTCAAGTAAGCGGTGCCCGCCGGCAAACGTGATATAGCCTCCCACGGTTCCGCCGACAAGGGTGACAATGGCTAACAGGTCAATTTTATCTGGGACAAAGGTCTTTACGACTGCTTCTCCCACAGGAGGCTGGGCTGCAAACATTACATAAAGTGTAAGGGCGATCATAACAAATCCCATAAGCTGGGCAAACCTGTCCATTGCTTTGCCGGCTTCGCGGACCACGAAAATTCCTATTGCGATAATTCCGCTTAGAAGCGCTCCCATTTCTGTTGACCATCCAAACAGAACATTGATACCCAGTCCGGCACCGGCAATATTTCCAATGTTAAATGCGAGCCCTCCAGCAACGATAAGGGCAGCCAGGAAAATACCGAGGCCCGGAAGAACGTCATTGGCAATGTCCTGGGCGCGTTTTCCTGAAATAGCGATAATCCTCCAGATATTCATCTGGGCTCCAATATCAATGATGATGGAAATTAAAATGACAAATCCGAAACTTGCAAGAAGGGACTGCGTAAAAACGGTTGTCTGAGTAAGGAACCCCGGACCAATTGCTGAGGTCGCCATAAGGAACGCGGCACCCATTAGAATACTGAAAGTTGATTTTTTCTCCATATGAACCCCCTGAATGTTATTGGCCTTATGAACTGGCCTGGCTTTATTTTAAAAAGCTGCCAATTGAGGCAACAGTGATACCAGCTTTATTAAACGCTGAGGTGATATACCTGGCAAAATCAAGGGCACTTTCCCCATCACCGTGAATACAGACAGTATCCGCCGTTATTGAAATGTCAGAACCCTGCTGGGAAGTCACCTTGCCCTTCTTGACCATACGGATCACCTGGTTTACGGCTGTTTCGTGGTCCTTGATTAGAGCGTTGGATTCACGCCTCGACGTTAAAGAGCCATCCTCCTGATAGGTACGATCAGAAAAGACTTCATTGGCAGTCCGGAGGCCAAGTTTATGGCCTGCTTTTACCAGTTCACTTCCCGCAAGGCCAAAAAAGACCAGCTCGGGATCGACCTTGTATACCGCTTCGGCAATGGCCTCTGCAAGTCCGGCATTTTTTGCAGCCATGTTAAACAGAGCACCATGAGGTTTAACATGCTGGATATCACCGCCTTCCGCTTTTACAAAGGCACTCAGCGCTCCGATTTGGTACACCACCAGGTCATAGGCTTCCTGAGGTGAAATATTCATTTCTCTTCTTCCAAAGCCTGCGAGGTCCTGGAGGCCTGGATGAGCACCGATTCCGACGTTTTTCTCAATGGCCAGCTTTACAGTCTTCCTCATTGTTGCCGGGTCTCCTGCATGAAACCCGCAGGCGATGTTGGCGGATGTCACATAATCCAGGATCTCCGCATCTCTTCCTAGTGTGTATGCTCCAAAGCTTTCACCTATGTCACAGTTGATGTCAACAATTGGCATTTTCTTGTACCTCCTATCTAAATTTCAATAATATCCCATTTTTGAGCTGCTTTAGGTTTTCCTCTCTTTCGAGGAAGAGAAGCTGGGCCTTTTCGTGAGTTACTTCATTAAATGTGATATAATCCCCTGGCTTTGCCTGGGCAATCAGGGGTAAATCAACGGAAGCAATCTGTCCTATCTTTGGATAGCCGCCTGTCGTCTGCCGATCTGCAAGAAGGACAATCGGATTTCCATCAGCAGGAACCTGGATGGAGCCGAAACTTACGGCCTCGGAAATCAGTTCCTCTGGAGTTTCAAGACGTAAAAGAGGTCCTTTAAGCCGGTATCCCATTCGATCTGATTGAGGGAAAACCTCAAACTGTTCACTGAAAATTTTACGTTTGCTTTCCTTATCGAAGAGATCATACTGCTTGCCTTTGATAACACGAATTGGCAGATCCTTGCGGTGAAGCGGAATTAAATTCGAGGTTACCGACCAATCCATTTCTGCAAAAGGCTGATCCCTGGTTTGTCCTTCCAGTTCTTCCATCATCGCTGTTGAAAGATGGCCGCGCGGGGCGAATGGAATCACATCTCCTGGTTTTAAAGCTCGGCCTTGATATCCTCCTATTCCTGCCCTTAAGTAGGTGGATTTACTATCCATGACCTCCTCGGCCGCAATTCCTCCAGCAGCGGCAAGATACGCCCTGGTTCCTGAAACCGCCCGCCCAAATCGAAGCTCGCTGCCTCCTTTTACAAACAGAGTCCGCCATGATCTTACGGGAATGCTATTGATAGTAGGCGAAAGGTCCCCTCCGCAAATGGAAATCAGGCAATCCTTCTCGAATCGGATGACTGGCCCAAGCAGGGTTATTTCAAGAGTAGGTTCGTTATCCCTGTTGCCTACCATGATATTCGCAATCCGGTGAGCCATTTGGTCCATTACTCCGCTGGCAATCACTCCATACTTCTGGTAGCCGTAACGGCCCATATCCTGAACACTTGTAAGGAGACCCGGTTTTAATATGGTAATCATAATAGATCTCCTCTAAGCCTTATGTATTCTTCAATGCTAATCGGATTGAATTTAATCTTATCCCCGGCCCTTAGGAGGGTGGGCGGCTCCTCCTCAGGACGAAACAGTTCCAACGGTGTTCGGCCGATTAACTGCCAGCCGCCTGGAGTTTCAATCGGGTATACTCCTGTTTGTTTGCCGGCAATTCCCACGGTTCTCGGAGGGATCTTTAATCGGGGAGTATCCCTTCGCGGCGTAGCAATTGTATCCGACATGCCTCCGACATAAGGAAAACCCGGAGCAAAGCCAATCATAAATACTGTATATTCGCCACTGGAATGAATATGGATCACTTCTTCCTGGGTAAGTCCATTGTGCTCTGCCACAAACGGGAGATCCGGCCCCATTTCTCCTCCGTAGCACACTGGAATTTCGACTGTCCGCTGAGGGATTTCTCCCGACGCAGGCATTTGGGACAATAACCTCTTTAGCTGGGTACATACAATATCATATGGGAATTTGGACAGGCCCCTGAACTGGGTGATGACCTCGACCGGGTCGTAAAACACCGTGACCGTAGTGAAGGCGGGTATGTATTCGACCATCCAGGGTTCCATGTTCCCATCCAGAAACGAGGTAACGAGCTGGACTTTTCGTTGTGATTCTTCGTTGATATCTTTTCCAAGCTCAATGACAACTGCCTGGTCTCCTAGAGGATAGAAAATGAACGGATTTTTTTTCATCTTTGGTCTCCCTACATATAATTCTATTAATTATAGCTTAAGGTTTCTGAATTTTAAATTATTTAGTATTTGAAAATTCACCAAAAATATTTTATTAAGCAGGGGCGTTTTTATGAAACGTTTCCAAAGTAACTTGGTCCCGGGGAACCGCTGCCCATTATAACCAGCCAGAAGATGTTTAACATTAATAGGTGAACGCTTCTACATTAATCTTAAATCTGATTTTATCTACAATCAGACCTGTTGCATGAATATATGGTTCATGTTTTGGTTTTCAGCTGGCTAAAGGCAGAACGTGCAAAAAGACTTATTGGAAGAACGGCCGGGCCTGGGAAGACATAGAGTCAGCGGTTAGTCAATGTATAGCAGCAAAGGTTATTCATTTCCACTGAACATGACAGGTGTATGCAAGACAACAATTTACAGAAAGAAGCGTGTTGGTACGATAAAACGATCCGAAAAGTTCATTTTTTTCTTTCCCCTGGTGCCTATAAAGCTTTGGCAATTAAAGTAGTAAAATCATTACACAGTTGATGTCAAGTCAGTTGAGGGAATGTGAAAGAAGAGAAATCTTCCGGTGTACTATGGCAGCATGTTAGAAGTGTGCAATCCAAAGGAAGAGTGAAAGCTTCCAGGGGCGGTGTAGAGATTACGTGGTAAAATATGGATTATGATACTACTCCTCCAATTTATCTATGCCTTCACATAGCCAACCTGAGATGCAAGCAAGAGCGAAAATGGAATGTGGGAAAGAGCAGGAAAAAAAAGCCCCTTTATTAAAGGTGGCTTTTGAATAAAATTCATATATTTTTCTATTATATAAAGATTTGTTAAAACATTGTTTTGAGGAATTTAAATGTTCCTAAGGTAAATCAGAATCCTTCCATGCATGAGCAGCATTATTTTTGCGTGACTCATTTTTTTTGAGGTAAATCATGTTTGTTTGTATATCAATATGCCCCCCATGTTTCTTTTATGCTCTGAAGACTCACTCCACGATCTTCACTTATAGTCGCCAAAGCGTGTCGGAAGTAATGGGGTGTGATAGGTGATTTGAAGTTTTATAAACTACAGGTCAATTGAGTTTACTTTTCTTGTTACATATTCTGATAGGTATTTATAGTGATATGGCTTTCCTGCCGCTGTAGTAAAAATAGGTGAAGTATCGCTAGCATCATTCTTTAAATCAAGCCTTCTTCTGAATCGGATTCTTTAATTGTTTTTAAAACAGTCGGGTAAATTAGTACATCCCGGGGTTTATTTCATTTCCTCTTTACAGTTAATCAAAATTCCCCGCCGGCATTACTTAAATCACAAATTCGTGCAGTACATCTGACATTGATAAAGGAGAGAAGGATTAACTCCCTTTCCTAATTAGGCAAATCTAACTTACCTTTTCGCTATATAGATGAAGATTTTAAATCTAAATAAGTTTGCATCCTATTGTTTTAGGCTGTGATCAAAGCAGGAGTATTGTTCCCTGCCGCATTTAGCTTTTACGGGAAGAAAATGAACAAGTGTAATGGGGGGCCAATTCCTCGGCGGGGAATCAATATGGTGCTGACTGTGTGCCCGGTCCATAGATGGATGTAACGAACGAGGAGAAGGTTAAAGCCGCATTAAATCAAACGGTTTTTACCTATGGCGGCTCTGACATCAATAAATGCAGGTCTTGCTATCCATTTGATGAATCAACACTTTAAGAGTGGAATTTGAACAATAAATATTAGGAACCACAGCGCTGGGAGGCTCATCTCCCGCCCCGTTAAAGCGAAACCTCGGAACGGAAATCAACAGACCAGTTATAAAAACAGATTAAAAGACTGCAGGCAAACCCGCCTCAAGTTTGTCTACAGTCGGAGCCAGCAGATAATCTGCTGGCTTTTTGCGCTTCTAAATACCTCTCTCTCAATAAAGGGTTTTTGTACTGATCGTTCCTTGTATCAACAACTCATTGAAGAATAATCATGCAAAAAGGTGAAAAAATATAAATAAATAAATATTTAAAATTTTTAAAAAAATCAATTGATTTTTTTAAATCCAAGCAGGTATAATTAGCCATAATAAATACCGAATTTAGGAATTATTGTTCCAAAAAATGGGACAAGGGAGTATTAAACGTGCAAAATCAAAACAAAACGGTCGTAAAATCTATGGAAATACTAAATCTGTTTAAAACATATGACTTGCTTACCCTTCAGGATATAGTTTGTCATTCAGGCATTCCAAAGTCATCGGCACATCGTATGGTTTGTTCGCTGAATGAAATGGGATTTTTGCAAAAGAACTCTGCGGGAGCCTACTCTTTAGGCTTATTATTTTTAGAATTTGGCCATTTAGTAGGAGAAAGGCTTGACATCCGGAAGCTAGCTTACCCAATCATGGAAGAGCTGAAGAAGGAATTGGGTGAGGCGGTAAATCTTGTCATTAAGGATGGGGATGAAGCTCTCTATATAGAAAAAGTAGATACAACTGAGAGAGTCCGTGTATACACACAGATTGGACGCAGGGCACCACTCTATGCCGGAGCTTGTCCTCGTATTATATTAACTTTTCTTTCAGAGGAAGAACGAAATGAGTATCTGGCAAAGACAAAATTTACTCGTTATGGAGTTAATACAATTACAGATCTGCAGAAGATTCTTGATTTGGTTGATAGCGACCGCAAGAGAGGATATACCGTTAGCCATTCGGAACTGGAGGATTATTCATCCGCGGTAGCTGCACCTATTTTTAATTATCGCGGAGAGTTAATTGCAGGTTTGAGTATCGTAGGTCCGGAAGCCCGTTTTCTCAAAGAGACTCATTTAAATAGAGTTATAGATGGGGCGATTCGAGGAGCAAAAGAAATATCTTTTAAGATGGGATGGAATGGACTTGAATGTCCGGATAGAACAAATGGCTGTTAGTAATCACAATAGGATGGATCTAAGGAGATAGAGATAAAATACAGGGGGTAGGAGAATTCAATGAATCCAGTACTTGAAGTAAAAGACTTGGAGGTATCCGTCAAAACTGAAAATAAAATGATCACCCTGGTATCTGATATTCATTTTATGGTTAATAAAGGTGAAACTATAGGAATTGTCGGAGAGTCTGGCTGTGGAAAAAGTATTACGTCTTTATCTGTCATCGGCCTGCTCCCTGCAAATGCAAAAATCAGCAAGGGATCGATACGCTTAAATGATAAGGAACTAGTGAAACTCTCGAAAAAAGAAATGCGGAAAGTCCGTGGAAAAGAAGTATCGATGATATTTCAGGAACCAATGACATCCTTGAATCCAGTTTATACAATTGGTTATCAAATTATTGAAATGATTTGTTCCCATACGAAAATTTCGAAAGCCGAAGCTAAAAGACAGGCTGTGTCGTTACTAGAACTGGTAGGAATTCCCCGGGCCGAAGAGGTTGTTGATGAATATCCCCATCAGCTGTCAGGCGGGATGCGGCAGCGTGTAATGATTGCAATGGCTATGTCCTGCAACCCTCAGGTGTTGATTGCAGATGAGCCTACCACAGCTTTAGATGTGACCATTCAAGCTCAAATATTGGAGCTCATGAAGGATTTACAGAAAAAAAGAGACATGTCTATTATCATGATTACCCATGATTTAGGGGTTGTTGCGGAGGTATGTAACCGTGTTGTAGTAATGTATGCCGGCCAGGTAGTGGAGGAAGCGGATGTAGAGGAACTGTTTGAAAACCCGAAACATCCATACACCAAGGGATTGCTCGCTTCTATACCAAATATGGACGAGGAGGTAGAATTCCTTCCATCCATTCAAGGTACAGTGCCAAGCGCGGATCAGATGCCAAAGGGATGCAGATTTGCCGACCGGTGCCCAAATGTATTTTCTAAGTGTCTAGAATTTGAACCCGCTTTACTTGCCACAGCTAATTCAAAATGTCGCTGCTGGCTCTATCAATCCTAAAAGAATGGAGAAATCTGATGGAAGAAAGAGAAGTGTTACTAGAAGTAGATGGCCTCAAAAAGTACTTCCCAATTAAAGGAGGAGTCTTGGGTAACAAAGTCTTAAAGGAAGTTAAAGCAGTTGATGATGTTTCTTTCAAAGTATATAAAGGGGAGACGGTTGGCATTGTAGGCGAATCCGGCTGCGGGAAATCAACAACAGGCCGATCAATCATCCGTCTTATTGAGCCTACAGAAGGAAAGGTTTTGTTTGAGGGAAAAGATATTTCTAAGTTGTCTAAACGGGATCTTCGTCTGATCAGGAAAGATTTCCAAATGGTTTTTCAAGACCCATTTGCTTCCCTGGATCCCAAGATGAAAGTGGGACAAATCCTCGAAGAGCCGATGAAAAATTATGGAATGTATGATTCCGGAACAAGAAAGAAAAAGGTAGAAGAACTGATGAAAAGGGTTGGCCTGCGCGCATCCTTCGTGCATCGATATCCTCATGAATTCAGCGGAGGACAAAAGCAGCGGATCGGAATTGCGAGAGCCCTCTCGCTTGAACCAAAGCTTATCATTGCTGATGAACCGGTATCTGCACTGGATGTTTCTGTACAGTCCCAGGTTTTGAACTTAATGAGGGAATTACAGCAGCAATTTGGTCTGACATACCTGTTTATAGCACATGACTTAAGTGTTGTGAAACATCTATGTGACCGGATCGGTGTGATGTATTTAGGAAGAATGGTGGAGCTTGCCCCAAAAAAGGATCTCTACGAAAAACCGCTTCATCCTTATACCCAAGCGCTGCTATCAGCAGTGCCCATCCCGGACCCAAAGAAAAAAAAGGAGAGAATCGTTCTTCAGGGCGATGTACCAAGCCCTTCAAATCCTCCCAAAGGATGCGCTTTCCATCCGCGCTGTGCAGCATGTATGGATATTTGTAAAACAGTAAGACCGGAGTTTAAAGAAACCGGGGATGGTAGATTCGTAGCTTGTCATCTCTATTCTGAATAATTTCGTTTAATACTTTTAGTTAAGTTTCTTAAAGAATCTACATTCTTTTTGAATATAAATTAATATTAATAGGGGGTTTATGATGAAACGTTTTGTAATGGTGTTTTTAGCTCTCGTTTTAGCAATAACTCTGTCACTCGCAGGCTGTTCTAAAGACAAAGAAACAACAGGGACAGAAAATGGAAAAAAACAGACAGGAAGCGAAAAGAACCCAGCTAAGGGAAAAGCAAATGAGCTGACGATTGGTGTAGGGGGAGATCCGAAAAACTGGGATCCAATCGACACCTTCCTGCTGGACTGGAGTACGGTTGCGACTTCTGTTTTTGAAGGGCTGGTTAAACGTGATAATGACTTGAAAATTGGACCGGGGCTGGCTGAGTCCTGGGAATACACAGATGATAAAACATTAGTGTTCAAACTTCGAAAAGGTGTTAAATTCCACAACGGCGAGCCATTCACTGCTGAGGCTGTTAAATTCACCTTTGACCGTTTATTAGGACCAGAAGGGAAAAAAGGTCCACAGCAAGCGAACTATGCAGCTATTGACCATGTAGAGGTTGTAGATGAATCGACTGTAAAAATGGTTTTAAAATCAGTAGACCCAGTTCTCATAACAAAACTTGCGGGCTATGGGGCAGTTATCATCCCTCCGAAATATTATAAGGAAAAAGGCGATGCCTATTTCAATGAACATCCGGTAGGGACAGGACCGTTTAAAATGACATCTTATAAGAAGGATAGCAAAATCGTTCTTGAAAAGAACAAGGAATACTGGCAATCAGGCATTCCTAAGTTAGATACCGTAACATTCCGTGTTATTCCGGAATCGTCCACCCGTTTAGCTGAACTGCAGACAGGTGCTATCGATATAATGAAGAAAGTGGAAGTAAGCCAGGCGGATACCGTGAAGTCAAAAGGTTTCCTAAACCTTAAAAAAGTGGATACACCAACTGTTTATTCATTAAGATTTAATACCCAAAAAGCACCGGTGGATGACGTGAAAGTCCGCCAGGCTATCAATTATGCCATTGATAAAGAGGCTATGATCGACGAAATTTTAAACGGTTATGGCAAACCGATCAGTACCTTCCAAAGTACACTTTCTTTTGGAAATAACGAGGATTTAAAACCTTATCCATATGATCCGGAAAAAGCAAAGAAATTATTGAAGGAAGCTGGAGTGGCAAACGGTACAGAGGTTGAACTCTATATTCCTGGTGAGGATGCAACGTTTAAAGAAATCGCACAAACCATTGCATCTTTCTTAGAACAAGTTGGACTAAAAGCGAAAATCCAAACGGTAGAAGGCTCGACATTAATCTCTGAGCTTCAGCCAAAAGGAAAAGCTGGACACATGGTCCGTCAGGGCTGGGGTGGATGGACTTTGGACTTCGATAACACTGCTTATTTGTTATACCACAAAGGTGAACTTTGGAATCCAGATTTCTCTGACTCAAAAGTGGAGGAGCTTTTGGCTGCTGAACGCAGTACAGTTGATCAAGATGAACGTAAAAAAATATTTAAACAATTAACAGAGCGTTTATACGAGCTTTCACCAGATGTTCCTTTATACCAATCTATCGACCTTTGGGCTGTTAATAAACGCGTTGAAGGATTTGTGCCTCCGCATGATGACCGGATTTATTTAGAAAGCGTATCAGCCAAGTAATCTGAAATAAAAAGGGTAGTGTGGTGAAAGCCATAATACCCTTTTTTCACTAAGGAGGTACTAAAGTGATTTCCTTCATCATTCGAAGAATTATTCATAGTGTTTTTGTCATTTTCATTATTTCTATCATTGTATTTTTTTCTGTACGTTTAACAGGTGATCCGGTTGCTGTCATGTTTGGGGCCGGCGAGCCGACAAAAGCAGCCGTACAAGAATTGCGGCATAATCTAGGCTTAGACAAGCCGTTATTAGTGCAATATGGAATGTTTTTTAAAGATCTTATATCCTTTGACTTGGGAGAATCCTTCCGATCTGGTAAAAGTGTGGCTGCAATGATTGCTGATAAAATGGGTGCCACTATGCTCTTGGCCTTTGCAGGAATTCTCGTTGCCCTTATCATTGCTTTTCCTGTCGGCATTATCTCCGCTGTTAAACGCGGAAGTTTTCTAGACTTCGGCGGCAGAATGTTCTCGCTGCTAGGAATTTCCTTTCCAAACTTCTGGCTTGGAATTATGCTTATCATGGTATTTTCCGTCATTCTTGGGTGGTTTCCTGCATCAGGGTATGAAGGACCGGAATATCTGGTGCTTCCTTCGGTTACACTCGGATTAATATTATCCAGTATTTTGGCAAGATTGGTCCGCTCCTCGATGCTCGATATACTTAATCAGCAATATATAAAAACCGCTTACTCTAAAGGAATACATGAATGGGCGGTCATTATCCGCCATGGCTTTCGTAATGCGCTGCTGCCAACCGTTACATTTTTAGGCATTCAGTTTGGATCCTTGTTGGGAGGAACCGTTATTATTGAGCAGGTTTTCTCTTGGCCGGGTGTTGGGCGCATGATTGTGGAAGCAATCAGCCAAAGGGATTATCCTGTTGTCCAAGGCGGAGTTATTGTCCTGGCACTGACCATGGTGTTTGTAAACCTGATTGTTGATTTAAGCTATGGAATCATAGATCCGCGCATCAAAGTAGGAGGTGGCAAAAGCTAATGACAGAGCCAGCAATTGTTCAAGAAATTGAAGGGAACCACCTCGCTCCAGAAAGGAAAAGAGATGGTCTGAAAGTGCTAAAGCGGCTTATTAGAAATCCATGGGCTCTTTTAGGTGTAATCCTTGTTCTGGGTACGGTGATATGCGCCTTTTTCGCTCCATATATAGCACCGTTTACGCCAACCGAAGCTTCTCTTCGGTCAAGGCTGGACCCCCCGATGTGGCTTGATTCAACATCAAGCTATCTGCTCGGAGGGGATCAAATCGGAAGGGACTTGTTAAGCCGCATCATTTATGGGGCAAGAATCTCACTGCTTGTGGGAATATGCGGTGTACTCTTGTCTATGACAATCGGTGTGGTTTTAGGCCTGATTGCCGGTTACTATGGAAAGTGGCTTGATGATTTCATCATGCGAATAGCTGATGTTCAACTGGCATTTCCATTTATATTATTTGCCATTGTTATTATGTCCGTTCTGGGCGGCGGGATTTCCAAAATTATTTTAATCCTGGGGTTAACCTATTGGGTCGGGTTCGCCCGTCTCGTACGCGGACAGGTTTTGGCCATTAAAGAGATAGAATTTATTCAGGCAGCACGAGCCACCGGCTCAACGGACTTCCAGATAATCGTTAAGCACATTTTGCCGAACATCGCTTCGTCGATCCTTGTACTAAGCACTCTTTATATAGCTGAGTTTATTTTACTGGAAGCATCGTTGACCTTTTTAGGACTCGGGGTAGACCCGACTATTCCGTCTTGGGGAGGAATGCTGGCCGATAGCCGCAATTATATGAGCACAGCATGGTGGGTGGCTACGTTTCCGGGGCTTGCAATCCTGTTGACTGTTTTAGGTTTTAACTTACTGGGTGACTGGCTTCGTGATGAATTGGATCCCAACTTAAATGTGTAGAAACGGAGGAGGAAGCTTGCTCGATCTAAAGAAAATATGGACATGTGACGGGTTCTTGCTGGATGCAAACGAAGATTCTGTTCCAGATGGAATTAGAATCGAAATTTCAGGAATTCATGAAGCGTGTAAACCAGAAGGCCTGATTGATTTTTATGCCCGATTAGGCCTGGAAACTACAGCCTTGTCTTTCCCGTTTATCAAACACAATAATGGCGGGGCATGTACGGTTGCTTTTTCCATAGATACCGCTTTAAAGGATGCGGCAGTTTTCCAGGTGATCGACAATTGTATTGAGGCTTCCGGCGGTAATGAAGAAATCCTTAGTGGTTTCCTGCGCTGGGTGGCTTCTTCATGGCCGTATGATATCCCTGAAGAATGGATTCCAAAAGAAATTACTAGAATAGAATGGACTGAAAAAAAATACCGGGTATCTTTTTCAGATCAAATCGAAAGCGAATGGGTAGATATTAACCCTCTTTCATTTACTAAAACAGAATCAACGTCTCTTGGCGGCCTGCAAAACATCTGGACTGTTCAAGGATTTTTTCAGGGAGGAAGGGTGGATTTAAACAGCCAGCTAAATGTTGGGTTTTCCTTTAAAAGTGATGTAACAGCGGATGTTTTGATTAGAGCTGCTGAATTTGCAGCAAGAATAGGCCTGAATGCAACAGGGATTCAGTTTCCGATTACAGGCAGCAATCACCCTGAACTAGACATTGTCATTGAATTAACTGATTCAGACTCTTGTCAGGTGAGCTGGGAATTGGATCAGATTTTTATCAGTGGCGGTAAGGAAGCCGTTAAAAATGCCCTTTCCTATTTTGCTTGTGCAAAAAGATACGAAGAAGGAGGTACTTTTGCCCAATGGGAACAGGCTGTAAGGCAAACAGACATTCGGAAGGAACCGTTAGTTTACGAAAAGTATTGGCAGGACCACGGTGAAAAGGAGGACTTGCTGCTCTTCATCAAAAGTGCAGAGGCAGTTGATCAGGTTCGTGTGTTTATCTCGGAACCTGCTTCCATCCGCCGGCAATTAGTAAATGAAATAAAAAGTCTGTCAGCTGCTGAAGAGGTTGAAGTACTGTCCGCATTTAAACCTGGATACTTCTGGATAGAAGAAGAAATTATGCCTCTTTTGCAGGGGAAGGACATAGACAAGATACATATTGTATGCAAGCGGAATAAACACGGATTAGAATTGGCTAACCGCTGGATTCAAGAACTATATCCGATAGATGAAATTCTTGGACGCTTCTTTTCAATCAGCAGCGATCTTATTGAGTTCTTCCTCGAAGATATTGAAGAACACTATATATTTAAGGCATTTGACCACTCAGGTGAGTGTATTTTAGAGCAAACACTTAAGGTTCCGACAGTGGAATTGGATTATATTGATGATAAAAACAAGGTTTATCCAACCACAGGGCTGATTCAGTTATACAAAAATGGCAGCTTGGTCAGAGAGATCCAGAATCCAACTGATAGAGAACGATTCTGGCAGTTCTTCCTGAACGAGCTGAGGGAAGAGATAACACCGGTCCTGCCGTTACAGGAGGAAGGAAGAGGAAAAGAACAGCCGTTCTTCAGCCGCCTGCATCTCGAAATAAGTATGAGTGAGGAGGAGCGGAAATTAGGCATTGAGGAAGAGAGAATATCTCCGCTTGAAGCATTACATGAAGATATCTACTTTGGTGTCCTCGACTATTTTGAACATTTAGGAGAAGTTAGTTGCGGCCAACGCTGGGATGCGCCAGGCGGAGTCCATCCTTTCCTGGATGTAATTCAAGGCGGAAAACCTTTTGCAAAAATAAAGCTTTATGGCTTTATACCAGAAGAGAAGGTTGAACTATCCACAGAAATCCTAAATTTTACAGCAGACGACAAAGAACCTGTTTCCTGCATAATTCAGACGGGCGCAGGAAATGAAAATTTTTATGCCCGTGAACAATGGTGTTCTTACAGCCTGCCTGAATGGAATGAAAATGTTTCGGAGTTAGCAAGTCTCGGCGGCGTAAATATCTGGCTTGGCGGTACTTCTTATGAAGGCCGCGCGATACCGGTTCTTGAAGTTATTAAGCCATCCATGCAGGATTTCTATTCTTCTCACAAATTATCTTTATATAAGCCTACGATTCTGATTGAAACAGGACATCATGCTAATGAGGTGTCGAGCTCTCCGGCTGCAAGCGAATTGGTAAAGGAAATTATAGCAATGCGGCCGGAAGTGCTAAATAGCTTAAATATTATCGTAATCCCGGGGGCTAATCCTGATGGGTCCCATTTACACAGTCGTCTAACCGAAAGCAATCCGGAGTGGAAGCACCATGCAGCCAGATATAATGCAGTTGGTCTGGAGTTTGCACATGTACGATATAAAAAGACGATTTTTGGCGAGGCAGAAGTAGTTCCGAATATTATAAACAGATGGTTGCCCGATGTTTATTTGGATGGCCATGGGATTCCTGGGCATGAGTGGATCCAGCCATTTTCAGGTTTTAATAGTCCGCCAAGATTTCCAGTTTCCTACTCCATACCAAGTGCTTTCATTTACGGCATTACGAAGGAACTGGACAAAACTCAATATCCTGAACATCAAACCATTCAGGACTATTTGATCAAAGGGATTATTGAAAAAATCAATAGGAATGAAGCCATACAAAACAAGAATGAATATTGGAGACAGCGATATTTCAAATATGGCACCAACTGGCTGCCGGAAGTCTTTCCAATTGAACAAGAAAATGGCATGAACTTTTATCGATGGGATACAAAAGCAGACCGAGAATCAAGCACTTACTTATCTCGATATCCAGAATGGTGCAGTGCTGAATTTATCACTGAGGCAGCTGATGAAACAGTATATGGTGAGACACTCGCTGGATGTGTTTTATCGCAGAAATCCTTTTATCTGGGACTCATTGAGCGTATGGCAGCCTGTACCACAGAAGTTAAGAGGAAGAAAGACCAAGACTATATTAAATATTATCGGAAGCGTCCGCTTCAGAAGGGATGAATTTATTATGAAAACTTTGATGCTAACCGGTTTTGAACCTTTTCTTGAATTTCCCATCAATCCTACCTTTGAAATTGTAAACGAACTAAACGGCGAGAAAATTGGAAATTATCATGTCACAGGAAAGGTTCTTCCTGTTGACTTTGAGCAAACAGGTATAAGAGCCAGACAGTATTTTGACGAAGTTAGCCCTGATGTAGTAATTTCGCTTGGATTAGCAGCTGGAAGAAACCGAATCACTCCAGAGCGTATTGCAATTAACTGCAGCGATGGTCCAAAAGATAATCGTGGCGTCAGTCCTGAAGATCAACCCATTGTAGAGGATGGACAAGACGGTTACTTTACAACACTGCCTATCCGCAAATTTGTTCAAGTCTTGGAGGAAAATGGATATCCAGCCGAGATTTCCAACACTGCTGGTACATATCTTTGCAATAATGTAATGTATAATGTTTTGCATAAAATCAGCAGCGAAAACAAGAACTGCCGTGCAGGCTTTATTCACATGCCGGCTTCTCACCAGCTTGCCTTAAAAACTCCCAATCTGCCAAGCTGGTCTCAAAAAGATTTAGTTGAATCAATAAGGCTAATCATTTCTTCCTTGGATTAACGTTATAAACTTTGACGCTAATTTTTTCCGTAATCTGGTGGAAGAACTCAAAAGATATTATGAAAAAATCCCTCCGCGCTTGAGACACCGAATCATTCGGCTCGCTTTTCGCGGAGGGATCTTCTCTAACTTTCGGATCATTTTTTTTACTGGAACCAATCAGACCGCCCCGTATTTAATAAGCTTTTTTCTATCCTGGAGACGGGTGACACTTTAGTGATAACTAAGTTAAAACGTTTTGCAAAATCTACAGACGACGCAATAACAAGCATAAGGGAATTATCCAAAAGAGTCGTAAAGGTTCATGTATTGAATATAGGGCTGGTAGAGGATACGCCAACTGGACATTAATCTTTAATATCATGAGTTCGTTTGCGGAATTTGAGAGGGATATGATTGTGGAAAGGACACAAGAATGGAAAGCCATTGCAAAGCAGGGTGAGGTTTTAAGAGAAGGCAGACCTAGATTGTGACGCTTTTAGGAATCCGTTCTTATTAGGAAATTGAGGAGATAACTGGAATCAGTAAAAGTTCTTTAATTAGAGCGAAAAAACAGGCGAGCTATAAGGTGTGGTCTACTTAGTGGGTTCTTTCGTAAATATTTTGATTACTTTTTATGGTAATGTATTTGCAGTAGCTTATTATTCTAACGTTCAGTATAGTTAAATATTAAAACTATAATATCCAAAAAAAGGTCCAGCCCCATTTAGCTTAGAACAAACCCAAAATTGGATAAAGAATCGGGTGAGAATATAAAATTCTATAAAGAGGAGTAAAAAAAAACCCTAGAAGCGTTGAAACGCTTCTAGGGTTTTTTTGACTGCTGTTTAATAAGCAAATCAATTAACGAGAGTAGAATTCAACGATAAGAGCTTCGTTGATTTCAGCAGGCATTTCAGAGCGTTCTGGAAGACGAGTGAAAGTACCTTCTAATTTGTCAGCATCGAAAGTAAGGTAATCAGGAACGAAGTTGCTTACGTCGATCGCTTCTTTAACGATGTCAAGTCCGCGTGATTTTTCACGAAGGCTGATTGTCTGTCCAACTTGTACGCGGTAAGATGGGATATCTACGCGGCTTCCATTGACAGTGATGTGTCCGTGGTTTACAAGCTGGCGAGCCTGACGGCGTGTACGGGCAAGGCCAAGACGGTATACGAGGTTATCAAGGCGGCTTTCAAGAAGTACCATGAAGTTCTCACCGTGTTTTCCTTGCAGTTTGCCTGCACGGTCAAAAGTTGTACGGAATTGACGCTCGTTCACTCCGAACATGTGACGAAGCTTTTGCTTTTCCTGTAATTGAAGACCATACTCAGAAAGCTTTCTGCGTTGGTTTGGACCATGTTGTCCAGGAGCGTAAGGACGTTTTTCTAATTCCTTACCAGTTCCAGTTAATGAAATGCCTAGGCGGCGGGATAGTTTCCAGCTTGGGCCGGTATAGCGAGCCATGAATGACTCCTCCTTTAGTGTTTTTATTTTGGTAAAATAAAAACAGATGTGCGCAAGGTTTATACGCCATTATGTTTTCATGCACCTTCGCCCTAGCAGCACAGGGTTACGAGATGCACCTCTATCGCGAGGAACATAATGGATCACGTATAACAGCTCACATAGGCTGCGATATTTTACACAAAAGCCATTATATAACGAAAGAAATATAAAGTCAACAGCCTTTACAGGAATGATATATTAATTGAAGAAATCATTTTTAATATAATTTATTTTAATTTTTTAAAGGAAATTTCAGTAAATTTTGTATATAATGATTGTACATGCTCCGGATTTACTGAATAGGGATGGGTGGAATGAGCTTACATAATAGTACGTGGTCCAGTATGCTGAAGGGGCCCTTTTTTGATTTAATGAACTCTGAAGATGGAAATCTGCAATATGAACCTTTTATTCATAAACTGCTTGAAGCTTTAGAAAGCGTCCTTGAGGCCAGGGTCGTTACTTTATTTGTCTATGACAGCGGGAAACAGATGCTGATTGCCGAAGCATCCACTGAATCGGCGGAAAAAGGCATAAGGTTTGCGGCTAACGGCCTTCCGGATGATGCCGGCACCGTCTCCCCAAGTCCTGGCCTTGATGGTTACACCTGGTTCCTTCCATTAAAAAAAGGCAGGCGGCATACCGGCCTGATTGCTGCCGGAGGACTGAGGGCAGGGGGATTAAATGGATCAGATGCGGATGAACTTGCTGCGGAATGCTCCATGCTGCTGCACACGGCCTGGAAGCTTCGCGATACGGTCAGGGAACAGAACCGGTTCAGGCAGCTTTTCCGGGTTACGGCAAAATTCCATTCTTCGATGAATATGGCTGATGTCTTGACTGGAATGATAGATACACTTAAGGATGTATATTCCGACTTTACCTATTTCCTTTTCCTTTCACACGACAATACCGGTTATGAGGGGCTGCCGATTAAGAGCCTGGATTATGACAGTGAGGATCTTCCGGCCATGCAGGCTTACCAGACAGGTACCATCCAGTTTGAGAATTCTATCCATTCAAGGGAAGCTCTATTATATGCACCCCTTAAGGGAAAACAGGGAGTGTACGGAGTCCTTCAGGTCATTGCAGAACAAAGCGTTCCGCAGGATGCCGCCGAATTCATCAGCCTGCTCGCACAGTCAGCCGGAGGGGCTTTGGAAAACGCTCAGCTCTATCAGCAGTCCAAGCGTCTGGTTGCCGATTTGCAGCTCATAAATGAAACTTCCCATAAGCTTAACTCCAACCTCCGCCTGAGTGAGACCATTGCTTATATGCGTGAACAGATCTTAAGAAGTTTCCATGCAGAGGAGATTGGCTTTATCACCCTTTCCCATGAAGGTGCAAAGGTCCTTTCAGAAAGCACCAGTTTCTTTCGCCTGGAAGATTCAGCACCGTATATCGAATATCTTACCGAAAAGATCGTCCGGGGGAAAGAGCCGGTTTATATGGGGGATGTATCACAGCATGAACGATTCGCGAGCCTGCCGTTCCGGTCGATGATGGCAGTCCCGATGATCCAGAGTGATTCTCTGAAGGGCTATGCTGTCGTCCTTCATTCTGTACAGTATTTCTTTTCATTTGAGATGTTTAAGCTTCTCCAGTCTCTGATCCATCATTCCACCCTGGCCTTTGCAAATGCTATGCTCAGGGAAGAACTGGAGAAGATGGTGATCACGGATTCGCTTACAAAGCTTTACTCCAGAAATTTCCTGGATGAGAAGCTTGCAGAATCTTTTGAATCAGATGAAAATGGAACCTTTATCCTGATGGATATCGATAACTTCAAGCGGGTCAACGATACCTACGGACACCAGGTAGGAGATGAAGTCCTGGTGCAGGTTGCCGGCCTGATTGTCAAGAACATAAGGGGAACTGATATTGGCGCAAGATGGGGCGGGGAAGAGCTTGCCATTTATCTGCCGAGTGTTTCACTCTCCGTTGGCATATCAATTGCAAAGCGGCTGCTGGAGAGGGTGAAATCCACATCAACACCCTCTATCACCATTTCATGTGGAATCTCCCATTGGAATAAAATTCGGACAGATTCAGCCAAGGCCCTTTTCAAGAGGGCTGATGAAGCCCTTTATCATGCCAAGAATTCTGGCAAGAACAAACTCATTGTTCATGAGGACGATATCATATTGCTTCCATAAGAACAAGCGCCCTATTTGAAGTAGCGGCGCTTTTTCTGTTTGAATTAGGTTTCCTGCTGGGTTAAAAAGCAGCCTTTCCAAAATCCTTGATCGCAAGTTCGATTTGGCACGAAATGGGGATAGAAGAATATTCCTTCCTCCAATTCATTTCCTTCCATTTGCTGTAGCCGATGCTGTTCCTGACATATTGACCAAGACCCAGGCTGTCTGCCTTTTCCCTTTGCATCACTTTAATCAGCCTGTTTGCTTTACGTTCAAAATACGCTTCCATTTCTCCTTCCAGTCTTTTTCTTGCCGCTGCGCTTTTTAGGCTGCGGTCCCCGATAAACTCCATAATGGAGCCGCTTGCTTTTATTCTCAGATTCACTTTTAGCTTTTTGTCTGCTGTATATTCAACTTTGACTTTCCTTGAGGTGCGCAGCAGAGCAAAAGCTAAGAAATCTGGTATACGGCTTTTCTTGGCCTGCAATTCAAAGTTGATCTGCCCTGCATCCAAATTCTCAGTCATCATTGAAAATAAAATTCCCTCGTCACGGCTCAGTTTTGCGATATACCGGTCATCACGGAAGAGGGCGAGACCGTTGTAATCCACATGATCCTTTTTTTTGACGAGAATGGGCATGACTGGATCAGTGCCTTCATCCACATTTGATCTCACAAAGTGAAACAGCTTGGACTCGGGGATATCGCCGCTTTTTACCGCTTTTTCAATAAGGCTGTCAAGGTACGCATACGTTGCTTCCTTCTGTTTATAGTCTCCGGAAAGCATTTTATAGGCATTACCTTCGACAAGGACCATATTGGTCTGCTGGCTGATGGCGGGATCTCTTTCAAGTGTGTCAGTGTATTTCAATAAGCCCTTTTTTGCAAGACTTTCGCTGAATAGGAATGTACGGAGCTGTCCGCTGACAATATTAAGATTTGTCTGGCTGTTAATTTTTGCACGGGCTTCCTTGCTGCTCCTGGCAACTGCCGTGAGCACCTTCTGAGTGGAACGGTCCTGGGGAAGGGCATCAGAAACGCGGATCTTTGCAGGCTCTGTCCCGGTCTCTTCCTTTATCAAGTCGAAAGAGGTGGCCTGAACCATCGCCTGTTCCTCCAGGATTCTCTGCTGGCTGCAGCCCCCGGACAGAATACAAGCCAGGAATAAGAAAAGAATTTTTTTATCCTTTGGCATGGCTCATACCCCTCTTCCTGAAAAAAAGCACCGCTATCACCAGGGCAGGCAGGGCAAAAGCGATGACTGTCTCAGCATTAGCAAGAAACCCCAGCCATGTAGATATTTCGTCGAGGGTACTTGGAATAAATGAAATAAAATAGGTGGCAGCAATAAGGAAGAATACGATTTTCTCTTCTCCTGTTTTCTTGAAGACACGTGCTGCACATTCCTTAGCCGCCCAATAATACATTACTGAACCCATTAATGCCTTGAATAGAAATAAAGCATACAGGAAGTTCTCGATCCTTTCGATGAAGG
The DNA here is from genome assembly GCF_046237625.1 of Paraperibacillus esterisolvens. Lineage (GTDB taxonomy): Bacteria > Bacillota > Bacilli > Bacillales > DSM-1321 > Paraperibacillus > Paraperibacillus esterisolvens. The sequence goes on along the minus strand of NZ_CP143545.1, from coordinate 3,276,643 downwards.
GGAGTTCGATATTGGAGAGAAGGTCGATAAAAGGGAAAATCAATACTTTTAAATACTCGTACCCGAAAAAGCCGAAACACATGATACAGGTAATGAGATAAACCACAGTTGTTACAGCATTGCCAATTAATACGGAGACGATGAGACGGGACCGCTTGTTCACATAAGGGAAAAATAAGATGGAAAGTTCAAACCCCAATAATGAAGTGAACACATCAAAACTGGCCTTGATCCAGTTACCTCCATCCTTGAACAGAAAGGGCGGGAAGTGGACCAAGCTTACATCATCCAGGAGAAATACATTTAAAACCAACATCCAGATTGTCAGGATAAAGAAAAGGAACGCAAGCTTTCCGATATTATAAAGGCTCTTTACTGCAATGAGATAGGCAAGGAAGGCATAGGCCATTTTCAAGACCATTTCAGAGGCGGTGGGACCGGCAATCAGCTGGAATATAAAAAGGTATTGCTTTCCCACGATGCAGGCAAGCAATGACCAGATGATGATCAAAGAAGAATATAGAACGTAAATGAAGACCTTTGGCATGCTGTTTTCAAGGATAATAAAAATCGATTCTCCTTCTCCCATCCGGTATACTGCGCCTATCAGCAAAATGCTTACCATACCACCGCCCGAGATAATGAATAATGCTGCCCAGCCGTTCGTCCCAAATCCCTGCGCCAGAATTCTCGGCAGGCTGAATAAGACAACACCCGACTGAATCAGGTAAATAAAAATGATAATGTGGATGGAATGAAGCGTTTCTCTTGGCTGGGCCATTTATATCTTCCTTTTTGTTCTTGATGGATTAGGCGTTCTTTCTTGGGCTGGCCGAGTTTTCAGTAAGGAAAAGGGAGCACGGAAAACCATATCCTTCAAGTCGCTTGCAAACAAAGGTGCCAGCGGGGTTAGGTATGAGGTGTTCAAGCTCTTAACACCTGAAATATGGGTAAGTATCATTCCGAGGCCGACCATGATGCCGAAATTCCCCCATATACCTGCCAAGAAAATTAAAAGGAAACGAATGATCCGAATGGATGAACTCATAATATAGCTTGGTATTACAAAGGAAGCAACCGCCGAAAGAGCAACTGAAATAATCAGGATATTGCTTGTGAAACCAGCCTGTACTGCCGCCTGGCCAATGACAATCCCCCCCACGATTCCAATGGTCTGCCCGATTTTAGTCGGCAGCCGCGCGCCAGCCTCCCTCAAAAGTTCAATCGTAAACTCCAGGAGCATAGCTTCATATATAGGAGGGAAGGGAACCTTGCTGCGTGATTCCATTAACGTGATGAGGAGCCTTGTTGGGATCATTTCATAATGGAAAGTGGTGAGCGCCACATAGAAGGCCGTCAAAAATATCGTGATGAATAAGGCTGTATACCTGAGCACCCTCAAGGCGGTCGCCACTGCCCATCTCTGGTAATAATCGTCAGGTGAGTTGAAGAATTCAAATATGCTTGTAGGCGCAATGAATGCATACGGGCTTCCGTCTGTTATTCCAAGGATTTTCCCTTCTATAAGCTTCGAGGATGCAGCATCCGGCCTCTCTGTTGTAAGGAACTGCGGAAATAGTGAAAAGGGATTGTCGTCAATCATCTGAACAAGCATATTGGTATCAAATACTCCGTCAATTTCTATGGAGGAAATCCTTTTTTTCAACATCGAGAGCATTTCCATGTTGACGAGCCCATCAATATAGAGGAGGTATACATCGGTTTTTGTCACTTCACCTGCCTTAAGCTTTATCACCTTCAATCTGGTGCTTTTGATTCTCCGGCGGATCAGAGAAATACTTTTCCCCGCTGATTCATTAAACGCTTCATGAGGTCCGGATATGACCGATTCAGTTCCAGATTCATTCACCGCCCGGGTTTCAGGTCCGAATACATCCACAATATGTGCCTGTCCACGGAAGAAAATGGCTGCCTGTCCGCTGAGGATAGCATTATAGACTGTATCAGGATCATTGCTTTGCTTATACATTTTCCCTGAAAGGATTCCTTGAACCTGCCCGGCGTCTGCATTCTCAAAAGGATCTACCAGATACATCTGTATTTTCTTCTCGTTTGCAATGTTTTTAAGCAGGATGAAATGCAGATTAAGATGGGGAATGGTATTGTAAAACAAATCGGCGCTGTCTTTGAACTCTTCTAAGGTGGTTTGATATGATACACGGCTGTTTAGATTTTCGGTATCGCCCTTCTGTTCAGCCTGGTCTGTTTTAAGTTTTCTAATCTTACGGTATCCCATCGTTTTCCTCCATCATCTGGAATGGAGATAGTTTTTACCAGTCAGCCGTTTCTATGCACAATCCAGTCATCAGTCATGAAAATTTGGTTTTCTTGAGAGGACGTAAAGCGAAAGAGGCCGGATGGTGTTATGAAGACACCGTCCGGCCATGAGGATTTGTATCTGTTTTTTCTGCGGAAAAGGGCGGAGCTGAAAGTATCATAAGGCTTCCAGCCACTGGGTCTGACCATTATTTATCTTGCTGGATTCCTGCCTGCGCCTTAATTCCGTTCCACAGCCTTATTGTTCCTGTTCTGTCCATAGTCCCTTCCATGCATGGGCTGCTTTGCAGTTAAAGGTGCTTCACAAGCGCCTCTGCAAAAAGTTCAAGCATTTTTTGATCAGTTTCGTCAAAGCGGTTTTTTTCAGGGCTGTCTATGTCCAGAACGCCTAAAAGCTCTCCGTCCTTGATGAGGGGGACGACTATTTCGGATTGGGAGGCAGCATCGCAGGCAATATGGCCGGGAAAGGCGTGAACGTCTTCGACCCGGACAGTTTCACGTTTTTCGGCTGCTGTGCCGCACACACCCTTACCAAGGGGGATCCGCACGCAGGCCGGGAGTCCCTGGAATGGACCGAGCACAAGCCCGCCGCCGTCCATCAAATAAAAGCCCGCCCAATTGACGCGGTCCAGCAGTTGAGCCAGCAATGCGGCAGCATTGCTAAGATTGGCGATCCGGCTGGGTTCGTCTTCAATCAGGGCCGTCAGCTGTTTGATGGCAAGTGCATAATTTTCTTCTTTTGTTCCGCTGTAGTTTTGTACATTGAACATAGTCTCTCTCCTTTTTTCTACAAAGATTGTAAAACTATCATATAGTTTGTCGACTTATTTTCAAAGGAAAATCAGCCGGTGGACAAGAATATAGCTAGGTAAGCAATTTTAAAAGAGGTGAAGATAAATGAGCCGGAAAAATGAAACCAAAGCTGCCATCGTCCAATCCGCCCTTTATTTATTTCATATCAAAGGCTTTCATGCGACCTCTATCAGGGATATTTCCAGCAGGGCGGGAGTCAATTCTGCCACCATTTCCTATTATTTTAAAAATAAAAATGGACTGCTTGAATACTGTCTAACTTCATATCTGGAGGAATATCTCCTGCTCATGGAAAGACATTTCGACACCTTATATATCCATGGCCCTCTTGGATGCCTGGAAAGGCTGGTAAGAGACATTTTTGACTTCCAAAGGGCCAATCATCTGGCTGCCCGCTTCGTATATGGTGAAATCTCATTGGATTCAAGCCTGAACAGGGAGATCCTTTCGACTTACTGGACAAAAGAAAAGTATTATTTAACCGCAATGCTGGAAGCAGGCATCGAGGAAGGTATATTCCGGAGCCTCCCCTCCCCTTTGTTCATACTTCAGCTTAAAGGCCTTCTGACGGCCCCTCTTCTCCATGCCCAATATGCGATGGAGGTACTTTACCAATTTCCGAATGAGGAATATTTCACCAGGAAATACAGAGAAGAAATCCACCACTACATCCACATGTATCTGCTGGACAGGACAGAAGCCCCTATGGCGATGGCTGGGGTCTGAATCCCGCCGGAAAAATATAGCAGGACCATTCGAGATCCCCTCTTCCCGAGCGGGATCCATTTTTTATTTCAGGCTTTTTGTAAATCTTGTGTTTATTGGAGAGGGCACGTCCCTAAACAAGCCTGTTTATCTAAACCTTTTATCATCACAAAATACGTTAAAAATAACATTCCCTCAGAAAAGAACCGTATTTTAAAAGCCTCGTCGAGGGGGGATGCTGCCCACATGCAGCCGGGAGAAATAAAATATCCAAAAAAAATCATTTTATTAGTTAAAAATGATTGTGAACATGGTATCATAATAGCATTGACATTACATATAATATGAACTTTTAATATATCTTGATTTTTTTCCTTAGAGCAGGGGGCTTACCATGGAATACATAATAATTGCGATCGGGATCATTTTGTTATTTTTCACAATTGGTTATTTTTTGAAAAAAAAGCACTATAAGGAATTGGACAGGCTGGAAGCGTGGAAAATGGATATCATGAACCGCCCGGTGCTGGATGAGCTTTCAAAGGTCAAGCAGTTGAACATGACAGGCGAAACAGAAGAGATGTTTGAGAACTGGAGGAAGGAATGGGATGAAATCATCACAAACCGCCTTCCGGAAATTGAAGAGCTTCTATTCGACGGTGAAGAATTCGCTGACAGATTCCGGATGAATAAATCGAAGGCCGTCCAGAATCAAATCCAGGAAAAGCTTGTAGATACAGAAAAATCCATCCAGCGCATCCTTGATGAACTGAATGATCTGATTGGCAGTGAGGAAAAGAATCGTACGGAAATTGAGGATTTGAAAGACAGCTACCGCAGTCTCAAAAAGACCCTTCTTGCCCACAGGCACTCTTATTCAAAGGCGGCTGCCAGACTGGAGGCCATGCTTGAGGAGGTTGTCCAGCTTTTTGGACAGTTTGAAGAGGCCACGGAAAACGGAAACTATCTAAAGGCCCGCGAGCATGTTCTCATGATTAAATCCAATCTGGAATCAGTCCGGGAAAGAATGGAAACCATACCGCAGCTCCTGCTGGAAGCACAGACCCAGATTCCAGCCCAAATCGATGAACTTAAAAACGGCTATGCTGAAATGGGAGAGCAGGGATATTCTCTTGAGCATATTGGATTCGAAGGGGAAATGTCACGAATCGAGGAAGAGCTCGAAGTATACAGCAGCCATCTGGAGGCGGCCGAAACAGCTGAAGCCCAAAAAGGGCTGGGGGAAATCCAGGACAGCTTGAATGTGCTTTATGACTTGCTCGAAAGGGAAGCAGTGGCAAGACAGTATATACGGGAGCAGGAGCCGGCACTGAAAGAGGAATTATCAATCCTCGAGTTTGAGAATGAAAAGCTGAAGACTGAAACAGCTATGGTGCAGCAAAGCTACCATCTGCCAGAGAATGAACTCGGTCACCAGCGGAACATGGATAAGGTCATCAGCCAGGCATCAAAGCGCTTCCTGCTGCTTGAGGCAAGACTTGACGAAGAGAATCAGGCACATTCCATCATCAGCGAGGAATTAAAAGAGCTGGAGGGGCAGCTGCGCCTGATCAAGGAAGAGCAGGCCGCCTTTACGGCTAAGCTCCATGCATTGAGAAAAGATGAGCTGGAAGCCAGGGATGTGCTTTCTGCCTTAAAGAAGCGGATGCATGAAATTGCTCGCCGAATCAAGAAAAGCAACATACCAGGGCTGCCGGAGGAATATCTTTCATATGTCTCAGAAGTCAGAGAAAGCCTGGCCGATGTGGAAGTGAAACTTGAGGAAATCCCGCTTGATATGGCGTCTGTGGCCATCTACCTGGAAAAGGCACAGTCCTCAGTCGAAAAGCTTCATGATTATTCAAAGGATATCGTTGACCATATGCTGATTGCGGAAAAAGTCATTCAGTACGGAAATCGCTACCGGAGCAAGTATCCTTCTGTAGCTGAGGGGTTAAGGAAGGCTGAAGTCAATTTTCACAGCTATCAATATCAAGAAGCACTGGAACAAGCTGCAAGCGTCCTTGAGAAAGTCGAACCAGGCTGCCTGAAAAAAATAGAGATGGACCTGGAAGAAATCAGATAATTGCATTCCGCCAAAGCCTCCTGTATAAGGGGCTTTTTGTTTGGGACAGATTCCTCCGGCCCCTGGAGGTTTTCTTCATTTTGATGCATACTAACAAGCAAGCAGAACCATTCATATCATTGGAATTTATAGTGTACGATTAGTAACATGGACTACATCCATTGAAGTAAGCAGGAAATGAAGGTGGAAATATGATTTATTTTGATAATAGTGCCACAACCAAGCCTTTTCAGGAAGTTATTGATTCATATGTAAAAGTGGCACAGACCTTTTTTGGGAACCCATCCTCCCTGCATTCACTCGGGGCGCAGTCTGAAAAGCTGTTGATGCATGGACGCAGACAGATGGCTCAGCTGCTTGGTGTAAAAGAAAGTGAAATACTGTTTACATCCGGTGGAACCGAGGCGAATAACCTGGCCCTAAAAGGAGCCGCCCTGATGCATTCCAAGCGGGGCAGACACATTATATCAACTGCAATTGAACATCCCTCAGTAAAAGAGGCGCTTGAGCAGCTCCGGACAGAATTCGGTTTTGAAATTACCTATGCGGGCGCAGATGAAGAGGGAAGGGTCAGTGCTGATGAAATCATTCATGCCATCCGGCCTGATACCATCTTGGTTTCTGTGATGCATGTGAATAATGAAACAGGCACGATACAGCCAGTTGAAGAAATAGGGCAGAGACTAAAGTCTTTCCCGAAGGTCCTCTTTCATGTGGATCATGTTCAGGGGGCAGGAAAAGTCGATCTGAATATCCCCTATGCAGGCATCAGCCTACTGTCCATTTCTGCTCATAAATTTCACGGCTTAAAGGGGAGCGGCATCCTCTATATCAGGCAGGGAACGGCTATCTCCCCCCTGTTCTCGGGCGGGAGCCAGGAAGCCCGGCTGCGGTCAGGAACGGAGAATGTAGCAGGCATTGTTGCGATGGCAAAGGCACTCCGAATGTGCAGGCAGTTAAACAGCGAGACAGCCCGCCTGATCGGTATAAGGGAGACGATACGTACTGGCCTGGCAGCCATCGAGGGAGTAGAGATCAATACTCCAAGAGACGGGATTGCCCCGCATATCCTGAATTTTTCTGTCCCCGGGCTGAAATCTGAGGTCCTCGTCCATGCCCTTGAAGAAAAACAGATTTATGTATCCACTACAAGTGCATGCTCGTCTAAACGCAAGGCAGTCAGCGGGACGGTTCTCGCCATGACGAAGGATGAAGTTCGTGCCGGAAGCACGCTGCGGGTTAGTCTTTCCTTTCAAAATACGCTTGAGGAAGCGGGCGTGTTTTTAACAGAAATTAAAAGTGCAATATATAAACTACAGGAAGTTTCGAGGTAAAAAGATGCTATATGACCACATATTAATCCGCTATGGAGAAATTTCGACAAAAGGGCGGAATCGCAAGGGATTCATCGACAGGCTGAAGCTGAACATCAAAAGATCTTTGAAAGACTTTGAAAATATCAGAGTGTCCGCTGACCGTGACCGTATGTTTGTTTTATTGAACGGAGAGGACCATATTGCAGTGGCTGACAGACTGAAGGGGATATTTGGGATACAGAACTTCAGTCCTGCCATGAAAGTCAGCCGTGATATCGAGTCCATTAAAGAGGCGGCTCTTTCCTATGTAGAAGGGCTGAGCCAGCCGGTAACAACCTTTAAGGTGAACACCAGAAGAGCCGATAAGGAATTTCCGCTGAATACAGATGAAGTAAATCATGAGGTAGGCGGACATGTTCTTAGGAATACAGATGGAATTACTGTTAATGTAAAAAATCCAGATCTAAGCATCCGGATTGAAATCCGCAAAGAAGCAGTCTATTTGTCCGGTGAAAACATTCAGGGAGCAGGAGGCCTTCCGGTCGGAAACAGCGGCAAGGCATTATTGATGCTCTCAGGCGGTATAGACAGCCCTGTCGCTGGATATCTCTCCATGAAAAGAGGAGTGGACATCGAGTGCATACATTTCCACAGCCCTCCATTCACAAGCGAAAGATCGAAGCAGAAAGTAATCGACCTATGCAGCAGGCTGGCCCAGGTGAACGGCCGGGTCATCCTGCATGTGGTTCCCTTTACCGAAATCCAGAAACTGATTCAAAAGCAGATTCCTGAAAATTACACCATGACCAGCACAAGAAGGCTCATGCTGAAAGTAGCGGATCGTATGAGGGCGCAGCAGAAGGCGCTTGCCATCATTACCGGTGAAAGCCTTGGACAGGTGGCCAGCCAGACAATGGAGAGCATGTACGCAATCAATGACGTAACCAGCACGCCTGTCCTCAGGCCGCTGTTAGCCATGGATAAAATTGAAATTATGAAAATTGCGGAAGAAATCGATACACTCAAGATTTCAAACCGGCCGTATGAAGACTGCTGCACAGTATTTACTCCTGCCAATCCAAAGACAAAGCCCAAAAAAGAAAAAGTCGAGTTCTATGAAAGCTTTGTCAACTTCGATGAGCTTGTGGACGCGGCGGTTGAAGGCATTGAAACCATCACCATCACTCCAGGGGAGCAGCCGGGAAATGAAGACGAACTGAATTTATTCTAAATGAAAGGCGGGAGGAAACTTCCGTCTTTTTGTCTGATCTTTTCCAGAGATTACCTTGCGGGGTGTTTTGTGAGAGAGTGGACTTACGCTTCAGGCGCGAGACCCCTGATCTGGCCGCGAGACTTTCGGCCTGCAATTCTAGTCAATCACTCTATGGGAAGAAAACCACTTCCCGCAGCTGTCGCAGCACACGCTCACCAGTCAGCAAGTCTTCTTTCGCTAACGCATAAGTGCGGCTAAGCTTCTGTCGCAGCTTACGCTCGCCAGTCAGCAAGTCTTCTTTATAGGGTATCTGCCTGGAAAGCAGTTTAGTTTCTAATTAGCTATGTTAAATAATATTGTTGATAAATGACCATAAAAAATAAGGACCTGATTTAAGGTCCTTTGTTTGAAATCCAAATTCAACGTAAGCACCCATTAGTGAAAGAAGAACATTTCATCATAGTCTCAGGGTTTAAATTAAACATTTTCATTTGTGCCGATATGCTGAACAATGTTCATCAGAAATACGGTACTTTTCCCTGCCTGTTAAAGCTGCTACTTCCACTAATTTATGCCCGAGCCTGTCCCATACAGAAACTGTATTCAAGGACACCCATTCAAGATTTCCCCGTGCAAGCCGAAAGGAATAATAATCATTATCTGTTGTTACCAAGACTTCTTTATAAGTAATCTGCTTGTTTTTTCGGTTTTGAATCACCAAAACAAAATGTAGCTTTTCTTCTTTGGGTATCTGGATAATACGTGCTACAAACATTCCATTAGGATTCTTCTTTGTTTTATAAATTTTTTCTACTTCTATTTTTAGTTCTGGTCTACCCCTCATAATCTCTCCCTCCATACTTATAGTTTATTCGTGATTTATACAAATTCCCAGGTGCCAAAAATAATCCACTGTTCAACTAACCTGCCACGTTAATTGAACAGTGGATTATGAAACTCTGAATGTTGATAACCTTAAATTATCATAAGTAGCCACTGTCGGAAATAAGCAGCTATCGACAATCATCTTACTTACAGTTGTAGAGTTGTTTCGGAAACGGATTAGTTCCAGGAACAGAAACCAGCTTAGATAATGGTCTAGATACTTTGCAGCTACACCATTAAAACGGTTCATCCAGCCCTTTAAGCGGCTGTGATAGTTATTTACATAAAGCCCTTTTACCCGTTCTTTACCGTCGGATTTGAACGGGTAATGCTCGATTCCTTTTTCTTTTGGCATAGGCTTTGAAAGCCCATTAATACCAATTTAATCAGCAGGCACCGTACTCCGCTATACTTTAAGCAGCGGGACAGGCGGGACCCCGGAGGCTGAGCTGAGGAGGCACACCTCCCGCCCCGCGCAGATGGAGTGCCAAATCCACTTTATAATTCAACAGCCGCATATTTGCGAAAACAGTCTATTTAAGACTCCCGGTAAGCGTTTTCATTTTTTATAATATTCTGATATAATTGTAGAATACTGGTATTTAGGAGGCAGATGGATGAATAGAGAAGACTTGATTGCGCCAAAGGAATATAATTTAGTCAGGGAAATCGAGAGGTTTGCTGAGGATACCGATAGAACGGCCTTGATTTTTGAAAATGACAGGGGAGAATCCCGCACCATTACATATTCAGCTTTGATCAAGAATGCGAATAGAATCGGCAACGCTTTCATGGAACAGGGCCTCGAAAAGGGAGATACAGTATTGATTATCATCCCCCGTTCCATTGAGGCATATCAGGTGTATATTGCTGCCTTGAAGGCAGGGATGGCTGTCATTCCAAGTTCCGAAATGCTCCTGGCAAAGGATCTTCAGTACCGTATTTCACATGGAGATGTTAAAGCGGTGGTCAGTTTTCATCCATATACTGCCCAGTTCGAAGGCATTAAGGAAATGGACGGCATCAAGAAGTTTTCGGCAGGAGGAGATATTCCAGGCTGGCTTCATCTCGACAGTTTGATGGATGAGGCCTCGGACAGCATGGACTTTGCGGATACTGCCAGCGGGGATATGGCGTTCCTGTCTTATACTTCGGGAACAACAGGGAATCCAAAGGGCGTTGTGCATACCCATGGATGGGCATTTGCGCACTTACGGACAGCTGCTCCTTCCTGGCTGTGCATCAATGAAGGTGACATTGTCTGGGCAACAGCCGGGCCCGGCTGGCAGAAGTGGATCTGGAGTCCGTTTCTATCGGTGCTTGGTTCCGGTGCCACCGGCCTTGTGTATCAAGGAAAATTTGATCCCTCCGCCTACCTCGGCATGCTTGATAAGCATGGGGTAAATGTATTATGCTGTACACCGACTGAATACCGGCTGATGGCAAAGGTCAATAATTTGGAAGACTACCAGCTGACCAGCCTTCACAGCGCAGTTTCGGCCGGAGAACCCCTGAACAGGGAAGTGATCGATACCTTTCAGAAGCATTTTAATGTGACGGTCAGAGATGGATATGGACAGACAGAGAATACGCTTCTTGTCGGAATCACGAAGGGGATGGATGTCAGGCCGGGCTCCATGGGTAAACCGACACCGGGAAATACTGTAGATATCATCGATGAAAATGGCCGTCCGTGCAAGCCTGGAGTACCCGGCGATATTGCTGTCCACTCTGAAACGCCGGCACTCTTCAAGAGCTACTATAAAGAACCGGAACGTACAGCTCAGCAGTTCAGGGGAGACTATTACATAACAGGCGACCGGGCAGTAAAAGATGAAGACGGGTACTTCTGGTTCGAGGGGCGGAGCGATGATATCATCATCAGCTCAGGCTATACCATCGGGCCGTTTGAAGTGGAAGATGCACTGGTCAAGCACCCTAAAGTAAGGGAATGCGCTGTTATAGCAAGTCCGGATGAAGACAGGGGGAGCATTGTCAAGGCGTTCATCGTCCTCCGGAATGAGGCTGACAGGGAAGATCCCGGCCTTATAAAGGAATTGCAGGAGCATGTGAAGAGTCTGACAGCCCCGTATAAATACCCCAGGAAAATTGAATTCATTGAAGACCTGCCCAAGACCACTTCCGGAAAGATAAGAAGAGTGGAGCTGAGGCAGCTGGAAAATAAACCGAAAGCCAGGTCATAAGATTGGAAGCTGCTCGCCCAACGGCGGGCTTTTCATTGGCTTTCGAAATAAAAGGAGAATGTTATGACCGTAAGATTATGGTATGGAGGCAATATTTACACGATGGAGAAGGAGGGCAAAAAGGCAGAAGCGGTCCTCACCGACGGCAAAAAAATATTCGATACAGGGGATAAGGAAAAACTTCTCCATACGTATAAGGATTCGATCGAAGAGAAGGTGGATTTGCTTGGAAAGACAATGTTCCCGGGATTTGTCGACAGTCACATGCATTTAATCGGGCATGGTGAAAAATTGCTGAGGCTGAATCTTGCCGGACTGCGGTCCCGTGAAGATGTGCTGGCGGCGCTTGAGATCCTGCAGAACCAGATTCCTGAAAATGAATGGATGATCGCAGAAGGATGGAATGAAAATGAGTGGCCAAGCCCCGAATTGATCCTGCTGGACGATCTGGACCGCCTTCTGCCCCATCATCCGGTCATTATCAAACGCGTGTGCAGGCATGTGCTTGCTGCCAATTCAAAGGCATTGGAGATGCTCGGCATAAATGAGGATTTTATTCCTCCTCAAGGAGGGGTGGCAGGCCGATATCCGGATGGCAGGCTGAACGGTTTGTTCAAGGATAAGGCGCTTGACCATGTTCTCGGCTTGATGCCGCCAGTCACGGATAGTTATCTGAAAAGGGCCATGGAGACATCTGTCCGTGACTGCCACCGTCTTGGACTGACCGGTGTTCACACAGAAGATCTCAATTACTACAGCGGCTTTCATAACACGTTCCAAACCTTTATGAAGGTATTGGAAGAAGGCGGGCTCCCATTAAAAGCGCATCTCCTCGTGCACCACGGGGTGGTGGATGAGATGAATGCCAGCGGTCTCCGCCATAAGACGGGCAGCGAATATATAGAATTTGGACCGATGAAGATTTTCGCGGACGGCTCTCTTGGGGGAAGGACTGCCTTGCTCGGCCATCCGTATCATGACGATCCGTCCACAAGAGGAGTTGCAGTCCATACAAGGGAGGACTTCTTCAATCTCGTAAAGAAGGCAAGAAGCTTCTCCATGGCAATCGCAGTCCATGCTATTGGAGACTTGGCGTTCGAACAGACCCTAGATGCCATTGAAGCGGATCCGCCTCCGCCTGGGCAGAGAGACCGGTTGATTCATGCACAGATCCTTCGTAAGGAACTGATCGAACGGGCAAAAAAACTTCCGGTTGTGCTTGATATCCAGCCTGTTTTTGTCACATCCGATTTTCCCTGGGTAATCGGCCGGGTTGGGGCAGATCATATGGAATATAATTATGCCTGGAAGACGCTGCTCGAGGAAGGCCTGCATTGTGCAGGAGGATCCGACGCACCGATTGAAGAATTGAATCCAATACTCGGCATCTATGCGGCGGTGTACAGGACAAAACTGAACGGTGAGAATATCGTGTATGGCGAAGACCAGAAGCTATCTATGTATGAAGCCATTAGTCTGTATACAAAAGGCAGCGCCTATGCTGCGGGGCATGAAAATCATTCTGGGATCATAAAGAGAGGATATGCAGCTGACTTCACCATCCTCGACAGGGATCCGTTTGCCGTCACGCCGGAAGCCCTGCTGCAAACAAGGGCCATGATGACAGTGGTTAACGGGGAAACTGTGTATAAGGCTTGATTTTTAATATAGTATGTCTCAGTACATTTTTGTAAAAAATCGTAAATTGTGTACAGCCTTTTTAAAATATTTCTTTTCCCCCCGTATAACTTCGGCGGGTGATACACGTCTTATTAGTGTAAAGATACTTAGGAGGGGAAAAAATGAATGAGACAAGCAATATTGATGCACGGCTGGTAGATGAGACCCGGAGGCTCCGTGACGAGTTTACAAACATAACAGCCGGTTTTTCAGATGATCTTTGGAAATATTGTAAATATATTACCGGATCACCGTGGGATGGAGAAGATCTCTACCAGGAAACGATGATTAAATCATTTGCTTTCCTTCCACAGCGATGGAGTGACATCACAGACAAGAAGCAATACCTGTTCAGAGTGGCAACAAACACGTGGCTGGATTTATGCAGAAAAATGAAGCGGGAGACCGGAATACTTGAAGATATGCCGGATGAGGACATAGAGTTATCAGATAGACTGATCCTGGAGGAAATACTGATATTACTGCATTCCCGGCTGACCCCGAAACAGACAGCGGCATTCCTGCTCCTTGATGTATTTCAGTTCAGTGCGGAAGAGGCAGCGGGCATCGTACACAGCACTCCAGGAGGTGTTTATGCCTCCGTACAGCGAGCCCGGAAGAATATAGCGACCATGGATTTCTCTAAGCCGGACGGAGTTCCACGTAGTCAGGAAAGTGAAACCATTCAGGCTTACCTGACCGCCTTCAATGATGGAGACCTGGAGAAAATGCTCCAGTTATTCAGTGAGCAGACACAAAATGAAGCATTCCTCGGATTCCAGGAATTTTCCAAGGAGGAAATGCTGAAGGGATCCCTCAAATTTGGACTTCCTGGTTACTATGCCCGTGAATTCGTGCTATGGGGCAGGCGGGTCATCATCGTCCTTTCCCCTGAAAAAGAAATCCACGACCTCCAGGTGCAGGAAATCGAAAATGGCAGGATTGTGAGGCACCAAAGCTACTTCTTTAGAAAAGAACTCATCCTGGCGGCCGCAAAAGAGCTGGGAATGAAAGCACAGCTTAATAAACCGCCCGTCAATTGGGAATAAATATACACTTTAGGCACCGGGGCTGATAGCCTCTGGTGTCTTTTTGTATAGAGGCAGGTAGCGTAGCTGCACTGCCCTGAACCGCCGCCTGAACAAGCCGGAAAAAGTTTAAAGGGAGATCATCCCTTAATGGGCGCCAGTTCTGATCAAAAAACTTTTAAGGCCAATTCTTCTTGGGAGGCGGCACTTATTGGTCATAAGAAAGTTTTAAGACCACTTTTCCTCGGATGGCCGGCGATTTTGGTCATAAGGAATGTTTTACAACCATTTTTCCCTTGATAGCCGTCGATTTCGGTCGTAAAGAAAGCTTTACAACCATTTTCGCCTGGATTGCCGTCCGTTTTGGTCGTAAAGAAAGCTATACAACCATTTTCGTCAGAATAGCCGGTTGTTTCGGTCGTAAAGAAAGCTTTACAACCTTTTTCACCTAAATGGCAGCTCAACCTGGTCTTAAACAAAGCACAGCGTCATTATCCAATGGAAAGCCGCTCCTTTTCTCCGTCCGCCAAAAAACAGCCCCCGGGGTCCCCCTTAAAAATAGATGGAATTCCGCAGAGGCCGGGTTTATAATATATATTATTTCGGGTCTGGAAATAAGGGGGTGTGAGGCTGTGAAGCTTTTAAGGGAAAATGACGGTATTTTTTTTGCAGCGCTGTCTTATGTAATGTGGGGGATTGTTCCAATTTACTGGAAATGGATTCAGGATGTGCCGGCAGATGAGATTCTGGCGCATCGGGTGTTCTGGAGCTTTGTTTTTATGATGCTCCTGCTGTTTGCAACAAGGAAGCTGTCAGGCTTCATCCTTTATGTGAAGGAAATGGCAAAGCAGCCCAAGAAGCTTGCGGCTCTTGGTGCGGCTTCGATTTTAGTGAGTGCCAACTGGGGAATATTTATCTGGGCGGTCAATTCAGGGCGGATCCTTGAGACAAGCCTGGGCTATTACATAAATCCGCTAGTGAGCGTGCTGCTGGGTGTAATTGTTCTCAGGGAAAAGCTGAATATGCCGCAGGTTATTTCCTTTTTGCTGGCAGCGGTTGGTGTGCTGATTCTGACGCTCCATTATGGGAAGGTGCCATGGGTTTCACTATTATTGGCCATTACCTTTGGATTGTACGGGCTCGCGAAAAAAATGATCCAGGCAGACTCGGCAATTGGCCTGACGCTTGAGACCATGATGATTACACCGCTAGCACTCGGGTATTTTATTTATTTAACTTTTCAGTCAGAAACCATGTTCTTTGATTCTGCGCGTAACGGCCTGCTGCTCGCTGGCGGTGGTGCAGTAACAGCCCTGCCTCTTCTTTATTTTGCAAAAGGAGCACAAAAGGTACCGCTGTCGATGCTCGGTTTCCTGCAGTATATTGCTCCAACACTTACTTTGATTCTCGGAGTGTTCGTATATCATGAGACGTTCACTAAGGTTCATCTGCTGGCCTTCATTTTTATCTGGAGTGCTTTGACGATTTATACGATTTCCCAGGCAATGCTGAAACGTCCCCGCATATCCAAGGTGAAAGAAAAAACAGGTTTCGGCGCATAATAAAACCGCATTTCAGATCGGCTCAGATCCTGAAATGCGGTTTTTTTGTCTAAAGGCTGTTTCTGATATTGCGGCTTCTGATCAAGAGAGCTGATTTCCGCTTCAGGGGGTTCATTGGAGCGGAGCGCGCCAGCAGCGCGAGAAATTGGGAATCTTTAAGCTGAATTCCGGACAGCATCTTTCTATAAAAAAGTACGCTGCACTTTCTCCCAGAAGGAATTATCCTTCAATTTAACCGTCTTAATTCTTCTGTCGCTGAGCTTCACATCAATTTGTTCAATATGGCTTATGCTGAGCGCTTCGTTATCGGCGCCGATGATTGGATAGTTGTTAAGCTCTTTGTTCATTTTCAGTGTTAGTGTCCGGTCGCTGCTCAGGATGAAGGAGGATCCAAGCGTCCTGTACGTGTTATTGTTCAGGGAAGCCATTTCACTGACCTGGATGCATGGGAGAAGCGGGTCCACGACAGCGCCGTTCACCGATTTGTTGTAGGCTGTGCTGCCTGTTGGCGTGGCAATGACCATGCCGTCGCCGCGGAAGGTCTCGAAATGCATATTGTCGATCAGGACATCCAGCACAAATGTACGGATGATGGATGAGCGGATGCTGCACTCATTCAGGCAGTAGAAGGAAGATTCTCCGTTAAGTGTTATTTCAATGGCGGGGTATCTCCTGACCTCGATATTCACATTTGTGACCGCTTCAATCATCTTCTGGGTATCATCAATATGGAAGTCGCAATACATATTCAGGTTGCCGGTTGTGGAGATTCCTGCATACAGGCAGTCGTCGCGGAAGTCCGTCTTCCTTACTGCCTGGAGAAAGGTGCCGTCATCTCCAAGGCTCACGATGATATTGGCTTGTTTGTGGTCTCGTACAGGGTTGAATCCATATTTTTCTGCCAGTTCGAGAAGAGGCTGAGCTTTCGCCATCATTTCTGAAGATTTGTCATGGTAAAAGTATAAATTGCGTCGTTCCTGCATGGTGTGTTCATCCTCTCAATTTGGTTCATCCTAAGTATGGCCATCTTTCAAATTTCTTCCTGTTTGAAAAATTATTTTGTTACAATAATGCTAGGTACTTATATTCTAGCAGATTGCAAATTATTTTGAAAATTGCAGCACAGGAAGGGGGTGCAGGAGATTGAACAGTAAAAGGTGGGCGGCATTGGGCACAGCGCTTGTATTATTCATCGTTTCAGTCGTGTTTAATATAGCATTCTCCTATGCTACAACAGATACAGAAAGTGTCATCGATGGATTTTTATCAGGAGGTTCTGAGGGATATATTGAGGAAGTCGTGGAAGATGGGGATGAAGGCAAGCGGATTGCCATCCTTGAAGTGGAAGGGGTCATCCAGGACGGGGGGGACAGCGACTCGCTTTTCGGAAGCACGGGCTATAATCACCAGGCATTCCTTGACCATTTGCTGCAGGTTAAGGAAGACAGCAGTATCAAGGGTGTGATTCTCAGGGTTAACTCTCCTGGGGGTGGTGTAGTGGAGTCCGCCGAGATTCGTGACCGGATCCTTGATATCAAAAAGGAGACGGGAAAGCCGGTTTATGTTTCCATGGGCTCAATGGCGGCATCCGGCGGTTATTATATATCAGCGCCGGCTGATAAGATTTTTGCAGTGCCGGAAACGCTGACCGGTTCGCTCGGAGTCATTATACAGGGCTATAATTATGAGAAGCTTGCCAAAAAATACGGCGTCGATTTTGTTACCATAAAGAGCGGTGAGCATAAGGACATCATGAGTCCCGCCAGAGAGATGACTAAGGAAGAAAGGGCCATCATGCAGAGGATGGTCGACAATTCTTATCAGCAGTTTGTAAAGGTTATTTCTGAGGGAAGAAACATCCCGCAGCAGGAAGTCAAAAAGATTGCGGATGGGCGCGTCTATGACGGGCGGCAGGCGAAGTCGCTGAAGCTGATTGATGAATTTGGCTATCTGGATGATGCCTGGCAGACTATGGAGCGTGACCTGAAGATAAAGGATGCTCAGGTGATACGCTATACAGAAGAAGAGGGCTTGGGCTCCTTGTTCAGCATGGGGGCAAAAAAGCTTGCAGGACAGGACCTTGAAATGCAGGGGTTGATTAAGCTGCTGTCCAGGCCTGATTCTCCAAGGCCAATGTATTTGTATGCTGAATGAGGGGGGAAGCAGAATGGATGAATTGACTACAGTGGAGCAGGTAGAAAGCGGCCGAATCCCTGAGGAGCAGGCAGTCTTGCCTTTTGCGGCGCTTCCTGCGGATGATCCCTTATTTGCCGGCTTTTGGATGAGGTTTTGGGCGTACCTTGCAGACCTGCTCGTCGTCTGGAGCCTGTCGAGGCTTCTGATTAAGCCGGTTGTCTACTTCTTCGGACTCATCTATTCAGAGGTCCTGGGTTTTTCCGCATTTGAGATAGGTTCAGCTCTTGTGTTTTATTTATATTTTGTATTAATGAGCCGGTTTTTCAGGCAGACCATCGGGAAAATGATCTTTGGAATCAGGGTGGTCAGCTTAAAGACAGAGGGGCTGACATGGGGGGCCGTCCTATTCAGGGAATTCATAGGGCGTTTTATTTCAAAGTTTATTTTAATCGGATATCTCATAGCGGGCTTCCTGCCAAGGAAACAGGGCCTGCATGATATATTCGCAGATACTGCGGTCATTTTTGACCGGAAATAATGGAGGGACCCGGGGTGCATGTAGATGTGCCCTGGGTTTATTTCTGTGGAAAGGGGCGGCTGCTTGTATCAGGAGGCTTCCTGCAGCCAGGGGTGCACATCAGTGATCTTCCTGGTATACCTGCCTGCCCCTTAAATTGCTCCACCGCCTTATTGTGTTTGTCCATGCCCCAGTCCAGTCCTTTCTATGAATGGGCGGCGAGTAAAAACTCAGGTTTGTTTTATAAGGAAAATGGCGATACTGAAGGGCTGAAGGGATGTGTTTTTATGGCATGGATCCTGATGGCAGTTATATTACTATTTCTCATTGTCATATTGGCCCTGACAAAACTCCGCCTTGAAATTTCCTTCAGAGGCCTTGAGCCCTCTTATACTGCCGCAATCCGGCTTAGTGCCTGGAGCGGCCTGATCAGCTTCAGGAAGGAATATCCCTTTCCCTTTAAGGGACAGGAATTTTCAATGCCGGATCAACAGATCAGGACTGCTGATTTCTTCAGGATAGGAAAAATTTTCTTTTCAGAAGAAAACAAAATGCCTGGGATCCTAAAGAAGTTTTTGAAGAAGGTCAAGATCCGGAAGTTTGACTGGCAGACGGTAATCGGCACAGGCAATGCAGCTCACACAGCAGTCCTGACAGGGGCTGTGTATGGAATCAAGAGCACTATCACCGGGGTCCTCACACATTATCTCCTGGTGGAGGAAATGCCTCATTATAAAATTGAGCCCGTGTATCAGGGGGAATATTCAAGAACTTCCCTGCTATGCATACTGGAGTTCAAAATCGGAAACGCTATCCTGACAGGACTGCTTATTTTGAGAGAGTGGAATAAGCACCGGCAGCCAGTGAAAGGACAGAAACCAAAAAACAGCACATGCAAAAGGGCAGTACTCTGACTTCTCGACCAGTGAAACTGCCTGCATATAGGAGGATGGAAATCGCATGACAGAACACCCGCTGCAAGGCTTGATGAACTCAGCCATGGAAAACCTGAAGCAAATGATTGATGTCAATACTATTATTGGAGATCCTGTTGAAACTCCTGATGGGAGTGTAATCCTGACCGTTTCCAAAGTCGGTTTTGGCTTCGCAGCAGGAGGCAGTGAATTTAACCCGGGAGGAAGTTCTTCCGGATCAGGAAACAAGGATTCCCAGGCACTTCCGTTTGGCGGAGGAAGCGGGGGAGGGGTTTCAATCACACCAATCGCGTTTTTGATTGTCAGGTCAGATGGAGTCCAGATGCTGCATCTTGACCAGCATACACACTTATTTGAGAAAATGCTGGATGCCGCCCCTGCGGCCT
Source organism: Paraperibacillus esterisolvens (assembly GCF_046237625.1). Lineage (GTDB taxonomy): Bacteria > Bacillota > Bacilli > Bacillales > DSM-1321 > Paraperibacillus > Paraperibacillus esterisolvens. The sequence continues at coordinate 3,256,879 of NZ_CP143545.1, read as the reverse complement.
TTGAAAAGATCCAGAATATGATCTCATCCAATAAGGGTCAAAAGTCGTCCGGGGAAGACGGGGCAAAAAAGGATAAGCAGGATTCAGGGGATAAATCAGGGGATAAATCAGGGGATAAAACAGGGGATAAAACAGGGGATGATTCAAAGGGAGATTCCCGGGATAAAGGGCGGTCTGCCCTTAACTCGAAGATTATTGATTTTGAAATGTAGTAGCGGCGTAAAGCCAGCTCCGAAGGCGGAGCTGGCATTTGTTTTGCGGCTGCTTGCCGGTAAGAAATAGTCAATCGATATTTTTGCAAAAAGATAAGAGAAAGAATATGATTACACTGTAGACTACATAAGTTTTGGAATGAGAAAAGGGAGGAATTATCATGGCTTCGATTACATTTAAAGGAAATCCTGTTACCCTGCTTGGCAATGAAGTGAAAGCTGGGGATCAAGCACCAGATTTCACTGTATTGGCAAATGATCTGTCTGAAGTGACACTTGCTGACACGAAGGGTTTTGTAAGGCTGATATCTGTTGTGCCTTCAATCGATACAGGGGTATGCGATGCACAAACCCGCCGTTTCAATGAAGAGGCTGCCGGCCTGGATAATGTAAAGGTCCTTACAATTAGCGTTGACCTGCCGTTTGCACAGAAACGCTGGTGCGGTGCAAATGGTATCGAAAATGTTCAGACATTATCCGACCACCGTGACTTATCATTTGGGGAAGCCTATGGTGCCGCCATCAAGGAACTTCGTCTCCTTGCCCGCGCCGTTTTTGTAGTAGACAGCAGCGATAAGGTGACATATGTCGAGTACGTGAGTGAAGCAACGGATCACCCTGACTACGAAGCAGCTGTTTCAGCAGCCAAGTCAGCAAATTAAGCTTTAAGCGCGGCAGCCTGAGTCGATGGACTCAGGCTGTTCTTTATGGCCCTTGGCAGCTGCAATGGTAAAATAAAGGGCGGGCCGCTGCTGGTTTCCCTGGAGCTCAAAAACTTGTACCCACGCCCTTTCACCGCTAAAATGATGAGAAAGAAAGACCAGGAGGAAAACTCTTTGAACAATATAACTAAGGTAGAGAAATTATTCAGCATTTTTAACGAAACAGCGGGAGTGCTGCAGGAAGAGCTGTCCTGCACTTATCTCGAAGCCCTTGCCGAAACAGGAGAAAACATGTTTCATGGAGATGTTGTACAGGATGAATTAAGTGAAGTTACCTTGAAGAGGCTTCGTAAACAATATGGTACTGTATCGCTTGCAGCATTTTCGCATGAAGAAATCCGCAATGCCTACCAGCTGGCCATACTGAAGGGGATGCAGGAAAATGTCCAGCCGAACCATCAGATGACTCCGGATGCAGTAGGGATGTTCATGGCTTATATCATCGATAAATACATGAGGGGCAGGACGGGCTTTACCCTCCTTGATCCGGTGGTGGGGACTGGCAATCTTCTGTTTACCATATTAAACCATTTCCGGGGCAGAGCAGGTTCATCCTACGGTGTCGATATTGACGACCTTTTGATAAGGCTTGCATATGTGGGAGCAAATCTTCAGGAACAGGCGGTCCAGCTCTACAATCAGGACAGCCTTGAACCGCTTCTTATCGACCCGGTCGATGCGGTGGTGTGTGATCTGCCAGTCGGCTATTATCCAAATGATGCCCGTGCATCCGAGTATGAATTGAAGGCAGACGAAGGGCATTCATATGCACATCATCTCCTGATCGAGAAGAGCATGGATCATGTGAAAGATGGAGGCTTTTTGTTCCTCGTCATTCCGAATTCTTTATTTGAAACAGCAGAAGCCCCCAAGCTGAATGCTTTTGTGAAAGAAAAAGCGTTCATCCAGGGGCTGATCCAGCTCCCGCATTCCATGTTTAAATCTAAAGCTGCTGGAAAAAGCATTTTCGTCCTTCAGAAAAAAGGCGAGGGAATCACACAGCCTAAGAAAGCGCTGCTCGTTGATCTTCCAAGATTTTCTGATGCTGCAGCCATGCAGGATATTATGAAGAAGATTGAAGACTGGTTTAAAGATTAAAAGTAAATGGAACAAAGCCTGCCAAAATACCGGCAGGCTTTTCCTATGAGGGGTAAAAATGAATGAAATACTCTGAAAATAATAACTTTTCTGGTGTAAACGATACCAAGGTTGAAAAGATGATAAGACAGTGCTTAAATGGGGTATGGTAAAGAGAATAGTGTGTTCTCTATTAAAGCCCGGATTATTTCTTTGTGAATTTATCCATTTTATATTAAGCAGCATGTTTATAATACTTAACCTTAAGGAGCGCTATACATGTCTAAAATCATGGCAATCAATGCCGGAAGCTCTTCGCTTAAATTTCAGCTGTTCGAAATGCCGAGTGAAGAAGTCATTACAAAAGGGCTTGTGGAACGCATCGGCTTGAACGATGCCATCTTCTCCATAAGCGTAAACGGTGAGAAGAATACCGAAATAACCGACATTCCCAATCATGAAGTGGCCGTAAAGATCTTGCTGGACCGTTTGATCAGCCATAATATTATCTCATCCTATGATGAAATCACAGGTGTCGGCCATCGTGTGGTACATGGAGGTGAAGCCTTCAACGATTCGGTTCTCATCAACGGGGAAGTGCTTGAAAAAATTGATGAACTGTCTGACCTTGCGCCGCTCCATAATCCAGCCAACCTGACAGGCATCAAGGCATTCCAGCAGATTCTCCCTGATATCCCTGCTGTGGCAGTGTTCGATACGGCCTTCCATCAGACTATGCCGGAGAGTTCATTCCTTTACAGCCTGCCTTATGAATATTATAAAGACTATGGAATCCGGAAATACGGCTTCCATGGAACATCGCATAAATATGTGGCTGAGCGTGCCGCTGCTATGCTTGGACGTCCGGTTGAACAGCTTCGCCTGCTTTCCTGCCACCTTGGCAATGGGGCGAGCATTGCAGCCATCCAGGGAGGAAAGTCCATCGATACCTCCATGGGCTTCACACCGCTTGCCGGCGTCACCATGGGAACCCGTTCAGGAAATATTGATCCCGCCCTCATTCCGTATATAATGGAAAAAACAAACCAGACGGCTGAGGAAGTGCTCGATGTTCTGAATAAAAAGAGCGGAATGCTTGCTGTGTCCGGATTCTCAAGCGACCTCCGCGATATAACCGAGGCTGCCAATGAAGGCAACGAACGTGCAGAACTGGCGCTGGAAGTATTCGCAAACCGCATTCATAAATATATTGGATCCTATGCTGCAAGAATGTATGGCGTCGATGCCATTATTTTCACTGCCGGCATAGGGGAAAACAGTGAGGCTGTCCGTGAACGGGTCATGAAAGGACTAGAGTTCATGGGGGTATATTTTGATCCTGCCCTTAACAAAACCCGCGGTGAGGAAGCTTTCATCAGCTATCCGCATTCCCCTGTAAAAGTCATGGTCATCCCGACCAATGAAGAAGTTATGATTGCCCGTGACGTAACCCGTCTTGCAGGCATATAAGAATCGGCTAAAAGGCTCCCTCAGCATAGGGAGTCTTTTTTGTCCGGTAAAAGTATCTTCGGAGCATTATCACTAAATCATGCGGGGGCCGGGCTGTTATGCTATACTAAGTTCAAAATTCAATGGATGAGATTAGGAGGCTTGGCATGGCATTGACTGAAAGTGAAATCAGAGTATGGGATGAAATAGCCGACTGGGAAGAAAAGATGTATCAGTATGATCCGGGGACGCTTGAGCTTTTTTATGATAAATGGCTCGAACAGGTTTTCTCCATGCTGCCAGAGTCAGTCACGGATCAATTTTTCTCAAAGTTCGATAACTGGCTTTTTCATATGAATGCTTTTATCCAGGGCTCGCAGATTCAGCATGATGCAAGGGAGAGTATCCTGGCCGCGGCAAGGATTTTCGATTCTGGTGTAAATACTTTGAATGATATGAAAAATTTATCCATCGACCAGCTGATTTATATTGCAGACCAGCAGATTGCCCGCCATCGTTTTTACTCCTTCACTCAGGGAAGTGTGAGCGGGACAGGGGAGACTCTCCTCCTCGGCTCCGATATTCCAGCCATCACACTCATTAACCTTAGGCTGGTACAGCTAATCGCCATGACGTATGGAAATGAAGTGAATACCCCATATGAGCTGATGCTGACACTGAAAGCATTCCATGCAGGCACAATGCCTAAGCGGATGCAGCGCCAGATGTGGGAGGAAATGGCGGAGGATGCCAAGCTGGATGATACCTTCTTTTATGCCGGAAGGGAAGAACTGACGAATGTGACATGGCTTGAGCAGCCTATCCGCCAGATCCTGAAAGCCCTGGCGATCTCCACCTTCAGGAGAAGGCTTGTAAAAGGTCTGCCCCTGGTGAGCATGGCCATAGGAGGCGCGGCCAATTACCGGCTGACAAGGAATGTATCGGAATTTGCGCACCGTTTCTACCAATATCGGTATCTGTCAGCTAAAAAGGATGATGCAAAATGAGTCATTTCGAGCATAAAAGTGAAGCCCCCGGCCAAGTTCGGTGCATGGTGGTCACGGTAAGTGATACGAGGGGGAAGGAAGACGACAAGAGCGGTCAGGAAGTCATACAGTATCTGAGCGGGGCAGGACATGCCGCCGATGAATACCGCATCGTGAAGGATGATAAAGAGGAAATAGCCAGGGCTGTTTCCGAGGGGCTTGCGGCACCCGGTATAGATGCAGTTATTCTTAATGGAGGCACCGGGATCTCTAAGCGGGACGTAACCATTGAAACGGTCAAAGAGTTTATAGAAAAAGAGATCACTGGATTCGGGGAAATCTTCCGGATGCTGAGCTATCAGGAAGATATTGGAAGTCCTGCTATCATGTCGAGGGCCATTGCCGGCACACATGGCAGAAAGGCTATCTTTTCTCTGCCAGGCAGCACAGGTGCCGTCCGGCTTGCGATGAAAAAGCTGATTGTGCCTGAACTTGGGCATATCATAAGAGAACTGAGGAAATAAGGCTGTCCGGATGGACAGCCTTTTCGCATACATATACAATTGCCTGCATACTATGAATGTAATTTGCCGGTAAGGGCATCTTCATTCCTGAACCAGATCCACAAATCGTTGATGATGGAAGCAAGTTCTGAAATTTCTGTATTCAAAATGCAGGATCTTTCAAAATCTGTTTCGCGGAAAAGGCAGTCCTGCTTCAGCGTAATTTGGCCTTCCAGCTCCCTGATTCTGTCTGGAATGCCGCCTCTGATCTGTTCCCATTTCAGCATCATTCCGCCTTGAAGAGCCAGGGAAGCAAGGCCAATCCTGGGCAGAGGGATGCCGAGCCTCTCGTTGAATAAGAAGTATTCCTCCATCTCCACACTCCATTCACTTTTCTTCCGTTTTATCCATATACGATGAAAACCGGCTCAAATCCTTCACAACAGCCTATCTAATAACATAAAAATATATGTGAACAATTGTTGCAAAAAAAAAGAAAAGCTGATAAAGTATAAACATTCATTGCATAAAAATTAGTTAAAATGAATTTTTATTCGTCGGGGAGGACTTATAAATTATGACTAAAGAGAAGATTGTACTTGCATATTCCGGGGGATTGGATACATCGGTTGCGATAAAATGGCTTCAGGAGCAGGGGTTCGATGTGGTGGCCTGCTGCCTTGATGTGGGTGAAGGAAAAGACCTTGAATTCATTAAACAGAAAGCTCTTACTGTAGGGGCGGTAAAATCCTATGTACTTGACGTGAAGGAAGAATTCGCAAATGATTATGCGCTCACTGCCCTTCAGGCCCACACACTTTATGAAGGAAAGTACCCATTAGTTTCTGCGCTTTCACGTCCGCTGATTGCGAAGAAGCTGGTAGAAGTAGCTGAAGCAGAAAATGCAGCGGCTGTAGCACATGGCTGCACCGGGAAGGGAAATGACCAGGTCCGCTTTGAGGTATCCATTCAGGCCCTGAATCCCAATTTGAAGGTCATAGCACCTGTTCGTGAGTGGAGCTGGTCAAGGGAAGAAGAAATCAATTATGCAGTGCAAAATGATATTCCCATCCCTGTAAACCTAGACAGCCCTTATTCTATTGATCAAAATCTTTGGGGCAGAAGCAACGAATGCGGGGTGCTTGAGGATCCATGGGCGGCTCCGCCTGAAGAAGCGTACGAACTGACAAGCAGCCTTGAGGAAGCACCGGATATGCCTGATTATGCGGAAATTGAATTTGAACAGGGTGTCCCGGTCAAGCTGAATGGCATTTCCTATCCCCTGTCCAGCCTGATTCTGGAGCTTAATAAACTGGCAGGCAAGCATGGAGTCGGCCGTATCGACCATGTGGAAAACAGGCTGGTGGGAATTAAATCACGCGAGGTATACGAATGTCCTGCGGCTCTTACCCTGATCAAAGCACATAAAGAGCTGGAAGATATCACCCTTGTGAAGGAAGTTGCCCATTTCAAACCGGTCATTGAGAAGAAAATGACAGAGCTTATCTATGAAGGTTTATGGTTTTCGCCGCTTCGGGATGCTCTCTCAGCTTTCCTTGCCGAAACCCAGAAAACGGTCACCGGGACTGTCCGTGTCAAGCTGTTCAAGGGCCATTCAATTGTGGAAGGGAGAAAATCCGATTATTCCCTTTATAATGAAAAGCTCGCAACATATACATCTGATGACGAATTTGATCATGCAGCCGCTGTGGGCTTCATATCTTTATGGGGTCTGCCGACCAAGGTGAATAGCATGGTCAATCAAAAGAGGGTGACAGTGTGAGTGCACAGAAGCTCTGGAACGGGAGATTCACAAAAAGTCCCGAAGAGTGGGTGGATGAATTCGGTGCATCCATAGAATTTGATCAGGAGCTTGTCCTGGAAGATATCGAAGGGAGCCTCGCCCATGTGAGTATGCTTGTAAAACAGGGCATCCTGCATCAAGAGGAAGGTGAAAAAATCAGCAGCGGTCTGCAAAAGCTGCAGAAGAAGGCAGAGAATAAAGAGCTTTCCTATTCCGTGAAAATGGAAGACATTCATCTTAATCTGGAAAGCCTGCTGATTGAAGAAATCGGACCTCTTGGGGGGAAAGTTCACACAGGCCGGAGCAGGAATGACCAGGTAGCAACTGATATGCACCTGTATTTAAAAAAACATGTGAAGCATATCATCGGGCTGGCAGCTGATTTTCAAGAGGCATTGGTAAAACAGGCAGAGCAGCATATTGAGACGATCATCCCGGGGTATACCCATCTGCAGAGGGCCCAGCCTATCTCTTTTGGGCATCATCTCATGGCTTATTTCTGGATGCTTCAGCGTGATAAACAAAGGCTTCAGGATAGCCTTAAGCGCATCAGCATATCTCCGCTCGGGGCCGGGGCGCTTGCCGGTACCACCTTTCCCATCGACAGGGAGTACAGCGCAGGAACGCTGGGGTTTGATTCCATTTACGAAAATTCGCTGGATGCCGTAAGCGACAGGGATTTTATTCTGGAATTCCTAAGCATAAGCTCTACCCTCATGATGCATCTCTCGCGCCTCAGTGAAGAGATGATCCTATGGTCAAGCCAGGAATTCCAATTTATAGAATTGGATGACGCCTTTTCGACCGGGAGCAGCATCATGCCGCAGAAAAAGAACCCTGATATGGCGGAGCTAATCAGGGGGAAGACCGGCAGGGTATATGGAAATCTCATGGGGCTGCTTACTGTGATGAAGGGACTGCCGCTTGCTTATAACAAAGATATGCAGGAGGATAAGGAAGGGATGTTTGATACCGTTAAAACGGTAACTGGATCACTTAAAATCTTTGCCGGCATGATTTCCACGATGAAAGTCAATACTTCCAGAATGGAAAGTGCGGTTAAAGAGGACTTCTCCAATGCGACAGAACTGGCAGACTATCTTGCAGCCAAAGGACTTCCATTCAGGGAGGCCCATGAGATAGTGGGCAGACTTGTCCTGTACTGCATTGAAAAGGGCTGCTATCTAAAAGATCTGAGCATGGAAGAGTTCCTGAATTCTTCCAGTCTTTTCGAGCGGGACATTTATACAGTGCTCGAGCCCTATGAGGCGGTAAAGAGGAGAAACAGCGCGGGCGGCACAGGGTTTGCCCAGGTCAAGGCAGCAGTTGAAAAAGCAAAGGAACTGCTTTTAGGAAAAGAAGCCGCTGTCCGTACAGGAATAACAAAGGCTGGATCCTAATAGGATCCAGCCTCTTGTCTTTTCCAATCATCCGGTGTCCGGACAACAAGCACATCGCAGTCAGCGTGCCGGGTGATATGCTCAGAAACACTGCCCATAAAGAACCGTTCAACCAGGTTGTGTCCTGCCGCGCCGCAAATGATCAGGTCTATATCATATTCCTTCGCTATTTCTTTTGGGATTTTTACCTTCGGCGATCCATATTCCACAGCAATAATGACGGATAGGACGCCAGATTCAAGGGCTTGGGCCTTATATTTCTCCATCATATCTATGACCCAGCCGGCACCGTCTCCTGCCTGAGATCCAAACGTTTCTCCGCTGGCGGCCGTCCGGTTATCAAGCACATGGGCAATCACGATTTGGGATTGATTCCGCAGGGCAATTTCAATCGCCTTTTTAAGGGACCATTCAGCCTCTTTTGAGCCATCCACCGCGGCCAGGATTCTTTTATACGTCAATGCCATCGTTTTCTCCTCCTTAAGAAAGTTTATTTTTCTCAGCAGGGAAGTGCAGCAATGCTCTTACACCCTGATTATACAATAATCACCTCGCAAATGGGAGTGCAATGGAGCCCATAGTATGAGTAAAGGAGGGAAGGAAGATGAATCAGGATAAGAACAGCGGGTATCCACTCTTTGAAGAAGAGGGGATAAGGGAAATCATCGGCCAGATCACCGATGCGTATGAGTCGGCTGGTGTAGTGCAGGAACTGGAGGATAAAGAGTGAGGATGCCGTAAACATTCATTTTAGCGGGATATAAAAGCCCTGGGGAAATTCCCCAGGGCTTTTATTTCGCTGCGTAAGAGCCGCCTCTATTCAGTTTATTATAAAGCTTTAGGATAACGGGTCAGCACTTCACAGCCATATTCGGTGATTAGGATATCATCTTCAATCCGGACGCCTGCAATACCCGGGACATATATTCCAGGTTCTATCGTGAAGACCATTCCCGGCTTTAGCACGAGCTCATTCGTTTCAGTCAAAGATGGATATTCATGAACACTTATACCAAGACCGTGGCCAAGTCTGTGCGGGAAATATTCTCCGTAGCCGGCATCGCTGATGATATTCCGGGCAATCAAATCAAGTTCAGCACAGGTAGCCCCCGGCCGGCAAGCTTTGATGGCAGCTTCTTCAGCCTTCAGTACAGTCTCATAAATATCCCGTTGTTTTTCTGTTATTTCACCAAAGGCAACAGTCCTGGTGATGTCAGAGCAGTATCCCTCATACACGACACCGAGGTCGAACAGGACAAGATCTCCTTGTTTAATCTTGGTCTGTCCCGGGGTGCCGTGTGGAGAGGCACCGTTTGCTCCTGTCAGAACCATGGTTGAAAAGGACATTTCATTAATGCCTGCCTTTTTCATTTCAAACTCAATCGCTGCCAGAACCTCCATTTCCGTTTTGCCTTCAGCAATCTCCCGCACACCGGTCTCAATGGCACAGTCTGCGAGCCTGGCCGCCTCCCGGATCAGGGTCAGTTCTTTTTCGTCCTTGATCATTCTGAGTTCGCGGAGGATTTCCCCGGCTGGGAAGAAAGCAGCGCCGGGCATCAGGCTCTGGATTTTTTCAAAGCGCTCCACATTCATATGCTCTTTTTCAATCGCTGCAGATCCTAAGGTGATATTTCTGTCTTTCACAGCTTCCATAATCATGGCCCATGAATCTTCAATGTCGGTGTAGCCAATTATCTGATGGCTCCAGCCTGAGTGCATGGCATCTTCCGTTTCCATCTTCGGGCAGACAAGGAACGGCTCAGAGTCCGGGAATAATCCGAGCGCCAGAAGCCTTTCATGCGGGTTGCTTCTGAATCCGCTGAGATAAAATACACTCTCAGGAGATGTGATGAATCCGAATGTTATTTCGTTTTCCGTCAGCCAGTCCTGGAATTTTTCAATTCTCTTGCTCATTTTTCTTTTTCCTCCAATAAGGTATTTTACTGGTAGTATATGTAGATGTTTATAAGGGTAAAAATATGCTGTCAGTATAGAGGGTAACAGTCCTGGTATCGAATGTAAACTGTTAGTCTATGTTAGAATTGGGTATATAGGTAAATGGAATATTGCTTGATTCCGTTACCATTGTCATTACTTGAAAGGGGAGAATGTTTATGAAGGTTTCTTTTCATGGCCACTCTGTGGTAAAGGTTATTGCAAATGGGAAAACCATCCTGTTCGATCCGTTTATTACAGGAAATGGACAGACTGATTTAAAAGTGGAGGATGTAAAGGCGGATGTCATCATCGTGACACATGGACATGGGGACCACCTGGGGGATACAGTCCAAATTGCCAAAGAACACAACTCGCTCGTCATTGCCAATGCAGAGTTAAGTAACTACCTGGCATGGCAGGGCCTTAAAACCCACGGGATGTCGATCGGCGGTGCCTATGAGTTTGACTTTGGCAGGGTCAAACTGACTCAGGCTTTTCACGGAACCGGATTGGATACCGAAAACCAGGAAATTATCTATCTGGGGATGCCGGCCGGCGTGCTATTTACTTGTGAGGGAAAAACCATCTACCATGCCGGAGATACCGGATTGTTCGGCGATATGAAGCTGATTGGTGAACGGCACCCGATCGACCTCGCATTCCTGCCGATTGGGGATAACTACACGATGGGGCCGGAAGATGCAGCATACGCAGCCAAGCTTCTGGGCGCTAAGCAGGTTGTACCGATCCACTACAATACATTCCCGCAGATCAAGCAGGACCCTGAGGCATTCCTCGAACTATTGGAAGACGAAAACGGAATCCTTCTCCAGCCGGGGGAAGAGATAGAGCTGTAAAAAGTAAGAAGGGCGCCCGCGGGCGCTCTTTTTTTGTATGGCCGCAAGGAATGGGGCAAGTTCAGTTCCCGTTATGCATAAGATGGTGATAGCCTGCCCCATTCCATAGAAAAGAGGTTATATGATGAAACAACGATATTTGATGTGCCTGCTGCTGTGCGGCGCCATGCTTTATTATCAGCTTCCGAGATTGAGTCTGAGCTTTGATAATCCCGGACTTCCGGAACTTTACGGCTCCATGTGGCTTCTGCTTGCGTTCTTCGCCGCAGCCGGGAACCTGGCGGGGCTTTTATACAGCCCTGGTATAAGGGCAGGGAAGAGGAAGCATGGTCAAAGCCGCAAAAGACTGCATGATTATCAGTAGGTTCATTGTATAGACGCATTTTTCATTCTATAATGAGAATATAGAAGTACGTAAAAAGGGTGAAAAAGGGTTGGCTACAAAACATGAACAAATTTTGAAATATATTGATGATCTCCCGGTTGGGGACAAAATATCGGTAAGGCAGATTGCAAAAGCGCTGCAGGTAAGCGAAGGGACTGCCTATCGGGCAATAAAGGATGCGGAGAACAAAGGTTATGTCAGTACAATTGAAAGAGTCGGGACCATCCGCATTGAACGGAAAAAGAAGGAGAATATTGAAAAGCTGACTTTTGCTGAAGTCGTGAATATTGTAGACGGTCAGGTTCTCGGCGGAAAATCGGGATTGCATAAGACTCTAAACAAATTTGTAATCGGCGCCATGAAAATTGAAGCAATGATGAAATATACAGCCGCCGGTAATCTTTTGATAGTGGGAAACCGGGTCAATGCCCAGGAGCTTGCTCTAAAAGCGGGAGCAGCCGTTTTAATAACGGGAGGCTTTGACACGGAAGAACATGTGAAAAAGCTCGCAGATGAGCTGGAGCTTCCGATTATATTAAGCAGCTATGACTCCTTTACGGTAGCCACGATGATCAACCGGGCGATATATGACCAGCTTATAAAAAAAGAAATTCTGCTCGTCGAGGATATATTGACACCTTTGAATCAGACTGCTTATTTATCCCTGGAGGATGAAGTGGAGAAATGGCATGAATTGAACAAAGCAACAAACCACAGCAGGTTTCCTGTAGTGGATGCTGCGTTCAAGGTACAAGGGATGGTCACCGCCAAGGACATAATTGGGCTGAATCTGGACATGCCGATCGAAAAGGTAATGACCAAGACACCGCTGACCGTGGGCGGGAAAACAAGTGTGGCATCCAGCGCCCATATGATGGTCTGGGAGGGAATTGAACTGCTGCCGGTAGTGGATGAAAACCAGATCCTCCTTGGGATCATCTCCAGGCAGGACGTGCTTAAGGCCCTTCAGATGATACAAAGGCAGCCCCAGGTGGGAGAAACAATCGACGATGTAATCACAAGCCAGCTTGTATCGGTAGGAGCCAGAGGAAAAGGCGAGGATATTTACCGGTGTGAAGTGACGCCGCAGATGACCAACTATTTAGGCACCATTTCTTATGGCGTCTTTACTGCCCTTGTCACCGAAGCTACAAATCGTACAATGCGGGCTTACAAACGCGGTGATCTTGTCATTGAAAACATGACTATTTATTTCATTAAGCCGGTACAAATGGACACGATGATTGACATTCAGCCAAGGGTGCTAGAAATAGGTAGAAAATTTGGAAAAATCGATGTGGAAGTTTATAATGAGGGTAGATTGGCGGGCAAGGCTATGATGATGTGCCAGTTGTTCGAAAGGAACTAAAAACCAGTATACCACCCGGGGCAAAGGCCCCTGATTATAAAAAGGCCGCTGTCGGAGGCGGCCTTTTTAAGATTAAGCTCTATAGCTTTTTTCCGCTTCTTCGATGGCGAAGGGCAGATAATGTTTATATGATTTATAGCCGGCCCATAGGTTGATCCCGCCAAGCAGGATGAAGACGGCTGAAACGATATAAGTCACCGTACCGGTATTTATAAACAGCTGGTTGATCCCGAAAAGGACCACAAACAGCCCGAGTGCCATTGATGATTTAGTGGCAATCCATTTTTTTTCAGCCGGACGCTGTGTGCGGACATATTTAATTTTATAGAATACATAAAATGCGAACGTTATCACAATCATTACGACAAGTACTGGCAAGTTGAGTTCCTCCGATCATGTGTATGGCAGGTCCCATTCATTGTACCCGCAATGGGGAATGATTTCTATAGTTTTAGAGTGAAGTTTAATAAATTGACATAATTAAAAAAGGAGATATTTTTATGAAGGCAGAGATTCTTAAAGCGATTCAAGAATATGAGACAATCATCCTGCACAGGCATGTGAGGCCTGATCCTGATGCTTATGGATCCCAGGGGGGGCTGGCGGAAATCCTCCGTGCTTCCTACCCGGAAAAGGAAGTCTATGCAGTGGGGCAGGAAGAAGAATCACTTGCATTTTTAGCCCCCCTCGATGCTGTGCCTGATGAAATATATGAAGGTGCGCTGGTTATCGTCTGCGACACAGCCAATGAAGCAAGAATATGTGACCAAAGATATAAACTTGGCGCAAAAGTTATAAAAATTGACCACCATCCAAACGAAGATCCTTATGGTGACCTGAGATGGGTGGACACGGCGGCAAGCTCCTGCAGCGAAATGATTTATGAATTCTACCTTTACGGAAAAGACAGCGGGCTTTCGCTGCCTGATTCGGCTGCAAGGCTCCTTTTTGCCGGAATAGTGGGAGATACCGGAAGATTCCTATACCCAAGCACTTCCGAAAAAACCTTCCAATATGCGAGCGAACTGATCCATTATAAGTTTTCGAGGCCGGAGCTGTTTAACGGAATGTATGACGTGCCGGTCAGTGTAGTGAGGCTGCAGGGGTATGTGCTTCAGCATTTTGAGATCCTCGAGGAGGGTGCAGGGAAACTGGTGCTCCGCCGGGAACAGCTTGAACATTTTGGGGTTAAAGTCTCGGATGCATCCCAGCTCGTAAGCTCGCTTGGCGGAATCAAAGACTTGAAGGCGTGGGCTTTCTTCATCGAGGAAGAGGATAATATCAGGGTAAGGCTCCGTTCAAAAGGGCCCGTGATCAATGGTGTGGCAAAGAAATACAATGGCGGCGGCCATCCGCTTGCCTCTGGCGCATCCATCCTTTCCTGGGATGAAGTGGACCTGCTGATGCAGGATCTGATACAAGTATGCAGGTCATTTACAATATAAATCTGTAAGCGGCCGGCCCTGCCATCGGCGGCAAATGAGGCACTGCCTGCATTTGCCGCGGATGTTGGGGCAGCCTATCTGACCTGCTTCAGGCGCAGTTCGAACTTTAAAGTTGTATAATATGATATCTCCGAAACTTCAAGCATATATTTCTTCTTGTTAATCTCCAGTACTTTATTTTCAATGGACTTCCTTAGAAGAGCCCGGCTTTCATATACGGTTTCCAGATCTTTTGAAAGAAGGGCTGACTTCAGTTCGTCCCGAACCGCCTCGGCTGCTTCCGCTGCACTGAGCCGGTCCACCTTATACATTGCAAAGTTTGCAATGGACACATGCACCTCCTGAATGGTCAGCTTTTTCAGATTTTCTTCATTAAGCTTGTTATAGTCTTCCTCCCAGAGTTCATTTTCGTCTTCCAGATCTTTGATTGCCTCGTTCTGCTTATGCAATTTATTGATCAGCTTTTCCTGCATAACGCTGTGCATATAAAAAAAGACAAGCCAGCTGATAATCCCCCCGATAGCAGCGCCGGCGAAAAAACGCTGCCAAAGCGGGAGCCGGTAGTATTGTGGAATCCTCATGAAGAGAGATTCTGCTGCTGAGTCAGCCAGTTAATAAGCGATGCCCCGGTCTGCGCACCTGCAAGTGCTGACAGAATCAGCAGGATCTGCTTGACGATGTCCTTTGTCTCACCGTGAAATATTCCACGCTCAAAGGAATAAACGGTATCAAATGTCCCCCCTATCGCTGCGATGATCGCCCAGATGCGCAGCGAGTCAGCCAGGCGGTAGACGACAGTCAGCGGGGGCTGCTCCGTGAAAAAGGCGCCAAGGCCTCCGATGAGTGCCCCGCCGAGCAGCACTCCCAGAGCTATAAAGTAACTGTTCACAAATGCAGGGAAAAATGCTTCTTTCATAGTTATCAGCCCTTATACGTTTTTATTAGTAAATATATGGACAATCCCGGCCGGATATGTTTTTTAAATGGTATGTAAAAAACGGACACCCCCTGCGGCTGACAGAACATATTTTCTTTTTATATTAATTCCATCTATAATTAAAAAAGCTAATGCCTTATCAAAAGGATGGGGAATATCAAAATGTCATTTATACATCTGCAAGTCCAGAGCGCGTTCAGCCTTCTGTCGGGCACGGCATCAATAAAAGATCTGGTCGCTGATGCCAGGGCGAAGAAATATAAGACGCTGGCGCTTACCGATAAAAATACAATGTATGGAATGGTAGACTTTTATAAAGAATGCCTGGCCGGCAAAATAAAGCCGATTATCGGCCTGACAGCCGACATACTGCACGAAGAATCAGGATCCTTTCCGCTCGTTTTGCTTGCTGAGGACAATGGAGGGTACCAGAATTTATTAAAAATCAGCAGTGCCATAAAAACTAAGTCCAAGGAGGGTCTCCCTCTTAAGTGGCTTAAAGCATATGCAGGAGGACTCATCGCCTTGTCCGGTACCGGCGGAAGGGTTGAAACCCTGCTCCTTCAGGATGAAAAAGAAAGGGCCCTGAAGGATGCCGGGCAGCTGATTTCCTTGTTCGGGCAGGATTCATTTTTTATTACCCTTCAAAGAACGGGCCGCACAGGGGAAGATTCACTGAACCAAAAGCTTATGGAGCTGGCTGGTTCCCTGGGAGCGAAAATAGCTGCGGTCAATCCTGTCTATTATCTGCAAAAAGAAGATTCCCTGGCCTATGAAGTGATGCTGGCCATAAAGAATGGCGACAAGCTTGGAGATGAAAACAAGATAAAGCCGGATTCATCCGACTATTACCTGAAGGAACCGCACGTGATGACGGAATTATTTTCAGACCTGCCCGAGGCATTGGAAAATACTCTGCATATCGCGGAACGCTGTAATGTGATGATTGAATTCAACCGGAAGCTGCTTCCGAGATATAAGGGGAATGAGGCTGTACCGGCGGACGAAATGCTTGCGAAGGTGTGTGCCGCCGGCTTTAAGGAGAGATATGTGAGTCCCGGAAAACAGCATTTGGAAAGGCTGGAATATGAACTGTCTGTTATTCAAAAGATGAATTTCAGCGACTATTTCCTGATTGTCTGGGATTTTATCAGCTATGCCAGGAAAAAGGGCATACTTGTCGGCCCGGGGCGGGGTTCGGCGGCGGGCAGCATGGTTGCCTATGTTCTCCGTATAACGGACGTGGATCCGATAGAACATGGCCTCTTATTCGAGAGATTCCTGAATCCCGAAAGGATATCCATGCCGGATATTGATATAGACTTCCCTGACACAAGACGGGATGAAGTCATATCGTATGTAGCCGAAAAATATGGAGAGCTGCATGCGGCCCAGATCATCACTTTCGGCACCATGGCAGCGAAGGCTGCCCTGCGCGATGTAGGGAGGGCGTTCGGGCTGAATGCAAAGGAGCTGGAACAGCTCTCCAGGATGATTCCCGCAAAGCACGGCATAACCCTTCAGGCTGCACTGAATGAATCCAGGCAGCTGCAGGAATTCGTCCGGGAAAAAGAACTGAATGCAAAGCTATTCCAAACTGCCCTTAAGCTTGAAGGGCTTCCAAGGCATGCGTCTACACACGCTGCCGGAGTAGTGATCTCAGAACTGCCGCTTACTGATGTGATTCCGATACAGGAAGGGCAGGAAGGTGTCCATCTGACGCAGCTGCCCATGGAAAACCTGGAAGAGCTCGGACTTCTGAAGATGGATTTTTTGGGGCTTAGGAACCTGACGCTCATTGAAAATACGCTTGTCATGATTGAAAAAGCCACAGGAAAGCAGCTGAAGCTTAATGAGATAGATCTTCAGGATCAGCGGACATTCGACCTTCTCGGCCGCGGTGAAACAACAGGAGTGTTCCAGCTGGAGTCAGAAGGAATGAGGAATGTCCTGAAAAAATTGAAGCCCACTTCTTTTGAGGATATCGTCGCAGTCAATGCTTTATACCGCCCGGGACCAATGGAAAATATCCCTTTATTCATCAGCAGGAAGCATGGTAATGAGGAGGTTGATTATCCTCACCAGTCATTAGAGCAGATCCTGAAGCATACGTATGGAGTAATAGTGTATCAGGAGCAGATCATGCAGATTGCCGCAAGCTTTGCCGGGTTTTCACTTGGGGAAGCGGATTTATTGCGGAGAGCCGTATCAAAAAAGAAGAAAGATGCATTAGATAAAGAACGGGAGCGCTTTGTTCATGGAGCCAGCGTAAATGGCCATCAGGAAGAGGCTGCCAATAAAGTGTATGACTCGATTGTCCGGTTTGCGAACTATGGCTTCAACAGGAGCCACGCTGTTGCCTACAGCATCATTTCCTATCAGCTTGCCTATCTGAAAGCTAACCACTTTCGGTATTTCATGTCGGCGCTATTGACGTCAGTTATCGGCAATGAAGACAAAATAGCACAATATATCCGGGAATTAAAGATGAACGGATATACTGTGCTTGCTCCTTCCGTAAACAAAAGCCAGTTTTCCTTCCAGCCGGAAGGTGAGGGAGTAAGGTACAGCCTGGCAGCCATCAAGGGAATAGGCGGTGCGGCCATCCGTGAGATATTTCAGGCCCGGAGGAAAAAGCCGTTTGAGGACCTGTTTGATTTCTGTCTCCGGGTATCCACCAAGGCCGTAAACCGAAAATCATTGGAGGCCCTTGTCTCGTCCGGGGCATTCGATGAGTTCGAAGAAGACAGGGCAACACTCCTTGCCAGCCTGGATGTAGCCATGGAACATAACGAACTGGTCAATCCGGGTGACAATCAATTTGATTTGTTCGAAAACACGGAGTTCAACCTTAAGCCTAAATACCTGCGTGTAGATCCCATCAGGACCCTGGACAAGCTTGAGCTTGAGAAACAGGCACTGGGTTTATATTTATCTGACCATCCCGTCGTCCCGTTCCATAAGCTTTTCCATTATTTTGGCTCTGTCACCATTCATGAAGCCTTGGAGCGCGGACTGAAAAATGCCTATATTCCAGTCTATATCACAGACACCAAAGCTATCCGAACCAAAAAGGGCGAGACCATGGCTTTCATGTCAGCGGGTGATGAAACCGGTGAGGTTGAATGTGTGGTTTTCCCAAATGTCTACCGTTCAAGGCTCACCCATTATAAAAAGGGCAATATCGTTATGCTCCAGGGATCCGTGGAGACCAGGGATGAAAAGAAGCAGCTTATCGTCCATGATTCTTTTTCCATAGATGAATTGAAGGAGATCTCAGCAAAGGAAGCACAGGTGCTTTATCTTAAAATACAAAAGGACAAGCATACGAAGGATTTCCTGAACAGAGTAAAAAAAATCATTCAGTCATTCCCTGGCATGACAAAGATTGTCCTCTATTATGAAAAGGACAGCAGATATGTACAGCTTCCCATGGATCAATGGGCAGAGCCGAGCGGGGATTTCCTGGGCAGAATCGGGGCCCTGCTTGGAAGTGAAAATGTGGTTGTAAAGCGCAGCTGAGCTTTACAACCTTTCAAGTTATGTTATATTAGACATGTATTATCGTGGTCTGACCACCTGTGAATCTGGAACTATTCAGTAGAATCTATAGGAGTGAAACCTTTGACGTTAAGAGAAGAAGCATTGCACATGCATAGGATCAATCAGGGGAAGCTGGAAACGGTATCCAAGGTGCCTGTGAGGAATGCTGAGGATTTAAGCCTTGCCTACTCCCCGGGAGTCGCCGAACCCTGTAAAGCAATATATGACAAGCCGGAAGCTGTATTTGAATATACCATGAAGGGGAATACAGTTGCGGTCGTCACGGATGGCACAGCTGTGCTCGGTCTTGGTAATATAGGGCCGGCTGCGGCGCTGCCTGTCATGGAAGGTAAAGCGGTCCTGTTCAAAAGCTTTGCAGGTGTAGATGCATTTCCCATCTGTCTTGATACTACTGAAGTGGACAAAATCGTAGAGACCGTCAAGCTGCTTGAACCGACATTTGGCGGGGTAAACCTCGAGGATATAGCCGCGCCCAATTGTTTTGAGATAGAAGAAAGACTAAAGAAGGAAACGAACATCCCCGTTTTTCACGATGATCAGCATGGAACAGCGATTGTCACGGCAGCCGGACTTTTAAACGCCCTGAAACTCACTGGCAGGAAACTTCAGGAAATAAAGGTTGCGGCAAATGGTGCCGGTGCTGCAGGAATTGCCATCATTAAACTCCTCTATTCATTTGGGGTCCGCGATATCGTCATGTGTGATACCAGAGGCGCGATTTATGAAGGGCGCACTTTCGGCATGAATGATGTAAAAGAAGCTGTCGCCCGTTTCACCAACAGGGAGAAGCAGGAAGGCAGTCTGGCGGACGTCATAAAGAATGCGGATGTGTTCATCGGTGTTTCTGCGGCCGGGGCATTGACCAAGGAAATGATCCGGAGCATGAAGCCGGATCCGATCATATTTGCTATGGCAAACCCGGTGCCTGAAATCATGCCGGAAGAGGCGAAGGAGGCCGGAGCGGCAGTGATGGGCACAGGCCGTTCCGATTTTCCCAACCAGGTCAATAATGTACTCGCCTTCCCGGGGATATTCAGGGGAGCACTTGATGTTCGCGCCACCCATATCAATGAAGAGATGAAAGTAGCGGCCGTTGAAGCGATCGCCGGCCTGATCGGGGAAGATGAACTGCAGCCGGACTATGTAATCCCGGCACCTTTTGACGCGCGCGTAGCCCCGGCCGTAGCTGCCGCAGTGGCCAAAGCTGCGATGGAGACCGGAGTGGCACGCCTGAAGGCTGACCCGGAAGAAATCAAAGCTAAAACGTCAGCCCTTTCATCCATAGGGAAAAAATGAACGAGAAGACGATAAAGGCAGCCGCTGCCGGACAGTCAAAAATATATTTAGAAGTTGTGGAAAAACTCAGGCAAATGATCAAGGAAGACCAGCTGCGCCCTGGTGATAAAATCCCGTCGGAACGGGAATTGTCCGAGCGCCTTCAAGTAGGGCGCTCTTCGGTAAGGGAAGCTTTACGGTCCCTGGAGCTGCTTGGCCTTATCGAGACCAGGAGGGGAGAAGGCACCTATATCAAGGTATTTCAAGAGCACAGGCTTGTGGAACTCCTTGGTGCCTTCTTACTCGCAGATGAAGAGACAAAGAAAAATCTGATAGAAACACGCGTGTTTCTCGAACAGTCCATTCTTCATGCATTGTTGCATAAGGCGTCACGGGAAAACATCGATGAGATGATCCTGTGGGCCGGGAAAAATGATTGGGATGATGAAGCCTTTTTTAAGCGGCTCTTTCAATTGAACACCAATCATCTTCTTGAGAGAATATGGATCATTGTAAATATGTATGCCAAGTCCACCGGTGAGGACAGGCAGCAGGCTCCACGACAGGCTTATCTGGATATGCTCGATGCCCTCAGAGAGAAAAACGGACATGAAGTCAACAAGATCCATCTCAAAGCAGTAAGGAATATGCCAAATTTTCTTTAATGGATATCAGCGTATACCTGCAGGATTTCATATGCATACAATGGACAGGCAGAGCTCGCTGCTGTTGCTGGTTATTGCTATAGGAAGTTAAGGGGAGGTTCACCATGATAAGAGATTTATTTTCAAAATCTAATTTAAAATCTAAAAAGAAAAAATATGCAACGATTCCTTCTGAGCGGACAAGGAACGAAGTCCCGGAAGGCATTATGACGAAATGCCCTAATTGTAAGAAAATCATGTACACGAAGGAGCTGCTGAAGGCTCAAAAGGTCTGCATGCATTGCGGGTACCACCACCAGATGAACGCCTGGGAACGCATCGACAGCATCTTTGATGAGGGAACCTTCGAAGAGCTGGATAAAAACATGGTTACCGTCAATCCTCTCAATTTTCCCGGCTATGAGGACAAAATCAAATCAGACATGGAAAAGACACAAAGCAATGAAGCCGTCGTCACCGGCACAGGGTCCATTAACGGACACAAAAGTGCTGTCGCGGTCATGGATTCGACCTTCCGGATGGGAAGCATGGGCTCGGTTGTAGGTGAAAAAATAGCCAGGGCGGTTGAAAAGGCAGATGAACTCGGAATTCCATTCATTGTTTTTACAGCATCCGGAGGAGCACGCATGCAGGAGGGAGTGTTAAGCCTTATGCAAATGGCCAAGACAAGTGTCACCTTAAAGAGATTCAGTGAAAACAAAGGGCTTTATATTGTGGTCATGACCCATCCGACAACCGGCGGGGTCTCCGCGTCATTCGCATCCATGGGGGACTATAACCTGGCTGAGCCGGGTGCGCTCATCGGGTTCGCAGGAAGGCGCATCATTGAACAGACCATCCGGGAAGAACTGCCCGAGGATTTTCAGACGAGCGAGTTCCTGTTAAAGCATGGCCAGCTGGACGCAGTGATCCACAGGCAGCAGCTTAAGGACTCCCTTTCCAATATAATTGATATTCATGTACCGGGCGGTGAGCTGAAATGGCAGTAGAATTAGAGTTTGAAAAACCGATAAAAGACCTGCAGGAAAAAATAGATGAGCTTAAAAGGATTACTAAGGAAGCCGATGTTGACCTTTCCTCTGAGATTGAAAAACTGGAAGGCCGGCTGTCCAATCTGCAGGATGAAGTGTACAGCAATATGAAGCCCTGGGACCGTGTCCAGGTGGCGCGTCATCCTGCCCGCCCGACTACTCTGGATTATGCTGAGCATTTATTCACAGATTTCTTTGAGTGTCATGGGGACCGTGTTTTTGGGGATGACGCAGCGATTGTAGGCGGAATTGGCAAGTTTCATGGGCTGCCGGTTACAATCATCGGCCATCAGCGGGGAAAGGATACAAAGGAAAATATCATGCGCAATTTCGGGATGCCTCACCCTGAGGGAAACAGAAAGGCTCTAAGGCTGATGAAGCAGGCTGAAAAGTTCAATCGGCCGATTATCTGCTTCATTGACACCAAGGGTGCCTATCCCGGCAAGGCTGCAGAGGAACGCGGCCAGAGTGAAGCGATTGCCCGTAATATCTATGAGATGGGCGGCCTGACTGTACCGGTGATTTGCATTGTGATCGGCGAAGGAGGCAGCGGTGGTGCGCTGGCACTTGGAGTGGGTGACAGAATATTGATGCTGGAGAATTCTACATATTCTGTAATTTCTCCAGAAGGAGCAGCGGCACTGCTATGGAAGGATTCCAGCCTCGCGAAGCGTGCAGCTGAAACCATGAAGATCACCGCACCTGACCTGAAGGAACTGGGAATCATAGATGAGATCATCAAGGAACCACAGGGAGGGGCCCACCAGGATATCCTCGTACAGGCCTCTTTTATTGAAGAAGCCATCCATGCGGCACTTGGCAGCCTTCTAGCCCTGAATGCGGATGAACTCGTAGAACAGAGATATCAGAAATTCAAAAGAATTGGCGAGTATTCGTTTCTGCAGAATCAGATAGGAGTAAAATAAAAACGTGCATTTTATGCACGTTCTTTCTTTTTGCTTTTTTTCTGGATTTAGTTATTTAAAAGGCTCTTTTCTAAAAGGTTAGTTGTTTTTGGGATGAGTTCTGTGAGGAGATTTAATTATTTAGAAAGTGGACTTACGCTCCAGGTGCGAGGCTCCTTATCCAGCTCCAGGCTGAAACCCTCGAGTCATAAGCCAGGCCTGCTATGGAAAGAAAAAGCCCTGCCCATATCAGGCTCGACTTTTGCAAGGCTTTCGCATAAGTGCGACTAAGCTGTTGTCGCAGCAATCGAAGTACCTCCAGCGGAGAACAGCCTTCTTCTTCCGTAGACTCAATGTTTATGAAAGCAGACTTCATTTTGAAGCAAACCAGGAGCAATTCGGATATTTTGTAAATAAAGACATTTTCCAGTATAATTTGTATGTTATTTCACAAATAAAGGTTTACGAAATTTGATTACTAATTTAGAATGAGTACGGAAACCCGGTTTTTCGCAATATGTCAAATAGAACTGGGATAAAATGTCTATACTAACTCTGTATGAAATTTTTTTATGATCAGACAGCAGGGTCTATTGTACTGGCGGAATGGGCCGTCGGACCCGTTTCTTTCTATACATATTACATTCAATGGCGTGTAGACTGTTATTCTTTATAGAGGTGATTATATTGAAAAGAATTGGTGTACTGACAAGCGGTGGAGATTCTCCTGGGATGAATGCAGCCATCCGTGCTGTCGTACGTAAGGCGATATACCATGAAATGGAAGTTTACGGCATTTATCATGGCTACGAGGGCCTGATTAAAGGGGATATTAAAAAGCTGGAAATCGGCTCGGTTGGCGACATCATCCACCGGGGAGGCACTATGCTCTTTTCTGCCCGCTGTCCCGAATTCAAGACGAAGGAAGGCCAGATGAAAGGAATCGAACAGCTGAAGAAGCATGGCATCGAGGGCCTGGTTGTCATTGGCGGCGACGGATCCTACATGGGCGCGAAAGCACTGACAGAGCACGGTTTCCCTTGTGTAGGGGTGCCAGGCACCATTGATAATGATATTCCGGGCACTGAATTCACAATCGGGTTCGATACGGCCATCAATACAGTCATCGATGCAATCGATAAAATCAGGGATACGGCCACTTCCCATAAACGGACTTATGTAATAGAAGTTATGGGCAGGGATGCAGGGGATATCGCACTATGGGCCGGCCTTGCAGGCGGAGCTGAATCCATTTTGATCCCTGAATCCACTGAAGATATCCATGATGTAATAGCCCGCTTAAAACGGGGGCAGGACCGCGGTAAAAAACACAGCATCATCATAGTTGCAGAAGGCGTCGGCAGTGCAGTCGATGTGGCGAAGCAATTAGAGGATTTGACTGATTTTGAAACCCGCGTCTCAGTTCTGGGCTATATTCAGCGCGGGGGATCACCTACGGTCGCCGACAGGGTGCTGGCGAGCCGCCTCGGTGCTTATGCCGTTTCCCTCCTGCTTAAAGGCAAGGGCGGACGCGCGGTAGGCATAGAGAGCAATCGCCTTGTGGATTATGGAATTATTGAGGCACTGACTCAGAAAAAGCATAACATCGACCAGCAGATGTTCGATTTATCCAGGGAGCTGTCTATATAACATCTTTGGCAATATAAAATTTGGAGGTATACAAAAACATGCGTAAAACTAAAATCGTATGTACGATAGGACCGGCGAGCGAGAGCTTAGAGAATTTGACTTCTTTACTTGAAGCCGGCATGAATGTGTGCAGGCTGAACTTCTCACACGGTGATTTTGAAGAGCACGGCAGCCGGATTGTCAATATCCGCAAAGCTGTGGAGCAGACCGGGAAACAGGCGGCCATCCTCCTTGACACAAAGGGACCGGAAATCCGTACAAACAATATGGAAAATGGCGCTATTGAGCTGCAATCTGGCGGCACAGTCGAAATCTCGATGACGGAAGTCCTCGGAACTGAAAAGAGATTCTCCATTACGTATGAAGGCTTGATCGACGATGTCCACCCGGGCTCCCGCATCCTTCTTGATGATGGTCTCATTGCTCTTGAAGTAACGGAAATCAGAAAAGAAGAAAACATCATTGTCACAAAGATCCTGAACAGCGGTGTTCTTAAAAATAAAAAGGGCGTCAACGTACCGGGAGTTTCTGTAAAGCTTCCAGGTTTAACTGAAAAGGATAAAAAGGATATTATCTTCGGCATTGAGCAGGATGTGGACTTTATTGCCGCTTCCTTTGTAAGGCGTGCATCTGATGTACTTGAGATCCGTGAGCTCCTTGCAGACCATGAGGCTAAGCATATCCAAATCATCCCTAAGATTGAAAATCACGAAGGTGTACAGAATATCGATGAGATTCTGGAAGTCTCTGACGGCCTGATGGTTGCCCGCGGCGATCTTGGGGTGGAAATTCCGGCTGAAGAAGTACCTCTCGTACAGAAGGAGCTTATACGTAAGTGCAATGAGCTTGGCAAGCCGGTCATCACAGCAACACAGATGCTTGATTCCATGCAGCGGAACCCGCGTCCGACACGTGCCGAAGCAAGTGACGTAGCCAATGCTATCTTTGACGGAACGGATGCTATCATGCTTTCCGGCGAAACGGCTGCTGGATCTTATCCGATTGAAGCTGTCGAAACCATGCACAATATTGCTTCACGCACAGAAAAAGCTCTTAATTACAAAGAAATCGTTGCTGCAAGAAGCAAGACGAATGAGCATAATGTAACAGATGCAATTGGGCAATCGGTTGCTTACACAGCTCTTAACCTTGAAGCGGGAGCTATTATCACTCCGACTGAAAGCGGACATACGGCCCGCATGATTTCAAAATACCGTCCGAAGGCTCCGATTGTAGCCGTTACATCATGTGAGAAAGTGGCAAGAAGACTTTCGCTGGTATGGGGAGTATATGCTGAAATTGGCCCTAAAGCTTCTTCCACCGATGAAATGCTGGATGTTTCGATCGAGAAGAGCATGGATTCAGGAATCGTAAGCCACGGTGATCTTGTAGTCATCACTGCTGGAGTTCCAGTTGGTGAGGCTGGCACGACCAATCTCATGAAAATTCATGTCCTGAATGATGCGACCATCAAAGCGCAGGGAATCGGCAGGAAAGCAGCGAAAGGAAAAGTTGTCATCGCAAGGAATGCTGAAGAAGCTAATGCAAATGTAACAGAAGGAAGCATCCTTGTTACTTACGGATCTGACCGCGATATGATGCCGGCCATCGAGCGCTGCGCGGCTCTTATCACTGAAGAAGGCGGCTTGACCAGCCATGCCGCAGTTGTTGGTGTAAACCTCGGCATCCCAGTCATAGTGGGGGCAGAAAAAGCAACCAGCATCCTGAAGGATGGACAGCAGGTCACGGTCGATGCAAGACGTGGAACTATCTATGAAGGGCATACCAAAGTCCTTTAATACAAATAATGCGGCGGGAGCAGAGGCTTTCTGCCGCTTTTTTACTATGAAGGGCCATTATACATGAAAGGCGGGAGTCCGCAGATGAAATATCTTATTGGTATATTTATAATCGTTCCTGCCCTTGAGATCGGGGCATTCCTTCTCGCAAGCCGGACTGCAGGTGTCCTGCCATCAGTCCTTTTGATTATCCTTACAGGAACCATCGGGGCATATCTGGCCAAAAAACAGGGCATAGAAACCATCCGGAAAATCCAGCGGGAGCTCGCGTCAGGCAGAATCCCGGGCGATTCCCTGATAGATGGCGCCTGCATTTTGATAGGCGGATGTCTCCTGATTTCACCGGGTTTTTTGACAGATATCCTGGGGCTGTTCCTGATGCTTCCGCCCCATAGGCGAATGATTAAACCGCTGGTGAAAAGGAGCCTGAGAAAGGCAGTGGAAAAGAAGAGGGTTACCATTATCAGATAAAGGCACACCCTCTATAAGAAGAAGCTGTTTTGAATGGGTGACCGTAAGGGGGGAGGGATGAGCACAAGCAAGGCAGTACTCATCCCTTAATGAAGCCCCACACATCTGTGAACACATTCGCCCGGTTCAAGGCTGTAATAACCACAAGTACCACCGGCCCAACGATAAGGCCGAGGAAACCGATCGTCTTGAAGCCAATAAAGAGGGCAGCCAGTGTGGCGAGCGGATCCAGCCCGATGCTGGAAGAGAGGACCTTTGGCTCCATGATCTGCCGCTGGATGAGCACAATAGAATAGAGAGTGCCGAGGGCGATGGCCATGCCGGTATCACCTGAAATCATCTCATAGGCAATCCAGGGAACAAAGACGGCCCCTGTTCCTAAATACGGAAGAATATCAACGAGTCCGCAAATCAGGGCGATCGTGATGGCATATTCTACTCGTAGAACAAGCAGGCCGGTTAATACAATAACAGTGGTAATGGAAATGAGTGTCAGCTGGGCCCTGAAAAAGCCGAACAATGCTTTTTTCAGATCCAAAAAAACGGTTCTCCCGCTGTATTTGGCCTTGGCAGGCATCATGCGGCTTCCAAGGCTTACAATGCGGTCCCAGTCTTTACTGATAAAGAATGTGGCCAGGAAAGAAAACACAATCACACTCGCTGCGCTTGGAAACCATCCAAGTATGGCGGGAATGTTTTGAAAAAAACCTTGTATAAAGCTTCCTGCTGATGTTGCAAGCCGTTCTCCTGCCATCTGCACGTTATTCATTATGGTATTCTGATGACCGGCATCCAATGAGTTAAAATAGGCAGATAACTTATTATACTGAGGAAGGAATACGGTTTCGATGAGCTTTTCCACCGCGTCTATGATGGTCTCAATATGGAGAGGGACAGCCTCAGCGAGATAGGCAGCTCCTGATACAATCTCTGTAATCAGCAGTGTGAGCATCCCCGCCAGGCCTGCAATAATAATGAACAGGGCCAGGAACACAGCCGCTCCCCTGGGGAGCCTGGCCCTGGCCTCAAAAGCAGACACCATGGGATTAATCAAAAAGGCAATGAAAAAGGCGATAATAAAAGGATAGGCATATTTCCAGAGATACAGCAGGGCCAGCAGGATGCATGCAAGCGTCCCGGCGGCTATGCAGAATCGGATAAATCGCTGGATGTAGAGCGGGTTCAGAAGGCACTCCTCCCGTCGTTCAATCTATTTTTTGAAACGCTCCGGCTACTCAGCAGCCGTATTGGAGCTTTGTACAAGTATATGGCTTATGTATAGAGTGAAATGATAACAAAGTGGAAAAATAGACATAAATTTTCCAAGGATATTATTTCAATAAAACTTCTTATAGAAGGAGGAAGGTAAATTGAGCTGGGGTCCAGGTTTGTTTTTACTATTGCTGCTGGCAATAGGCATCATTGCAAAAAACTATTCCCTCGCATTTTCTGCAGGCGTTTTACTCTTGGTTAAGGCAGCCGGACTTGACGCTAAAATCTTTCCTCAGCTGCAGGCGAAAGGAATCAACTGGGGAGTCACGATCATTACCATAGCTGTGCTTGTTCCTGTAGCAAATGGCTCTATTGGTTTCAAGGAGCTTGGGGATGCGTTAAAGTCGCCTTATGCCTGGATTGCACTTGGCTCGGGGATTGCGGTGGCACTTATAGCTAAGGGCGGACTCATCCTGCTGGGGCAGGATCCCCACCTTACTGCGGCCCTTGTATTTGGAACCATTATTGCAGTATCCCTTTTTAAAGGGGTGGCGGTCGGTCCGCTAATAGGAGCAGGGATAGCTTATCTGTGCATGAGGCTGATTGAGCTGTTCAAATGAACAGCTCTTCGGCAGTCGTGGCATTCAGTTGTATTTTATTCTAATAAAATATTTATTTATTTTATTAAGGTGTTTTCGTTCACAAATATCTGATTATTGTTTATAATATGTGATGTAAGCGCCTACTTGAAATTGGGAGAATGCTTGATTAATTGATAGAAGCATTTCTTTGGCAGCCTATTGAGCAAGCGCTCGGGGGCTGGTTTCCTGAAAAGGCTGCAAGGGTAAAATAAACTTTCGCTATGGACTGTGCCAATCAATGCTTACTTCTTCACAAACGGCATGTATGGAATGCAGCCCCGGTAGAAATGTTTTGCCAGTTTTATTAATTTCATATTTAAAATATATAGGCGAACTTTCATACAAAGGAGAGGTTTTTATGACAGCAACAAAAGGTCTGGAAGGAATTGTGGCAACTACTTCTTCCATCAGCTCTATCATTGATGATACTTTGACATATGTGGGCTATGATATCGATGATCTTGCTGAAAATGCAAGTTTTGAAGAAGTCTTATATCTATTATTGCACCGCCGCCTTCCAAGCAAAAGCGAGCTTGAGGAGCTGACTGCACAGCTTGCGGAAAATGCCGGGCTCCCACAGGAAGTTCTTGACCATTTCAAGATGTATCCAATCAAGGAAGTACATCCGATGGCCGCACTCCGCTCAGCCATTTCCCTTCTTGGGCTTTATGACGGGGAAGCCGACTCAATGGATCCCGATGCGAATTACCGCAAGGCTATCCGCATCCAGGCGCAGATTCCTTCCATTGTAACCGCCTTCTCTCGGGTAAGGAAAGGTCTTGAGCCTGTCGCTCCACGCACCGATTTAAGCTTCGCTGCAAACTTTTTGTACATGCTGAGCGGAAAAGAACCAGCCCCTGTTGAAATCGAGGCCTTCAATAAGGCGCTTGTGCTTCATGCAGACCATGAATTGAATGCTTCAACTTTCACCGCACGTGTATGTGTAGCCACCCTGTCTGATATTTATTCAGGCATCACTGCTGCCATCGGGGCTTTGAAAGGTCCGCTGCATGGCGGAGCGAATGAAGCTGTCATGAAGATGCTGACTGAAATCGGTTCAGTTGACAACGTGACGCCTTATATCAGCGAAAAGCTGCAGAACAAAGAGAAAATCATGGGCTTCGGCCACCGGGTGTACCGCAAGGGAGATCCCCGCGCGAAGCATCTGAAGGAAATGTCTGAGAAGCTTACAAACCTGACTGGACAAGCCAAATACTATGAAATGTCTGTAAAGATCGAAGAGCTGGTGACTTCCCAAAAACCGCTTCCGCCGAATGTTGACTTCTACTCAGCTTCGGTATATCACAGCCTGGGAATCGACCATGATCTGTTTACTCCGATCTTTGCGGTCAGCAGGACATCCGGCTGGCTTGCCCACATCCTAGAGCAGTATGATAACAACCGCCTGATCCGCCCGCGTGCTGAGTATACGGGTCCGGATATGCAGAAATATATCCCGATAGAAGAACGCTGATCACTGAAAAGTGCGAAAAGTTTTATATCAGGATGAAAATATAGTAAATTGGTATATGGAATAAAAACATCACGGGCTCGGGCGGTTTGCTGCCGCCGGGCCTCCGATTTTATGAAAATGGGGGAATTTAAAATGACTCAAGGTCAAAAAATCACTGTCGAGAACGGTACACTGAAAGTGCCTAATAATCCGGTCATTCCTTTTATCGAAGGAGACGGAATCGGTCCTGATATCTGGGCGGCGGCTTCCCGCGTATTGGAAGCTGCGGTTGAGAAGGCATATAACGGAGAAAAGAAAATTGAATGGAAGGAAGTATTGGCTGGTGAAAAGGCTTTTAACCAGACAGGCGAATGGCTTCCTGCAGAAACCCTTGATGTAATCCGCGAATACATAATCGCAATCAAAGGACCTCTTACAACTCCAGTAGGCGGAGGAATCCGCTCACTGAATGTTGCGCTCCGCCAGGAGCTTGACCTTTTTGTATGCCTGCGTCCTGTGCGCTATTTCGATGGAGTTCCTTCTCCAGTCAAACGCCCTGAAGATACCGACATGGTCATCTTCCGTGAAAACACAGAGGATATCTATGCGGGAATCGAATATCAGGAAGGCTCAGATGAAGTCAAGAAATTGATTCAGTTCCTAAAAGATGAAATGGGAGTAAACAAAATCCGTTTCCCTGAAACTTCCGGCATCGGTATCAAGCCTGTATCCCAAGAAGGAACGGAACGCCTTGTGCGCGCTGCCATCAACTATGCAATCAAGGAAGGCCGTAAATCGGTAACTCTTGTCCACAAAGGCAACATCATGAAGTTCACGGAAGGCGCCTTCAAAAACTGGGGTTATGAATTAGCTGAAAAGGAATTCGGCGATAAGGTATTCACATGGGCACAGTATGACCGCCTGAAAGAATCAGACGGGACGGAAGCTGCGAATAAGGCTCAGTCTGAAGCAGAAGCTGCAGGCAAAATCATCATCAAGGATTCCATTGCTGATATCTTCCTTCAGCAGATCCTTACACGCCCGAAAGAATTCGATGTCGTGGCAACGATGAACCTGAACGGTGATTACATTTCTGATGCCCTGGCTGCACAGGTTGGCGGAATCGGAATCGCTCCTGGAGCGAACATCAACTATGAATCCGGCCATGCCATCTTCGAAGCCACTCATGGAACTGCACCTAAATATGCAGGTCAGGATAAGGTGAATCCTTCATCCGTACTTCTTTCCGGTGTACTCATGCTTGAACACCTGGGCTGGAATGAAGCAGCGAACCTGGTCATCAAATCTGTTGAACAGACTATTTCTTCTAAAGTTGTCACTTATGATTTTGCCCGCCTGATGGATGGAGCAACAGAAGTGAAATGCTCAGAGTTTGCAGATGAGCTTATCAAGAACCTGGGGTAACAGCCGGAGTGTTGGCGGGGGTTTTTTCCCTGCCAGCTTCTTTGTATATAAGTAAGAATCGAGGAGGAAAAAGATATGACTTTCAGACGCAAGAAGATTTCTGTAATCGGCGGAGGCTTCACTGGTGCCACAACTGCATTCCTGCTTGCCCAGAAGGAATTGGGTGACGTTGTATTAGTTGACATCCCGCAGGCTGAAAATCCGGTTAAAGGGAAAGCACTGGATATGCTCCAGGCAGGACCTGTCCAAGGCTTTGATGCCAATGTAACTGGTACAGCCAATTACGAAGATACAAGGGATTCAGATATCGTCATCATCACAGCAGGGATAGCACGTAAACCAGGGATGAGCCGTGATGATTTGGTTCAGACGAACCAAAAGGTTATGAAATCCGTAACAGGCGAGATTGTTAAATATTCTCCAAACTCAACGATTATCGTACTTACTAATCCGGTTGATGCAATGACTTATACTGTCTTCAAAGAATCAGGGTTTCCGAAGAACCGGGTAATCGGCCAATCCGGAGTCCTGGATACTGCGCGCTTCCGTACATTCATAGCCCAGGAGCTTAATCTTTCTGTAAAAGATGTGACAGGGTTCGTCCTTGGGGGTCATGGGGATGATATGGTTCCGCTTGTACGCTATTCGTATGCCGGCGGAATCCCGTTGGATACACTGATTTCAAAGGAACGGCTTGATGAGATTGTGGATCGGACCCGCAAAGGCGGGGCTGAAATCGTTAACCTTCTAGGAAACGGTAGTGCCTATTATGCACCTGCTGCTTCCCTTGTGGAGATGACAGAAGCCATCCTGAAAGACCAGCGCAGGGTCCTGCCGACAATCGCCTACCTTGAGGGAGAGTACGGATTTGAAGGAATCTACCTTGGTGTTCCTACAGTGCTTGGCGCAGATGGAATCGAGAAGATTTTCGAACTTGAGCTTACAGAAGACGAAAAGGCGGCCCTTCAAAAGTCTGCAGATTCTGTCCGCAATGTGATGGATGTTCTAGTTTAATTTTCATATGATAGGAAAACATTAAAGGGATTGGCTTGCAGATCCAGAATCATACAGCCAATCCCTTTTTCATACCTTTTATTACAGATATAAAACCTAAATGGGTGGAGGTCGTTTGTGTATCATGCTGCTTGGGAAGAAAAGAAAACTGGGAAGAAGCATAGAGGAAATCAAGGCTGGCGAAAAGCTGACGCTCACAGAAAAGATAGAAGACAAAGATCTGTTATTGTATCTGGGATTGACGAATGATGCAAACCCTTTATTCATCCAGCATGACTATGCATCACAGACAAAATTCAAGAAACCGATAGTGCCGACTATCATGCTTACCGGCATCCTGACAGCGGCTGTGTCAAAATATCTTCCGGGTCCGGGAAGTCACATCCTGAAGCAGGAACTGAATTTCCATAAACCAATCTTCCATTACGGGACAGTGAAATTCCTTCTGGAAGTTGCGGATGTAGATTATGCAAGAAAGACCGTGACCATATCAGTCCAGGGAGAGAACGAAGCTGACGAACTTGCGGTTGAGGGGTCTTTCACTGTCTGCCCTCCAGAATACCGTGACGGAACGGATGGGAGTGCGCTGGAGAATTTTTAATAGCAGAGCCCGGGAGAAGAAATTCTTTCAGGGCTTTTTCTCTGCCGTTTTTCCATAGCTATGCGGATTCCTCAGCCGGGTGTAAACATCATTTAACTATTCGGCATACTTGGCTGCGCCATGCCCTTTCCACCGCCTTATTTTTTCCTGCTGCTATTGTCCGGTTCATTTCCAGGCATGGGCTCCGGATTAGAAAACTCATGTTTGTTCTTATACATGGAGTTCTTTATAGAAATTTTGATTACTCTTCCAAAAACTCTCTTTCTGTTCCATTATTGTAGTTTATAAATAATTGATTATAATAAGGAGTGTAGAACTGGCTCACATAATGGATAAGGGGAATCTATTTTCTTTGGGAGGAATCTATGAGCAAAAAAGTACTGGTGGTAGATGATGAAGAATCAATAGTTACTCTCCTTCAATACAATCTTGAACAGGCTGGTTTTGAAGTTGTAACTGCAATGGATGGCAGGGAGGGAGTCAAGAAAGCCGTTGAGGAAACACCTGACCTTGTCATTCTTGATCTCATGCTGCCTGAAATGGACGGCCTGGAGGTTTGTAAACAGCTGCGGCAGCAAAAGCTCAATGTACCGATTCTTATGCTTACAGCCAAGGACGATGAGTTTGATAAGGTGCTCGGACTTGAGCTTGGGGCGGATGATTACTTGACCAAACCGTTCAGTCCGCGCGAAGTGATCGCCAGAATCAAGGCTATATTGCGAAGATCCCAGTTCCAGGCTGAAGCAGGAGATCAGACTTCGGGCGATGAAGGGGACCTCTTAAAGATGGGGGACCTGAAGATATTTCCTGAACGCTATGAAGCGTACTTTGAAGGAAATCAGCTGGAATTGACTCCGAAGGAATTCGAGTTATTACTATATCTTGCTAAACATAAAGGCAGAGTACTGACAAGGGACCAGCTGCTGAGCGCCGTCTGGAACTATGACTTTGCGGGAGACACGAGAATCGTTGATGTCCATATCAGCCATTTAAGGGATAAGATAGAAACCAATACTAAGAAGCCTCTGTATATAAAAACCATCAGGGGGCTTGGGTATAAGCTCGAGGAGCCAAAGGGAGAATGAGCCGTTACCGCTCGGGGCTCTTTTTTGCATTAGTGATCCTATTGCTGGGGGTATTTTTGGGACTGGGAATTGTCCTTGGCCAGCTTTTTAAGGATTATTACATAGATACATTCAATGACCGGCTGCAAAAGGAAACCAAATTCGTTTCGCAGTATATTAAGGAAAATCAGGGAGTCGAAGCTGCCATAGCAAGCGGGAAAGTCGACAAGCTGATTGAGATACTGGATTCCAATATTACGATTGCAGACCAGGACGGGGATATTTTGTTCAGCACATCAGATCTTTCAGCAAAAAACAGGAAAATCCACGATGATGCCATACGAAGCATTGCGCGAACCCATTCCGGCGGGAGTGAGCCGAATGAAGGCTACGATGTTACTGAAGGAAAGTATGAGCAGCATTATTATTGGAAGAAGCTGAGGACAGGCAGCGGTCATGCTTTTGTCGTTTTAAGCAATCAGCTGGATATCCTGCAGAAAGCAAGCCAAAAGATGTGGCTTATCCTTGCATTCAGTCTGGGGACCGCTCTAATTGTCATCCTGGTGCTTGCTGCGACGATAACGTCCCGCTACACCAAGCCAATAGAAGCGGCGACAAAGGCAGCTATCGAACTGGCGAAAGGAAACTATAAAGTACGCACTTACGAGGAGAATTCCTTTGAAACTGGAATGCTCTCAAATTCTATCAACATTCTCGCCCGGAACCTTCAGGAGATGGAAGAACACAGGGAAATGCAGCAGGACAGGCTTGGCACACTGGTTGAAAACATGGGCAGCGGTGTCCTGCTCATCGACAGCAGAGGTGCTATCACCCTGATCAATAAAACCTACAGGCAGACTTTCAATGTGAATCCTTCATTCTTCCTATATCGCCTTTATTATGAGGTGATAGAGCATAAAGAAGTCATCCAGATGATAGAGAATATTTTCATGATGGAGCAAAGCATTAAAAAACAGCTTATTCTCCCGCTTAATCTGGAGATGCGCTATTTTGAGATATACGGTGCACCGATCATAGGGAATCATGATGAATGGAAGGGCATTCTGCTTGTGTTCCATGACATAACGGGACTGAAAAAGCTGGAACAGGTACGGAAGGATTTTGTGGCAAATGTCTCTCATGAGCTCAAGACACCCATCACTTCCATTAAAGGATTTACAGAAACACTCCTTGACGGCGCTCTGCATAATGAGAAGTTCCTGAAGCACTTCCTTGGAATTGTGCTTAAAGAAAGCGACAGGATGCAGACGCTCATCCAGGAACTTCTTGATTTATCGAAAATTGAACAGCAGGGCTTCTCCCTGTCCATACAAAAGGTGGATCTGAATAAGCTTCTGCAGGAGACTATCGCGATTTTTGAACAAAGGGCGGCTGAGAAAGAAATCAAGCTCACCTTCCCGTCTCTCTTAAAGCCGCTGATGATAGACGGAGACAGTTTCCGCATAAAGCAGATAGTCATCAACCTGGTGAGCAATGCGATTGCTTACACACCTGCAGGCGGGGAGGTGACGGTATCTCTTTCCGAAAGCAGGGAGGCGGCCAGGCTGAGCGTGAAGGATACAGGAATCGGAATTGCGAAGGAAGAGCTTCCGCGTATATTTGAACGATTCTACCGGATTGATAAGGCCAGAAGCAGGAATTCGGGAGGCACGGGCCTTGGACTTGCGATCGTAAAACATTTGGTAGAGGCGCATAAAGGGATTCTCCAGGTTGAAAGCGAAGCAGGCAGAGGCACAGAATTCACGGTCGAATTCCATAAACACTTAAAAGAAGATAAAGGTTCCGGGTGAAGGCTGTGCATTTACAATACTTTTACAATACCGCATATCTCCCTTTACAAAGAGATATTAGAATAAATTGTGAAAGACCCCTTCATCCAGGGAGCCATTAGAAGAGGCGAAAACTACCCCGTTTTCGCCTCTTCGCCCTTTGTAATAGGAATCATGCCGTTATTTTTCTTTCCTATCTCTCACATGATAGAATAAAGGAGAATCAAACGGCTTTTTTGTGTTTTTAAACCATTGCATATAGTGAATCAGCCCATATTTATAAAGTCTGTTTTTAGGAGGAGGAAACGTTCATTGGAAAAGAAACTAGTACTGATAGACGGAAACAGCATTGCCTACCGCGCCTTTTTTGCCCTTCCGCTATTGAATAACAATAAAGGTGTACATACGAATGCAATCTACGGATTTACCATGATGCTTTCAAGAATTCTTGAGGAAGAGAAGCCGACCCATATGCTGGTGGCCTTTGACGCGGGGAAGACGACCTTCAGGCATGCAGCCTTCACCGAATATAAAGGAGGCAGGCAGAAGACCCCGCCGGAGCTCTCAGAGCAGTTTCCATTCATTCGTGAATTGCTCGATGCCTATCAAATTTCCCGTTATGAACTGGAGAATTATGAAGCGGATGACATCATCGGCACCCTGAGCCTCCAGGCTGAGCAGGAAGGCTTTGACGTCAAGATTATTTCAGGGGATAAAGATTTGACCCAGCTTTCCTCAGATAAGACCACTGTCAGTATTACGAGAAAGGGAATCACGGAAATTGAAGAATATACTCCAGGGCATATAGAAGAAAAGTATGGTCTCGCTCCAAATCAGATCATCGATCTCAAGGGTCTGATGGGCGACCCATCCGATAACATACCAGGAATTCCCGGGGTAGGGGAAAAAACCGCCCTAAAACTGCTGCAGCAATTTGGTTCTGTGGAAAAGGTCCTTGAGTCAGTATCCGAAATCAGCGGCAAAAAGCTTCAGGAGAAAATCGAGGAGAACAAAGACCTGGCAGTACTCTCCAAGGAGCTGGCAACTATAACCCGTGAAGCCCCGGTCGGCATTACACTGGAAGAAATTAAATACTCAGGGCCGGCTGAAGAAAAGGTTATCCGTCTGTATAAAGAGCTCGGCTTCAACTCCCTCCTGGAAAAGATGGAACCGGGTGAATCTGCAGAGGCAGAGGAAATGGAAGACATTGAAGTGAAGGTTGTTGAGAGCATTTCAAATGATATCTTTGCTGATGATAATACCCTCTATGTTGAAATCCTGGGGGAAAACTACAGCCGCACAGAAATAACCGGAATATCACTGGTGAATGAAAAAGGAAACTTCTTTATACCGGCGGAGCTCGCCTGTTCCTCTCGGGAGTTTAAGGAATGGGCCGCAGATCCAGGCAGGAAAAAGTCCGTCTATGATGCCAAGCTGTCCATCGTAAGCCTTGGACGGAAGGGAATTGAATTAAAAGGTATCGTGTTCGACCTTTTAATCGCCTCTTATATCCTGAATCCTGCAGAAAGCTCTGTGGACATAGCAGAGATAGCTGGAAGGCATCAATATAAACAAATCCAGTCAGACGAATCCTTTTACGGCAAAGGGGCAAAAAGGAGGGTTCCGGAGGAAATACTGCTTGCAGCCCATCTTGTGCGGAAGGCCAAGGCAATTGAAAACCTATCGGACCCGATCATCCATGCCCTTAAGGAAAACAGCCAGTACAGCCTTTTCAAGGAACTTGAGCTGCCGCTGTCCTTCATACTTGCTGAAATGGAGCTGCAGGGAGTAAAAATCGATCGGGACAGGCTTCATCAGATGGGCAGTGAAATATCTGAACGGCTGGGAGTGATTGAGACAAAAATCTTCGAACTGGCTGGGGAAGCGTTCAATATCAACTCTCCCAAACAGCTTGGAACCATTTTATTCGACAAGCTTCAGCTCCCTTCTGCCAAAAAGACCAAGACCGGTTACAGCACGTCGGCAGATGTGCTGGAAAAGCTGGAGACCAAGCATGAGATCGTCCGGGAAATCCTGCATTACAGACAGCTTGGGAAAATTCAGTCCACATACATCGAAGGACTGCTGAAGGTGATGGACCCGGAATCAGATAAAGTGCATACCCGCTTCAACCAGGCTCTCACACAAACCGGCAGACTGAGCTCGACGGATCCCAATCTGCAGAATATCCCGAT
Source organism: Paraperibacillus esterisolvens (assembly GCF_046237625.1). Lineage (GTDB taxonomy): Bacteria > Bacillota > Bacilli > Bacillales > DSM-1321 > Paraperibacillus > Paraperibacillus esterisolvens. The sequence continues at coordinate 3,219,040 of NZ_CP143545.1, read as the reverse complement.
CCGCCTTGAGGAAGGCAGGAAGCTGAGACAGGCCTTTGTTCCATCTGAAAAGGACTGGATCATTTTTGCAGCCGATTACTCACAGATTGAATTGAGGGTGCTTGCCCATATATCTGACGATGAGGGACTCAGCTCCGCATTTCATAAGGGAATGGATATTCATACAAAGACAGCCATGGATGTCTTTCATGTTGCGCAGGAAGAAGTGACTGCCAATATGCGCCGCCATGCAAAGGCAGTTAATTTTGGCATTGTCTACGGAATAAGTGATTACGGTCTGTCACAGAGCCTTGGCATTACAAGGAAGGAAGCGGGAGAGTTCATCGACCGTTACCTGGACAGCTATCCAAGGGTAAAGGATTATATGGCTGACAGCATTCAGGAGGCGAAGGAAAAAGGGTTTGTCACAACTCTTCTCCACCGCAGGCGATATATACCTGAAATAACCAGCCGTAACTTCAATATCCGAAGCTTCGCGGAGAGGACAGCGATGAATACACCGATACAGGGGACGGCTGCCGATATTATAAAAAAAGCGATGATCAACATGAGTGAGAGGCTTAAGGACGAAAAGCTCCAAACACGGCTGCTGCTCCAGGTGCATGATGAATTGATCTTTGAGGCCCCGCCTGAGGAGCTGGAGATCCTTATGAAAATTGTGCCTGAGGAAATGGAGAATGCAGTGGAATTGAATGTGCCTCTAAAAGTGGACTACGCTTACGGTCCTACTTGGTTTGATGCTAAATAAAAGGGGGACTGTAACATGCCCGAGCTTCCAGAGGTGGAAACAGTAAGGCGGACATTAGAAGAGCTGGTAATCGGCAAAACCATAGAAGATATTACGATTCATTGGCCGAAGATCATAAAGGCGCCCGAGGAGCCTGATGTCTTTATCGATGCTTTGAAGGGCCAGACAATATCAGCGGTCTGCAGGAGAGGCAAGTTCCTTCTGTTTTATCTGGACGATTATGCCCTTGTCTCCCATCTGCGGATGGAGGGGAAATACGGACTTTATCCAGGGGAAGAATCATATGACAAGCACACGCATGTCCTGTTTTTGTTTACCGATGGTTCGCAGCTGAGGTACAGGGATGTGAGGAAATTCGGGACGATGCACTTGTATAAAAAAGGGGAAGAATTCAACAGCCCGCCCTTGAAGAATCTGGGACCGGAACCCTTGTCCCCGGATTTTACCCCGGTATATTTGGGTCAAAGGCTTGCCAGGACCCAGCGTAAAATCAAGCCCGTCCTGCTCGACCAGAATGTGGTGGTCGGAATCGGCAATATTTATGTAGATGAAGCCCTCTTCAGGGCGGGGATTCATCCAGAACGGACAGCATCGGGGCTTCGTCCCGATGAAATAAGCAGGCTCCATAAAGAAATTACAGAGACCCTGGCAGAGGCAATTGAAAAAGGCGGGAGCACGATCAGGACCTATGTTAACTCACAGGGAAAAATCGGATCCTTCCAGCTTGATTTAAATGTATATGGAAGAAAAGGTGAAAACTGCAAGGCGTGCAGTACACCGCTGATGAAGCTGACTGTCGGAGGTAGGGGCACACATATCTGCCCGTCCTGCCAGCCTGCTGAAACAGCTCCGTAATCACATTGGCAGACAGTAGAACAAAGGAGACTTGCGATGAAAAAGGTCATTGGCATCACCGGCGGCATAGCAAGCGGTAAGAGTACGGTAAGCGGATATATCAGGGAGCTTGGCTTCACCGTAATAGATGCCGATGCCGCAGCGAGAATCGTAGTGGAGCCGGGTCAGGCTGCTTTTGAACAGATTGTAGAACATTTTGGCCCGGATATCCTGGCAGATAACGGGACCATTGACCGGCCAAGGCTTGGCGCTGTCATTTTCAATGACGAGGGAGAGCGGCTGAAGCTTAACAGCTTCGTCCATCCGGCTGTCAGGACGTGGATGGAGGAACAGAAGGCTAAAGCCTTCCTCCGCGGAGAAAAAACGGTTTTCATGGATATCCCGCTCCTGTTTGAAAGCAGGCTAGGTTATATGGTTGATGCAGTAATTCTTGTTTATGTAAACGAATTAACACAGCTGGCCCGTCTGATGGCAAGAAATTCTTTTTCAAAGGAAGAAGCGGAAGCACGGATTGCGTCACAGATGCCGCTGAGAGAAAAAAAGACATTGGCTGACGCGGTGATCGATAATGAAGGCAGCCGTGAAGAAACGAAAAAACAGGTGCAAAAGCTCCTCCGGGAGTGGGATATCATCTAAAAGAATGGTCCTGGACAATGTCCAGGGCTTTTTTCTAAGGAAAAATGTGAAACGGTATGTATTCATAAGTCTTTGCAGCTGGATGGTAATTTCATTTTTCTTGCCGGCATTCCTGACGGCTTACACCGCTTCTTTGCATGGCTGGGAGAGATAACACATCTGCTGCCTATCCTGGCTTACGCTTCCGTGACAAGGCACGCCAGCCCCGCACAGGCAGGCCGCCTGGAGAGGGAGTAATCATTCGTTAGCGACAGCCCATATTACTGATTAAAATAACGGCATATTGGCAGACGATTTTATTAACATATGCTGTTAAGCATGCAGAAAATTTATGGGAGAATGAAATAAAAAAAACGGTTTTTATTATCACCTCACTGATCATATATGTTATACTAATTGTATCAAATACAACAAAAAGTATAACTTAATTCGGAGGGAGCCATATTTATGAAGGCTAGAGTTGCTATCAATGGATTCGGGAGAATAGGGAGAATGGTGTTCAGGAAGGCGATACTGCAGGATGATCTTGACATAGTAGCTGTCAATGCCAGCTATCCGGCAGAAACCCTGGCACACCTGATTAAGTATGATACAACGCACGGAAGATTTGAAGGAGAGGTGACAGCGGGACCGGATTCACTGAATGTGAATGGCAGACAAGTCATGCTTCTTAACAATCGTGATCCTAAAATGCTTCCATGGAGGGAGCTTGGAATAGATATAGTCATCGAAGCGACTGGTAAATTCAATTCCCGTGAAAAGGCTGCAGCCCATCTTGAAGCAGGTGCATCAAAGGTTATCCTGACTGCGCCCGGCAAGAATGAGGATGTGACGATCGTTATGGGCGTCAACGAGGATGCGCTCAACATAAGCGAGCATGATATCATCTCAAATGCGTCCTGTACGACGAACTGCCTTGCGCCGCTCGTGAAGGTTCTGGATGAGCAGTTTGGAATTGAAAACGGTTTAATGACTACGATTCATGCATATACCAATGACCAAAAGAATATAGATAACCCGCATAAAGACCTGCGCCGGGCAAGAGCGTGCGGCCAAAGCATTGTCCCTACCACAACCGGTGCCGCTAAAGCCTTATCAAGCGTTCTCCCGCATTTAAAGGGGAAGCTGCATGGAATGGCACTGCGGGTGCCTACGCCAAATGTATCCCTCGTCGACCTGGTGGTTGATCTGAAAAGCGATATTACTGCCGAACAAGTGAACAGGGCGCTTGCTGAAGCCGCAGACGGCCCTCTTAATGGCATTTTGGGATTCACCATGGAGCCATTGGTGTCCATCGACTTTAATACGGATCCCCATTCGGCCATCATTGATGGTTTATCTACTATGGTGATCGGAGACAGCAAAGTAAAAGTGCTGGCATGGTATGACAATGAATGGGGCTATTCATGCAGGGTGGTAGACCTGGCGAAGCTTGTCGCCGCAGAGATGAATGCCAGGCTTAAGGTAAAGGCTGGCTGATAATGGGTTGATCGAACCGTCCGCATGTGCGGGATATATGTAAGAACAGGGGCTGCCCGCCAGGGCAGTCCCTGCTTTTTTGCCTGACCGCTGCTTCTGTAAAAAGAGCATCCTGTAAAAGTTATTCCAAAAAAATCCAGTATTTACCTTTCAACTGCGGAATGCCTTCATAGGGGCCCTGTCCGCCAGATAATCCTATGCTTGAGATACCGGGAGAATTTTTTTAATAAGAATATATTGCAAAAAAAAATGATAATTAGTATACTATTTTTCGTGAACTTCTTATGAAGGGATGGCTACTTAAAGGGTTAGGACCTCATCGGACTAACTTTCCCCCGTGGTAGTTGTTTTTTAATGTTCAATTACTTAGGAAATTTAATCTTGTTAAAGGGGGAAACTTGAACATGGAAACAATGGGTCGTCATGTAATTTCTGAGCTTTGGGGCTGTGATTTCGAGAAACTGAACAATATGGAACAAATTGAACAAATTTTTGTGGATGCTGCACTTAAATCTGGTGCAGAAGTGCGCGAGGTTGCCTTTCACAAATTCGCTCCACAAGGTGTAAGCGGAGTGGTCATTATCTCTGAATCCCATCTGACCATCCACAGCTTCCCGGAACATGGTTATGCAAGCATTGATGTATATACTTGCGGCGAAATGAATCCGAATATTGCTGCAGATTATATTGCAGAGGCGTTGAATGCACAGACTATCGAGAAAATAGAGCTGCCGCGCGGAATGGGGCCTGTAAAGGTCCAGCAGGAAGCGGTAAAAGCACTTTAATTTTAAAATAAATACAAACAAGAGATGTAGACCTTACATCTCTTTTTTAGTGCCATGAAATTCCGCCTTAAGGAAACCTCCATATATTGTCAGCATAAGCTTTCCTTTGGAATTGAATAGAACAGCAAAAACAGGTAAACTAAAGGAAAATCAACAGCGGGGGTTTAGAATTGGGAATATTAACGAGATACAATAAAGTATGTGAAACCAGCGACAAGAACCGCCTGCCGGAACTCAGGACACATTATTATAAAGCATCCGCATCCAAGGCCTTTTCTGCAGTGGAAGAATTGTTTTCGACAATGAATGGGTGCCGTTTGATCAATGTCTCAAAAGAGCACGGGGAAATATCGGCAGAGCTCTCTTCACCGCAGTCCTTCGTGGTGGCCACGATTGTCGGGGTACACGGAAATGAAACAGCAGTGGATTTCATCCTGTCGACAGAAAAGACTTCGCTGACTGGGTCCTTCCCTGCACTAAAAAGACAGGCTGTCTCGCTGTATAGTGCCCTTGACAGCAGGCTGCAGCTGATTTCGTCTGGGAGAGGCTGAGAAAGCCCCGGCTGCAGGACGGGCGGCCGAATTTCCATTCTCTTTTCCTTGTATAGCCGCCGGCTTTTTTATAAGATAAATGTATTAAAAAAAACTACGGAAATGTTCACCGAAAAGGCGCTGTTCTTTCTTTCGCCAAAGCAGCAGGCCGAATGGGGTTGCGATCGGAGCTGATGACCATGAAATGCCCAAATTGCCAGTATAATGGTACACGCGTGCTCGACTCTCGGCCTGTTGACGAAAGCCGTTCAATCAGGAGAAGGAGAGAATGCGAGAAGTGTAACTATCGTTTCACCACCTTTGAAAAAGTGGAAGAAATTCCTCTGATTGTCGTAAAAAAAGAAGGCATCCGCGAGGAATTCAGCCCAGATAAGATCCTCAGGGGACTGATCAAGGCCTGTGAGAAAAGGCCGGTGAGTTTGAAGCAGCTTGAAGATATAACCCGTTATGTTGAAAAGGAATTAAGGAATCAAGGGATATCTGAAATCAAGAGTGAAGATATTGGTGAGATGGTAATGGACAAGCTTGCAGAGGTGGATGAAGTGGCCTATGTGAGGTTTGCTTCCGTTTACCGTCAATTTAAAGACATTAACGTATTCATAGAAGAACTGCGGGATTTAATTAATAAAGAGAAATAGATTTTCATACCTGCCTTCCCAATGGAGCTAAATTTAATGTTAGCTCTTTTTCTGTGAAGGAAACAAAAATTAATCCAATACTATCAGTAAAGGTTTGAATCATATGCAAATGCACTGGCAGCAAATCCTGCCTGTAGACCGGTACGAGGTATGCTCGAGCGGCCTGATCCATTCTTATGACAGGAAAATTATCTCCCTGCTATACCAGCCTTTGATCGGGCCAGTGGCAGCCAGTCTGTATTTCACTCTTCAGAGTGAATTGGAAGCAAACAGGCTTTGGTCTGAATCCTCCTCTCACCATGCCCTGATGTCAACGATGGATATCAACCTGAAGGAAATCTATTCAGCACGTGTGAAATTGGAGGGGATAGGGCTTCTTAAAGTCTGGAAAAAGTCCGGGGAAGAAGAGAATTCATTCATATACGAGCTGATGCCTCCTTTGACGCCCCAGGCCTTTTTTACTGATGGCATGCTGAATGTATATCTTTACAAAAAGGTAGGGAAGCTTCAGTTTGCGAAACTGAAGAAATCCTTCAGCGATCGGACAGTACCGCGTGCTGAATATGAAGATGCCACAAAATCATTTCAGGATATATTTATATCGGGACACAGTGAATCCTTGTACATCCCCGCCGAATCGGCGGAAGACCTCAGCCTGCCGCCCGGGCAGAATTTTATCGGCCGGCAGGAAGCCGTAGAGATCAGCGGGTTTACCGAGAGCTTTGACTTTGACCTTTTATTTGCCGGGTTGAAGGAATCCTTTGTTCCCAAGAAGGCATTTACTCCTAAAGTCCGGGAAATTATAGGGAAGCTGGCCTTTTTATACGGAATAGATTCTTTGAATATGAAGAACCTGGTGCTTGATTCTGTGAATGAGCATGATGAGATAGACCTGGAGGAGCTGCGTAAGGGTGCCAGGGACTGGTATCAGCTTGAATTCAGTGAACAGCTGCCGAGCCTCAGCACACAGGTCCAGCCTCCTCAGCTTCATACTATGCTGGAACCCAGGACGGATGAAGAAAAGCATATTGCCTACCTGGAGCAGGTATCACCCAGGCAGCGCCTGATAGATCTTTCAGGAGGAGCTGAGCCCTCTAAAGCCGATCTGCAGATCATAGAAGATGTACTTTTGAACCAGCGTCTGACTCCGGGAGTTGCCAATGTGCTGATTGATTATGTCATGATGAAGTCGGATATGAAGCTCTCAAGGGGATATGTAGAAAAAATTGCCGGGCACTGGGCCCGCAAGGATATTAAAACAGTCAAAGAAGCAATGGAGCTTGCGAAGAGTGAGCACCGTCAATATCAAGCCTGGGCAAATGACAAAAAAACAAGGAAACCTGGTGCAAAAAAAGCGATCCGGACCGAGATGGTCCCGGAATGGCTGAAGGAGGATCAGCAGGATCCGCCTTCCGGCACTGCTTTGCCCGGTGCGGAAAGCGACGACCTGGAAGAAAGAAAAAAACGGCTTGAAGAGAAGCTGAAGAAATATCAGAACAGGGGGTGAATGAACGAACATGGAACGCATTAATGACACACTGAATAAACTTGCAAATCGCGGCCAGTTCAAGGAAAGATATGCAGCCCTGTCGAGAGAGACGCTGAAGGATCCCGATATCAGGCATTTCCTTAATGAAAACAGTTCGCTTATAACGGAAGAGATTATAGAAAGAAGCATTGGTAAGTTATATGAATTCAGCACTCAAAGCAAGGAATGCAATAAATGCCCATCTCTTGAAGGCTGCATCAATATTGTACCGAAGCACCATCCTCGCCTCGTGCTGAGAAAGGGATATATCGACGTAAGCTATGACCAATGCCCTCGCAAAGAGCTGTCTGATGAAAAAATGAAACATGAAAAGCTGATTCAGAGCCTGTATGTTCCTAAGGAAATATTATCTGCCTCTATAGCGGATTATGATTATAATACAAGGGAGCGGCTGGCCGCGCTGGAAAAGGCGCATGAGTTTGTCGAAAATTACAACCCAGGCACCAAGCTGAAAGGCCTTTATCTCCATGGGAAATTTGGAGTGGGCAAAACCTATCTTCTGGGCGCCATCGCCAATGAATTGGCCAGAAAGAGAATTTCTTCCCTGCTTATTTATGTTCCGGACTTCATGAGGGAAATTAAAAACTCGATTTCAGATAATACACTTTCTGAAAAACTGGATATGGTTAAGAAGGCACCTGTTTTGATGCTCGATGATATAGGGGCCGAAACGATGAGCAGCTGGGGAAGGGATGAGGTCCTGGGACCGGTCCTTCAGTTCCGGATGCTTGAGGACCTGCCGACCTTCTTCACCTCCAACTTCGACTTGAATCAGCTTAAAAACCATTTGACCGTTTCACAGCGGGGAGAGATCGAAGAAGTGAAGGCTGCCCGGATTATGGAGCGCATCCGATATCTAGCCGAACCTGTCCTCCTTGACGGAGCGAACCGGAGAGGATCCTGATCTTATCTCTATTCCCAGCGGAAAGCGGGCGCCTGCAGCGGACATCCACTTTCATCTTCAATAGCCACAATAAATACGAAAACAGCTTTTCAAAAAAACAATTAAAAGAGGGTATTCCAAACGTCTGGAATACCTTCTTTTTCTTTTCCCGGATTTCAAAAGGCTTCTAAACCCCCGGCTTATCCCATATACATATTGACAGGAAGCGGTGTCAGGGGGGATATCATTTGGTGTTCATTTATTTCGATGAAGAATGCGATGCACGTAAGGTACTTGAAATCATAGCTGACGGGCACTTTGGGTGCAGAGTGCTGGAACTGATACATGTTAAGCCTGGTTCAGGTTTGGCCATAGCTGTAAAGGATGAGACAATCAGCCTGCTGATCGAGGCATTGAGTGCAGCCATCCATACCTTTATCATCTCCTCAAAAATCTACGCATGGATGGAAAATATTATTAAGGCAAAATTTTTTTATGCGGAACAGGAAGAAATTGATCAGATTGTGGAAATTGCCGGGGGAATTATCGAAAACCGGAGGGAGAAAGAGCTGTTCAATGTGGTGGATCAGCGGACATTGGCAGAAAATCTGCTGGCGATGCTCCTCAGTGATGTATCCTTCTCATTCGACTCGTTTGCCAGGTTCAGGCTGAAAGGCATCACTGAATCACTTATGCCTTTCATTGAGCAGGCCATCGATGAGTATAAGATGGAACAGGATTATCAGGACTTTATCCAGACATTAAGGGAGTTCATGCTGTCGCAGCCCGGGAAAACGAAGGCACTTCACCTCCTTCATGACGAAGCACTCCACTTTTATAATGAGTCCTTTAAAAAACTGGAAAACGGAGAGCTTTCAAGGCTGGTCGACAGGAGGCTGCTTGCCGAAAATCCGGTTTATATAGATTCCAAAACAATTGCGCCCCTAATATCCATCGCCCCCCAGAAGCTGGTTGTATATACGGATAAAATGGAAGACGGCCTGATTCAGACTATACTAAGAATCTTTGAGGAAAGATCCACCTTGAAAACAAGGGACTCATTCGCGAAGGAACGGCAGCTCTTTTTTGAGCAGCCGGCCCAGTAATAGGAGCAAAATAAAAAGATCGGCAGGTCTTGCATTTCCATGTGTAACAAACTATAATATGCTACATACTATTAGTTATATTTTGAAAAGTAATGATAAGGATAAGGGTATCCTCACAACGTTTTCTAGAGAGGGAAGACTAGCGCTGAAATCTTCCTATTACGGGCAGGATGCTTACCACCTTTGAACTTCAGCCGTGAAAGAATAGTAATGGCTGACGGAGGAACCGCCGTTAAAAGGTTTCTGAGTGTCATTTTCCAGCGGGGAAATGAAACGAGGGTGGAACCGCGGGTTTATACTTAAATGTTAATAAAGCTCGTCCCTGTATGCATATACAGGGGCGGGCTTTTTTTGATTTACCCAAAAATGGACCAGGAGGCGCAGGGAAAATAGCGCCCTCATAAAGAACAGGAGTGGAAAAAATGTCTGAAATGATTAAGCTGACGTTTCCGGATGGAGCGGTAAAGGAATTTCCGAAAGGGACAACAACCGAAGAAATTGCCTTTTCAATCAGCCCCGGGCTTAAGAAGAAAGCACTGGCCGGGAAGGTAAGCGGCATTCTATATGATTTGAAGAGGCCTGTTGAATCAGACGGGTCAATTGAAATAGTGACACCTGACAGTGAGGATGCACTGGAGATCATGCGGCACAGCACGGCCCACCTATTGGCACAGGCTGTCAAAAGGCTGTATAAGAACGTTAAGCTTGGTGTCGGTCCGGTCATTGAAGGCGGCTTTTACTATGATATGGATTCAGAAGATTCGCTTACGCCTGAAGACCTGCCGCTGATTGAGAAAGAAATGAAAAAAATCATCAATGAAAATCTGGAAATCATCCGTGAAGAGGTCAGCCGTGATGAAGCGGTGCAAATGTTTAAGGACATCCCGGATGAATACAAGCTGGAATTGATTCAGGCTATTCCCGAGACAGAAACCGTGACCATATACAGGCAGGGTGAATTCTTTGACCTTTGCCGCGGGGTTCATGTTCCTTCAACAGGGAAGATAAAGGAATTCAAGCTGCTGAGCATTGCCGGTGCCTACTGGAGGGGCAGCAGCGATAATAAAATGCTGCAGCGCATTTATGGAACGGCCTTCTTCAAAAAAGAAGACCTGGCCGAGCATTTGAGACTGCTTGAGGAAGCAAAAGAGCGCGACCACCGGAAATTGGGGAAAGAATTAAGTCTTTTCACCAACTCCCAAAAAGTCGGTCAGGGGCTTCCGCTCTGGCTGCCGAAGGGAGCGACCATCAGACGCATCATTGAACGCTATATTGTGGACAAAGAAGTGCGCCTCGGCTATGACCATGTATATACACCGATCATGGGAAGCGTCGATCTTTACAAGACTTCCGGCCACTGGGATCATTACCGCGAAGACATGTTCCCGGTCATGGATATGGATAACGAGCAGCTGGTGCTCCGGCCGATGAACTGCCCGCATCACATGATGGTCTATAAAAATGCAATCCACAGTTATCGTGAACTTCCAATCCGAATAGCAGAACTTGGCACCATGCACCGCTATGAAATGTCAGGTGCACTATCAGGCCTGCAGCGCGTAAGGGGAATGACTCTTAATGATGCTCATATCTTTGTACGCCCGGATCAAATTAAGGAAGAATTCAAGCGTGTGGTAAACCTGGTGCTCGCTGTTTATAAGGACTTCGATCTTAATGATTATTCATTCCGTCTTTCCTACCGGGATCCACAGGATACGGAGAAATACTATGATGATGATGAAATGTGGAACAAAGCACAGGCAATGCTGAAGGAAGCCATGGATGAAATGGGACTCGATTATTTCGAAGCAGAAGGGGAAGCTGCTTTCTACGGTCCAAAGCTCGATGTCCAGGTCCGGACAGCGCTTGGAAAAGACGAAACACTTTCCACCGTGCAGCTTGATTTCCTTCTTCCTGAACGCTTCGACCTGACGTATGTAGGAGAAGATGGCAAGCAGCACCGGCCGGTCGTCATTCACCGCGGCGTCGTTTCAACGATGGAGCGCTTTGTCGCCTTCTTGATCGAGGAGTACAAAGGCGCATTCCCGACATGGCTTGCTCCTGTACAGGTACAGGTGATCCCAGTTTCGCCGGAGGTTCATCTGGATTACGCGAAAGAGGTACAGGAAAAGCTGCAGGCTGAAGGACTCCGGGTGGAGCTGGATCACCGTGAAGAGAAAATTGGCTATAAAATCCGTGAAGCACAAATGCAGAAGATCCCATATATGCTGGTAGTAGGAGATAACGAGATCAGCGGGGGCGCTGTGACTGTGAGGAAGTATGGCGAGCAGAAATCAGAGACAGTCAGCTTTGAATCATTCGAGGAAATGATCCTGGGTGAAGTAAGAAAATAAATAAAAGGCTATGACGAGGACAACAATCAACCGTGATCCTTCTTTCCAGAGAAAAGGGTGCTTGCTGGAAGCCCTTAAGAAGAATGGCTGATTTACCGCCTGCCGAGCCATTATGGGGAAATCATAGTATCCATAATCGGGTAAGACCGTTATTCTCTTATGAAGCATGGAGGCTGAGCCTTCATGGAATCAGGGTGGAACCACGGCGCACATCGTCCCTAATCACGGGATGATGTGCGCCTTTTTTGTACCCTTTTTCAGGCGGGCTAAAGCTCCCGCAAAGCCGCCAATTTCCGGCAAATTAAATATATATGCAATGACAGGGATATGCAGGATATAAGGCTCTCTTACAGAGAAAAAGGCCCCGGCTGAAAGCCTTTAAAGCAGTCTGTATCCTATACCCCCCTTGAGCAATTACAGGGAACCCAAGTATCTGTAATCGGTTAATCCGTTATCTTTAATGAGGAGCAGCTGCCTAAAGGCCTAAGGACTTCCCCAAATAAGCATAGAGTGCTTGTGAGGAGGCTTAAGGTCATGGCAGCAGCTTGAAATCAGGGTGGAACCACGGCGTACATCGTCCCTATTTACAGGGAGGGTGTGCGCCGTTTTTTTATATTTAAAATCTAGGAGGAGAAGGAATGAAACCAGCAGATGAAATGGAGTTAAGGAACCACAGGAAACTGGGACAGGAGCTTGGATTGTTTACATCAATGGAGGAAGCGCCCGGGATGCCATTCTTCCTGCCAAAAGGCATGGCGTTAAGAAATGAGCTTGAAGCTTTTTGGAAAACAAAGCATCGGCTTGCCGGCTATCAGGAAATCAAGACTCCCATCATGATGAAGCAGGAGCTTTGGGAGAAGTCGGGACATTGGGAACATTATCATGAAAATATGTATTTCTCGGATGTGGATGGCAGGCGTTATGCCATTAAGCCGATGAGCTGTCCCGGCGCCGTCCTGGTCTATAACAGCAGACTAAGGAGCTACCGGGAGCTGCCGGCCCGATTTGCCGAGCTCGGGCTCGTGCACCGCCACGAGCTGTCCGGCTCGCTGAATGGACTGCTCAGGGTCAGGTCCTTCACACAGGATGATGCCCATCTGTTTGTACGGGAAGATCAAATAGAGGCTGAAATCAGTGCCATACTCGATTTGATTCATGTGTTTTATGAAAAGTTTGGCTTCCGGTATGAAGTCGAGCTCTCCACACGCCCGGAGGAGTTTATGGGAGAAGTAGAAATATGGGATAAAGCGGAGGCATCCCTGGCATCAGTCCTGAAGTCTAAGGGACTTCTGTTCAAGGTCAATGAAGGGGATGGGGCCTTCTACGGCCCCAAGATTGATTTTCATATCATGGATTCGCTCGGGAGAAGCTGGCAGTGCGGGACAGTTCAGCTCGACTTCCAGATGCCCCGGAAATTCGGATGCACATATATCGGGGAAAACGGAAAGGCGCATGTGCCTGTCATGATCCACCGGGCTATCTATGGATCAATCGAACGCTTTATGGCCATTCTTATCGAACATTTTGGAGGCGGATTCCCATTGTGGCTTGCTCCGGTTCAGGCAGGAATTATCCCGATATCAGAGGTGCATTTGGATTTTGCGTTAAAAGTCAGGAATGAACTCGAAGCGGCGGGCATACGCATTGAAATCGATCCCCGTCCGGAAAAAATCGGCCTGAAAATCCGTGAAGCAGAGATGCAGAAGATTCCCTATATGATTGTCATTGGAGACAGGGAGATGCAAAGCGGCATCATGTCTGTAAGAGGGCGAAAGGATAAAAAGCAGGACGCATTGAACATCAGCCAGATTCTCGAAAAGTTTTCTTCAGAGATGGAGAATTGAAGATCCGGGACCGCACAGTGAATTAATTTTCAGTTTTTTAAAATACCGCTTGCAAGTAAGAGGTAAGTTTGATATGATTACTTCTGTTGTGAAAAATAATTAAGTGGTTGACACCTAGCCGTTTTCCATGATATATTTTCTAAGGTGAATTGAATACGTGTTTGAGAAAAAGAAGAGGCACCCGCTTCTCACCTGGTCTGACGCATAAGCTGTTAGCAGGTTCATGATGATTAACTGACTTTGTCTATTTAGTCTATCAGTGTGGGTGTATCTTGCATCCGCACTTTTTTATTTGCTTACTTAGATGCAATTGCTGATCATGGTGAATGTAAAAGCGTTTGTTTGAAGCAGACAGTCCAAACAAGCTTTAATTTTACTCAAAACGCTTCGTTCGCCGAAAAAACCTTGGAGGTGGCTAATTATTAGCAAACAAGACATGATGGTAAACGAGGGCATCCGTGCCCGCGAACTTCGTCTAATTGACCAAAACGGAGAGCAATTAGGAATCAAAACAAAATTTGAAGCCTTAGAAATTGCTGCGCGTGTAAATCTTGACGTCGTATTGGTTGCTCCAAATGCAAAGCCTCCAGTAGCCCGTATCATGGACTATGGAAAACATCGTTTCGAGCAGCAAAAGAAAGATAAAGAAGCACGCAAAAACCAAAAGATTATCAATCTTAAAGAGGTGCGCCTCAGCCCGACAATCGAAGAACACGATTTTAATACAAAGCTGAAGAATGCCCGCAAATTCCTTGAAAAGGGAGACAAAGTAAAAGCATCTATCCGCTTCAAAGGACGTGCAATCACACATAAAGAGATAGGCCAGCGTGTGCTTGACCGTTTCTCGGCAGCGTGCAAAGATATTTCTACTATTGAAACTCATCCTAAAATGGATGGCCGGAGCATGTTTATCTTATTAGCACCTAAAAACGAAAAGTAATGTTATGAGGAGGAATCCCTTATGCCAAAAATGAAAACTCACCGTGGATCAGCTAAGCGCTTCAAAAAGACTGGATCCGGTAAACTGAAGCGTTCCAACGCTTACACAAGCCACTTATTTGCAAACAAGTCTACTAAAGCCAAGCGTAAGCTTCGCAAAGCCAGCCTAGTCAGCAAAGGTGACTTCAAACGCATTCGCCACATGTTAGACAACATTAAGTAATTTAACCGAGATTTATATAGGAGGGAAATAACATGCCACGTGTAAAAGGCGGTACTGTTACTCGCAAACGTCGTAAAAAAGTCATAAAATTAGCTAAAGGTTACTATGGTGCAAAGCACATTCTCTTCAAGGTAGCTAACCAACAAGTAATGAAATCCCTGCAATATGCATTCCGTGATCGCCGTCAGAAAAAGCGCGACTTCCGTAAGCTTTGGATCACTCGTATCAATGCAGCTGCACGCATGAACGGTCTTTCTTACAGCCGTTTAATGCACGGTTTGAAGCTTGCCGGCATCGATGTAAACCGCAAAATGCTTGCTGAGCTTGCTGTAAGCGATGCTAATGCATTTGCTGAATTTGCAAACGCAGCTAAGAAACACCTTAACCAGTAATATATAAGGGATGCTCGGTCTTCGGGCATCTTTTTTTATTGGATGCATGACTATAAAATTAGAAGGAAAGCAGGATAATGGAAGGGATACATATCTTACTATCATATTTTCTGATCATCAATATGGCAGCCCTTGGCATAATGAAAGCAGATAAGGAAAAGGCAAGGAAGAACCAATACAGAATTGCGGAAAGCACGCTCTGGCTCTTTGCGGCAGGCGGGGGCTCCCTCGGTGCGTGGATGGCGATGTACCTCTTCAGGCATAAAACGAGGCACCTTTCCTTTAAGCTGGGCTTTCCGCTGCTGGCGCTTGCCCATCTGTTCCTGCTGTATCTTTTATTAAAATAGTAGAGTATGGATGGATAAGGAGAAGTCTACGATGAACTACAACTTAAAAGTCAAACTATTGAATGATGACGCGCTTCTGCCGCACCAGGCGAATCCCGGGGACGCGGGTCTAGACCTCGCTTCGGCAGAAGAGAAAATCATCAGGCCCGGAGCAGCGGAGCTGATCAGCACGGGAATTGCGATAGAGCTTCCCGAAGGTACGGAAGCCCAGGTAAGGCCAAGGAGCGGTCTGGCATTAAAGCATTCCGTTACAGTACTGAACAGTCCGGGGACCATTGATGAAGGATACAGAGGGGAAATCAAGGTCATCTTAATCAATCATGGCCGGGAAGACTTCAAAGTGGAAAAGCAGATGAGGATTGCCCAGCTTGTTGTAGCACCTGTAGCCCGGGTAACTATTTCGGAGGCTGGGGAATTATCTGCTTCCGTTCGGGGGCAGGGCGGCTTCGGGTCTACCGGGACCCGGCAGGCGGATTAGCCCGAACCGGGACTGGCGGGATGCAGGCAGTTTTATTGCTTTGGCTTACAGGCGGAACCTGCGGCTGCCATCACCCGCGTCATCTTAAGTCACACCCAATAATAGCGACAATTACGAGTAATCCAGATGCGGGTTACTCTTTTTCTATGCCTTCAAATTAAGAAAACTCTAAAAATATAAATTTACCATTGAATATACTTCTCAATTGCTGTTATGATGATAAATGAAAATGATTATCATTACTGATAACCCTGGAGGATTACATAATGAAAGCAATTAAAATAACAGGAGCCCTGATGTTATCGGGCAGCCTCCTATTTGGATGTTCAAACAAAGAACAGGCTGAAAAAAGCGAACCGGCAAAAGAAAATAAAAAAACAGAATCCAATGAAAAAGCCCTTAAAGAGGTAACGGACCAATATCGGGCTTATGCAATCGGGGAGATTGAACAGTTTGTAAAAGCGACAGACGCCTTCACCGCTGCAGTGAAGGCCGGAGATGTGGAAAAAGCCAAAGCATTGTACGCTCCTGCCCGCGTCCACTATGAGCGCGCCGAGCCAATTGCTGAGGCATTTGGCGATCTGGACCCTAAAATCGATGCCAGGGAAGGCGATGTCCCTGCTTCTGAATGGGGCGGATACCACCGGCTTGAAAAAGGGTTATGGCAGGAAAAAACAACAAAAGGCTATGAGAAATATGCGGATCAGCTCTTGAAGGACGTAAATCTGCTCAGGGCGAAGGCGGATACGGTTGAAGTGACGCCGGACTTATTGATCACGGGTGCGGTGGATCTGTTGAACGAGGTTTCCACATCAAAGGTAACAGGTGAAGAAGACCGATATTCCCACACCGACCTGTATGACTTTGCTGCAAATGTAGAGGGAGCGGAAAAAATCTACCAGCTCCTGGACCCTGCCCTCAAAGAAAAGGATGCAGAACTTTCGAAGGAAATCGGTGACCGTTTTGCCCATGTGTTCAGCCTGCTGGACCAGCAGAAAAATGGCGATGGGTACAAACTCTACACAGACCTTACAAAAGCGGAGGTAAAGGAGCTCAGCCAGGCAATCGATGCGCTGGCCGAACCGCTCTCCCAAATCGGAATAGCAACGGAGGCATCTTAATGGCTGGAGATGTAAACGGAAAAGCAGAAGGGAATAGAGGCGGCAAAAAGTTTTCAAGGAGAGAGATCCTTAAAACGGCTGGTGTCGGCGGTGTGGGAGTGCTCATAGGGGCCTCAGGACTCGGCAGCCTGCTTTCAATTACTGAGAGCAATGCCGAAAGCAGTGCACAAGAGAAGGAAGATATTATCCCTTTCTACGGAAAGCATCAGGGCGGAATCCTTACAAAGCCGCAGGACCATGTATATTTTGCATCGCTGGATGTGACAGCTTCAAGTAAAGGGGATCTCTCCCGTCTGTTTAAGTCCTGGACAGAGGCAGCCGCACTCTTGACTGAAGGAAAGCCGGTCGGCGGCCATACAGACAATGGATATCTGCCCCCGAAGGATACTGGAGAGGCAGACGGATTGTCACCGTCCCATCTAACAATTACGTTTGGTGTCGGTCCAAGCCTTTTTGTAAAGAATGGAAAGGACCGATTTGGCTTAAAGCATAAACAGCCAAAGGAATTGAAAGACCTTCCGAAGTTTCAGCTTGATGCATTGGAAGAAGAATGGACCGGCGGCGATCTCTGCATACAGGCGTGTGCGGATGACCAGCAGGTTGCCTTCCACGCGGTAAGGAATCTAATCAGGATTGCAAGGGGCAAGGCTGTATTAAAATGGGCCCAGCCTGGCTTTCAGCGTTCCAGACAGTCTGATAAGAAGGAAGGTACTCCCCGGAATTTATTTGGATTCAAGGATGGGACCGTGAATTTGGATACAAGCAGCGAAGCAGAAATGAACAAGCATATCTGGGTCCAGCCCGGAGACGGCCCGAACTGGCTTGTCGGAGGCAGTTATCTTGTGGTGAGAAGGATCCAGATGTTCCTGGAGGTGTGGGACCGTACCAATCTGAAGGAACAGGAGAACACCTTTGGCAGGCATCGCAGCACCGGTGCTCCGCTTGGTAAACATTCTGAATTCGATAAACTGGATCTGAAACACAAAAATGAGAATGGGGAATACACCATTCCTGAAAATTCCCATTCACGCCTCTCCCATGGAGATGGCTCACAGCAGATACTGCGCCGGGGATTTTCCTACTCCAGCGGCATGGATGTAAAAACCGGCAGCTTTGATGCCGGACTCCTGTTCATGTGCTTCCAGCGGATGCCGAGCAGGCAGTTCATCCCCATCCAGGAGCGGCTGGCCAAGAGTGACAAGCTAAATGAATATACATCACATCGCGGCAGCGCTTTATTCGCCTGCCTGCCTGGCACAAGGCCAGGCGGTTATATAGGAGAAACTCTTTTTAACTAGTCCCCTATTCACTGAGGAGAGATATATGATGAAACGAATGGCCTTTTATGCAAAAACACTGATCATTCTGTTTGCACTATCCCTGTTCTTCCAGGCAGGCCAAGGGTCAGCAGCCGGGGAAAATCATGATGAGCTGTTTGTTCTCATCGGCGACAGCCTGATGAAAGCAAAGGATGGGGACAAGGAAACCATCACAGCCAACATGAATCAGTTTTCAGCGGACTGGAAAGCCATCAAAGATGCCGGCAGCAAACAGGCAGGGACGGTTGATAAAAAAGTAAAAGAGGTCAACAGCCTGCTTGCTGAAGACACGATGGATGAAGAAGGGCTGGCCCGTGCATTGTCCTCTCTGTCAAGCGCGCTGGCCGCTTATGATAAACAGCAAAACCCTGCTGATGAGGCAGCAGGGATGGAACAGGTGAAAAAGCTTCTGCCGGTCATCGCCGATTTTGAGAAAGCTGCAGAAAACCCAGCCAATCATGACCTTTCTTCATTTTACGGAAAGGTCATGATGCAATGGACGGCTTCCGAGAAGTTCGTGCATGATAAAAGCATTGCTTCTTATGGAAACATTGAACGGCATCTTGCACTGATTCGTATTTCCATTACCCAGGAGCCTGCAGATCTGGCCAAGGCAGACAGGAGTTTGAAAAATTTACATACAGAAGTTGAAAACTTCATAGCAGGCAAGTCAGCCAAACAAGTAAAAGGAGATTATTCGCTTTCAGATGTATTTGGCTTATTAAATGAAGCAGAAGAACAGATAGCAGGCGGACAGCATAAGGACGCCGTGAAAGGCCTGAATAAACTCCTTACCATCTGGCCGATGGTCGAGGGAGATGTCCAGACGAGGGACAGCGGATTGTACAGTGACATGGAAACAAGGGTGCCTGCCGCTCTCAGTCTATTAAACTCAAAAAAAGTGGATGCTGAAAAAGCAGGATCCATAGTGGGGGATCTTGGCGACAGGCTTGCGCCTCTGTTAAAGAAAACCAGCTATTCATCCTGGGATTCAGCGCTGATTCTGCTGCGCGAAGGCCTGGAAGGACTGCTCATCGTCGCCTTGCTGCTCTCTTTCCTAAAGCAGATGGGGCAGGGAGACAAACAGAAGTGGATATGGACCGGAGTCGCTGCTGGTGTATTTGCCAGTGCAATATTGGCTATAGTCATACATATGTTATTTTCCAGCCTCACCGCTGCCTCAAGCAGGGAATACATCGAGGGCCTGATAGGACTGCTTGCTGTCATCATGATGCTGACAGTCGGTGTCTGGCTCCACAAAAAATCCAATATAGGCAGCTGGAACAGGTATATTAAACAGCAGATGAATCAGGCGGTCGCAAAAGGAAGCCTCCTGTCATTTGCCGTGATCAGCTTTCTATCCGTTTTCCGTGAAGGTGCAGAAACCATCATCTTCTATACAGGCATCACCCCCTATATAAGCATGCAGCAGCTTGTAACAGGGATTGTCGTCGCTGTGATTATATTGGCTGGCGCCGGGTATGCCATCATCTCCTACTCAGTCAAAATTCCGGTCCGGATCTTTTTCAGGGCAGCCACTCTCCTGATTTACGTACTTGCTTTTAAAATCCTTGGAGTCAGCATCCATGCCCTGCAAATTTCAAAAGTGTTCCCGACCACTACAGTTACCAGCCTTCCTTTCATTGAGCCGATTGGATTCTATCCAACATTGGAGACCGCAGTCACACAGGTTTTGCTCCTCTTGATCATTGGAATGGCTGCATGGCTTATCAGAAAAAAAGAAACGGCAGGAGCGGTTGCTGCCAAATAATATAGCGGCTGCCTGGGGCAGCCGCTTATTTTAATGGTGGAAAGGGATACTGGACTGTTAGAGTTGCCTGAATTCAGATGGAACAGCCTAAAATGTCATAAAACACCAATATAAGACCAAGCCAGCGATAAACAGTACCTGGAATGTTTCATATGGTTCAGCTCAGGCAAGAATGGAAAGCAGGAGATTGTCATGAAAGGAGAGGATAACATTGATCCTGGCTGCGTATATCATTTCGGCGGCCATTTTGTGCCGCCTGCCTTTAATCGGACGTCATGTGAATGTGCTTCATACTTTGGTTCATGAAACAGGACATGCCCTCACTGCATTGATGTTCGATGGGAAAGTAAAGAGCATGAAGCTGTTTTCCAATTCGGAAGGCGTCATCCTGACAGGATCCAGATCAAGTATGGGCAGAATCATGACCAGTCTGGCCGGCTATCCTTTTTCTTCAGGAATTGGTTTACTCTTCTTTATCCTGCTTTCAAACGGCCATGCCCAATGGGTATTTTATAGTTTGTTTTTGCTGGCTGCAGCGGCACTTTTGTTCTGGGTACGGAATATGTACGGCATAATCTGGTGTGCCGGCTTTCTTGCGTTCCTTGGGTGGGTGCTTTCAACGGGCAGTACAGTATGGGTGACAGGGGTTTCCATGCTATTGGCAGGGACTGTCCTCGTCCAGTCCCTTTATTCAGCCTTCCATATTCTCTGCCTGAGCTTCAAGAGCCCCGGGGAGGCGGGGGATGCATCCAGCCTCGCGCAATTCACCTTCATTCCCGCCCAGGTGTGGGGAATCACCTTTTTCGGGACAGCCGTGGCAGCATTTGCTGTGGTCTGCTGCACTTGTATATAGGGAGCACCCCCCGGCGATTATCGGTTCAGGCCGTTTTCAAGGAGCTGAATCATTTCCTTTTTTTCATTTGCAGGTGCGTTTTTCCAGAGGATTTCAAAAAGTACGCCGAGTCCTGGGAGCATTTTTTCCTCGCCCTTTTGAATGGCATCCAATATGGTAGCCTCGATCTGGTCTGGTGTGTGGCCGGTGACATTATGTACTACCGCATGGCGCAGGTTAATGTTCATTTTATTCCCTCCAGCATAATTTGTTTTCCTTAGATAGCTTTTGCTTTTCCGGCATTTAATATGTGTGAAATCTGGGCTATAATAGGAAAATCAGTGTTGAATATCAAGGAGGGAAAACCGGATTGAAATATATTGAATCTCCCAAGAACCCTTCTGTAAAGCAGTGGAAGAAGCTGCTCACAAAGAAAGAGCGGGATAAAACGGGTAAATATTTAATTGAGGGATTTCATTTAGTGGAAGAAGCCCTGAAGGAGAAAGACCTGGTTTTGGAAATCATTCTCCAGGAGGATATTGGACTGCCATCTACGCTGGATCTTAGCGGACAGGATATCACATATGTTTCGGCCGAGGTTATGAGGTCCGTTTCTGATACAGAAGCCCCACAGGGAATTGCGGCAATCTGTGAACAGAGGCATGCTGAGGCAGCGATCACTGGCGGCGGACAGTTCCTGCTGGTGGATGCCGTGCAGGATCCGGGCAATCTCGGAACGATGATACGGACAGCAGATGCAGCCGGAATGGATGGTGTCATTTTGGGGGAGGGCAGTGCGGACCCTTATAATCCAAAGGTCATCCGATCGACACAGGGAAGCCTTTTTCATATACCGGTAGTCAAATCGGAGCTGTCCGGCTTCATGGCATCACTTAAGGAAAAAGGCATACCAGTATACGGAACCTCGCTAAAAGGGGCGGTGCCCTTTGAAACTGCTGAAAAGCAGGAGCGCTTTGCCCTGCTCGTAGGGAATGAGGGAAAGGGCGTAGACGACAGATATCTGGCCGAGACCAATCAAAATCTCTATATCCCGCTATATGGCAGGAGCGAGTCCCTGAACGTAGCAGTGGCAGCAGGGATTCTCCTGTATCATCTAAAAAAATAACAGCAGGCAGACTTGCCGCTGCATATTCTATAATGCACTTTTCTAAATGAGTTTTACAAGATGATTAAATTGTATAGGGTTATTCGGCTGAAAGGTGAGACCCCTCAGGCTAAGACGAGGTGGGACACCGCCCGCCCAGCGCAGGCGGGGTGCCTGTAGCGTAAATCTTTAATAAACCGGAAACAGACTTCTGTAAAAATTAAATTTGAAACGTCTGTTGGGTTATATTATAATAAGTAATAAATTTTAATAAGAAAAGACAATGATAGAGAAGAGTAGCGCTTGCGGATTCCTTTTAAGGGAGAAAATGCCTGGACTGAGAGCATTTTCAAAGGATGGCTCGTGTGAAGTTCACCTCTTGAGTCGGCATCGGGACCACAGAATCTGTGTAAAGATGCACCCGGCCATAGCCGTTATCCTAATTGAGTGAGCGCTGAAAGTTTTAGCGTTAACAAGGGTGGTACCGCGAATCAATGCCTCGTCCCTTTTTTGGGGACGGGGCTTTTTGTTTTCTTTTCTTAGCTCTATAACGATAAGGAGGATTTAAAAAATGAAGGAAAGACTGCAGGAACTCCAGGCTGAAGCGCTTCAAAAAGCGGCGGAAGCACAGGGCCTAAAGGAATTGAATGAAGTAAGGGTTTCATATCTTGGCAAAAAAGGGCCGATTACTGAAGTGCTGCGCGGGATGGGCAAGCTTTCTGCCGAAGAGCGTCCAGTCATCGGGGCTCTAGCAAACGATGTGAGAGAAGCCATCGCAGCCGGCATCGAACAAAAACAGGCGCAGCTGGAGGAAGCGGCCATTTCTGAAAAGCTGGCTGCAGAGAAAATTGATGTAACCCTGCCGGGAAGGCCGGTTAAACAGGGCAGCCGGCATCCGCTTACAATGGTAGTAGAAGAAATTGAAGATCTTTTCATCGGAATGGGCTACCAGGTTGCCGAAGGTCCCGAGGTCGAGAAGGATTATTATAACTTTGAAGCGCTGAATCTACCAAAGGGACATCCGGCGCGGGATATGCAGGACTCTTTTTATATTACAGAAGAAATCCTGCTCCGCACCCACACTTCACCTGTGCAGGCAAGGACGATGGAGAAGCATGAAGGCCGCGGTCCGGTTAAAATTATCTGCCCCGGAAAGGTATACCGCCGGGATAATGACGATGCTACCCATTCCCATCAATTTATGCAGATTGAAGGACTTGTAGTGGATGAGAACATCAGGATGAGCGATTTAAAAGGCACGCTTGATGTGTTCGCGAAAAAAATGTTCGGAGAAGACCGCGAAATCAGGCTGCGTCCAAGCTTCTTCCCTTTCACAGAGCCTTCTGTGGAAATGGATATTTCCTGCAAAGTCTGCGGCGGAAAAGGCTGCAGTGTCTGTAAGGGAACTGGCTGGATTGAGATCCTGGGAGCAGGCATGGTTCACCCGAATGTATTGGAAATGGCCGGCTTTGATTCTAAAAAATATACAGGGTTCGCGTTCGGAATGGGGCCGGAGCGTATCGCGATGCTTAAGTATGGAGTGGATGATATCCGCCATTTCTATACAAATGATGTTCGTTTCTTATCACAGTTTTTCAAGCATGAAGGTTAAAGAAGGAGGATGAATCATGTTTGTTTCATATAAATGGCTGCAGGATTATGTAGATCTGTCCGGCATTTCACCGGAAGAGCTTGCAGAGAAAATCACGAAGAGCGGGATTGAAGTAGAAGGTGTCGAAAAGAAGAGCGAAGGACTTAAAGGTGTTGTCATCGGCCATGTGGTCGAGAAGGAAAAGCATCCACAGGCTGACAAACTGAACAAATGCCAGGTGGATCTTGGGGGAGATCAGCCAGTACAGATCATCTGCGGCGCACCGAATGTCGACAAGGGGCAGAAGGTTGCAGTAGCTACTGTCGGGGCCGTGCTTCCAGGAAACTTCAAAATAAAAAAAGCGAAGCTCCGCGGGGAAGAATCCAATGGGATGATCTGCTCGCTTCAGGAATTGGGGATCGAGCCCAAGGTTGTGGCAAAGGATTATTCCACTGGCATTTTCGTCTTCCCGGCTGATGCTGAAGTCGGCGAGGACGCCCTGTCACAGCTCGGATTGGACGATTCTATCCTGGAGCTTGGTCTTACCCCAAACCGGGCTGATGCCATGAGTATGCTGGGAGTTGCGTATGAAGTCGGCGCCATCCTCGGCAGGGAAGTGAAATGGCCTGAAACTGGCAGCACTGCCGCAAGCGAACAGGCTTCGGACTATATCTCAGTCCGTGTGGATGCAGAAGAAGATAATCCATTATACACGGCAAAGGTCATTAAGGATGTAAAAGTGGGGCCGTCTCCTCTCTGGATGCAGACCCTGCTTATGAACAGCGGAATCAGGCCGCATAATAACATCGTGGATATTACAAATTTTGTCCTGCTGGAATACGGACAGCCGCTTCATGCTTTCGACTATGACAAGATTGGCTCAAAGGAAATCCTTGTACGGCGTGCCCATGAGGGCGAAAAGATTGTCACGCTTGATGACGCAGAGCGCACCCTGAATGGTGACAACCTGGTCATCACAGACGGCAGTAAGCCGGTTGCAATTGCCGGTGTCATGGGCGGTGCCAACTCAGAGGTTGGTTTGGATACCATTACCGTCCTTCTGGAATCAGCCTATTTTACTGGTCCTGTAATCAGAAAGAGCTCCAAGGGGCAGAATCTTCGGAGTGAGGCGAGCTCCCGTTATGAAAAAGGCGTGGATCCCGCCCGTGTCCTTAAGGCAGCTGAACGTGCAGCAAGCCTGATGGCTGAATATGCCGGGGGAACAGTCTTGAGTGGAACGGTAATTGCAGATACCCTGAAGGCAGAACCGGCTGTAGTGTCAACCAGCCTTGAGGCAATAAACAGACTGCTGGGTACCGGGCTCGTCCTTGATACGGTGATGGATATTTTCAGCCGCCTGCAGTTCCAGGCTGAAACTGAAGGAAATGAGATTATTGTCACAGTACCAACAAGACGGGGAGACATCACCATCGAAGCAGACTTGATCGAGGAAGTTGCGCGTCTCTATGGATATGACCATCTTCCGAAAACCCTGCCTGTGGCCGAGTCAACTCCCGGCGGTCTGAGCAGCTATCAGCTGAAACGCAGAAAAACAAAGAGTTATCTCGAAGGAGCAGGACTGTACCAGGCTGTGACTTATTCTCTGACCTCAGAAGAGAAAGCAGGCCAATATGCACTTGAAAAAGGTGAAGCAATCAAGCTTGCCATGCCGATGAGTGAAGACCGCAGCACCCTCCGCCTGAGCATCGTGCCGCAGCTTATTGAAGTTCTGAAGTACAATACAGCCAGACAGGCCGAATCACTTGCCATCTATGAAACTGGCTCTGTGTTCCAGAAGAACGGAGGAGAGGAACTGCCTCTTGAAAAGGAACATCTTGCCGGGGCAATGACCGGTCTATGGGTAACTCATCCATGGCAGGGCGAGAAAAAGCCTGTTGATTTCTATGTGGCAAAAGGCATTCTCGAAGG
Organism: Paraperibacillus esterisolvens; assembly: GCF_046237625.1. Taxonomy (GTDB): domain Bacteria; phylum Bacillota; class Bacilli; order Bacillales; family DSM-1321; genus Paraperibacillus; species Paraperibacillus esterisolvens. Next base: position 3,193,565 of record NZ_CP143545.1, on the reverse strand, counting down.
TCTCTTTGAAGTGCTTGGACTGGGCAGTGCCATCAATTTTGAAGCAGCAGAAGCAGAGGGCATGCATCCGGGACGGACAGCCGCTATAATGCTGAATGGCGAAACTATAGGATTTGTGGGCCAGATTCATCCGAAGGTCCAAAAAGATATGGATTTAAAAGAAACGTATGTGTTTGAAATATCGCTGCAGGCCTTGCTTACGGCAGAAACAGCGCCGATTGCATACCAGGCAATCCCTAGATTCCCGTCCATCACCAGGGATATAGCCCTTGTTGTAGATAGAGATGTAGCGGCAGGCACAATCTATGATGTGATATCTTCAGCCGGAGGCAGGCTTTTGAAAGAGATAGCTGTCTTTGATTTATATGAGGGAGAACGGATGGAACAGGGCAAGAAATCCCTTGCCTTCTCGCTGAAATATGTGGATCCGGAACGCACGCTTACTGATGAGGAAGTAACCCGCGCCCATGAAAAAGTATTGAAGGCAGTCGAAGACAAGACTGGTGCAGTGCTGAGAGCATAAATAAGAGTCTAGAAGGCCGGCTTTTCGGATCAGTTCAGCTGTTTCCGGGGAGCCGGCTTTCGTTTTCATCCAGCGAAATTCCTGTTGTCCGAAATTGAAACCAGGACAGCCCTGGTTCGTAAATAAGGGATAACCTGGAAATTTTATCAAAGTCATGTTATGGGGGACCCTATTTGTATTATCCAAAGCTGAAAAAACAGGGAATTAAACTCAGGAAAAAGAGAACCCGGAGTAAAAGTGATCGGGAGAGCCGGGACTCAGGATTTTCAATTTTTGATGATTCTTCTGGCTGCTGGAGTGGGCGTCAAAGGGAATCATCAGCCTGGTAAAGGCGGCTCCTGAGGATTTGGGATTGATCAAGAAAACAAGGAGGCGGACCATATGAAGCGCGAGTCAAGCTGGAAGCTTTTGCTGGGGCTTATAAAAGAAACAAAGCCGCCGAGGCTTCTATTTGGCACAGCCCTTTTTCTCAGCCTGCTAAATACGGCAGCGGGGCTTTCCATACCGCTGTTCACTAGCAAGGTGATAGACGGATTTGCACGTTCTTTGGATTATGGACTGATCGGCTGGATCACAGCGGCTTTTTTTGCCCAGGCGATAGCAGGAGGGATATCTGTTTACATGCTTGCGAGAGTCGGGCAGCATGTTATCGCTTCTCTAAGAGAAAGGGTGTGGGGCAGGCTGTTGATTTTAAAGGTCCCGTATTATGATACTCATCAGACGGGTGATACCGTCAGCAGGATGACGAATGATACGGGCATCATCAAAAATTTGATTACAGAGCATCTGGTCGGTTTTATATCAGGTGTCATCTCCATCATCGGGACAATCATCGTCCTATTCTTCCTGGACTGGCCGCTGACTCTGGTGATGTTTTCTGTTATCCCGCTATCCATGCTGATCTTAATCCCGGTCGGGAGGAAGATGGTGAAAATCTCAAGGAGCCTTCAGGATGAAACGGCAGGCTTTTCTGCCAATCTTACCCGGGTCCTTGCGGATATACGTCTTGTGAAGGCATCGAATGCGGAAGAGATGGAGTACCAGCGGGGAAGGCAGGGGATCCATTCACTTTTCCGCCTTGGGATAAAAGAAGGAGTCATTCAGGCACTTCTGTCCCCCTTGATCTCTTCGATGATCATCATTATTCTCGTGCTGATCATCGGATATGGGGGACTGAGAGTATCAACGGGGATGATGACGGCTGGTGAACTGGTGGCGTTCTTTATTTACTTATTCCAGATCATCATGCCGATCACATCGATTGCCGCCTTTTTCACACAGTTCCAGAAAACACTTGGGGCGACGGAGAAGGTCATGGGTATTTTATCCCTTGATGTGGAGGAACTGGATAAAGGATCAGAAGAAGTAGAGCCAGGCCAGGCCATCACCCTGAAGGAGGTTACATACGGCTATCAATCCGGAGGGAAGGTCCTGGATGCAGTGAGTTTCACGGTCAATCCATCATCCGTCACAGCCATCGTCGGTCCGAGCGGCAGCGGAAAAACGACACTATTCTCCCTGCTGGAAAGATTCTATACGCCAGATTCGGGCGAAATTCTAATCGGCAAAAAGCCGATATCGGAGATTTCCCTGAAAGCATGGAGGAGCGGGATCGGGTATGTTTCCCAGGAAAGTCCGGTGCATGCCGGTACGATAAGGGAAAATATCTGCTATGGAGTCCATAGAAAGATATCCGAGGAGGAATTGCGGCAGGCGGGCAGGATGGCTTATGCTGATGTTTTTATAGAGGAACTTCCTAAGCAATATGATACAGAAGTGGGTGAGCGGGGTATCATGCTGTCTGGCGGGCAGCGGCAGAGGATAGCTATAGCCCGGGCGCTCCTCAGGAATCCGAGGATCCTGATGCTGGATGAAGCAACCTCAAGCCTTGACAGCAAGTCGGAAATCGTGGTTCAGGAAGCTCTTCAGAATTTAATGAAAGGGCGGACAACCCTTGTGATTGCACACCGGCTGTCAACTGTCATTGATGCAGATCAGATTATATTTCTTGAAAAGGGAAGGATCACTGGCAGGGGGACTCATCACGAGCTCCTTGAAACGCATGAGCTGTACCGTGAGTTTGCAGAAAGGCAGCTCAGGGTGCCGGATAGGAGTCAGGAATAAAAAGGAAGAAGCCTGCGCGCTATATGCGGCAGGCTTCATTTTTAATTAAGAACGGTATTTCTTTTGATAAAGCGCCCTTGCCTTTGCAGTATTGGCGAAGTGGGTCTTCGTGAACTGCCCGAGAGCAGCCTCGCCTTTTTCGTGGATCAGCCTGGCTGCGGCAATGTCCACCGCCGGCCCTGCCCCTTTGGGAAGGGTGAAGCCAGCGCTTTGGCTGAGAAGTTCAAAGTGCTTTACAAACGCATAGCGTGCAAGGATTGATGCCGCCGCCACACTCAGGTGGATGCCTTCGGCTTTTGTGCTGAGATAGGTGTTTTTTGCTTTGAATGGACGGGAACCCTTTAGATAATTAAAAAAGACCCCAGGCTCGGCGAATTGGTCAATAAGCACCCCGTCAGGCTCAGCCGGGGCAATTTTCTCTAGCACTTTCTTGATAGCCTGATTATGGAGCAGTGCCTTCATCTTTCCCTGGGACATGCCGCCAGCCTGCAGCTCATTATACTTTGAATTGTTGAGGACCAGGAGGCTGTAGGGCACAGTCTCCTTTATGAGTGCCGCAATTTCCATGATCTGCGGATCTTTAAGATTCTTTGAATCTTTGACACCCAGTTCTTTTAAAAGCGGGAGGTGGCGGCTTGCAGCATAAACAGCAACCACTGTCATCGGCCCAAAGAAATCGCCTGTCCCCACCTCGTCAGAACCAACCAGTGACATTCCTGCTATATCTGCCGGAGGTGAGTAGGAATGATTTTTTACGGATGACGCTTTCTTCGGGGCGGCTTTTGGTGCTGCGCTGCCCCATGCACCTGCTTCTTCTTCAGCCCGCGGCCCCTGGAAAAGGACTTTACCGGATTTATAAGCTGTAATGGAGCAGCCAGGGACTTTTGCGGAAAAGAGCCCGCCTGGAGGAGTTTTATCACTGATGGCTGATGAGTAGTGGGCCTTCATTTTCTGGATGGAAGATGAATCTAAAACTAATACTGCATTGGACATATTAGGTGCTCCTTCTATTCAAGATTGAGGTGATGCTCCATTTTTCTTCTGAAAGCCAGAAAAAGGAATGGTCCCCGCTTTTCAAGGATTAAAAATTCATGGTATGATATAGATTAGGATTTTTTAAGAGATTGGGGGCATCATTTTGTCAGACCATAATAAGAGAAAAATAACAGTTGATATATATGGACAGCAATATACCATTGTTGGAGCTGAAAGTTCAAGCCATATTCGGATTGTGGCTTCAATGGTTGATGATAAAATGCGCGAGATCAATGCAATGAACCCAAGGCTTGATGTCAGCAAGGTTGCAGTGCTCACCGCTGTCAATGTTATGCATGATTATTTAAAGGTAAAAGACGAACTTGAGCAGCTTAAGATGCTTGCTGCAAGAAAAAAGGATTGAAAACAGAATGCTTGATTTAATTATACTTGTAATCTTTATCATGGGCCTGCTGGTCGGGCTGAAAAGAGGATTCATCCTGCAGCTGGTCCACCTGACGGGCTTCATAGCTGCCTTTATAGCCGCTTACATATATTATGATGATTTGTCTCCGAAGCTGAAGCTCTGGATCCCTTTTCCATCCGTGGGAAATACAGATTCGATGGACCTGGTCTTCAAATCCGGCGGCCTGGACGAAGCCTATTATAATGCCATTGCCTTTGCCATTGTCTTCTTTGCGGTAAAGCTCGTCTGGCAGCTTATCGGATCCATGCTGGACTTCATTGCCCACCTGCCTATCCTTAAACAGCTGAACAGTCTGGGCGGCGCAGTCCTCGGCATTTTGGAAGTTTATCTCATCGTGTTCATTTTGCTCTATATCGCTGCCCTTGTCCCTGTCGAATCCATACAGGGACCCATGAATGATTCCTTCCTGGCAGAATCCATCGTAAAAAATACCCCGCTGCTCTCTGAAACAGTGAAGGATCTATGGTTTAAATATATCCCTATGTAACTTCTCTTTCCAAGGGAAGTTTTTCTTTTAGTGAGAGCCGCCTCCTAAGGTTACCTGCGTCACTTATGTTGCTAGGACCCAAAATAAACGGTATCTTAAAATTATGGGAAATAATCTGGGAAATGGGGGACAGACCCCTAAAAGGTGAGGTGCAGAGTTTGTTTAATAAAAAGGATATTGTTCATTTGCTTGAAACGATTGCTATATATATGGAATTAAAAGGCGAAAACCAGTTTAAGGTGGCCGCGTTCAGGAAGGCAGCAGGTGCTCTTGAAGCGGATGACAGGAGTCTTGGGGAGATTGAAGATTTTACAGCGCTTTCCGGCATCGGGAAGGGAACAGCCGCTGTCATCGAAGAATATATAAGGGACGGGGAATCAGCGGTTTTGGCTGAACTTCAGGAAGAGGTTCCAAAGGGGCTGATCCCCCTCCTGCAGCTTCCGGGCATGGGCGGCAAGAAAATTGCGAAGCTGTATAAGGAGCTCCATGTAGAAAGCATGGAAGACCTGAAGGCTGCCTGCGAGGAGAAGCGGGTCCAGGATCTTGCGGGCTTCGGCAGGAAGACCGAGGAGAAGATCCTGGCGGCCATAGCTGAGTTCGGTACACGGCCGGACCGGCTCGGTCTCGCCTTCATGCTATCGATTGCGGATGATGTAGAAGCATCACTGATGAACCTTAAGGATATTGAAAGATTTTCACGAGCGGGAAGCATTCGCAGGATGAAGGAGACAATCAAGGACCTGGACTTTATCATCGCCACAGAAAACCCAGAGTCTGTCAGAGAGCAGCTGATCTCTCTTCCTCAGGTGAAAAGCATAATTGCGGCTGGCGATACAAAAGTGTCTGTAACTCTGTCTTATGATTATGAAGTATCGGCAGACTTCAGACTCGTCAAACCGCATGAGTTTATTACAACCCTGCACCACTTCACCGGATCCAAGGATCATAATGTGCGGATGAGGCAGCTTGCAAAGGAACGCGGCGAGAAAATCAGCGAATATGGAGTGGAGACCGAAAATGACGGCGTCCTGACCTTCCGTTCCGAGGATGAATTCTACGCTCATTTCGGGCTCCCGTTCATTCCGCCTGAGCTCCGGGAAGACGGAACAGAAGTCGAGCATTATTCTTCAGACTTCGGACTCGTTTCGCGTGAGGATATCAAGGGAGACCTCCATATGCACTCCACCTGGAGTGATGGCGGCCATTCCATTGAGGAAATGGTGGAAGCCTGCCGGGCAAAAGGATATAAATATATGGCCATCACCGACCATTCACAATACCTGAAGGTCGCAAACGGCTTGACGGCAGACCGTTTGAGAGAGCAGAAGGAAATCATCCGGTCGCTGAATGATAAATATGATGATATATTGATCCTCTCTGGCATTGAGATGGATATACTGCCTGACGGGACACTGGATTATGATGATGAGCTCCTGAAGGAAATGGATTTTGTCATTGCCTCGATCCATTCAAGCTTTTCGCAGCCGAAAGAAAAAATCATGGAGCGCTTGAAAACGGCGCTGATGAATCCCCATGTTGATTTGATAGCCCATCCGACCGGCAGGGTCATTGGCCGGAGAAAAGGCTATGAAGTTGATATGGACATGCTGATACAGCTTGCAAAGGAAACGGGCACTGCACTGGAGCTGAATGCAAATCCTAACCGCCTGGATCTTGCTGCCGAGCATTTGAAGAAGGCGCAGCAGGCAGGTGTGACAATTGCCGTGAACACGGATGCACATAATATCACCATGCTTGAGGACATGGACATAGGCGTTGCCCATGCAAAGAAGGGCTGGCTCAAAAAGGGCACTATTTTAAATACGAAGAACCCGGACGAATTGCTTTCGTTCCTGAAAAGAAATGATTAACACCTTGATTTGAAGGAGGGCATAAACTCCATGCATCAAAAAGCGTTAAAAACCCTGGAGTTTCACAAAATTATTGAACAGCTGTCTGCTTTTGCCTCTTCCTCGCTCGGAAAGGAAAAAGCAGAGAGACTCCTGCCTATTTCTGACTTTGAAGAAATTGTCAGGCTTCATGAGGAAACAGATGAAGCTGCCAAAATCATCCGCCTGCGGGGAAATGTGCCCCTTGGCGGGATCTTCAATATAAAACCGCATGCGAGACGGGCGCAGATCGGCGGGATGCTGAGTCCAATGGAGCTGAATGAGATCGCCAGCACCATCCGGGCTGGCAGGATCTTAAAAAGCTTTATCGAAGATATGATCGAAAGCGGGATAGAGCTTCCGCTTTCGGCCGATTATATGGAAGCCATACACCCGCTTCCAGAGCTTGAGCGCCCGATCATCAATGCCATCGGCGACAGCGGAGAGGTGCTGGATTCCGCAAGTGACAGGCTGAAATCTCTGCGGACGCAAAAAAGGACAAACGAAGGAAGAGTCAGGGAAAAGCTCGAAAGTATGATCCGGTCCCAAAGCGCACAAAAGATGCTCTCTGACGCCATCATCACAATCCGTAATGACCGGTTTGTTATCCCTGTGAAGCAGGAATACAGGGCCGTATATGGCGGGATCATCCATGACCAGTCATCTTCCGGCCAGACGCTCTTCATTGAACCGCAGGCTGTGGTCGATCTTAACAATGCCCTCCAGGAGATAAGGGTAAAAGAACAGCAGGAAATCGAGAGGATATTGATTGAGCTGTCAGCTCTTACGGGGGAATTCACGGAAGAGCTGCTCCATAAGGTAGAGGTGCTCGCGACCCTGGATTTTATGTTTGCAAAAGCACGTTACAGCAGCGCGACTAAGGCTTCAAAGCCGGCACTGAATAAAGAAGGCAGAGTGAAGCTGTTCAAGGCGCGCCATCCGCTGATTCCTGCAGAGGAAGTGGTGCCGAATGACATTATCCTTGGGGAAGATTATACTTCGATTGTCATCACCGGCCCGAATACGGGCGGTAAAACCGTTACACTGAAAACAATCGGATTATGTACCCTCATGGTGCAGGCCGGGCTGCAGATTCCCGTGCTGGATGGTTCGGAAGCGGCGGTCTTCGAGGATGTATTTGCCGACATCGGTGATGAACAGAGCATTGAGCAGAGTCTGAGTACGTTCTCCTCCCATATGGTCAATATTGTGGACATTCTAAAAAAGGTGAATGACCGCAGCCTGGTTTTATTCGATGAGCTCGGGGCAGGCACCGATCCCCAGGAAGGGGCGGCACTTGCCATCTCGATTCTTGACACGGTATATGACCGGGGAGCAAGGGTTATCGCGACGACTCATTATCCGGAGCTTAAGGCATATGGATACAACCGGACAGGGGTTGTGAATGCAAGCGTCGAATTTAATGTAGAGACCTTGAGCCCGACGTACAGGCTTCAGATCGGCATACCTGGACGAAGCAATGCCTTTGAGATTTCCAGGCGCCTTGGCCTGGATGAATCTGTTATTAGGGAAGCAAAAGGATATATAGGCACTGAGACAAATAAGGTTGAAAATATGATTGCTTCCCTTGAGGAAAGCCGCAGGAATGCGGAAAGAGACAGGGAAGAAGCCAATGAATTCCTCAGGGATTCAGAGAAAATCCATAAAGATCTCCAGAAACAGATGGCTGAATATTATGGCCGAAAGGATGAACTGGCTGAAAAGGCACGCCTGGAAGCTGCAGCTGTCGTCGAGAAGGCCAAGGAAGAGGCTGAGGGCATCTTGAGTGATCTAAGGCGCCTGAGGCTAGAAAAGAATGCTGAGGTAAAGGAGCACGAATTGATTGATGCCCGAAGGCGGCTTAACGAAGCAGCACCTGAAATTAAGAAAACGAGAAAAACGGCAGCTGCACCAAAGAAAAAAGAAATGCAGCCTGGAGATGAAGTAAAAGTGCTCAGCTTTGACCAGAAAGGCCATCTGGTGGAGAAGGTATCGGCGAAAGAATGGATGGTCCAGATTGGAATCATGAAGATGAAGGTTGCGGAATCAAATCTTGAATTCATCGGCACACCGAAACAGGTGCAGACAAAGCCGCTTGCGACAGTAAGGGGCAAGGATTATCATGTCAGCCTGGAGCTTGACCTGCGCGGTGAGCGTTATGAAAATGCGCTCATGCGGGTGGAAAAGTATATTGATGACGCCCTTCTTGCCGGTTATCCGCGGGTCTCGATCATCCACGGAAAAGGTACCGGGGCACTTAGGACGGGAGTCCAGGAATATCTCAAGAATCACCGCTCTGTAAAAAGTATAAGATTCGGTGAAGCAGGTGAAGGCGGCAGCGGTGTGACAGTCGCAGAGTTCAAATAATCGGGAGTAAAAAACAGACATGGATAAATTATGGGGTAATCAGTTTGTGTATTTAACTGCATATTACAGTGTGGTCGTACTATGCTGCATCGTTTTTCTGGCCGTATTCGAATTGGTGACGAGGTATCGGAATTGGGAGGAAATAAAAAATGGCAACCTATCCGTCGCACTCGCCACAGGCGGCAAGATATTTGGGATTGCGAATATATTCCGCCATTCCATCTTACAGAATGATTCTCTTATTACGATGATTGGCTGGGGGGTCTTCGGGTTCCTGCTGCTTCTGGTCGGTTATTTTACATTTGAGTTTTTGACACCGAGCTTTAACATAGATGAAGAGATAGCCAGGGACAACCGGGCAGTAGGATTGATCGCAATGATTATATCGGTGGGATTATCCTATGTTATCGGTGCCGGCATATCTTAAAGGAGAGGTCAGGTTTGGAAAAGCTGGCTAAGGTGCTGCTGGTTCTCTGCGGCGCATTCATGCTGATCGGAATAGGCTACATGCTGTTTTTTGCTAAATGAAAAAATAAGCACCCCCATAAGATCATCTTCCCTCTGTAGAGGTGATGCTCTTATGGGGTGCTTTTATGTTTATAGGTAAAAATCCTCAAATAATTGCTAAGAAACAATTTTGTATAATATAATTTAAAAGGAAAAGTTTGAAAATTTAAAGAATTGCAAGAAGGGGAGGGAAACATTTGACCAGTCAGGATAAAATATGGCTTGAGACCTATCCGCCGGAAATACCGGGGAGCCTGGAATACGACCAGCAGCCGCTTCAGGACTGCCTTAAGCATTCAGCAGGAAAATACCCGGATAGAAAAGCCGTCCACTTTATGGGCAAAGAGCTGAGCTACCAGGAATTATACGAATCGGCACAGAAATTTGCCGGGTATCTTGCCAGTCTTGGGATTAAAAAGGGTGACAGGGTGGCCATCATGCTTCCAAACACCCCGCAGGCGGTCATTGCCTATTTTGGGGCACTGCTTGCAGGTGCTGTGGTGGTGCAGACCAATCCGCTTTACATGGAGCGGGAGCTTGAATATCAAATGAAGGACAGTGAAGCGAAGCTCATTGTGACGCTCGACATCCTGTTCCCGAGGGCGGCCAGGGTTATGCCGAAAACCGGGCTCAGGCACATCATTGTCACAAGCATTAAAGATTATCTGCCGTTTCCAAAGAATCTCCTATATCCCTTCATCCAGAAAAAACAGTATGGAATGACGGTGAAGGTTGAACATGAAGGAAATCATCATCTGTTTGCCGAAATCATGAAGCGCCCAGTGCCCCATCAGGATATCCAGGTAGAGATTGACCCGGCCGAGGATCTGGCGCTCCTGCAGTATACAGGGGGGACCACGGGCTTTCCAAAGGGAGTTATGCTGACTCACCGGAATTTGATGGCCAATACCCGGATGTGTGCAGCCTGGCTCTATAAGGGAAAGGAAAAGGGCCATAATATTCTGGGGATCCTGCCATTCTTCCACGTATTCGGTATGACGACAGTCATGATCTTTTCCGTCATGGAAGGCCATAAAATGACGCTTCTGCCTAAATTCGATGCCTTAACGACCCTTAAGACGATTGAAAAGCAAAAACCGACCCTGTTTCCCGGAGCCCCAACCATGTATATCGCCCTGCTGAATCATCCCGACCTGGCAAGGTATGACCTTTCATCCATCACCGCCTGTATCAGCGGCTCGGCTCCCCTGCCGGTAGATGTGCAGGATAAATTCGAAGCACTGACCGGAGGCAAGCTTGTCGAAGGCTATGGACTTACTGAAACCTCCCCCGTCACACATGCCAATTTCCTATGGGACCGTCCGCGAGTCAGGGGAAGCATCGGGGTGCCATGGCCGGATACCGAGGCAGCGGTCTTATCGCTGGATACTGGAGAGCCGCTTGGACCAGGTGAGATCGGCGAATTGGCGATTAAAGGGCCGCAGGTCATGAAGGGCTACTGGAACAGGCCGGAGGAAACCGAACAATCTTTTAAAGATGGATGGCTGCTGACAGGAGATATGGGCTATTATGACGATAAGGGGTATTTCTTTATAGTAGACCGCAAAAAGGATATGATCATAGCCGGCGGATTCAATATATATCCCCGTGAAATCGAAGAAGTATTATATGAACATGAAGCTGTCCAGGAAGCAGTGGTTGCCGGCGTGCCCGATCCATACCGGGGAGAAACGGTAAAAGCTTATATCGTGCTGAAGGAGGGCAGCAGTGCCACAGAAGAGGAAATAAACATCTTCGTCCGTAAAAGTCTGGCCGCCTATAAGGTTCCGAGGATTTATGAATTCAGGTCAGAGCTTCCTAAGACGGCAGTAGGGAAGATCCTGAGGCGCGCTCTTGTCGAGGAAGAAAAACAGAAACTCGAAGATGAAAAGAACGCATGACAACTGCCTCCCGCCCGAGCCTTTGCGGCTCTTTTTACACAGGAATGGGACAAGCTTTCCTTACGTTTATCCCTTGACAGGAAAAACGATTCATCTTATTATTGAGTTATGAATGATGATTCATTCATTTTTTTGAAAGGGGACCATTCGTGAAACGTAATCGGCCAAAACATAAGCAGATAATAGATGCAGCGGTGGTGGTCATCGCTGAGAACGGATACCACCAGGCCCAGGTATCCAAGATAGCCAAACAGGCTGGAGTCGCTGATGGTACCATCTATCTATATTTTAAAAATAAAGAAGATATCCTGATCTCGTTATTCCAGGAGAAAATGGGAGTCTTTGTGGAAACGATCGAGCAGGAGATAAAGAATGTCGAGCATGCTGCAGATAAATTGCTTGTTTTGATTCAGCAGCATTTCAGGCAGCTGTCCGAAGACAGGAATCTGGCCATTGTCACTCAGCTTGAACTCAGACAGTCGAATAAAGAACTTCGCCTGAAAATAAATGAAGTGCTGAAGGGCTATCTTGAGCTGATGGAAAAAATCATTGAAGAGGGCATTGCGGCCGGGGAATTTTCAAAGAGTTTAGACAGGAAGCTTGCCCGCCAGATGATATTCGGCACCATCGATGAAACAGTGACAACCTGGGTTATGAATGAGCAAAAGTACAATCTGCCGCAGCTCGCAGGACCCATCCATGAAATGATGGCAAAGGCATGCGGGAGCCAAATGGCTGAAAAGAAGGTATAATGAGGGAGAAACATGGTTACCCTGGGGACATTTTAAAGAAAAGCCCAGGGGCGCTGTGTTTAAGAAATACATAAGTGGAGGCGGCTTTATGGAGTTTTTAAGCTATTCAGTCAAAGAGAACGTTGCTGTGATTACCATTAATAAACCTCCGGCAAATGCACTTTCCTCCCATGTCATCCAGGAGCTTTCTGAGCTATTGGATATCCTGCAGCAGGATGCCGGGACAAGGGCCGTCCTGTTGAAGGGTGAGGGAAGATTTTTTTCAGCAGGTGCCGACATTAAAGAATTTACCGGTATTGAGAGCGGTGAGGAATTTTCAAGGCTTGCCGCAAAAGGGCAGGAGCTGTTTGAGAGGATTGAACAATTTCCAAAGCCCGTGATTGCAGCCATACACGGAGCGGCACTCGGCGGCGGACTTGAACTAGCCATGTCATGCCATATCAGGCTGGTGAGTGAAAACGCCAAGCTCGGACTTCCGGAGCTGCAGCTGGGACTGGTGCCTGGATTTGCGGGATCACAGCGGCTGCCGCGATATGTAGGTACTGCAAAGGCAGCAGAGATGCTGTTCACCTCAGAACCGATTACCGGCACTGAAGCTGCGTCCCTGGGACTCGCAAACCATGCCTATCCTGAAGATGAATTGTTCCAGAAGGCAGAAGAGCTGGTGCAGAAAATTGCGAAGAAGAGTCCTGTTGCCCTAAAGGCTGCTATCAGCCTATTAAACTACTCCAAGCATGAGAATTACTACAAAGGAGTAGAAAAGGAAGCGGAATCATTCGGGACTGTCTTTGTAAGCGAGGATGCCAAGGAAGGCATCGCTGCTTTCATGGAGAAAAGAGAGCCGGTTTTTAAAGGCAGATAATTTTTTTGCGTTGAAAATTCATAATCTTTGAAATTATGGACAAAATGGAGGGCTATTCATGAATATTTATGTTTTGCTGAAAAGAACATTTGACACCGAGGAAAAGATTACCCTGTCAAATGGCCGAATTAACGAGGATGGCGCCGAGTTCATCATCAATCCATATGATGAGTATGCCGTAGAGGAAGCCATTCAGGTAAGAGATGCCCATGGCGGAGAGGTGACTGTCGTGACAGTCGGCGGTGAGGAGGCTGAAAAACAGCTGAGGACCGCGCTTGCGATGGGTGCTGACAAAGCTGTGTTGATCAACATCGAGGACGATGTAGAAAATGGCGATCAATATACGACTGCCAAAATCCTTTCAGAATACCTTAAAGACAAAAACGCAGATTTGATCATTGGCGGCAATGTGGCGATAGACGGCGGATCAGGCCAGGTTGGCCCAAGGGTAGCCGAACTGCTTGGCATGCCGTATATCACAACCATCACCAAACTAGAAATTGAAGGACAAAATGTAAGCGTTATCCGGGATGTAGAAGGGGATTCAGAGACCATTGAGGCTCAGCTGCCAATCCTTGTTACCGCACAGCAGGGCTTGAACGAACCCCGTTATCCATCACTGCCTGGTATTATGAAGGCCAAGAAGAAGCCCCTTGAGGAGCTTGAACTGGATGATCTGGACCTCGAAGATGACGATGTAGAGGCTAAAACGAAAACAATCGAAATCTTCCTTCCCCCTAAAAAGGAAGCGGGCAGGGTACTTCAGGGAGATCTGCCTGATCAGGTTCAGGAGCTTGTGGGCCTGCTGAGAAGCGAAGCGAAAGTCATTTAACCAGGCTCTTTTTAAAAGATTGCTGTTTTCTAATGAGTTCTGCGAGGAGATTTAATTAATAAAACAAAGTTGATTGGAGCACCTGCAGCGTAAATTAACTTTCTTATTCAACAGCAAGAACATATGCGAAAACAGCCTTTAACAAACAAAGTTCAGGAGGGAATATAGATGGCTAGGAAAGTTCTTGTATTAGGAGAAATCCGTGATGGTTCATTGCGTAATGTATCATTTGAAGCAATAGCAGCAGCAAAGACCATATCTGAAGGCGGAGAGGTTGTCGGTATTGTAGCCGGCAGCGATGTGAACGGCCTCGGAGAAGAAATGATTCATTATGGTGCCGACCGGGTCGTCACTGTAGCACATGAAAATCTCGCCCAGTATACGTCCGACGGTTATTCACAGGCCCTTCTGGCCGCAGTTGAATCTGAAGGTGCTGAAGGAATTGTAATGGGGCATACAGCGCTTGGGAAAGATCTGGCCCCGCGGATAGCCGGTAAATTGGATTCAGGGCTTGTATCTGATGTGACTTCCCTTGAAGAAGCTGGCGGAAACCTTGTATTTACCCGTCCGATATACTCTGGTAAAGCTTTTGAGAAGAAGGTCATCACAGGTGGACTGATCCTTGCGACCATCCGTCCGAATAATATTGAGCCGCTTGAGAAGGACAGCAGCCGATCCGGCGATATTGCTTCTCTCTCTGTGGATATTAAAAACCTTCGCACAATCATCAAGGATGTTGTCCGGAAGGCAAGCGAAGGTGTCGATCTTTCAGAAGCCAAAGTCATCATTGCCGGAGGACGCGGTGTAAAGAGCGAAGATGGGTTTGAACCGCTTAAGGAGCTGGCAAATGTGCTTGGCGGCGCGGTTGGAGCTTCACGCGGAGCCTGTGATGCAGATTATTGCGACTATTCGCTTCAAATCGGGCAGACAGGAAAGGTAGTCACGCCCGATTTATATATCGCATGCGGGATTTCCGGGGCGATCCAGCATCTGGCTGGTATGTCCAATTCCAAAGTGATTGTCGCCATCAATAAAGATCCAGAGGCCAATATCTTCAAGGTGGCCGATTATGGCATCGTGGGTGATTTATTCGAGGTCGTTCCATTATTAACCGAAGAGTTCAGGAAGTTGAAGGTTGGAGCAAACTAATCAATATAGAAGAGGCGGCCGGGATGTATGGCCGCCTCCTTTATTGATACATGTTTCATACCAAGAATGTCCGGGAAAAAATAAAGGCAGGAATTGCGGATGGGAAACGAAGGTCTGCTCTTTCGCACAGGCTCTTTTCTAAAAGATGGTTGTTTATGGATGAGTTCAGTGGGGAGATTTATTTATTTAAACAAGCAGATTTGGGCTTCAGGTGCGGTACTCCTGAGCCAGCTCATGATTTTCGCCACTCGAGTCATAAGCTGATCCGTATGGGGAAAGAAGCACTTCCCACTGTTGAATCGTCTTATGCCGGCCGGGTTTCTGCCTGCCGATATATATATTTTCTAAATTTAGAGTGATAAGATTGTGCAATTACTAATTATAATTGAGCAGGCACCGTTCCCCTGCTTTTCATTATGGGATATGTGTGACAGGTGAGACCCCGCAGGCAAAGCCGGGAGGCTCACTGCCCGGCCCGTGCAGGCAGAGTGTCTGCGGCGGAAATCCTTTTTAATTCAACCGCCACAGACAACAGACATCAGCCTTCGCATAAGATGAAAACATGAGGGTAAATTAGGTTTGAGACATATTATTAACGCCCATATGCGGAAAGGTGATATACTGATTTCAGTAAATCATTAGTATTTTCTAGGAGGATTTCACATGGCAATTGTAAAAGCTACCGATCAAAACTTTACAGATGAAACAGGCCAAGGTCTGGTTCTTGCTGATTTCTGGGCACCTTGGTGCGGCCCCTGCAAAATGATTGCTCCAGTTCTTGAAGAATTGGATGCTGAATTAGGCGATAAAGTGAAGGTCGTTAAATTAGATGTAGACGAAAACCAAGAAACAGCAGGAAAATACGGAGTGATGAGCATTCCTACCCTGATCCTGTTCAAAGACGGAGAAGCTGTTGATAAAGTGGTTGGGTTCCAGCCAAAAGAAGCTTTAGCTGACCTTATCAACAAACACTCTTAATTCCAAAAGAAAATCCCTTCTTAATGGCAAGGTTAGCAGTTCTAGCCAGTTGACCAGCAGAAGGGATTTTTTTTATACTATATAAGAACGGATATTCTGTTTTGTGAAGAAAATCCCGCCGGGAGCGGCGGGTTTTTATATGGAATCAGTTATTGAAAGGGAGCGGGGTGAACCAATGAATCAAACCATACAGCATAAACTGGCACTGCTGCCTGATCAGCCGGGCTGTTATCTCATGAAGGACCGGCAGGGCACGGTAATCTATGTAGGAAAGGCTAAGGTGCTGAAGAACCGGGTCAGGTCCTATTTTACAGGATCACATGACGGAAAAACCCTGAGGCTGGTCCAGGAAATCGAGGACTTCGAATATATTGTGACTTCCTCCGATATGGAAGCCCTGATTCTTGAACTGAATTTAATCAAAAAATACGACCCGAAATATAATGTCATGCTTAAGGATGATAAAAGCTATCCTTTCATCAAGCTGACAGCAGAACGTCATCCGCGCCTGATCACCACAAGGAATGTCAAGAAGGATAAAGGAAAGTATTTCGGTCCTTATCCCAATGCGTTTGCGGCGAATGAAACAAAAAAACTGCTGGACCGTCTATATCCGCTCAGGAAATGCACCACCCTGCCTGATAGGGTTTGTTTGTACTACCACCTTGGCCAGTGTCTTGCCCCGTGCGTGAATGATATTAAGGAACAGGAATATAAGAATATCACAGAGGAGATCACTAAGTTCCTAAACGGCGGCTTTAAGGAAATCAAAAGCGATCTGACAGAGAAAATGCATGCTGCAGCTGAAGAACTGGATTTTGAGCGCGCTAAGGAGCTCAGGGATAAAATTGCACATATTGAAACAACAATGGAAAAGCAGAAGATGACGCTGACGGATTTCACGGACCGTGATATTTTTGGTTATGCCTATGATAAAGGCTGGATGTGTGTACAGGTCTTTTTTGTCAGGCAGGGGAAACTGATCGAACGCGAGGTATCCATGTTTCCGCTCTACAATGAACCGGAAGAAGAATTCCTGACCTATCTTGGACAGTTTTATTCGAAGGTTAATCACTTTAAACCGAAGGAAATCCTGCTTCCCGAATCGATAGATGCTGAAATGGCCGGCGAGCTGCTTGAGGTCAAGATCCTTCAGCCGAAACGGGGGACAAAGAAGGATCTGCTAAAGCTTGCCAATAAAAACGCAAGGATTGCCCTGTCAGAAAAATTCGCTTTGGTAGAAAAGGATGAAGAGCGGACCATCAAGGCGGTCGAGAACCTGGGAAAACAGCTGGGCATTTATACACCGCACCGGATTGAAGCGTTCGATAACTCCAATATCCAGGGGACCAACCCGGTTTCTGCACTGGTAGTCTTTATCGATGGAAAGGCAGAAAAGAAGGAATATAGGAAATATAAAATAAAATCCGTACAAGGGCCGGATGATTACGAATCCATGAGAGAAGTAGTCAGGCGCAGGTATTCAAGAGTGCTGAAAGAAAATCTGCCGCTGCCGGATTTAATTATCATTGACGGAGGCAAAGGGCATGTCGAGGGAGTGAGGGATGTGCTCGAGAATGAGCTGGGCCTTGAGGTTCCACTTGCCGGTCTTGTGAAGGATGAAAAGCACCGGACTTCGCAGCTTATGATTGGAAGCCCGCTTGAAATTGTCCCTCTCGAGAAAAACAGCCAGGAGTTTTATCTTCTGCAGCGGATACAGGACGAAGTCCACCGATTCGCGATTACTTTCCACAGGCAGCTGCGAGGAAAAAATGTGTTCCAATCCCTTCTGGATGATATATCGGGCGTCGGGGAAAAGCGGAAGAAGTTGCTGCTTAAGCATTTTGGCTCTGTAAAGAAGATGAAAGAAGCGGCGCTTGAGGAATTCATCCAATTAGGCATCCCGAAGACGACCGCAGAAGAAATTTTTAGAAAATTGAAAGACTAGAGTTGTTGGTACGAAACAGCTGTGCTATAATCAACCATACATTCCAATTACTTTACGATGTTAAAGTGATGATAGAGGTGCGAGATTCATTAGTAGGGACTTTGAGAAGGTTGAGCTTCCATGAAAAGTCCTGAAAGGGGAAATCGCCGAAGCATTGCAAGGCTCAAAGCTTGCCGTGCTGGTTCTGCATTGAATAAATGCAGGATTGTCAAGATTCGTTCTTGGAGAGCTATCTCACTGTGTAAACGTATTAGCTTTTAGTACGTCATTCACAGGCAATGAGATAATTCTCATTGCCTTTTTTGATGTTGGAGCAAAAATCATGGATGAGTTGGCAGTTACCATTTAAGAACATTCGATAAAGCGAGGGAGGCATCAGCATTGGGGAGAATTGTACAAAAGTTTGGCGGCACATCAGTAGGAAGCGTAGAAAGGATCAAGAATGCAGCAGACCGGGTGCTCGAAGAGGTGAAAAAGGGCAATGAAGTCGTGGTGGTCGTCTCGGCAATGGGGAAGACGACGGATACTCTTGTCGGAATGGCCAGGGAGATTTCTCCTTTTCCTAATAAAAGAGAGATGGACATGCTCCTGACTACAGGTGAACAAGTCACCATTTCCCTTCTTTCCATGGAGCTGAATGAACGGGGACATGAGGCTGTGTCCTACACTGGATGGCAGGCGGGAATCCAGACAGAAGCCGTTCACGGCAATGCACGCATTACCGAAATCGGGGCAGGCCGGATTGAAAATTCGCTGAAGGAAGGTAAAATTGTGATCGTTGCCGGCTTTCAGGGAATAGCAGCCGGCGAAATCACCACTCTTGGCCGGGGGGGATCGGACACGACTGCAGTAGCCCTGGCAGCTGCGCTGAAAGCTGATAAATGTGATATTTATACCGATGTCACTGGCGTCTATACAACGGATCCGCGCTATGTGGAAGGCGCAAGGAAGCTGTTATCGGTTTCTTATGATGAAATGCTGGAGCTTGCGAATCTCGGTGCCGGTGTGCTTCACCCGCGTGCAGTAGAATTTGCCAAAAATTATAATATGCCGCTTGAAGTCCGTTCAAGCATGGAGCGCGAGCGAGGAACAATTATTGAGGAGGAAGCGTCAATGGAACAGAACTTGATCGTCAGAGGAATTGCATTTGAGGATAACATTACCAGGATTTCTGTTCTGGGGCTGTCTTCAGGCGGTACAGGGATTTCATCCATCTTTACCGCTCTGGCAAAAAACCATATCAATGTGGATATCATCATCCAAAGTGTTACCGAGGGTAGTGAAACCGGACTATCCTTCTCGGTTAAAACCGAAGATGTAAAAGAAGTCCTGGAAGTGCTGAACAGCCACAAAGAAGCAATCGCTTTTGACCGCATCGAGACAGAACGCGGCTTGTCCAAGGTTTCCATTGTCGGATCCGGCATGGTCTCAAATCCGGGTGTGGCAGCCGAAATGTTTGAAGTCCTCGCCCAGGAGAAAATTGCGATCAAGATGGTAAGTACTTCAGAAATAAAAGTTTCGGCTGTTGTGGCTCAGGACAGAATGCTGCCTGCAGTCTCCTCGCTCCATAAAGCTTTCAACCTTTCAGAGGCGCTGGCCGTTGAATCTAAGTAAAGGAAAGAGGATGTCCTAAGTGTGGGATATCCTTTTTTTTTACCTTGTTTACCACAGGAAGTATTCGTTTTCCCCTGAGTATTCCTATTTGAAATAAAACTGAAGGCAGCAGCCGCAAGAGGATCCTTATAAGCTGCATACAGAGCAAAGCCCGTGAAAAATCTCCATTTTTCACGGGCTTTATGGCTGGGACTTATAAGACAGTCCCATTATTTCACTATATTCCGTCCTTAGTATCCCACTTCACGATGAAAGACACTTTCGCGCCTCGCTTCTTTGGTTCTTCTATGGCTTCGGTCGAGACTTTCCGCTGAATTTCAAACTGTTCAGCGAGGAATCCTGCCTCCAATTGGAAGTGGCATTTTACATTAATGGACAGCCGCCTTTCAACAGTACTGCCGGACAGCTCAAACAGGGATTCATCTTTAGATAATTTGGTCTGGGTGAGTGTCCCCCATCCTGCATTGCGGAAAAACTCGATGATTTCTTCAACGCTCTGCAGCGGGAATTTTCTCGCCAGCTGCTTGCCGCCCCAATAAAGAAGCTGGGACGCCTCTTTTCCAAGAAGTTCATTCAGCAGGAATTCTCTGATCAAATCGTAGCCGAATGCCGGAATATCATGCCCTGCCGGCCCGACAGCGTTTTCTTCTCTTTGTTTTTCATTCAGGCTCAGTTCTGAAGTTTTTTCTAATGTTGTTTCATTCACGGCTTCTTTACCCAAGATTCTCCCCTCTTTCTTACATCTATTATAAACAAAAATTCATGCATACAAAGAACTAAAATGCAAAACTGGCAAATTTCATTATGCCAAAATAGTTCCTAACCGGTCAGTATGTTAGGTGAGTTATAGAATAGAAGATAAAAAGTTATAAATTTTATGAAAAATTTTTATATTTGGCAAGTATTTTGTGTATCCGTTTTCTTGACGCCTTTTCGTGTGAGGAGTAAAATGAACATTGTTAAGAGCATGTTACAAAATCCATTTTATTGTCATTTTGTAGCAGATATCCTGCCTGAATATCAGGATATATTATACTTTTTGCGCAAAGTTCAGCCAAATCTCAAGGGGGTATAACAAGTTTATGGCAGGAAATCGGGAGTTTGCCAATCGAAGGCTGCATTCGTTACTAGGGGTCATTCCGCTTGGTATCTTTATCATTCAGCACTTAGTGGTAAACCACTATGCAACAAATGGGGTTGAATCATTTAACAAAGCGGCAAATTTTATGGGAGGCCTACCATTTAGGATTTTCCTGGAAGTGTTCATTATTTTCCTTCCTCTAGCATACCATGCAATTTATGGAATTTATATAGCATTTACTGCTAAAAATAATGTTGGCCGTTACAGCTATTTCCGCAATTGGATGTTCATGCTTCAGCGCTTGACAGGCATCGTGACATTGATCTTCGTAACTTGGCATATCTGGGAAACTCGTATTGCTGCAGCAAGAGGTGCCGAAGTAAACTTCGAGATGATGACCAATATTCTTGACAATCCATTTATGGTTGCTTTCTATATTGCGGGTATTGTCTCCACGACATTCCACTTCGCAAATGGACTTTGGACATTCCTTGTAACATGGGGATTAACCATCTCACCTCGTGCTCAGAGAATCACAACCTATGTGACTATGGTGATTTTTGTGGCCCTTTCTTATGTAGGAATCAGTGCGATTCTTGCTTTCATTTAATAGAGTTAAAGATTGATAAGGACAGGGTTATTCAAAGCATCATTCATGCTTTGAAATTGAAAAGGAGTGACAGACTTGAGTAATGGAAAAATCATTGTAGTCGGCGGCGGTCTCGCCGGCTTGATGGCTACTATAAAAATTGCTGAACAAGGCTATAAAGCAGAACTCTTTTCAGTGGTTCCGGTTAAGCGTTCCCATTCAGTTTGTGCCCAGGGCGGCATAAACGGGGCAGTCAATACAAAGGGGGAAGGCGATTCTCCTTATATCCACTTCGATGATACCATCTATGGAGGGGACTTCCTTGCAAACCAGCCACCGGTAAAGGCGATGTGTGAAGCTGCTCCATCCATCATCCATATGTTCGACCGTATGGGTGTCATGTTCAATCGTACTCCGGAAGGACTGCTTGACTTCCGCCGCTTCGGCGGTACGCAGCATCACCGTACAGCCTTTGCCGGCGCGACGACCGGACAGCAGCTGCTGTATGCTCTTGATGAGCAGGTGCGCCGCTATGAAGTAGCCGGCCTTGTCACAAAATATGAGGGCTGGGAATTCCTTGGTGCAGTGATCGATGACGAAGGCATCTGCCGCGGCATCACCGGCCAGGATCTTAAGACGATGGAAATCAGGTCATTCTCTGCGGATGCTGTCATCATGGCAACCGGCGGACCTGGGATTATCTTTGGAAAATCCACTAACTCCATCATCAACACCGGATCAGCTGCTTCCATCGTATACCAGCAGGGAGCAATCTATTCAAATGGAGAATTTATCCAGATTCACCCTACAGCCCTTCCAGGCGACGATAAGCTCCGCTTGATGAGTGAATCTGCCCGCGGTGAAGGCGGACGGGTATGGACATATAAAGACGGCAAGCCATGGTACTTCCTTGAGGAAAAATATCCTGCCTATGGAAACCTGGTACCGCGTGATATCGCAACACGTGAAATCTTCGATGTCTGCGTGAATCAGAAGCTTGGTGTTAATGGCGAAAACATGGTATACCTTGATCTTTCGCATAAAGATGCAAAAGAGCTTGATATCAAGCTTGGCGGCATTATCGAAATCTATGAGAAATTCATGGGAGAAGATCCAAGGAAAGTGCCTATGAAAATCTTCCCGGCTGTCCACTACTCAATGGGCGGACTATGGGTCGATTATGATCAAATGACAAACATTCCAGGACTGTTTGCTGCCGGTGAATGTGATTACTCACAGCATGGTGCCAACAGGCTTGGTGCAAACTCCCTTTTGTCTGCCATCTATGGCGGCATGGTTGCAGGACCTAATGCATTGAAGTATGTGAAAGGACTTGCAAAGGGCTCTGATGATATTTCTTCAACTGTATTTGACAGCCATGTCAAACAGGAAGAAGAAAAATGGAGTTCAATCATGTCTATGAACGGAACAGAAAATGCGTATGTGATCCACAAGGAACTCGGCGAGTGGATGACTGACAATGTTACAGTAGTACGCTACAATGACAAGCTCCTTGAAACAGACGCTAAAATACAGGAGCTCCTGGAACGCTATAAAAATATCAATATCAATGATACAGCAAGATGGAGCAACCAGGGTGCATCCTTCACCCGCCAGCTGCAAAACATGCTTCAGCTTGCAAGGGTCATCACGCTTGGTGCCTATAACCGCAATGAAAGCCGCGGAGCCCACTTCAAGCCAGATTTCCCGGAACGAAATGATGACGAATTCATGAAAACGACCATGGCCAGATTTACAGATTCCAGCTCTGCTCCTGAACTTTATTATGAAGACATCGATGTGTCGCTCATTAAGCCAAGGAAAAGAGACTATTCAAAGAAAAAGGAGAGTTAAGGCATGGCTGAGAACAAAACAGTCCGTTTTATAATCACCCGCCAGGATCAAACTGAATCAGCCCCTTATCAGGAGGAATTCGAACTTCCTTATCGCCCGAATATGAACGTCATTTCTGCTTTAATGGAAATCCGGAGGAATCCGGTTAATGTAAAGGGAGAAAAAACGACTCCGATCACCTGGGATATGAACTGTCTCGAGGAAGTGTGCGGAGCCTGCTCCATGATCATTAACGGCAAGCCCCGCCAGTCCTGTACGGCGCTTGTCGACCAGCTTGAACAGCCGATCCGCCTTGAACCGATGAGGACATTCCCGGTTGTCCGTGACCTTCAGGTGGACAGAAGCAGGATGTTTGATTCATTGAAAAAAGTAAAAGCCTGGATTCCAATCGATGGAACTTACGATCTAGGCCCAGGGCCGCGCATGCCGGAAAGAAAGCGCCAATGGGCATATGAGCTTTCGAAATGTATGACGTGCGGCGTCTGCCTGGAAGCGTGTCCGAATGTGAACAGCAGTTCCGATTATATCGGTCCTGCTCCATTATCACAGGTAAGACTTTTCAATGCGCATCCTACTGGGGAAATGAATGCCCCGGAGCGCCTGAATGCCATTATGGGAGACGGCGGACTCGCTAGCTGCGGGATGTCACAGAACTGTGTGGAATCCTGCCCTAAGGGTATCCCGCTCACAACCTCCATCGCAGCGCTTAACAGAGACACAACTATCCAATCCTTCCGCAATTTCTTCGGAAGTGACCAGTAAGAAACAGAAGGTCCCCCGCTTAGCCGCGAGGGGGCTTTTTTTATTGGGATGGAAGGGATGCCGGGACTGTCATAAATAAGCTGTTTTCGGATATATTGTCCCGTTTAGACAAGAAAGTTGATTTCCGCTAAAATTGCGGCTTAATTATTCCTCACAAAGCATAAAAAAAGATTGATCATTCTGCTTCTAAAATCCTGTTTCATCCTGTAAAATGAATGAATACCCATTCATTTTTAGGAGGGAGAAAAGATGCCCCGTATTACGTATATTGATAACTTGGAGGAATGGAGCCGTTCTTTTCATTTTTCGCATGATGTTTCCATCCGATTTTCAGAAACCGATATGTTCGGCCATCTGAATAATACCGTTCCATTTACATATTTTGAAGAAGCGCGCATTGAATATCTCAAGGCGGCCGGCTTTATGAATAAATGGCTTGATCCGGATTTCGGCTTGATTCCGGTAGTCGCCGACCTCCAATGTGATTTCCTCACACAGGCTTATTTCGGGGAAAAACTAAGCATCCAGGTAAAGACACATTCTGTCGGAAAGGCTTCTGTGGACATCCATTACCGGGGAGCACGGGAAGATGGCACAACCGTATTTACCGGAAGGGGGGCTGTCGTACAGATATCCCGGCAGACGGGAAAGCCGTTTCCCTGGACAGAAGAGGACAGGCAGAAGCTTCGTGAAGAAGTGTTCAGCTTAAGGTAATTCCACTTTTTCGGGTTAATGTTCATCCAGCTTTCATAGATTAGATTAATTCATTTTTTTTAATGTCTTCTTCCTTATATCCAGTCACTTCCTATATACTCGGTACATAAGATATCTTGACTAAATATATACCCATTCCTAGGTGATAGCTGGTAAAGGCAAGGAGGGTTACCATACTTGAAGGAGAACGAATATACTCATAAGCCATTGCTCACCAAACGAGAAAGAGAAGTATTCGAGTTGTTAGTGCAGGATAAAACGACAAAAGAGATCGCAGGTGAGTTATTCATCAGTGAGAAAACGGTAAGAAACCATATTTCAAACGCAATGCAGAAGCTTGGCGTCAAGGGGCGGTCTCAAGCTGTAGTTGAGCTCTTGCGTATGGGTGAATTAAAGCTGTAGCTATACATCCCATCTGGCTGTCTGCCTCTTGGCTTGTCACTTATTGATACAGTTAGAAAAAGCAGTGAAGCAAGTTCCGCAGGAAAAGCTCCTGGCGGTCCAGGCTTTTCTGCTTATTTTTTTAATGATTTTTTCCTAAAAGATTGTTGTTTTTTTTATGAAGCTGCGGGGTGATTAAATTATTAAGCTAGTGGACTTCCGCTGCAGGAGCTAGACTCCTGAGCCCAGTTTCAAGCTGAAACCCTCGAGCCATAGGCCAAGCCGGCTATGGGAAGAAAGAGCACTTCCCATAGCTGGCTCGTCTTATGCAAGGCTTTCGGTATAAGTGCGACTAAGCTGCTGTCGCAGCAATCGCTCGCCAATCAGCAAATCTTCTTCGAATCTCACCCTGCCTTAATTTGGATAGTTTTAACTGAACATTGGCTATAAATAAGTCTTATTTAATTGGCAGGCACCGCTTTCCGCCTCTCACCGCCCGCCCCGCGCAGGTGGAGTGCCTGCAGCGGAAATCCACTTTCTCGTTCAACAGCCGCCAGGAATGTGAGGAGAGCCTGTTGAAAACGCAAATCCATTTAAATGCCTTGAAATTTAAGTCTTTTTGATTCACAATAATGGAATAGCAGAACAATAATTTTAAGGTCCCAGGATGGAGCTGTAGAAGATGAAGGTTGAAAAAGAAGCCAATCCGGCATTGGTGGTTGATATAGAAAAAGATCTAAGGTATATCTCCGCTATTATCAAGCAGAAGGGCAGGGATATTTTAAGCCATTATCCCATCACTCTTCCCCAGTTCTATGCGCTTCAATGGCTGCTTGAAGAAGGAGACATGACTATAGGAGATCTCTCAAATAAGTTATTCCTTGCCTGCAGCACAACGACTGACCTGGTTGACAGGATGGAAAAAAACCGGCTGGTCATGCGGGTCAAGGATACGAATGACCGCAGGGTGGTCAGGATTCATCTCCTTGAAGAAGGCAAGAAAATCATTGATGAAGTCATTATCAAGCGCCAGCAATACCTGCAAAACATATTTGAAAAGTTTACCGGACAGGAAGTTGAGCTCTTAAAAACAAGCTTAAGCAAATTACACCAAGAAATGAAGCATGAATGAGGCGAGTGCATTGAAACAAGCAATTGGAATCATCGATTCCGGTCTCGGCGGTTTGACCGTTGCCCGGGAAGTAATGAGACAGCTGCCGCATGAAAATATAATTTATCTGGGTGACACGGCTCGATGTCCATACGGGCCGCGGCCGATGGAAGAAGTGAAATTATTCACATGGCAGATGACAAGATTTCTGCTCAAGCGCAATATCAAGATGCTGATCATTGCCTGCAATACTGCAACCGCAGCTGTGCTGGATGAAATCAGAAATGAGCTTCCCATCCCTGTACTGGGTGTCATTTATCCCGGAGCGAGGGCAGCACTTAAGCTGACACGCAACCTGCATATCGGCGTGCTCGGCACAGTCGGGACTGTCAAGAGCGGGGCATATGAAACGGCACTGAAAAATATTAATCCACTTACTCGGGTGGAGAGCCTGGCCTGCCCCAAATTTGTATCCATCGTGGAGAGCGGCGCCTTCAAGAGCCCGATCGCTAAAAAGGTAGTCGCCGAGACGCTGCGGCCGCTAAAGTCAAAGAAGCTGGACACCCTTATCCTTGGGTGTACACATTATCCGCTCCTTGGACCGGTCATCAGCAGCTATATGGGAAAAGGCGTCGAGGTGATCTCCTCTGGCGAAGAGACAGCCAGCGAAGCAAGTGTGATCCTGCACTTCAATGGCCAGATGAATAAAAGCACCGAACCGCCGCATTACGAATTTTATACAACAGGATCCAAGGAAATTTTCCAGGACATTGCCTCAGAGTGGCTGGAGCGGGAAATAGAACATGTTGAAACTGTAAAACTAGAGTATTAGGCCTTTCCCTGGCATGCACGTCATGCTTTAAGGGACAGGCTTTTTTTGTTTTCCGTGCTTTTCTGCAGTCTGTCCAATATTTTTTTATAGCAGGGGTCTATTTTTTATGCGGGGCTCGTATAAATTGTAGTACAAACTGTCTTTGGAGGGATAAAAATGTCCAGGAAAACAAAAACGGCAATCGCATATACGGTTCTTGCTTCTACTATCATGCTCTCAGGCTGCGGGCTGTTCGGCGGGGAAGATAAGAAAATCGACGAACCGCAGGATCTGACTTACTTGAAAGATGCTTCCGAATTAAAAGAAAAAGACAAATCTAAAGAGGCTAAAGAAGCTAAAGAAGCAAAGGCAGATATAAAGACGGAGCTGTATCTGTTCGATAAAAATGGTTATGTAGTTCCCCAGACCCTGGTTCTCCCTGCTTCCGAAGGTGTAGCCAAACAGGCTCTTGAATACCTGGTGGAGGGTGGACCAGTCCAGGAGCTATTGCCCAACGGGTTCAGGGCAGTCCTCCCGGCCGATACCAAGATAGACCTGGATGTAAAGGATGGAGTGGCCACGGTCGACTTTTCAAAGGAATTCAAGGAATATAAGGCAGCTGACGAAAACAGGATCCTTCAGTCTATCACATGGACACTGACGCAATTCGACTCTATCAAGAAGGTTTCCCTCAAGCTGAATGGCAAAGAGCTTACTGAAATGCCAGTCAACCACACCCCTGTCACCAAGTATCTTACCAGGTCTGCAGGCATTAATATCGATACCTCGGGTGTTACTGATATCTTCAATTCCAAGCCTGTTACAGTCTATTATCTGGGCGGAGAAAAAGAGGATTATTACTATGTACCGGTGACAAAACGGATATCGGGAGCAAGCGGGGACGCGGTCACGGCTGCAGTCAATGAGCTCGTTAAAGGTCCTGCTTTCACATCCAAACTCCTGACTGACTTTGACCCTGAAATCGCCCTGCTGGAAGCCCCGAAGGTGGAAGAAGGAAAAGTCACCCTGAATTTCAATAAAGCGGTCCTTAGCAGCAAGAAGGATAATCAGGTCTCAAGCTACCTCCTTGATTCTCTCGTCCTATCGTTGACCGAGCAGAAGGACATCAAAAGCGTACAGATCATGGTGGATGGCAAGGAAAAGCTGACCACTGAGGAAGGGAAAGAAATCACCGCCCCTGTAACCAGGCCGGAAAAAGTCAATACGGGCAGTTTTTAAAATGGTTTTTTTGATATACTAAATAGGGAAAGAAAACAGGAGGCGGGCCATGTTCCGCCTCTTCATTTTATTGAACTGCATCTGCAATAAAACCAGGAGGTATCATCATTTTGAGAATAGATGGAAGGCGGAATAATGAATTACGCCCTGTACATATGGAATTAAATTATATCATCCACCCTGAGGGCTCCGTTTTGATCGAGGTGGGCGGGACTAAGGTTATCTGCTCTGCCACCGTGGAGGAGCGGGTCCCGCCATTCATGCGGAACCAGGGAAAAGGCTGGATTAACGCTGAATATTCCATGCTTCCGCGGGCAACCGAACAAAGGACAATCAGAGAATCTTCAAAAGGGAAGGTCACCGGCCGGACAATGGAAATCCAGAGGCTGATTGGCAGGGCCCTGCGCGCTGTCGTCAGGCTCGAGGAACTCGGCGAGCGCACCATCTGGATAGACTGTGATGTCATCCAGGCGGATGGCGGAACAAGAACTGCTTCCATCACCGGGGCATTTACAGCCATGGCGATAGCCATCCATAAAGTCCAGCAGGAGAAAAAGCTTGCCAAATTCCCGGTCAAAGACTTCCTGGCCGCAACAAGCGCCGGCATTATCGGCGATGGAAATGTTGTGTTAGACTTGAATTATAAAGAAGACTCACAGGCTTCTGTCGATATGAATGTCATCATGACCGGAAGCGGAGAGTTTGTCGAATTACAGGGAACCGGTGAAGAGGCAACCTTCACATACAGCCAGCTGCAGGAAATCCTTTCTGTCTCAAGCGAAGGCATTCAGCAGCTTATCCAGATCCAGAAGGAGGCCCTCGGAGAAATCGCCGGTAAAATTGGTAAAGGGTGAAGTTGTTTTGAAAACAGTTTTGATTGCAACGAAGAACAGGGGCAAAGCCAAGGAATTTGAAAGCCTGTTTGGCTCGAAAGGATATAAGGTCCTTACACTTCTCGATATTCCCGATGCACCGGATGTGGAGGAAACAGGCTCGACATTTGAGGAGAATGCTATCATTAAGGCAGAGGCCATTGCCCGGGAGGCCGGCCATTTTGTGGTAGCCGATGACTCTGGCCTGGAAGTGGATGCGCTTGACGGCCGTCCAGGGGTCTATTCCGCCAGATATGCAGGGGAAGAAAAGAATGATCTTGCAAATCTTGAGAAAGTGCTGGACGAGCTTCGGGAGGTTCCGGATGAGGAGCGGAATGCACGCTTCTGCTGCGCACTTGCACTCGCATCCCCGAACCGGGAAACCATCACGGTCTTCGGTACATGTGAAGGGAAAATTATCAGGGAACCCAGAGGAGAAAACGGGTTCGGGTATGATCCGATTTTTCTGGCTGATGAATACGGGAAAACGATGGCCGAGCTCTCGGCTTCAGAAAAGAATAAAATCAGCCACAGGGCTCATGCCCTCAAAAAGCTAGAAACGGTCCTCGACGAGTTCCTGGCAGGTGAAAAATGATGTTGAAGGCGCTCATTGTCAGTGACAGCCACGGCCTTTCAGACGAACTTCAAATGCTTAAGGGAAGGCATGCAGACAGTGACCTGTTCATCCACTGCGGCGATTCCGAGCTCGATCCAGGAGAGGCAGCGGCGGCAGGCTTCCTGATGGTCAAGGGGAACTGCGACTTCACTGAAGGATATCCAAACAGCATCACGAAAGAGCATGGAGGCTTCAAATTCTTCATCACACACGGCCATCTTTATAACGTGAAAATGACCGTGGACAGCCTGATCTATAAAGCAGAGGAAGAGGATGCAGGAATCATATGCTTCGGCCACTCGCACCTGGCCGGATCTGAAATGATCGAAGGCAGGCTCTATATTAACCCAGGCAGCATCCGCCTGCCCAAGGGCATCAAAGAAAAAACTTATGCCGTCCTCGAAGCCGGCACCACCACAGTGAAGGTACAATTCTACAATCTGGAAGGAAATCCACTGGAATTTCTAACTAACACTTATCAATTCGAGTAAAACTATGTATAATAAACCAGGGAGACCGCCCGTAAAAATCTCCCCGGTTTTTTTATTAAATACAGTTGACTTTTAAATGCTATGGCACTATAATAAAAAATGTCCTCAAGAAATGGGAAGAAAAATTACCCATAATGCTTAAGATGTCCCAGCAGTGTAAACGGTGTGCTTAGGCAGAGACAGAGGAAATAAGGCACCACAATACAAGCGCGCATGCCAAGCCGCAACTTGCACAGCTTTCTGAGGCAGGGGCGACGGTAACACACGTCAGACTCATAGCACCACCTATACTTTATATGTCCCAGTAGCTCAGCTGGATAGAGCACGGACGAGTAAGCCTCGGAAGGGACGCATCAGCGCACATGCCGAACCGCAACTTGCACAGCTTTCTGAGGCAGGGGCGACGGTAACACATGCAAGACTTATAGCACCACCTATACTTTATATGTCCCAGTAGCTCAGCTGGATAGAGCAACGGCCTTCTAAGCCGTCGGTCGGGAGTTCGAATCTCTCCTGGGACGCTACAGTATAAAAAAGCCTGTTATACTACGGTTTATCCGTTTTATATCAGGCTTTTTTATTTCGGTTTAACCGATAAAGTCCGTAAATTGTACGTAGGATAAAGGCACTCCTGAACGTTGGAAACAGTGAATTAAGTTTCACTATTAAATTCCAATTGTTTGGGGGTGCTTTTTTTATTGTGACAAGGCCGTTCATAATCAAGCGTGGAATGCCGTTAAAAGAACGGAAAGTGTCTAGTAAGCCAGATGATACCCAATGGATTATGTACTCTTTAGAAGAGGCGTTAGACATCTTTCTGAGGGCAAAGGTAGCTGAAGGAGTTAGGCAGAGAACTTTAAGTGATTACAGGCAGCATGTTAAATACCTAACGGATTTTCTCTCAGCGGCCGAGACTACATTTGATAATGTAAGCAATTTATCTGCCGCTACTATTAGACAGTACATCACTTATATGAAAACAAAAAAAGCTTATGCTGGTGATGATAAACGGGAAAGGTCCACCGGGCTATCTATAAACACAATTAATATCCGTTTACGCACTTTACGTACTATGTGTAAATTTTGGTTTGAAGAAGGGATTATCCCAGAAAACCCTATGAAAAATATTAAGCCTCTAAAACAAGATTCTGAAGAAGAGGTAAAAGGCTTTTCTGATAAGGAAGTTTCTCTGATTTTGAACTACTTTAAGGAAAGGAATTACGGGGAATGGCGTGATAAGATAATGGTTCTTTTATTGCTTGATACTGGCATGAGAATTACAGAAGCAGTTTCAATTAAGACTGCTAACGTCGACTTTAAAGAATCATCCGTATTTATTCCATCAGAAACCAATAAAAACAGAAAGGGGCGTCATGTTCCGGTAAGCAGAGAAGTAATGCGGGAATTAAGGAAGCTGCATGATGAATGTGTAGGCTACTTTGGAACCCATGAAACGCTGTTTATGAACTCCTATGGTGAACCATTAAATGCCAGTACTTTTCGCAGAAGGTTGCATAAAGTGGGCGTGGCACTAGGTATTCCTAAAGTCCATCCCCACCGGTTTAGGCACACCTTCATAAGGAATTATATTTTGAACGGGGGAGATTTGTTTACCTTACAGAAAATTGTGGACCATTCTAACATAACTACTACTAGAAAATATGTACAGATGGACGGGATGCATATTAAAGAACAGCATAATAAGTTTTCTCCGGTTAGGAAGTACATGAAAAGGCATATGTGACTGGGAGGTAATGAAATGACTTTTGATTTACCAGATATCAATAAAATGTCTACTATTGAAGCAATTCACTGGTATACAGCGAGGGTTGTGGAAGTGACTAGTGTCAAGAACAGAATTGCTGGTACCTTCTCCGAAGAATATAAAGCCGCACTGATGGTGTGGAAGAAAGAGTTGAATAATAGAGTAATAGCTGAAAAGCACTGCCGATAAAAAGAAAAAAGCCACGTGTTCGCAGCACGTGACCAAAACTGACTATAACTGAATAGGTAAACCCATTCTTGTTACCATGATTTTATCGAAAAAATTATGATTGTGCAAGGCTTGTTAAGCAATGCCTTTTTTAGAACGGATTTACCCTACGTGGATGCCAAATAACACGTAGTGAAAATAAACTTGATAAGGTTATGTCTTAGCCGCTGCAATAACTAAGACTAGGATACGCTAAACGGTCCCTATTCCGTTCTGTATCTGAAAAGTGAAAGCTACTATAGTGCTGACGTTAGGAAGGGTAGACGCTTAAGGGCGTGTAGGACGAGTCATAAGTAACTGTATCTTTTCTTAATTCTGCTAAAAAGCAGAAGGGGAATTAAATGTTGAAAAAGCCAAAGCTGTAAAGCGTGGAACAGTGAAACTGTGAGGGCTACTTGTAACAGTAGACTTGTTTGGAAGAAATTCCAGTAACAATAGGGGTGATACAAACGGATACCTTAGCCCGATACACCATGTTGTGCTAAATCACAGTTAACTACTACTTACATCGTCTTTTTTAAAAACTTTGTAGGTAGACACCAGTGTCCAGCCGTTTTCCTTTCCACTCAACCCATGATGGCTAAAGAAGTCCGTGTCAATATATCTTAGGAAGATTTATTAATAGATAGGAGAAAAATGATGGACGAAAATTTCGAGTCGAAAACAGAAGATTTGTTATCTCAGATTATTTTTGAGTTTGTTGAATTTACCGTAAAAGATACAGAACAATTTAATATATACCTGAAGAAATATGTGGAGAAGAAGAAGTTCCCTAAACCATTCTCAAAGTTAATTGAGGAAGAAATAAAAAATTTCTGGATTAGATGGGGAGATATGACTGTAAAGCAAGATTTGGAAGAATATATTTATATACACTTCTTATGGGAAAAGGATAAAGATGAATCCAGAGTGTTTTTTAGAAATGAGTTATTGAATTATCAATTTGGAAAAAGGGAAACTTGTCCAATTGAAGAATTGAAAGCCTATAAAAAAACATAAAAGGAATAATCTATTAGGGGGATGGCCGCTAATACTTAGCAGTCATCCTCCGAATTAAGGTTATACAAGCGGCTGAATTAGGCCAAGTTTTCTGTTACCAACTTTTCTTTCAACAAGCTTAAAAGTGGCCGGGGCTTCAAGCCCAATTATAAGTAGTGGTACACTTAACTGATTCATCATCGGCCTTAGGTGGTCTAAAAATTTCTCGAAAGTCCCAATGGCCCCATCGTAGTTCCCTGCTACCTTTAAACTTTGGGTTGCTGTAATAATAACACCCAATTTAGTCTGGATAGCTTTTTGAACATGATTTAACTCACTGGCAAGAACTGGTTTAAGTAAGTTCCAGGCGATTACAGTAGAGTGATTGAAGGCAACTTCAATGGATATGTTGTCTTTAGCCATATCTAAACGCCAGTAATCTCCTTTGATATCTTTATACTGGGGTTCTTGGAAGATAGGACTTTCTGTATTCCATCCGAATGCTTCAAAGTCTTCTTTTAGCAACCTATTAATGCTTGTAGATAAACTCTTATTCTTTTCACCAAAGAAGTTCTGATAACATTCTATAATTCGTTCATCTGACAAGTGGTACAAGATATGTTGTATCTCAGCCCAGGTTTCCCTATACTCAGGTTCATTTTCTAAAATAGTTAGGGCATTTCTATGCGAATGTATTTTGTAATCCAATTGTATCACCTCCCTTCAAAGGGAAATTTTAAGGGGCTATTCCAGTATTATATACTTAAATTATACATTTATTTATATTATAATAGAATACATGTTCCGAAGAGGAAAGGAAGTACACAACTATGATTGATGTAGTAGAATTGTTTGCCGGAGTAGGCGGATTTAGATTAGGCCTAGAAAGAACGGAAGGTTTTAAAGTAGTTTGGGGTAACCAGTGGGAACCGTCCAAAAAAGTTCAACATGCATTTGAATGTTATTCTAATAACTTTAAAAATAGAGGAATACACTCTAATGAAGATATAGCTGTGGCAAAAGAATCAGTACCTAAGCATGACTTACTAGTAGGAGGATTCCCATGTCAGGATTACTCAGTCGCAAGGTCATTATCTGGGGAATCAGGCATTGAAGGCAAAAAGGGTGTCTTGTTTTGGGAAATTATGTCTATAGTTAAGAAAAGAAAACCTACTTTTGTGCTGTTGGAGAATGTGGATAGACTATTAAAAACTCCCGCAAAACAACGAGGAAGAGATTTTGGAATTATGCTAGCCAGTTTTAGAGATGCTGGATACTGCGTTGAATGGAGAGTTATTAACGCTGCGGATTACGGATTTGCACAAAAGAGAAGGCGGATATTTATTTTCGCTTATCGTGACAATACTTATTTGGCTAATAAGCTTGAAAACCATTCACATCAAGAAATAATACATTACTCAGGTTTCTTTGTCTCTCAATTTCCGATTGATGGCACTTCTCTAAAACATAGTGCTTCGCAAGATGAATTACCCAAAGATATATTAGAAGTATCAAAAAACTTCAGTGCTACCTTTAGAAACTCAGGTGTCATGAGAAATGGAATATATTACACTGAAGAGGTAATTCCACAAAAAGTGCCGGCTA
The DNA here is from genome assembly GCF_046237625.1 of Paraperibacillus esterisolvens. GTDB lineage: Bacteria > Bacillota > Bacilli > Bacillales > DSM-1321 > Paraperibacillus > Paraperibacillus esterisolvens. The sequence goes on along the minus strand of NZ_CP143545.1, from coordinate 3,159,073 downwards.
AGACACTTGGCCAAATCCTTATGGAAGCAAGGGAACATGGTCCGGTGGATGAACGGTACTATCTTAATGAAAACGAAGTAGGTAAGAATGGCAAGACAACACTGGAAATGTTTACTTACATGAAAAATGCGAAAAAAGAAAAACGAACATCAGCTGATGGCCATGTATATACATACGCTGAAGGCGGGATGAGTTTTCCAGATGAATTAGACGTCCCTGCACGTACTATGCTTACAAGTGAGGGAACCAAAAATAGAAGTACCCATGTGGTGAGAGACCCGGATACAGGCAGGTTAAGAATCTTAACACCTATAGAGTGTGAATTACTAAACGATTTTCCTGCTAATTGGACTCAAGGAATGCCAGATAAGGCCCGATACTTCTGTATGGGAAACGCCTTGGTAGTTGGGTTGATTGAAAAGATGGGAAAAAAAATTAATGAATTGTACTCTTACGAAGCAACTACTGTTGAACAAAAATATATTGATAGAATCAAAGTCTTAGAAGAAAAAATACTTATGCAGGCTGAAGAAATAGAGACTTTGAAAAAGAATTCATTTATTTCCGAATCCGACCGGCTGGAAGCTGGGGCAGAGATTAAAGTCTTACCAAAGAATAAAAGAGAAGAGAAGGTAAACCCAAAAGTTCCCGTTGGTTTTACTCGTAAGATTAAAACGAAGACATCCAGGAGAAGTTATAGGAAAGTCAGACCAAAAGGAAAGAAAAATGGGGCTGCAGTTTCTATGTACTCACCACAAAGGTTTAGAAGAGGTAGACTGAACAGCCTGGACTTAAAAGTAGTTTCAGAAGGAACAAAAATAACATATGAAATGCTTTCGGTTTAACTGAAGACTTTCCACTGCATCCCGTATTTTATGGGGTGCTTTTTCTTTTTTCTTAAGGGGAAGTGCTTATTTGAAGTCTAATCCAATAAGCCAGATAGGAACTTTTATTATATTTTTTAGTTCTTCAATAGTCTTTAGAGATAATGCATAGTTAACGGTGCCTGAACTAATACATTCAGCGAGGTTACCAGTGGCCGTTATGTATATGAATACGTCTATGTCCACGAATTGTTCAATGTTAATAGCTTTTATCAGGTCATAAGACAGCAAAGCCCAGTTTCCAAATTGAATCTCCCCAAGGATAATAGGGTGATTTTTTTTGTTTACCATATCATTTCCTTCAAGGGAAGGATTGGGTAAGGAGAGACTTGTTGCTAAGATATTCCACGAAGAACGTTCTTTTAATACGGCATCCCATCTAGCTAAGCCTTGATAGATTGAACGTCTGCCAAAACAGAGATTTCGAAAGTTAATTAAATTAAAAGTATCATCATATAGGGCGAAATCAAATCCCTTTTTCCTACCCTTATCTTCTAGATTATAAAATACACCCTCTTCAAACGTAACTTCATACTTCAAACCAGGAAATGTGGATTTCAACTTTTCTCGCATTGATGTGTTTAGTGGTGTTGCAGACAGTCGCTTGCTGTATTTAGGTACACCTCTAGACATAACCATATCATATGATAGTTTCAAGTTTGAAAATCTAGCATTAAGTGAATTGGTTATTTGAGATTTAATATGGGGATTAGCATTTAGAAATATATCTGCATTTCTGTAAGATGTTTCTTCAGCTATATGAAGCTTAACAGAAGTGCCCTTTTTCCAATTAACTGCCTTTGCTAAGGTTGAAATTGTTGTCACTTTGCAACACCTTTCTATGAGTTGTCCTGGGCGAATACATTATATCATTGAGAAAATAATATGTTGATAAAGATTTAATAATTCTTTATTATTTTGGTATATATTACTGTTTTTTCAAAGAATGGAAACTGAATGGGGAGGTAACAATGAGAGTTTTTTTAAGTTGGTCAGGTAGCCTTAGCCACAATGTAGCACTTGCTTTAAGAGGGTGGCTTCCACTGGTAATACAATCAGTTTCAGCTTATGTATCATCTGCTGATATAAATAAAGGTACTAGGTGGGGTAGCGATATTGCAAAGGAACTTGAAACATGTTCTTATGGAATTATCTGTATTACAAAAGAAAATCAAGATGCCCCTTGGGTGAATTTTGAAGCTGGGGCAATTTCTAAATCAGTTAACGATAGCTTTGTATCTCCTTTTTTATTGGATTTGAAAAAATCTGAAGTGCAGGGTCCATTGAGACAATTTCAATCCACTACTTATGAAAAGGAAGAAGTTAGGCAATTAATGCATAGTATTAATATAGCATGTGGTGAAAATGCATTAGAAGAGACTAGACTAAATTCCATTTTTGACATGGCCTGGGAGTCCCTTAAGGGAGATTTAGATAAAATCATTAAAGAATACTATGAAACCAAGAAAGGGGAAGTTGAGGACAAAGCAACGGAATCAGAAAAAGATAATTATCCTGTTGAAGTATTTGAGGAAGTGTTGGATTTGTCGCGGTCACAATACCGCTTATTAAATTCTCCTGGGGATTTAATACCACCAGAGTATTTTAGAGAACAGCTAAAACAGGCAATGTCCTATTTAACCCCTTTAATCTCTTCCACAAGGGAAATAGATGAAATGAGTGTTAACTTAAACAGAATCCGAAGAAGTATGAGAAATGTAGAAATTCAATACAGAAGAATTTTGGACAATCTTAATTCTGGGGATGCCGACAATAGCGAAATATCTGAACACATCGAATTAATTCATAATAAGTATTTAGGTGAATTAATGATTCTAGTTGAAAAAAATGAACTTTTTATTTCTGAAATCTCAGACGGAGTTAACAAGAAGAAAATGGAAATGGTGCCCGACTTTTCTCCTGCTAGAGACAGGAACCAAAGAAATAGGGGGGCATGGTATGTTAAGAAGTCATAACTCATAACTCAAAACCCTTGGGGAGGCCATTTATCCTGGTATCTCCCCTTTTAATATGTTCTTCTTTGCATCTAAAATAAAATCATATATGGAATTAATTGTTTCATCAAAATTGTTTTTCTTTAGTTGGTGTTCCCATACTCTTAAGACATTCCAGCCATTTTCTTTATAATAAGTAGTTACTGCCAAATCCCTTTCTACATTTCTTTCAAGTTTCTTCTTCCAAAAGTCCACATTTTGCTTAGGCTTATTACCATGAATCTCACAGGCGTGCCAGAAGCATGAGTCAATAAAAATAACTACTTTATATTTTTTAATAGCTATATCTGGTGTTCCATATAGTCCTTTAACATTTTTTCGAAATCTTATCCCTTTGGCCCACAAAGCTTTATTAACCTTATCCTCTAGTTTTGTCCCTTTTCCTCGAATAGACCCCATTATTTTGCTTCTCTGTTCAGTAGTTATAAGTTTTTCCCGCATAACTTAATCCTCCTTTAAACTGTACTGTACATTACCCAATATTTTAAGTGATAATAACATTAGGTCTTTGGATAAGACGGTTCCTTTAGGTATAATACCTAAATAAAATACGGAGGGTTCTTTAATGGCTGAGGAAAATTCAATTCAATTAGTAACAAATTTAGTTAGAAATGCAGCAGTCCTGGACAATAAAATTGATGAACTTCTTAACCCTTATAAAGATTATACAGATACCTTGGGTGACATTGTACTCCCTCTAAAGATTACAATTTCAACATTAAATATAGCCCGGCTGCGAAAGTTTAAATCCTTTTTAAAAGGGTTTGCAAATATGGTGGATAGTGACAATGTGAATGAACAATATATTAGAAAAATAGAAAATTACCTAAGTAAGGAAATGAATTTAGACTTTATAGCTGAAACTGTTGACTCAGCAATTGAAGCTAAATCGACGAAGTGTTCGGCAATACTAGGTTATTTTGCTGGAACAATTTTACTAGGCCTGGACGATATTCAATACAAAGACACAACTATTGTGAATGCTTTAAAGATAATGAATAATATTGATATAAGTCATTTCTTTAAAATCTACAAAAAATTTTATAATCCTCAAGTAGTAAAGCGGAGTTTTAGAGTAAGTATGGATGAACAATTCTCTGACTTAGGAATAGATACATTTGAACTCGAAAGCACAATAGAAAAATTAAAGGCTGTTCAAGTTTTGGGATATGATTCTGGTGGCCTGGGTAATGTTGGAAACGCCTGGGGGGCTTTTAGATTTAACGATAATTCAACTTACCTTTCAGAAATTATAAGTAAATCCAAAATGATGGAAATATTATGAGTAAAATCCGCCGAATACATGCGTGAATATCACTTATTACCTTATTGGAAAAATTAGATAGGTATAGTAAAATCTAACATAGTGTTTAATTAATGATTTTATTATAGAAGGTGAATAATCATGAGTGAATTTAAACTTCCTATTGCACTCCTCTTATTATCTTTTTTTCTTAAACTATACATAAATAGGGAAGTTAACAAGCCATCTGTTTTATCTGCAATAGCCGAGTTACCTGTGGATGTGATGTTTGCAAGTATGGCATTTATCATTTCTTATTCAATTAAGTTTTCAAATGCTGTGGCAGCAACAGCACAAAGTACCAGCAACCTAGCTGAAAAAATGGATTTGAACGCGAGTTATATTACGTTGTTTATTTATATTATAATAACAACTTTTGTTATCGCATTTTGGAGAACCTCCAGTAAAAAAATGGATAGTCAAAAATGGATTCAATTTACTATTTTTTTAGGAATAAATTACGGAATATGTCTTTGGGCTTTAGTATATGCATATTCTAAGTTATATGAGGTGATGTGACATGGAAATAAAGGATATGCTATTTTTTGTAGCCACTACAACTACAATAATATTGTCTATTGTAACAATAGTTATCTTGTTTATTACTTATAACAATAAGAGAAGAATAGAAAATGAGAGACAGCAAATGCAATATAGTGAAATGAGAAATTATTATGAATCTCAAATGTATGAAATAAATAAGAAGCTTGCTGCAGACCCGCTTAGATGGGCTGACTCAAATCACCTTGTACTAAGTGGGAACGAAACTTCTATAAATTCTTCTAATATCAATGCAAACACTACGCTGACATCAAACTTTTTACTTAACCATGGTTTATCTAAAGATGATTTAATAGTTGATAAAAAAAGTGTATTCGTACTAACGTCATTTATCGAGGCGGAAATGACAGTATATAAAGAATTAAAATCAATCTGTGAAAGTGTAGGATTAAAGTGTTCACGAAGTGATGAGGAATATATATCAGGAGACATATTGCCGCATATTCTTCGGAGAATATCTCAAGCTAGGTTAATTATTGCTAATTTAGATGGCCGGAATCCAAATGTATATTACGAATTAGGAATAGCACATGCTTTGGATAAACCCACTATTTTAATATCAAAGTCTGATAATAATATTCCGTTTGATTTAAGTTCAAAAAATATTATTATTTATGAAAACTATTCAACTCTTAGAAAAAAATTAACAACAGAATTAACTCGTACTATAATTAACCATTGAATAATAAACCTCTTGCAACAAATCACCTTAAAAACTTAGAAATGAACCTCCAAAAAATAATAAAAATTTTGTTGGAAGGCTATTTCCATAAAAACCCCCCCCCTATCCCCCAGGTGGGGGGAGGGGATAATCGTATAAAATTGAGTTACAAAATAAGGGCATAAAAAAGTTTTCAGGGGCTATACCGCAGTAAAACTCCAGTTATTCAATAAATGTTGCTTTCTCTCTCGCCTTAGCATAAAGAGTAGACCTCGGAATTCCAGTTGCCTTTACAATATCATTAACACTTAGCCCGTTAGTTTCCCTTTGTTGATACATCAACAAGGCCTTTTTAATCATCTTTTCCTCCTTTCCTTTACGTCCCATATGCTTACCTTGGGCTTTAGCCTTTTCTCGACCTTCTGAAGTTCTCTCCTTAATCAAATCACGTTCAAATTCTGCAATAGCACCAATCATTGTAAACATTAGCTTTCCGGCTGGCGTTGTAAAGTCAATCTGTTCCTTAATAAATACAAGTCCGATACCCCTATTAGAAAGTTCTCGTGCTATTTTATGTAAATCAAAAGTGGAACGTGCTAGCCTATCAATTTTATATACAACTAGCTTGTCACCTTCTCTTAAGTAATCCAATGCTGCAGCCAGTTGTTCTCTATCAGACTTAAACCCACTTTGCTTTTCTTGAAAAATACGTTCACAGCCATAACCTTGCAGCTTCTCCAGTTGCAAGGTTAAGTCTTGCCCAGGAGATGAAACCCGGGCATACCCGACTAATTTATTCATATTTTTATTACCCCTTGTCTAAAAGTCTAATATCTTCTGTACACTTTATTTTAGACTAACTTTTAGACTGAAACAAGGCCTTAATATGTATATATTTAATCTGTTTTGACGTGTGTCCAAAACTTACAACTTCTGTACAACCTTTAACCTTGATAAATAGAGATTACTAACGCTAATAAGGCAGGGTGCCCTATGCTGGATTGATTGAACCCTTGGTAATCAAGTGTTCTTGTGTACTCAATTATTTTTTAGCATGCCCTTTTCCTTCATATAATGGGGTATCCACTATACCTCTGATTTAATCTTGTTAAATAAATTCAAGGGTAATAGCACACCTAAAAAACATTCCTGGCTAAGCTACACTGGAATGATTTTGACAAGAAAAAAATGCCCCTGCTGTTTTAGGCAGTGGGGCAATGTTTTACTCATAATCTCTACTGAATAATTAAGTCATGAAAAAAATCATATCGCTGCTTAATATGCTTAAGTATGTCTTCATCTTGAATTAAATCCGTTGGTAATGAAAAGCACTCACTGTGCCTTACTACGTTAAATTCATCTAGTATTACCTCATCTGAATCTTCTAATTCTACATGACATGAACCACAGCATAACCCTATCAAAAGGTTCTCCCCCTTCAGTAAATTTACTATATTTTACCATTTATAAATTTATGTTGTAAATTCCTTTCTGTATGTCAGAAAAAACATTCCCTACCGTTATTGAAGTGAAACAGGGATTTCCTCTTCACTAAAAAAGATAGGTGGTGATGAAATGACTACTAGAGAGGATTGCATATTCGATGAAGTAGCTGCTGGAGGTACTCTTGAATATTTATTAACAGAGGCTTTTGATTGCAGATGGGTTAGTACACTAAAGCCCACAAATTTTACAGTTCTAATTGCTGCACAACACTTAATGTTGAACGGCAATAATCCACGGCCCACTTTAAAACAGATTTCAGACATATGTGGAGTATCTGAACAGACCGTTAGGAAATCCATACACGAGTTGAAATTATTTGAAGTAGGAGGGAAGAAATTACTGCCAAGCAGTTTTTACTGATACAACCAAATAAAAAGCCTTCGGCTTGTGGCCAGCTTCGCAGTCCACCCATCACAACCTTCTTGCAATAGCAAATAACTAAGGTCTTGTGATTTCTAATATGTAAAAGGTGTAGGCATTTATGCCGTACAGCTTTTAGTATTAGGCGGGTTTATAAAGGGCTGCAGCCCTTATAGGGTTTAGCTATATGGAGGACATTCCTTGACTAGATATAGAGGGACGAAACTATGGTAATCGGTGATAGGGCCATGTAGCCCATAGGTTTGGACCATCTGGGGCAGATACAAAAATCACCCCTAAAAGGCTAAAAAGGGTACAAAAATCACCCCCTGTTTTGCTACGGCTTTATGAAGCTACACTTCCCCCTGCAAAAAAAATTAAAAAAGTGTAACGGAAGGGAAGAGGATTAGCATGCTAAAGCCTTCAAGCAAACCCATTTTGCTGAAAAATGTGGTTATACCTGAAACAGGTGAAATAGTTGAAACAGCTTTTATCCCAAAAGAAGGATATAAGATGGTTCCTATAAGGCAGGCGGAAATGTACCGTAAGAAAGTTGAGGTAAGACAAGAACTAAAGTACTTCAATGAACTAATAGGGGGTTCGTTTACTCTGCATATTGAAGAGGGAGTGAGACACCTATTTAATACCAATAATTTTAGCGATGCCGAGAAGGTCCACATAATGTACCTGGGAAGTTTTGTGAATTATGAGGGACGGTTAATGACTAGAAATAACTTGCCAATGACCAAGGAATTGATAAGAAAGAAAGTCAAAATCAAGAATAAGTCACGCTTTAATGAGTTTTACACCAAGCTACTTTTCTCTGAATACATCAAAGAGTTAGAGGGTGGAGTACTCTGGAATAGTAAACTTTGCTTTAAAGGGTCTCCTATTAGCAAAGGTACTTCTTCTAAGAATACAATTAAGACTTTTGACTTAACCATCCAAAAGCTTTATGAAGAAAACGAGGCAAAATCCCTGTGTATTATTTTTAGAATGTTGCCCTATGTTAATAAGTTTCATAATGTCTTTTGCTTGAATAGGGATGAAATAGATTTTACTCGGTGTAAGCCACTCGGCCTAAAACAAGCAGCAGAACTTCTGGGAGAGGGAGATTACAGAAACTTGAAACAGAAACTTCTAAGATTAAGGATTGGGGATGAATTCATCTTTAGTATCCGCCTTACTGGTTCCTGTACAACAATTATGGTCAATCCTTCTTTAGTGTGGCAATCTCCAAAAGCCCCTACTCCGGCCCTGATGGGTGACTTTAGTTTGGCTAAAGCAAAGCTATTAGAATCTAAACAGAAGTGAACTATGCACAGTATGTAAACAGATTCGATATCTATGCTATTTACTCTTAGGTAAACGGGTGCCGGAAAAATAAGTGGTCCATTTATATGGTGGATGGGCTGCCTTTGAATTATTGAAGTGAGGTGGGAAACTTGAAATATAGCAAGGAAGAGGTAATTAAGCTTTTGGATGCTAAAACCATTTCGGTATTGCTAACAATATACGGAATATCATATAAGCACCTGGCTGCAAGATTTAATATATCGAAGCCAGCAATTAGTTACCATATGAAAAATGATAGTTTCAAAGCCCACGAAAGGGCCATGCTTTTGGAAATTTTCGTTAGCCAGGGTTTGGAAATCCTGGAATTAATACTGATAAATAAAATGATGAACACATCATTGCATAGAAGGGAAAGATAAAGATAATTGAAGAAATGATAATAGAACTAATTGATATATAAATACAAAATGTTATGGATAAGATGCCACAGGGATTAATGCTTATGTTTAATCTTCTTGCTTTATTAAATAGGTTTATCCTAGGGATTTATAACCTTCATTAGGGATGACAATAGATGAAGTATCAATGTTATCAAGTCTTTTAAGGCCTTTGGGAATTGGAAGAAGCAAATAAACCATAATGGGTTGCCGCGGCAGTAGCTGAATTCTCAGAAATTTATCATTAGAGAAAGTGGGGGTATTCAAAGATGAATACAGAGAGGTTAAATATGATTAAAGATTACTATGCAAAACAGGAGAAAGTGAAAGTAGAAATACCGTATGTCATTTCCGAAACAAATAAAGGGAAAGTGATACATCGATTTAATGGTAGGCGTGCTGGATACGATTTTATTAATGGAATAGCTACAGTGGAACGGAAAGACTTACATCTTTTTAGAAAACAATTCCCACATGTAATTATCCACGATGAAGAAGGAGGAGAGTAAGTATGCAAGCAAAAGAAAAAGTTTTGCAATTTGTAGCTGAATACCATGAAAATGTAGCACAGTTAAATGAGAAAATCAGCTATTCCAAACAGGCTATTAGAGATAGTCAACTTGAAATCCAATATATACATGCAAAAGAATTACCGGAAGCTTTGGAAGTGCGAGTTTTAAGTGGTGATAACACCATGGAAGTGAGGTTGAAGAAAAAGGTTAGTAAATTGGAGAAAGAACTACAGGAATACGAAGAAGAACTACTGGTGCTTGAATCTGTACTTCATAGATACAAATATGGTGCCGGTGACAAAGCCAGTGAATTTGAAAAGCTTTATCGAGAGGAAAAGAAGATACTGGAACAGGAGGTTGTAGGCAAGATGATGCGTGCAAAGAAGGAATTTAAAAATGCTATTGAAAAGGAATCGACAACCCTTAGGGAATTAAACAGTGTCGATGTCAAACTTCAAGAGGTGCTTTTTGAAGCTGGAAGAAAGAATGGTGTGTACTCATACATGGAGATTCCAAAGTCCGTTAATCTTTCTACTGATGAATTTAAGAGATTAGTTGTTGGTATGACTTAACTTTTTAAAACACACTAAGTATCCACCCTTTTCTGCGGTGGATATTTTCTTTGAAATTTGATTGACAACTAGTAGTATCAGTTTTATACTACTAGATAGATGGAAGTTAAATACATATTAAGGAGTCATTAGACATGATAGGGATACTAGGAGAAGTTGGTAAGGCACTTATAACGCTACAAAATGAAGGAAAAGTGGTACTTCAGAAAACGGAAGAAGTGTATGTGGATGAGATTCTATACTGTGTTGAGAAGGTATTGACTGACGTAAAGGCCACATATGACGTAGAAGAACTGGAAAAAGATGAAAGAGTTAAAGTGGAATTGATTTAATTGGTCATAAGAGGTAATATAGCACCAATTTATAGTCTGGATATAAACAAATCAGAAAAGTTACTTATGTACATCCTAGAAGAATTAGGTGCAGGTACAAATGAAGTTTCCATTACATTGAAGAAGTTGACACAAATAAGTGGGATGAATAGGTTAACGGTAAATAATTCTTTGAAAGCTGTACACGAAAAAAAACTAATAAGCATCAAAGTTGGAACGGGTACGGCAGCTAACAGGTACAAAATTATTTATCAGTCAAATGTTGATATCCCAGATAATTAGGGTTACAATAGTAGTCGGATACACTGTTTTCAATACGTAGGATAGTTTTATCTTGTTATTGCGTATGGTTTACGGTATAAAGTACGGAAATTGCAGTATTAGCAAGCATTATACTGTCCTATTGATTGATAGCAAAGAGGTACTGTAAGTGAACAGGCCTTCTAAGCCGTCGGTCGGGAGTTCGAATCTCTCCTGGGACGTCATCTAAAAACGCGTTTTATCTACTCTTAGATAAAACGCGTTTTTTGTTGTTTAAGCTCCTAGGTACAGGCAGGTATGTCAGATAGCATACCAGCCATATTTATTTACCTTAATTAGAGTTTGGCGAGTAAATAAATTTAATCGGATAGTAAAATCGCCGATTCGGCTAGTTAAATTAAAAAACGGCGAGTAAATGCTTCATTCCGGCGGGTAAAATGGAAAAAACGGCTTGTAAGTGTTAAAAATCAGCGGGTAATGTCTCCGGGCAGCTGGAAGTTTCCTGTAAAAAATAGACCAAAAGATTCATAGACATACGGAGTATTCCTGACTATTATTATGGAGAATATTGTCACATCCTAGGAGGTTCAGCTTGAAAAAACGACAAAAATTGTATGGCGGCATTTTGGCGGCAATGGTCAGCCTGGCAGGACTTTATGGCGGAGGTTTCGCTAAGCCGGAGGAGGTCCGCGCTGCAGATCCGGTGCATACCTTGACCTTCAGCAATAAGATTCAGCTGAAGACTTTATTTTATCCTTACCGGGACACGGGGGCTGTCTCGAGTACTGCGGCCCGGGGTCTTCAGGGGATCACGCTCGATGGATCCCAGAACATATATCTTACTTATAGCACAGGCGACAAGACACGCTATGGCTATATCTATAAATACAGCAGTTCAAAGAAGCTGCTGAAGGTGAGCAAGCTGCTGACGATTGGCCACGGTCAGGCAATTTCCTATAAGAACGGATATTTATATCAGCTTGCTGATATTAAGGGGCAGACGAATTACTATCTTTATAAAATCAATCCGGCCACACTTACGGTAGTGAGAAAATGGAAAGTCCCTTCAACCATCCATCCAAATGTGATTGCAATGAAGGACAGCAGCACGGCGATCGCTGTGTCGAAATCAGGAGATGGATATGATATCAATAAAATCCATCTTGGCTCAGGTCCTGATGCCACTAGGGACTGGCGTGAAAAAGTGCATATTACGGGAATGATCGGCAAGACAGTCAATAAAGAAATACAGGGATTTGCCATGGGCAATGGCCTTTACTATCTCCTCTCAAACGGAGAATATGCTTCCTTTAAGCCAGACGGGACTTCACTTAAGAGAGTGTCCCTGAATACATCAAGGGAGCCGGAGGGCATTGCTGTAAATAGCATGGGAAAGATCCTTATAACCTTTAATAAGGTGAATGAGGTCTTTATTCAGAGATGACATTCGGCCTGATAGCCTAGTTTACCCCAAAAAATGCGGCAAGTCCTTTAACGGGCGGCCGTATTTTTTATTTGTCATCAATTTGGCTCTGGTAAATGGACCCACATCACAAATAACCGAATCAGCATGGCTGTTACACCGCATCTTAAGACAGGAGCATCAGCTCCAAATCCATTTATTTCGGAGGGAATCCAGATGAATGCCAATCACAGCCAAATGATAAATCAATGCCGGCAAGCAGCCAATCAGCTGATTCAACAAACGCAGCAAAGCAATCAAGTGTACCGCCAGATGCTTCAGCAGGAACAGCAAAACGCTCAAATGCTTCAGCAAATGATGTCACGTGAACAGCAGGCAGCCCACATCATACAGCAATCCCTTCAGGGACATGAACTAGCTATTCAAAAATGCCAACAGATCTTGAATATGTGCAATCAGATTCAGCAGGAACTAAATATGCAAAATCAAACGTATGGCACTGGCTTTCAAACTTCGAACAATCAATTCCAGCAATATCAATAAGCGTTAGGGGAAAGAAGGAAAACTGTACCAGTTTTCCTTCTTTTTATTGATCATTAACTTGTCAGCAAAAGCTTTTTCACTCTCTTTTTAAAATCAGTAATTGAGCCGATCACTTATGTTTTATGCGTTAAAGCGTGGAAGATATTTGAATCCATGAGAAAATATAATATTTTGATATAATATTTTAGGTTTTAGCCACTTCTTATTAGTCGCTTTGGCACGAAAAATCATTATCTTAATCAAAAAATTTTTTTTAAAATTTAAGATTCCTGTTATATCAGTGATGTAAGCGGATACAAATAGATTTATTAGTCTAAATAGTCTAAATATTTTAATAAAAAGGATTGACTCCCTCTTATATAGGGCGTAATATAGTCCACAAATATAACTTGGTCCTGGCGTGAACAGCCGGACCGGCCAAGAAGACGGCCATATGAAAAAGCAATGAAGGGGATAAGTAGTCTATAAGACTAGGCAGGCACAGAGAGCCGGATCAGCTGGAAACCGGTACTGCCCTTAGGATGAACTCACCCCTGAGTGTCAGCTTAAACAGGATTCTCCTCAGTAAAGCTGGCCGGGTGATGCACACCCGTTATCAAAACGGGGAAGCCTGAGGGCTCCCCATGAGCTGCGCGCGGCTTCCGCGCGAACCAGGGTGGTACCGTGGATAAGGTCTTAATGCCTTTTCACCCCTATATCTTCTGCTTTCATGCAGAGAGTATAGGGGTGAAAAGGCTTTTTATTTTTTAAAACAGTAAGGAGGAAGAGAAGTGCAAAAAGCTGTTCTTGCAGAACGTAAAGGCGATGCATTGAAAATAAGCGGTGCAGAGCTGCTGATGCATAGTTTAAAACAGGAGAATGTGGAAGTGATTTTTGGATATCCAGGCGGTGCGGTTCTTCCGATTTATGACAGTCTTTACGATGCAGGAATTCCTCATATACTGGCAAGGCATGAACAAGGTGCAATCCATGCTGCTGAAGGCTATGCACGGATAACAGGCAAGCCGGGAGTCGTCATTGCCACTTCCGGCCCCGGAGCGACAAATATCGTGACTGGGCTCGCGGATGCATTGATTGATTCAATTCCGCTTGTCGTGTTGACCGGCCAGGTTGCCACAGGGGTCATCGGGACAGATGCCTTCCAGGAGGCAGACATACTCGGCATTACCACTCCGATCACCAAGCATAATTACCAGGTAAGGGACCCGAAAGATTTCCCGAGGATCCTGAAGGAGGCCTTTCATATTGCATCCACCGGACGTCCGGGACCCGTGCTGATCGATGTTCCGAAGGATATGGCAGTCCTGGCAGCGGAATTGGATGAAGACCCGGCTGTGAATCTGCCAGGCTATCAGCCTGTTACAACACCTAACTTCCTGCAGACAAAGCGTCTGGCAGAGGAGATTGCAAGAGCTGAAAGGCCGGTCATCCTGGCGGGTGCAGGGGTGCTGATATCCAAAGCGCACGAGGAGCTGAAAAGCTTTGCGGAGCAGTATCAGATCCCGGTGGTGCATACCCTGCTCGGGCTCGGCGGCTTTCCAGCCGACCATCCGCTGTTTGTCGGGATGGCAGGGATGCATGGGGTGTACGCCGCTAATATGGCCCTTTCAAAATGTGACTTACTGATTAATGCAGGCGCGAGATTTGATGACCGGCTTACTGGGAATCTGGCTCATTTCGCACCATATGCTACTGTCGCTCACATTGATATCGACCCGGCGGAAATCGGGAAAAATGTCCATGCTCATATCCCGATAGTCGGGGACGCAAGGGAAGCGCTGAATATGCTGAATGGCCTAGAGGGCGAAAGAGCACAATCAGCCGGGTGGATCCGGCAGCTGCAGGATTGGAACAGCGAATTCCCCCTCCGCTATGAAAGGGATGCATCCAGCTTGAAGCCGCAATATGTTTTTCAATTATTGCATGCAAAGACAAATGGCGATGCCATCCTGACAACAGATGTGGGGCAGCATCAGATGTGGGCCGCCCAATATTACAAATTCAATAAACCGCATGCATGGGTAACCTCAGGCGGGCTTGGAACGATGGGGTTCGGGCTTCCGGCGGCAGTCGGGGCACAGCTGGCGAAGCCGGATGCTGTAGTAGCCGCGGTAGTCGGGGATGGAGGCTTCCAGATGACTCTGCAGGAGCTCGGCATAATTGCCGAACTCGGACTGCCGGTAAAGGTAGTCATCATTAATAACCAGGCCCTCGGCATGGTAAGACAGTGGCAGCAGACATTTTATCAGGAGAGATACTCACACAGCGTGTTCAATTCACAGCCATCCTTCGCAAAACTTGCGGAAGCATATGGCATTAAAGCATATACCATCAAGTCAGAAGCAGAGGCGGAGAAAGTAATGGACGAAGCGTTCGCTTTTGACGGCCCCGTCCTTATGGATTTCCATGTCACGCAGGAAGAAAATGTGTATCCAATGGTCGCTCCGGGGAAGGGGCTCCACGAAATGGAGGGGGTTTAAACCATGAAGGGAATTATAACCCTCACCGTAATGAACCGGCCGGGGGTCTTGAACCGCATTACGAATTTGTTTTCGAAAAGAAGCTATAACATTGAAAGCATCACGGTAGGCAGCTCTGAAAAGCCGGATATCTCAAGGATCACAGTCGTGGTCCAGGTGGAAAATGAAAAAGAAATCGAACAAATGACAAAACAGCTGAACAAGCAGATTGATATCATTAAGGTCAATGACATCACAAACCAGTCCATAGTAGCCCGGGAACTGGCGCTCATCAAAGTTTCATCCTCCACGGGCACCCGGGCAGAAATTTACTCATTGATTGAGCCGTTCAGGGGTTCTGTGGTTGATGTAAGCAGGGATAGCCTGGTGATTCAGATTACAGGCGAATCCGGAAAGATTGATGCCTTTATCGAGCTGCTCAAGCCCTATGGCATTAAAGAGCTTGCCCGGACTGGGACTACGGCTTTTCAAAGGGGAACACAGAAGATCCAGCCTGCAGGCAGAAACGCTTCAATTGTATAAAAATAACCACTAATAAGGGAGAGATTGAGATGGCTAAAATGTATTACAATGGGGACGCAAATAAGGAATATCTAAACAATAAAAGGATCGCTGTAATCGGATACGGCTCACAGGGCCATGCACATGCACAAAACCTTCGGGATTCAGGCTTTGAAGTGATCATCGGGCTGCGAAGGGGCGGGTCCTGGGAAAAAGCAGAAAGCGATGGCTTTGAAGTATACAGTGTCAAAGAAGCGGCTGAGCAGGCAGATGTGGTCATGATCCTGCTTCCTGATGAAAAGCAGACCAAAGTGTACGGGGAAGAAATCGAGCCGGTGCTCCGCGCGGGACAATCACTGATGTTTGCTCATGGATTCAATGTTCACTTCCATCAGATCGTGCCGCCGGCTGGCGTGGATGTGCTGCTGGTAGCGCCGAAGGGTCCGGGGCATCTCGTGAGGCGCACATATGAAGAAGGTGCAGGAGTTCCGGCTCTTTTTGCCATCCATCAGGATGTGAGCGGTGAAGCGCGTGAGCTTGCACTTGCTTACGCATACGGCATCGGTTCCCTGCGTGCCGGAGGACTCGAGACTACATTTAAGGAAGAAACAGAAACAGATCTATTTGGAGAACAAGCGGTGCTATGCGGGGGGCTGACGTCTTTAGTGAAGGCCGGGTTTGAAACTCTTACAGAAGCAGGCTATCAGCCGGAACTTGCCTATTTTGAATGTCTACATGAGCTGAAGCTGATTGTGGACCTGATGTATGAGGGAGGACTTGAGGGAATGAGATATTCCATCTCCGATACCGCTCAATGGGGTGATTTTGTTTCCGGTCCAAGAGTTGTAAACGAAGATGTGAAAAAGGAAATGAAAAATGTGTTAACAGATATCCAGGAAGGAAGGTTTGCTAAAGGCTGGATCCTTGAGAACCAGGCTAACCGTCCAGTATTCAATGCCGTCAATGCAGCTGAAAGTGAGCATCCGATTGAAAAGGTCGGCCGTGAGTTAAGGGCGATGATGCCATTTGTAAGGCGTAATGGTTCTAAGAAGAAAGAAGTGGCTGCCATTGCGGAAAATTAATATATTCGACACAACTCTCAGAGATGGAGAACAGTCAGCCGGCGTAAATCTGAATTTTTCAGAAAAGATAGAAATTGCAAGGCAGCTGGAGAGGCTCGGCATCGATATAATGGAAGCCGGCTTTCCTGCCGCTTCGAAAGGGGACTTCGCTTCAGTAGCGGAGATTGCCCGCATCATTAAAGAGTGTTCAGTTACCGGGCTGGCAAGGTCGGTTCAAAGTGATATGGATGCCGCCTGGGAGGCCTTAAAGCATGGGGCAGAACCAAGGCTTCATGTCTTCATAGCCACCTCCCCGATTCACAGGCAGTTCAAGCTGAAGCAGTCAAAGGAAGAGGTTGTCGAGACTGCGGTACGGGCGGTGGAATATGCCGCTGCAAAGTTTCCGGTTGTTCAGTGGTCCGCAGAGGATGCATGCCGGACTGAACTGGATTATCTTGCCCATATAGTGGAGAAAGTGATTCTGGCGGGAGCGAGAGTGATCAATATTCCTGATACCGTCGGGTATATAACTCCAGTTGAGTATGGTGCGATCTTCCAATACTTAAAAGAAAATGTCCCTTCCATCCATAAAGTTAAACTTTCAGCACATTGCCATGATGATCTTGGGATGGCTGTGGCAAACTCCCTTGCAGCTGTAGAAGCGGGGGCGGATCAGATTGAAGGGACAATCAATGGAATCGGAGAGCGTGCAGGAAATGCGGCCCTTGAGGTCGTAGGAGCAGCCCTTCATACCAGGAGCAGCCACTATCTTGCTGAAACCTCCATGAATCTTAAGGAAATCAAGAGGACGAGTGACCTTGTCAGCAGGCTGACGGGTATGATCGTTCCACCCAATAAAGCGGTGGTCGGGAGAAATGCCTTTGCACATGAGTCGGGCATCCATCAGGATGGCGTGCTGAAGGAAAAATCCACGTACGAAATCATTTCGCCTGAGCTCGTGGGTGTATCGGAAAATTCAATGGTGCTCGGCAAACACTCGGGACGCCATGCTTTCAAAAACAGGCTCGCCCAGCTGGGGCTGTCGGTGTCCGAGGAGGAGGCCAATAGATTATTCGTCACCTTCAAGGCCCTGGCAGATAAGAAGAAAGAAATGACGGATGATGATCTGGCAGCCCTGGTGCTTGAAGAAACCTTGAATAAGGAAGAAAACTTCTTCCAGCTGGATTCCATCCAGGTCTCTTATGGCACTAGCCAGGTGCCGACAGCAACCGTTTCCCTGAAGGGAATTCAAAATGAAAACATTCAGCAGGCCGCAACAGGGGCTGGAAGCATAGAAGCCCTGTATAACACGCTTGAAAAATGCATAGAAGGCGGAGTCCATCTGCTGGATTACAGGATTCAATCCGTAGGGGCCGGCAGGGATGCGCTTGCCCAGGTGTTTGTGAAGATGAAATACAGAGGCCAGGAAACAAGCGGGCGCGGGCTGGCACAGGATGTGCTGGAAGCCTCGGCGAAAGCCTATTTGAACGCGGTAAACAGAGTGATCTTTGTACAGGAAAGAGCAGCTGTACTGAACGCATAAGCATATCAGAAAGGGGATGCCATGATGGAAAAGAAAATAGCGGTACTGCCGGGTGACGGAATTGGGAAAGAAGTGACAGAGGGAGCCGCAAGCGTCCTCACTGCGGTTGCAGAGAGGTTTGGCCACCATTTTCATTTTCAATATGGATTGATCGGAGGAGCGGCGATTGATGAAACAGGACATCCGCTCCCGGATGAAACCATCACTCTGTGCACGGAAAGCGACGCAGTCCTTTTAGGGGCAGTGGGGGGGCCGAAGTGGGACGCCCAGCCTCCGGAGAATCGCCCTGAAAGAGGGCTGCTTGCCATCAGGAAGCATCTGGAGCTGTATGCTAATCTGCGTCCGATCTCTTTTCATGAAAGCCTGAGTGAGGCATCCCCGCTGCGCCGGGAGGTCATCCAGGATGCTGACTTCGTGATTGTCAGGGAATTGACTGGCGGCCTGTATTTTGGCAAGCCGAGCCAGCGGATAACGGGGGGAGGCCAGGACTCTGCTGTGGATACGCTCCATTACCACAGATACGAAATCAAGAGGATCCTGGAGCTTGCCTTCCAGATGGCAGAAAAGCGCAGAGGGAAGGTAACATCGGTTGATAAAGCCAATGTCCTCGAATCCAGCAGGCTTTGGAGGGAAGTGGCTGAGGAAACAGCAGGGAAATACCCGTCGGTAACTCTTGAACATATGCTGGTGGACAATGCGGCGATGCAGCTAATTAAGAACCCCCGCCAATTTGATGTGCTGGTGACAGAGAATATGTTCGGGGATATTTTAAGCGATGAAGCGTCTGTTCTTACAGGATCCTTAGGGATGCTGCCATCGGCAAGCATTTCGGTGAACGGGCCCCACCTCTATGAACCAATCCATGGATCGGCACCTGACATAGCCGGGCAGGATAAAGCCAATCCGATCGCTGCCATCCTTTCAGCGGCATCGATGCTCCGCACGAGCTTTGGCCTTAAACAGGAAGCTGAGGCTGTAGAGGCGGCGGTGCGTGAAGTGCTTGCCGCAGGATTCAGGACAGCCGACATAGCAGGAGAACGGAGAGATGTTTCCACAACCGCCCAGATGACAGAAGAAATCAGGAATGCCATCCTTGGGCATGAAGCCATAAGCCAGATCATGGATTGTTATGCATAACGGGATAAAAGGGGAGCTGCTCCCCTTTTTATTTAATATAGGCTCTTTTCTAAAATGCATGAAATTGATGAGAAATATTACATTATTCTAGCAGGTTAATTGGAGCGGAAAGTGCGAGACTCCTGATACGGCTGCGAACGGTGCCCTTCCGAGTCATAGTCAAGCTGTCCATGGGAAGAAGAATGCTTCCCACGGCCCGTCCGCCTTTTGCTGGGCTTACGCATTAGCGCGACTAACTTCTTACAACGCTTGGGCCAGTCAATCAGTAAATCGCTGCTTTTCAAAAGTGGGACGGGCGGTGAGCCTCCTCAGCTTCGCCTCCGGGGTCTCACCCGCTGCTCCCAGAAAGGCGGAGAACGGTGCTTTTCAAACGGAATAATTGTGGAATGCGAGCGCCTGCAGCGGAGATTGACTCTCCTGTCCAATAGCCAGAACGTATATAAAAACAGCCTTAATATTTAGAACCTTAGGGGGATGAAATAGTATGGGGAAATCAATTATCGATAAAATATGGGATACCCATAAAGTGGTACAGGAGGAAGGCAAGCCCGATCTTTTGTATATTGATCTGCACTATATCCATGAAGTAACATCGCCGCAGGCCTTTGAAGGTCTCCGCTTGAAGGGCAGGACGGTCAGGCGGCCACATCGTACATTTGCAACTATGGACCATAATGTCCCCACTTATAATAGATATTTCATTCAGGATGAAATCGCCAAGAACCAGCTGGATGCCCTTGCGGCAAACTGCCGGGAATTCGGCATCAGGCTGGCCGACCTTGACAGCGAGGACCAGGGCATCATCCATGTGATCGGGCCTGAGCTGGGTCTTACAGCACCGGGAATGACGATTGTCTGCGGAGACAGCCATACTTCAACACACGGGGCCTTTGGAGCCCTGGCCTTCGGGATTGGAACAAGTGAGGTAGAGCATGCTCTGGCGACCCAGACGCTCTGGCAGGGGCGGCCGAAGACGCTGAAGCTGGAAGTCTCAGGAAGGCTTCAGGATGGAGTCACGGCAAAGGATGTGATTTTATATATCATTTCCAAGTTTGGGGTTACCTTCGGTAACGGACACGTTATTGAATATTGCGGCGAAGTGATCGAGTCCATGTCGATGGAAGAGCGCATGACGATCTGCAATATGTCCATCGAGGGCGGCGCACGTGCTGGACTTGTGAGTCCGGATGAGACCACCTTCTCTTATATGAAGGGGAGGAAATATGCGCCGCGGGGAGAAGCGTTTGAAGAAATGGCCAGGAAGTGGGCAGAGCTTGCAAGCGATCCTGATGCCGCATACGATAAAGTTCTTGTGGTCGATGGGGCTGAGATTTCCCCGATGGTGAGCTGGGGAACGAACCCGGGGATGTGCAGCCCGGTGGACGGCCGGATTCCAACCTATGAAGAAACTCTTACAGCAGGGGATAAAAAGTCCCTGACAGGGGCCCTTCAATATATGGGTCTTGAAGCAGGAATGAAAATGGAGGATATCGAGGTTCAGCATGTATTCATCGGCTCCTGCACCAATTCACGCCTCGAGGATCTGCGGGCAGCCGCTTCCTGGACTAAGGGAAAAAAGGTCAAGCAGGGTGTCCGGGCAATGGTCGTCCCAGGCTCTCAGCGGGTTAAGAGGCAGGCAGAAGAGGAGGGGCTGCACCATATTTTCCTGGAAGCTGGATTTGAATGGCGTGATTCCGGCTGCAGCATGTGCCTCAGCATGAATCCGGATGCAGTCCCAGCCGGGGAGCACTGTGCTTCCACATCGAACCGCAACTTTGAGGGAAGGCAGGGTGCCGGTGCAAGGACTCATCTCGTCAGTCCGGCCATGGCAGCGGCGGCCGCAGTGTTTGGAAGATTCGTAGATATCAGGGAAGAAAAATATAAAAAGGATGAATCATTGATTTCTCGATGATTGAATCCAGATAGGGAGATGGCATATGAAACCTATTACTACATTGACAGGCCGCGCGGCTGTCCTCGACAGGGCGAATGTGGATACTGACCAGATCATTCCGAAGCAGTTTTTAAAAAGAATCGAGCGGACGGGGTTTGGGCAATTTCTCTTCTATAACTGGCGCTTTGATGAACATGGCAGAGAGCGTCCTGATTTTGAACTGAACCAGCAGGAAAACAAGGGAGCTTCCATACTTCTTGCAGGTGAGAATTTCGGCTGTGGTTCATCGAGGGAACATGCTCCCTGGTCTTTGCTGGATTATGGATTCAGAGTCGTAATCGCCCCATCATTCGCCGATATCTTTTATCAGAATTGCTTCAAAAATGGCATCCTTCCCATCCGCTTGAAGAGTGAAGAAGCAGAGAAGCTGATGCACCTGGTCCAAAATGGGAGCAGAGAAGTATCAGTTGACCTGCCGGCCCAGAAAGTGAAATCTGGGGATGAATTTCAGGCCGAATTCGACATCCATCCATATTGGAAGGAACTGCTTGTGAATGGGTGGGATGAAATCTCCATCACTCTGAGGTATGAAAAAGAAATCACTGCCTTTGAGGACAGGACGGCCGGTTAGATAGTGCGCCATAAATGAAAACATGGGTATTTTACGAGCATCACAACAATATGAAGATGTATTAAAAAGCTGTATAGGACCTTCATCGCCTGAATGAATGTCCTAATTCCAGCTTAATAATGGAGTCTTGGCCGTTCATCGCTTGAATGAATGCCCTGACTCCTTTTTAGCAGTGGGAGTTAGACCATTCGAACGTTAGGTTCTTTCCTGCCTGTAAAAATTACTCTTTTTTATCTTTCAGGATAATAAACGATCATGCTCAATGTTGTTGTTTTCCTTCCAGGATTCCAGTACGAATGGGGATGATCTGCCTTGAATTTAATAGAATCGCCAGTTTGCAGCATATATTGCTCATCATTGATGGAGAGGCTTAATGTCCCATTGAACACCGTTATGCATTCAATGGCACCTGAATGATGAGGGTCTGCCTCCAGCTTGGCGGATGGCTCCATTTCCACGGAATACATTTCAAAGGGCTTATGGTCCTCAAAATTAAAGTAGGGATATAGATGATATTTCCCGTCATCTTCTACTAAAGGATTCATATTTTCCCTCCTGACAATCTCGGCATCCGGCAATTCCGCTTTCATCAAAGAAGTAAATGGCACCTTAAGTCCATTAGCTATTTTCCATAAGGTAGTTATGGTTGGATTGGATTCTTCTTTTTCAATTTGCCGCAAAAGGCTTTTGCTTACTCCTGTCATGCCTGATAGATCATCCAAACTTAATTTTCTTTTACCCCTCAGGCTTCTTAGATTACTTGAGATGACTCCTTGAATTTTTTCCATAATATAAAAACCTCCACTTGATCACTATAGTGTACATATCGTACAATAAATTAACAAAGCATTATAATGCACTTTTTGTTCATTATAATATATTTCACTGCATATATAAACTATACGGGGGTGACATTCCTGAACCGCATTCACTATGGCTGGATCGTTCTGCTCATTTCTTTTTTCTCCATTATTACAGCTGGAATAGTCAGGTCATCATCGGGAGTGTTCATAGCTCCATTTGAGAATGAATTTGGATGGGAACGGGCTGGTATATCGCTTGCTTTTGCTGTGGGACTTTTTTTATATGGAGTCTCAGGCCCATTTATGGCTGCCTTAGTTGAAGTATTTGGATTGAAAAAAATAATGGTAATATCGATGGCTACTTTATTGATAGGAACTCTTTTGACCTTGTTTATGCAATCTCAATGGCAGCTCATATTAATCTGGGGCATCATCATAGGATTAGGATCCAGTTTATTTCTAACTGTGCTAAGTCCGTATATAGCTAACAGATGGTTTGAGAAAAGGAGGGGGCTGGCTTTAGGAGTACTGACAGCCAGTACCGCGACCGGACAGTTAATTCTCCTGCCGATCCTGGCGCTCATAATAAACAGCTTCTCATGGCGCTGGGCGGTTGCGTTAATAATAATGCTGAGTGCCATCATGCTGATCATCATTTTATTGTTCATGAAAAATTCGCCCAAAGATGCTGGAATTCTGCCTTATGGACTTGATGAAGAACCTCTGGAAGCTCTTCAGGAAAAACAGAAAAATCCCATTACCATAGCTTTTGAAGGACTGTTAATGGCAATTAAGGTAAAGGAGTTTTGGTTATTGGCAGCAAGCTTTTTCATCTGCGGTCTCTCCACAAGCGGATTGATCGGGACACACTTCGTTACATATTGCATCAGTTATGGAATCCCGCTGGTTACAGCTGCATCCCTATTATCATTTATGGGAGTCTTCGATCTCATTGGCACAACATTATCCGGCTGGCTGTCAGACCGGTTTGATAATCGATGGCTGCTTTTTTGGTATTATGGCTTAAGAGGGGCGTCTCTCATATTGCTCCCCTATGCTTTACAAGAAGGCTCCGTAATAATGCTGACCATCTTTTCAGTCTTTTACGGGCTTGATTGGATTGCAACCGTTCCGCCGACGGTAAGCATCTCCAGACAGCTGTTTGGAGTTAAAAAAAGCGGGGTCGTATATGGATGGATTTTTGCTTCCCACCAGGCTGGTGCTGCAGCAGCTGCCTTTGGGGGCGGACTGATTTATAAACTGTTCAATTCCTACACGTGGGCTTTCTTCCTGGCTGGGTTATTTTGCTTATTAGCGAGCCTGTTTGTAATAGTTATCAAAAAACAACCATCTGAGATATTGATAGAAAATTCCTCATCGGTATCACATTCCGGTTAAGCTAATGAAGCAGGATTAGTACAGGATGGAATGATAAAAATGCCGCCTTTAGACAGGCGGCATTTTTTTATTAATTGCCCCTAGTTATATAGGGAAAAGACCTGCTGGTTTTGTCCAAAATTAAGCTCTGGCCGCTGCTGTGAAACAAAGGAAATGAAAACGTCAGAACGAGTCGTGGACTAGAGTCAGGTTAATCTGCCATTTCAGCACTTCTGCCAATTTTTTGTTTTTCCAGAAAGTACATGCTAAACTGATTCACAATAACACATAACGTCTAAGGCGGTTTCATATATGAGAGGAAAACAAAATAAGCCCGGCAAAGACAGGAAGGTCATTCCCTTCCCTGGACTTGCGGACCGGCTGATCGACCGCGGGCTGGATTCATTAAAAGAGAAGAATTTTAAGGATGCCGCAGGGTTTTTCCGGGAGGCCAGGGAACTTGAGCCGGAGCATGCAGAAATGAATGTGGGACTGGTCGTATCCCTTGTGGAGCTTGGAAACTACCGGGAAGCGGAGGAAATATGCAAGGAACTGCTCCGCAAAGGAATCGGTGACTATTTTCAGGTAGTGAACATTTATTTGATGATTCTCCTAAACTTGAATGAGCATGAAGAAATGGCTGGAGTAATCAGGGCGCTGCTTGAAGAAAAGCAGGTGCCGCCTGACAAGGAGGAACATTTCTATAAAATGCTCGAATTTTGTGAGAGGGCGCTGGAGGAGCATGCGGACCTGCAGGATCCCGCTGATTCTTCTGATGCTGTACTCCAGCCCGGCTTTGATCTGCTGGGGAAGAATTCTGAACAGGAACAGCTGTTATTGATCTCCCAGCTTGCCCATGCCAATATCAGGCCCTACCTGGGGGAAATGAAGGTCTTCCTTAAAAGCCCTGAAAGAAATCCTTTCTTAAAGACTCTCATCATCACCATCTTAAGAGACCAGGGTGTGGGTGAAGTAATTGAAATTGAAAAATTCGGCAGGGTGATAGAAGCAGCGCCTGAGCTCCTGCCTGATATCCTGGAAACGGATTTCCTGCAGGGGACAGTCTCCGTGCTTGAGGAAATGCTCTCCCACGAGGATCCTACACTTTCAGAGTTTGCCAGAAGCCTTGTGGAACGCCACAATTTTATCCTCTATCCGTTTGAGCCAATAGAATTCAATGCCAGGAACTGGGCGGCAGCATACCATATCCTTGCCGGCGAGTATCAGGGCGCAGGCTTATCCGAAGATGAGGCTTCAGCCCGGTATGATGCTGATCTGACACGAATCCAGGCCATATTGGAAGAGCTGAGAAACTATGAAGAAATTTCTTATCCTACTATTTAAAGGATCTCGGTTGAAAGAAAGCTATCCTGTGTTATAATATAATGGTTGTAATCAGCCTTCTGGGCCTATACTTAGGATGACTTGTAAATAGGAACATTCTTTATATTCATCCAGATGTTAATAAAAGATAGTAATATAGATATTTTTGGAGGGAACTGCATGTCTGTAAAATGGGAAAAATTAGAAGGGAACCGCGGTGTTCTTACAGTTGAGCTTGAATCAGCGAAAGTATCCGAGGGTCTTGACGCGGCATTTAAAAAAGTCGTAAAGCAAATCAATGTACCAGGATTCCGTAAAGGGAAAATGCCTCGTTCCATGTTTGAAAAACGCTTTGGTGTAGAATCATTATACCAGGATGCAATTGATTATCTTCTTCCTGAAGCATACGCTTCTGCAGTTGAAGAAGCAGGAATCGATCCAATCGACCGTCCGGAAATCGATGTAGACCAATTCGAAAAAGGCAAAGAATTCATCTTCAAAGCAACTGTAACGGTTAAGCCTGAAGTGAAGCTTGGCGAATATAAAGGACTTGAGGTTGAAAAGTTCGAAACAGAAGTAACAGAAGAAGAAGTGGAAGCAGAAATCAAGAGCCTTCAGGAACGCCAGGCAGAGCTTGTAGTCAAAGAAGAAGGCGCAGCAGAAAATGGGGATACTGTAGTTATCGACTTCGAAGGATTCGTAAACGACGAAGCATTCGAAGGCGGAAAAGGCGAGAATTATTCACTTGAATTAGGATCTGGTTCTTTCATTCCAGGATTCGAAGAGCAGCTTGTAGGAATCGAAACTGGCGCTGAGAAGGAAGTAGAAGTGACTTTCCCTGAAGAATACCATGCTGCTGATCTTGCTGGACAGCCGGCTGTATTCAAAGTGAAGGTGCACGAAATTAAATCCAAGCAGCTTCCTGAAATGGATGATGAGTTTGCCAAGGATGTCGACGATGAAGTTGAAACTCTTGCTGAACTGAAAGAGAAAACCAGAACACGCTTAGAAGATACAAAGAAGCATGAAGCGGAGCACCATGTCCGTGATACAGTAGTTGAGAAAGCTGCTGACAATGCTGAAGTGGAAATTCCTAAAGTTATGATCGACAATGAAGTGGAACGCATGATGAGCGAGTTCGACCAGCGTCTGCAAATGCAGGGCATGAACCTCGAAATGTACTTCCAATTCTCAGGTCAGGACGAAGAAGCCCTTCGCGGCCAAATGACCGAGGAAGCTGAAAAGCGCGTGCGTGTGAACCTTACGCTTGAAGCGATCGGCCAGCAGGAAAACTTCGAAGTATCTGAAGAAGAAGTAAATGAAGAAATCAGCAAGATGGCTGAAATGTACAATATGGATGCTGAAAGCATCAAAGCTGCTCTTGGAAGCCTTGATGGCGTCAAATCGGATCTTAAGAACCGCAAAGCAATCGACTTCCTGGTTGAAAACAGCAAAACAGTTTAATAACTAAAGGGCAAGGCACGACTATATCGTGCCTTGTTTTATACTATAAGATGTTCTTTTACAGACCCCATTGTTTTTTCAGGAGCAAGGGATGCATTCAAGATTGATTTTTTACAGGAATCAGTGTAGATTAATTCTAATAACGCATATACATAATTCAATCTTGCCAGCAGGTTTGAAAATGGCTAGTTTGGAAATGCTTGTAAAGGGCAATATACATATTAATGAACTGCGTCCCGGAAAACAGGATTATAGGGCCATGAGTTTTTTCATTTCTTATTTCAATGTATTGTATGTTAAGATTTACTATACATAGAGAAACAAAGAGGTAGACCCTTTTCCTGAGTAAGTTGTAATGCATCTGGGCTTTTTTTGAGGGATAGTATTTAAAGGGGTGAAATGTGTGTTCAAATTTAACGATGAAAAAGGGCAGCTTAAATGTTCTTTTTGCGGCAAAACACAAGAACAGGTACGCAAGCTTGTAGCGGGACCTGGTGTATATATCTGTGATGAATGTATCGAACTTTGTACAGAAATCGTAGAAGAAGAGCTTGGGACTGAAGAAGAAGTTGAATTCAAGGACGTTCCAAAACCAAGGGAGATCCGCGAAATTCTGGATGAGTATGTAATCGGACAGGAACAGGCAAAGAAATCCCTTGCTGTAGCGGTTTATAATCACTATAAGCGAATCAATTCCAACAGCAAGATCGACGATGTCGAGCTTTCCAAGAGTAATATCTGTTTGATCGGGCCGACAGGAAGCGGGAAAACTTTGCTTGCACAGACTCTTGCACGCTTATTGAATGTGCCTTTTGCAATTGCAGACGCCACTTCATTGACTGAAGCCGGATATGTGGGTGAGGATGTAGAAAACATTCTTCTGAAGCTGATCCAGGCAGCGGATTATGATGTGGAAAAGGCTGAAAAAGGCATCATTTATATCGATGAAATCGATAAAGTGGCTAGAAAGTCAGAAAACCCGTCCATCACACGCGATGTATCGGGTGAAGGTGTACAGCAGGCGCTCCTCAAAATTCTTGAAGGCACAACAGCAAGCGTGCCGCCTCAGGGAGGACGCAAGCATCCACATCAGGAATTCATCCAAATTGATACAACGAATATCCTGTTTATTTGCGGCGGAGCATTTGACGGCATTGAGCCGATTATCAAACGCCGTCTTGGACAGAAGGTAATCGGCTTTGGAGGAGACCAGAAAAAAGAAGATGTGGACCAAAAAGCACTCCTGACAAGGGTCCTTCCAGAAGATATGCTTAAATTCGGCTTGATTCCGGAGTTCATCGGCCGTCTGCCGGTCATTGCAACTCTTGAACAGCTGGATGAAGCAGCACTGATCGAAATCCTGACGAAGCCAAAAAATGCGCTTGTGAAGCAATATCAAAAAATGCTTGAACTTGATGATGTTGAATTGGAATTCGAACCTGAAGCACTCAGTGAAATTTCCAAGAAGGCAATCGAACGCAAAACAGGTGCACGTGGACTTCGCTCCATTATTGAGGGCATTATGCTCGAGGTAATGTTCGACCTACCTTCACGCGATGATATTGAGAAATGTATCATCACCGCTGAAACGGTCACTGAAAACAAACCGCCCAAACTGCTTTTAACTGACGGGACACTTGTAACAGGGAAAGAAAAGAAAACTTCTGCTTAATTCATCAGAAACCTTTTAGAAAGACAAGCTCTTTCAGGGTCTAAATGAGCTGCCGGCTTAGAGAAGCCGGCAGCTTTTTTTTGTGCGGAAAAGGGGTTTTGCTGTATGTTCGTGAGGCTCCCTGAAACTATGTGTGCCATATTATCCTTTTAGCTTTCCTGTTATGAATTGCTCAGCTCCGCTCTAATGCCTTCTCATATTTGTTTTGATTCATTAAAAAAGAAATCAACATTCCATCCCCGTTTTTACGTTAAAATAGAAGCAGAGCATAGGAGGTTGAAGCCTGTGATGGAAGAACGGATATACAAACTGAAAATACTTAAGGAAATAGCAGAAAAGCTCAATGAAGGAACCTCTCTTGAAAAGGTGCTGCAGGATGTCCTTGTCCTTCTTCTTGAAATTACTGAATTTGAAACAGGTTGGATTTTTTTAATGGACAGCCGGGGGAATCATCATCTTACTGCCCATCATAACCTCCCGACGGCCTTAAAAAAGGACCGGTTTGCGCCAATGTGCACAAATAACTGCTGGTGTGTCAGCAAGTTTTCCCGTGGCACACTTACAAATGCTTCAAACATCATGGAATGTAAGCGGCTTGAAGAAGCAGCAGCTTTGGGGGCTGGGAATGATACGGGTGGCTTGACCCATCATGCCACGGTTCCCCTGCGTGCGGGTTCTGAGCAATTCGGGCTCTTGAATGTCGCGGCAGCAGGCAGAGAGTCTTTTAATAAAAGCGAGCTTGATCTGCTTGAATCTGTGGCCTTTCAGATAGGTGCTTCTATTAAACGGATCCGGCTGCAATCAGCTGAGCAGGAGAATATCCTTATTCAGGAGAGGAACCGTCTGGCAAGGGATTTGCATGATTCAGTAAATCAGCTGCTTTTCTCCGTTTCGCTGACGGCACGGGCTGGAAGGGAAATGACTGATCAGAAGCAGGTGAGGGATACCTTCATGTATATTCAGGAGATGTCACAAAGCGCGCTGGCCGAAATGAAGGCTTTGATCTGGCAGCTCCGTCCACAGGGCCTGGAGAATGGCTTGATAGATGCCCTCTCCGGCTATGGGAAAATGATCGGCCTTGATGTCCACAGCCAGGTGGAAGGACTCATTTCCCTGCCGGCCGTCATGGAGGAAGCTCTATGGAGGATTGGCCAGGAAGCCTTAAATAACTGTAAAAAGCACTCAGGGGAAAAGGACATATACCTGCATATCAAGACAGATAACGATAGCGTGCTCTTTAAAATCCATGATCATGGGAATGGCTGCCTGCTGAATGAAACGGAGTCCCTTCCTTCCCTGGGGCTGTCTGCCATGCGTGAACGTGCAGAAAGGCTGGACGGCACTTTCTGCATAAGAAGCACACCAGGCAAAGGAACGGCGATCAGAGTCACGATCCCACTGCAAAAGGAGAACGATGGAATATGAAAGTATTGATTGCGGATGACCACCATGTAGTCCGGAGGGGGCTCTCAATGTTCCTGCAGACCCAGGAGGATATCACGGTTGTCGGCGAGGCCGGCAACGGAGAAGAGGCTGTTGCACTCTCCCTTGAACTGAAGCCGGATATTATCCTCATGGACCTGGATATGCCCGTGCTCAATGGCATCGAAGCGACAAAGCGCATTAAAGAAAAGCAGCCGGACGCATGCATTTTAATATTAACCAGCTTTTCAGATCGAGACCATGTGCTGCCTGCGATTGAGGCGGGAGCGGCAGGGTATCAGCTCAAGGATATTGAACCGGACGAACTCGTAAGGATCATGAAAAAAGTCGCAGCAGGAGAAAATCAGCTGCATCCAAAGGCGGCCACCCAGCTGATTTCTGCCATTTCCGGAGCAGGAAATTCTGAGAAAAAGGCAATCAGTGATCTAACCCGCCGCGAGCTTGAGGTCCTGATCGAAATTGCCAGCGGGAAAAGCAATAAGGCGATATCCTCTGCCCTGTTTATTACAGAAAAAACAGTGAAAACACATGTGTCCAGCATATTGTCCAAGCTTGGCGTGGCGGACCGGACTCAGGCCGCCCTTTATGCAATAAAGCATGGCCTTATCAAGACTTGAACCAGCAGGCAGCCGGGCTTTGATTTACGGCAGATGGCAAGGCCGAAAAAATGTTGGATCCATGAGTTTCTTCTCGCAACCCAACCAAGGAACCTGGCAGGAATGCCAGCAAGATAAATGATGTTCACATCTGGTAATAGGAAGCCTTATGAATATGCAGCTCCGCCCCTTTTCCACCGAAGACCACACAGAACCTTTTAACTGCCCATATAATAAGCTATGGAAAGTAAAGGAGTGGTTATAAGTGGAAGGTCCTTACTTTTATTATTACAACCAGCCTCCCCAAACGTACATCAACCCGCGTATTCCCGCTGGGGCGGATCCATATGATGTGAAATTAATGCAGAAGAATGCAAAGAAATTCCTCCTCCTGCAGCAGGAAATAGGGAGTTTATTAACCAAAATTTCTTCAGATCAATCTTTTGCACGGAAGCTGAAATCAGCAGCTGCAGCCGGACAGGATCAAAAAGTGAACGCACTCATTCAATCTACAGGAGTGCATACACCAGTCAAAATCGATATTAACCCGGACCGGATCGCCATTCTGTTCCTTCCTCCTGCCGATGGAGAGGCGTGCTTTGGAATTACGATAGCGCTTTGCTGGTAACAGGGTTTTGTATAAAGAAAAGTTTTTTTAAAAAACCCGGGGTTAGTTACCTCGGGTTTTGCTGTGCTGCGGAAAACAGGGAACGGCGGGAGAATTACCGAAAACATCAACGAAAAAGTAATTGTTTTTCAGAACTGGTTGGAAAACAAAGGACTTTTAATGTCTTTTTTGAACTAATATAGATAATAAGTCATTTGGGGGGCGTTGATCCAGGAAGGATACCGGCACCTTTTTTTTGTTGAAGTCCTTATTGAACAAAAGGGGGCTGAGTAGATCAAGGTAAGATCAATGAAGTACAACATATCAAACTTTGGAACGCAGTATTAATACATCCCTTCTAATTCTAAAAAGGAATCAGTGCCTACTCTTACTGGGGGAGACATCCGTGGGATATCATGATTATACCAAACTCTTCAATCTACTCCTCAAGCCTTAGATGAGGTTACTTCCCCAGATGCTATTGCGATTTCAAGAATACCATTATAATTACATATACTTTAGGAAAGAAGGAGTGGGATTTTTGAAAACCAAAAAGAATTTTAGATTTTGGATTATTATGAAAAAGTCTTTTTTGGTTATGGTGGGAGTCGCTCTTTTCTGCGTGATTTTCCATCAGGCAATGATTGTATATGAACAAAAAAAATATCCACCATTAGGAAAATTAGTTGAAGTAGATGGAAAGAAAATGCATGTCTATTCAAAGGGTAATGGCGAAAATACCATTGTATTATTAAGCGGATTGGGTACAGCCGCACCTGTGTTAGATTTTGAACCTTTGATTAACGAGATGTCAAAGAAAAATAAAGTAGTCGTAGTGGAAAGTTTTGGATATGGATGGAGTGATTTAACTAAGAAAGAACGGACGGTAGATAATATAGTGGAAGAAATAAGAACCGCTTTAAAAAAATCAAAAATAAAAGGTCCATATATATTGATGCCACACTCCATTTCTGGTATTTACAGTATGTATTATGCCAATAAATATCCAAAGGAAGTTAAAGCGGTAATAGGAATTGATCCTACCCAGCCAAAGGCTTCTGGTTCACATTCTGATTCTGATTTTATCCCTAAATTTATGGGTTATATATCACCTATGGGTATTGTAAGATTGGTATCCTATTTAATTCCAGATTTTAGCAGCCCTTCAGCGGAGGAAGGTGTTTATTCTGAAGAAAATTTAAAGATGACTAAAGCCATTACCACTTGGAAAACCTTCAACAAAAATATAGTGGATGAAACAAATAAAATAGGTCAGAACATTGGCGAAACAATTAATCTGAGATTTCCTTCTAAAATGCCAGTCTTATTATTTTATCAGGAACAACGTAAGGTAAATGAGGATGTAAATAGTTATAAGGATTTTTATCAGACGAAAAAATGTAAAATAGTCCATTTAAAGGGAAACCACTATTTACATTGGACACGTTATAAAAAAATGAGTAGACAGGTAAATGATTTTACAAAAACATTAGCTGCTATTAATAAAATAAATTGAATTCGCTTAGTTCTTAAAGCCTCGCATTTGCGTTTGTGCAAAAAGTGCAGTAACTTCTTGTGTTAACGGAACAGCATTCCTGTAATAAACTAAAGTTTTTGAAGAATTTTACTTAAACATACTGATGCATAAGGTTAGGAAAGTATGACTTTGCGACGGGTAATTTAATGGCTCTAGGTAGATACCTATTCCTCTTTAAATATGGACACATATACTACGCTTGTAAGTTCAAATGGGGAGGAAATAGAGAATGGATCGACAATTTTATGGTGGCGGCACCGGAATGATGGGTTATGGAACACACGGGGTGATGGGTTACGGAACACCTGGGATGATGGGTTACGGAACACCTGGGATGACGGGTTACGGAACACCTGGGATGACGGGTTACGGAACACCTGGGATGATGGGTTATGGCACACCAGGAATGACGGGTTATGGATATCCCGGTACGATGGGGTATGGATATCCCGGCATGATGGGTTATGGGTACGGGCATCACGGCCATCATGGATGCGGCTGCTAGCGAATAATTTTAGTAAAACTGCCTATTAACTAAAATACAAATAATGAAACTTGGAATTGAAAAGGATGGTTCCCACTAGTTAAGAATTAGTAATCCTTATAGTGCATATTTAGATGGATGGACAGTATAGGTGATCCAGTACTATTTAAAACGCTATTTTCTTGAATCAACGGGTGGTTAGTAAAAAGATTGTTTTGGCTGCTGCGGCAGCCTTTTATTTTTGGGTAACGGATCCAAACGTTAGAGAAATTGGGCATATGGTGATTAAGGGGACTAATAAAAACCAAAAACCTTCCTCATCAATGACACATCAGGAAGATTTTTTTGATTAATTCCTTTTATGTGTGCGGCACGCTTTTTTTATTGCTTCTATGTACTTCTGCTTTTATGCCTCTTAACAGTGAGAAGCACATGATAACCATGATAAGGGCAAAGGGAAGAGCTGCTGCCATGTAAGCTGTTTGCAAAGCGTTCAAATCGAAAAAGCATTACAGCAGCTAAAGCAGATTGTATGACAACCCATGTCATTTTAATTTTGTTTGAAGGATTAGTGTCCCGCCTTCACTTACTATTTTGAAAGAGTTCAAGCGCCGAACCGCCAAATACGGACATCCACAAACATGTTCCGAAAGTAGGCACAATTAAAGCCCCAATAACAAACTCCGGTGCGTTAGTGAAAGAACGTTTGGCTGCTTGGCAGCCTTTATCTTAGCTTTAGAAGGAAATGGAAATATTTTAGCGAATAAACTTCTATTCAACAAAAAAGGTGGATCGAATATGGAATTCATACCGATTAATATAGAAAAACATCGAAATTATGTCATTCCTTTTCGCAAAGATTCTTTTATTGTCAGCTTTGGTTCAGATAAGGATTTTGGGGAAGAGCAAGAATATCTTGATTGGCTGCAACAGCAGTCCGACAAGTTTCCCGGCGGTTTTGTGTTAGCAGTAGAAAAAGAGGCTCCTATCGGTCAACTTGAGCTAACCATAAAAGAATATGAGGGAAAACAGATTGGTTACGTTAATCTATATTATCTGACCCCCGAAAAACGGGGAATGGGATTAGGATACTGCTTGCACAACTATGCCATGACATTTTTTAAAAACAAAAACATAAGCGAATACCATCTTCGTGTTTCTCCAACCAATAAACAAGCCGTTGCCTTTTATAAAAAAAACGGAATGAAACAAATGAAAAACGAGATGAATGGGAAAGTTCTTAGAATGTCCGGGAAGATTTAAAAATTTAATATTGTTATTTAAACACCTATGAAAAAATTGAAAAAGGCATACAAAATAGACCTGGAAAAACCAGTTTTTAAAAAGAGGCTGAGCCTCATAAAGGTTAGATATAAAATTGGTGGTACACCGGTCGTTGGAGTCAGACTAAAAAGCAGGGTGATAAGTCAATGATAGGAATAAGTATAGCGACCCAATGGGAATATAAAGCGACATTGGAATACTTTAGCATAAAGGATAACGAACGTTTTGGTTATCCTTATGGAGAGTATTTCATGAGAACCATTAATGATACTGAACTTATTTTTTATAGTACCGGTGTAAGAAAAGTAAATGGTGTGGGCGGTAATCAGTATATGATTTCTAAATTAAATTTAACGAAAGTAATCGTTGCTGGAACTTGTGCCGGAATAGATGATAGATTCAGTGTTTTGGATATTTTAGTACCCGATAAAGCTGTTCAATATGATTGCACGGTAAAGGAAATTGAGCCATTTATTAAACAATCCTTCATAGTCGATATGGACCTATCAAACTATGGAAATGGTTTTTATACCGGAACAATTGGCACCGCAGATAAAGCGGTAGTTATGTGGAAGGATTATTTAGAGCTTAAAGAAAACAAAATAATAATAGCCGATACAGAATCGGCTGCCATTGCTTATATCTGCAAGAAGAATAATGTCGAATGCATTATTATAAAAGGGATATCTGATTTTCCTACAGAAGAAAGTAACTCTGATCAATTCGTATCGAACATAAATCAAATTAATATTTATATAGAAAACACTCCAAAAGTTATGAACAAAATATAATGATGAATATTTAGAGAGATTTATTTAAATAAACTTGAAATTAATAGCAGGATTGTGATTGTTGATGAAATGCTTTAGTTGAACAAAATTGGCTTATGCCGCTGACGACGTT
The DNA here is from genome assembly GCF_046237625.1 of Paraperibacillus esterisolvens. GTDB lineage: Bacteria > Bacillota > Bacilli > Bacillales > DSM-1321 > Paraperibacillus > Paraperibacillus esterisolvens. The sequence goes on along the minus strand of NZ_CP143545.1, from coordinate 3,123,667 downwards.
TAGTTCACAAAATTTAATAAAAGTTTAATAACTGGAGGGAATAGAGTGATAAGGATTTTAGAAATAGACAGTAATGAAAGTTTATTAGAAACCATTGACGGTCTTTATAAACAAGTTTGGAATCATTCAATAAAGGAACGATTGATAAAACACTCAAGTTATAAAGGTTTTAGGGGATATATTATGTTCTCAGATGAAAAGGGAATTCTAGGATTCTCATATGGTTATTCTTCATTATCAGGGCAATATTATCACGAATTACTTTCAAAAGAGCTTGGTCCAAAAGAATATGAAAAATGGCTTAAAGATTGTTTTGAGTTTGTTGAATTAATAGTACATCCATCACATAGAAACCAGGGTTATGGGAAAGTTCTGGTTAATGAATTATTAAAGGGAGTAAATAAGAAGACCACAATATTAACTACTCAAGTAAACAACAAACCAGCACGTAATTTGTATCAAAGCTTGGGATGGGTTTTAGTCAAAGAACCCTTTATTCCAGTTACCAATGATTCTCCATATGTTATTATGGGCAAAGTTTTATAAATACCTATACATTGTGAATTATTCTGTTTATGACATAGTAGACTCATACTGTGAGGCAGAAGAAGGAGAAGATTTTATGACAGAAAAATCTAAGTTAACGTTAGCCGAAGATATATTAAGCAGGCACAAAGAGTTGGAGGATAAGAAGCTTAGTCTTTATGGCACAGAAATTAAATATAAAGGTTCTTACACAATTGTAGACCGTATAGAAGGATTAGATGTTAGACTGTATGTTCAAGAAGAAGATGGCGGTGTATCAAACTATATAAAGATACCTCTTCAAGACCTGCTTCCATATTTAACTCAGTAAAAGGCGTACCCATCTTAGTTTTACTAATGGGTGCCTTAATAGAAATTGAAATAAGTACATAAAACCTGCCGAAGCAGGATCCTTACTACGGAGAGACACTTGTTTATTGGGAAGAGATCAAACCAGTTATTTCAAAATGGATGATAGAGTCAATTTAAGGAAGAACCATAAGAAATTTTGAAGAGAGGACGGGCATATGAACTTAATTTTTATCCGTCACGGCCAAGGGGAACATACAGTAAACCTGCCTGGGAGTTTAAATCTAAAGAACCCATCCTTAACAAATCTTGGCGTGAGACAGGCAAAGTTATTAAGAGAGCAGTTTCCCTTAAATGAGAATGATGTTATTCTAATTAGCCCCACAAAAAGAACCCTCCAAACAGCCTTCACTTGGAGTAAGAATATAGACTGCGGTAAGATTGTAAGTCCTTTTGTATCTCCTAGAATGTTTCCGATTCTTCCTGGAAAGGACACACTGCCATGTGATGAAATGATGGAGGTTCCTTCAATTATAGAAGAATTCCCTGCAGCTGAACTGCAAAACATCGATTCTGAGATTTGGTGTAATGGTATTAATATGATTCCGGAATATCACTTTGCAGCGTTAGCAGGTGAGTTCATACAGTATTGTAAGGGACATAAAAAGGAAAGAATCTACATCGTTTCACATGATGGTACGATTACTTCATACCGGCAGATATTGACAGGTTCAACCCTCACAAGAAACGATTTCCCAGTAGAAACAGGATGGTTTGAGTTAATGTGTTAAGGTGAAGTATTTTGCTGCTGCAGGGAACAGTATCAGCAGAGCTTAATATAAGCTTTATTTGGCAGGCACCTTTCCCGCAGTGAAGCGAGGAAGCTCACCGCCCGCACCGCGGAAAGCGAGTGCCTGCAGCGGAACTCAACTTTCTTAGTCCATAACCAAGATGTATGCGAAATAAAAATTAAATATCGCATTTTCTCTGCTGCCTGAGCAAGAGATACATCAGCACCCTATGCATCCTCATTTATTAATGCCGGCTTCCTTCTATAGAAAAGGGAAGCATACTAAACCGAAATTGCAAAAGAACTGCCTGCCATAGCCTGATAAATGGACATGGCCGCATTGTACATATACTCTTCACACAAATATCTTGTTTATTCCTAAGAGACCAGGGAGATACTAGCAAATACAAACCAACGTGGATCCTTACGGGAGGGAACAGGATGAGCTGGACAGGAATAGCGCTTTTTATACAATTGTTTTTCGGGATTATCATCGGGATGTATTTTTTGAACCTGTTAAAGGGGCAGCGGACGCAGAAAGTGTCTATAGATCGTGAATCCCGAAAAGAGATGGATCAGCTCAGAAAAATGAGGTCCATCAAGCTGACCGAACCGCTGGCTGAAAAAGTGAGGCCTAGGAGCTTTGACGATATAATGGGGCAGGAAGACGGCATCAAATCTCTTAAGGCAGCACTCTGCGGACCCAATCCGCAGCATGTGATCATCTACGGACCGCCTGGGGTTGGAAAGACAGCGGCTGCAAGGCTTGCTTTGGCTGAAGCGAAGCAGAATCCGAAATCACCTTTTGGGATGCAGTCCGTCTTTGTAGAACTTGATGCGACTACAGCTCGTTTTGATGAGCGCGGGATTGCGGATCCCCTGATTGGTTCTGTTCATGATCCGATTTATCAGGGAGCAGGATCCATGGGACAGGCCGGTATCCCCCAGCCCAAACAGGGGGCTGTGACCAATGCGCATGGAGGAGTCCTGTTCATAGATGAAATTGGCGAGCTGCATTCCATTCAGATGAATAAACTTCTCAAAGTGCTTGAAGACAGGAAGGTTTTCTTGGAGAGTGCCTATTATCAAGAGGAAAATGCCCAGATTCCCGCCCATATCCATGACATTTTTAAAAATGGGCTCCCGGCTGATTTCCGGCTGATCGGAGCCACGACCCGGACACCGAGTGAGATTCCGCCAGCCATACGTTCCAGATGCATGGAGGTCTTTTTCCGCGAATTGGATGAACAGGAAATAGCGGCAGTTGCAAAGAATGCAGCTGACAAAATTAACTTAAGCATAAGCCGCTATAGCCTGGATATGCTTGCCGGCTATGCCAGGAATGGCAGGGAAGCGGTCAATCTTGTTCAGATTGCAGCGGGGCTTGCCATCACAGCCGACCGCAATTCCATCCGGGATGAAGATATGGAGTGGGTTATTCACTCAAGCCAGCTGTCTCCGCGCATGGAAAGGAAGGTTGCTGCAAAGCCCAAGATAGGGATTGTCAACGGACTTGCCGTTCACGGACCGAACTCGGGAGCTCTTCTTGAAATAGAGGTTACGGTTCTGCCAGCAGAAGAAAAGGGATCCATTAATATAACCGGAATCGTAGATGAGGAAAGCATCGGCGGTACCGGAAAATCCATTCGGAGAAAGAGCATGGCACGGGGATCAATCGAAAATGTGATCACTGTCCTGCGGTCGATGGGGGTGCCTGCCGGCCAATATGATATCCATGTGAACTTCCCGGGCGGCACCCCGGTAGACGGGCCTTCAGCTGGAACGGCTATGGCAGCCGCGATTTATTCTGCGGTCTATAAAATCCCTGTGGATCATGAAATCGCGATGACAGGTGAAATCAGCATACATGGGAATGTACTGCCAATCGGCGGAGTGGTGCCGAAAATAAAAGCGGCTAAAAAAGCAGGTGCCAAGAGGGTAATCATCCCTGAGGAGAATATGGCCGGTATCCTGAAGGAAATCGAAGGCATCGAAATTATCCCGGTGAAGTATCTTTCAGAAGTATTTGACGCCTGTCTCCTGAAGGCTGTGATACCGGACGAGATACTTCTGCCAGACCTTAATAAAAAAGAAAGTGTATGACACGGCTGTCCTTGTACAGCCGTTTTTCTCATCAAAAACCAAACCCCCGCAGACCATTCATGGAAAGGAACTTAGACAAGAGCAGGAACAAGCACAAGCAGGCGGTAGAGCGGAATAAGGTACAGGCATTCCAGGGAAAATAAATGCTGGACACACCTGGCTGCAGGAAGCTTTATGATCCTGCAGCTCCGTCCCTTTTCCAGAAAAAACGGCTTAATCCATCTTCTCTTAGGGAAAGGAAAAGATAACAATCCAAATAACAAGGAATAAGGTATGGAAGCGGAAGGGAAAATATAATTAAATTCGTGTATGACACGAGAGTTCCGGTGCACGATAAGGGCATAAACACAAGAAATAGACACATTTATTCAAATAAGATAGAATTGTGAGAAGGCTTTACTTCAAGGTAATTTTGAAGGCAGCCAAGAAAAGTGATTGGATGCATGCTTGTCATGTATTTTTAATTTTTACAGGAGGTGTCAGTACAGATGGCGACAAATAGTGAGATTCTCGTCCCCCTCCTTCCGCTTAGAGGATTGCTGGTATACCCTACAATGGTGCTGCATTTGGACGTAGGGCGTGATAAATCCGTCCATGCACTGGAAAAAGCGATGGTAGACGACCATTTGATCTTTCTAACTACACAGAAGGATGTTTCAATAGATGAACCTTCCGAACAGGATATCTATAAGATGGGAACACTAACCAAGGTCAAGCAGATGCTCAAGCTTCCCAACGGGACGATCCGTGTTCTGGTCGAAGGGCTCAAAAGGGCAAAAATTGTAACTTTTTATGATGAAGAAACACATTTTTCTGCAAAGCTTGAAACCTTTGAGGACAACCCGGAGAAGGATGTGGAACATCAGGCCCTGATGAGGTCGCTTCTTGAATATTTTGAACAGTACATAAAAATGTCCAAGAAGATTTCCGCCGAAACCTATTCATCGGCTGCCGATATTGAAGAGCCCGGCCGGATGGCGGATATCATTGCATCCAATCTTCCGCTTAAGCTGAAGGAAAAGCAGGAAGTCCTTGAGACCATTGATGTGAAGGAACGATTAGTCAAGGTTCTAGAGACCATCAATAACGAAAAGGAAGTCCTTAATCTGGAGAAAAAAATCGGCCAGCGAGTCAAGCGTTCCATGGAGAGGACCCAGAAGGAATATTATCTCCGTGAACAAATGAAGGCAATCCAGAAAGAGCTCGGTGATAAAGAAGGAAAGACGAGCGAAGTCGCTGCCCTGCAGGAAAAAATTGAAGCGGCAGGAATGCCGGATAATGTAAGGGAGACGGCTTTTAAAGAACTCGACCGTTATGAGAAAATTCCAGCCAGCTCGGCCGAGAGTGCGGTGATCCGGAATTATATCGAATGGCTTGCTGTTCTTCCCTGGTCCAATGCCACTCGGGATGACCTTGATGTCAACAAAGCAGAGAAGATCCTCCACCGCGACCATTATGGGCTTGAGTCGGTGAAGGAAAGGGTCCTTGAGTATCTGGCTGTCCAGCAGCTGACCAATTCACTCAGAGGACCGATCCTTTGCCTTGCAGGCCCTCCCGGTGTAGGTAAAACCAGCCTTGCTAAATCCATCGCGTCCTCACTCAACCGGAACTTCGTCCGTGTGTCGCTTGGCGGGGTCAGGGATGAATCCGAAATCCGCGGACACAGAAGGACCTACGTAGGCGCCATGCCAGGACGGATTATTCAGGGCATGAAGAAAGCCGGAACCATAAACCCGGTATTCCTGCTTGATGAAATTGACAAAATGTCCAATGACTTCAGGGGAGATCCGTCAAGCGCGATGCTTGAGGTGCTCGACCCTGAACAAAATCACAATTTCAGTGATCATTATATTGAAGAATCATACGACCTTTCAAAGGTCATGTTCGTCGCTACAGCCAATAATCTGGCCACTATACCGGGTCCGCTGAGGGACCGGATGGAGATCATCTCGATTGCAGGCTATACCGAGCTTGAAAAGCTGAACATTGCAAAGCATCATCTGCTGATGAAAGAGCTTGAAGAGCACGGGCTGAAGAAAAGCCAGCTCCAGATGAAGGACGAGGCACTGGTGAACATCATCCGTTACTATACCCGGGAAGCCGGGGTGCGCGGACTCGAGCGCCAGCTGGCTACGATATGCAGGAAAACAGCAAGAATCATCGTGTCCGGCGAAAAGAAGAAGGTCATTATAAATGAAAAGAATCTGGAAGAGTTCCTTGGCAAAAGGAAATTCCGGTATGGCCAGGCTGAAATGGAGGATCAGGTAGGTGTTGCGACCGGCCTCGCTTATACGACGGTTGGAGGAGACACGCTTCAGATCGAGGTAAGCCTTGCACCCGGGAAAGGAAAGCTTGTCCTCACCGGGAAACTTGGCGATGTTATGAAGGAATCCGCCCAGGCTGCATTCAGCTATGTGCGCTCCAAGGCAAAGGACCTTTCAATTGATGAAAACTTCCATGAGAAAAATGATATCCATATCCATGTCCCGGAAGGCGCTGTGCCAAAAGATGGCCCATCCGCAGGGATCACCATTGCTACAGCCCTGGTATCGGCCCTTTCGGGAAGGCCGATCAGAAGGGAAGTCGGAATGACCGGCGAGATCACCCTTAGGGGCCGTGTCCTGCCGATAGGCGGAGTAAAAGAAAAGACTTTGAGCGCCCACCGTGCAGGTCTTACGAAAATCATCCTTCCAAGGGATAATGAGAAAGATTTAGAGGACATACCGGAAAGTGTGCGGAATCAGCTTGAATTTGTACTTGTCTCCCATGTGGATGAAGTCCTGAAGCACGCACTGGCAGGTGAAAAGGATTGAAGATCACCAGCTCTGAGATCATCATCAGCGCTGTGAAGCCTGAACAGTATCCGGAAGGGGGCCTGCCGGAATTTGCCCTGGCAGGCAGGTCCAATGTCGGAAAATCTTCTTTTATTAATAAGATGATTAATCGTAAAGCGCTTGCGAGGATTTCCTCTAAGCCGGGGAAGACGCAGACCCTGAATTTTTATCTGCTGAATGAAGCATTGTACTTCGTGGATGTACCGGGATATGGCTATGCAAAGGTATCGAAATCAGAGAGGGAAGCATGGGGCAGGATGATTGAAACCTATATCACCCAAAGAGAGCCGCTTCGTGCCGTCATCCTGATTGTCGACCTGCGTCATCCGCCGTCGAGCGATGATGTGATGATGTATAACTTCCTGAAGCATTATGAAATTCCCTGCGTGGTCATTGCGACCAAGGCTGACAAGATTCCTAAGGGAAAATGGCAGAAACACCTCAAGGTCACAAGGGAGACCCTGGACTTTGATCCGGACGACCATATGGTCCTGTTCTCATCCGAGACTGGACTCGGCAAGGAAGAAGCCTGGTCTGTACTGGAAGGCATGATGTGAAAAAAGGGCGGTCCGTGCCTGCGGACCGCCCTTTTGTCTTTTTTTGCGGGAGTGCCCAGAATTTTATAAAAATCGGGCGTTTAGATGGAATTTTTTATTCTTTTTGGGGAATCTATACAGAAGCGGTTCACTTTTTCTTTCTCCCCATTACGAAAAACAGCCCGGTTCCTATAAGGAAAACCGGCCAGAAATTCCAGGCCGATGAAATGCCGGTCTCCAGGAGCCCCATCCAATTCATTATTTTGTCATAGAATAACATAAACACAGATATGGCCAGCAGGAGAACGCCATGAAACATGCCGGATTTGGTTTCCTTTGCACGCAGAATGAAGCCGAGTCCGATGATTAATAGGAAAACACCGATATGATCTGGCCAGACCTGGAATTTATTCACTATATGAAAATGAATGCCAAGACCGGACAGAACCACCCCGGGCAGTATGGCTTCATGTTCCCGGCCTCCATATGCCCCAATCAAAAAGGACAGGCCAGTGATGAGGAGCAGCGTCGGCCAGGTAAAAAAGCCCTCGAAAGGTTCGATTCCTGCCTGCTCCAGCAGGAAGTAAACACCGAAAGCAATCAGGATGATTCCGGGAAAAAAACGCTGTGAATTCATGATTTCCTCCTAATGCAGCTCTTGCATGACAAACTTTATTGTACCTTGATAAATGGTATCATACAATTTCATCATCTGTTCAAAATTATACTGCAATAAAGCAGATTATACATGCTATAATAGCTAATGGTGTATAGTAAAAGTATCGTAAATTTTTTTGGGGGTGCACAGATTATGCATATATTAGCAGTCGGCTTGAATTTTAGAACTGCCCCTGTCGAAATAAGAGAAAAACTTTCATTCAATGAAGCAGAGCTTCATGAAGCAATGAAAGTTTTAAAAAATAAAAAAAGCATTTTAGAGAATGTTATTGTTTCGACCTGCAATAGAACAGAAATCTACGCCGTGGTCGATCAGGCCCATACCGGCAGATATTATATAAAAGAATTTCTATCCGAATGGTTTAGCATGGATAAAGAGGAGTTTTCACCCTTCTTATTCATTTACGAACAAGAGGGTGCAATTCAGCATCTTTTCAAAGTGGCATCAGGTCTTGATTCCATGATTATCGGAGAAACCCAGATTCTTGGACAAGTACGTTCAAGCTTCCTTCTTGCCCAGCAGGAGCGCACATCAGGCTCGATATTCAACCGCCTGTTCAAACAGGCTGTCACATTTGCCAAAAAAGCGCATGCTGAAACGGAAATCAATACAAATGCTGTGTCTGTGAGCTATGCTGCCGTGGAACTGGCCAAGAAAATTTTCGGTTCCCTGAAAGACAAGCGTGTGCTGATTCTTGGCGCCGGGAAAATGGGAGAACTCGCCATCCAGAACCTGCAGGGCAGCGGCGCAACAAGCATCACGGTCATTAACCGCACCTACGAGAAAGCCGTTTCACTGGCAGAGCGTTTCAATGGTGAAGCAAAAAGCCTGAAAGAGCTTCAGTGCGCGCTGGTTGAGGCGGATATTTTGATAAGCTCAACCGGTGCAAAGGAATTTGTCCTCAACCGTGAAACAATGGAGCAGGTCAACAGGATGAGGAAGGGCCGGCCAGCCTTCCTGGTGGATATTGCAGTTCCCCGGGACCTTGATCCTGCCATCTCCGGCCTTGAAAATGTCTTCCTCTATGATATCGATGATCTTGAAGGCATTGTGGAAGCAAACCTGGAGGAGCGGAGAGTGGCTGCGGAAAGCATCGAGCTGATGATTGAAGCAGAGATCTCTGACTTCAACAGCTGGCTTAATATGCTTGGCGTCGTGCCGGTCATATCAGCTCTCCGTGAAAAGGCCCTGTCCATTCAGGCAGAGACCATGGACAGCATCCAGAGGAAGCTTCCTCATCTGACAGAACGTGAGGTCAAGCTCTTGAACAAGCATACCAAGAGCATCATCAACCAGATGCTCAAGGATCCGATTTCCTACGCCAAGGAGCTTGCAGGCAGCGGGAATTCATCTGCAGCCCTCGATCAGTTCATCCAAATCTTCAATATCAGTGATGAAGTTGAAGGACAGGCTGTAAAGGAGCTGGACAGGGAAATTTCCAGAGAGCTTAAACCGGCTGCGGTTCATGGATAAAAGAGGGGGCTGCCATGCTTGAATTATCCATGACCCGTCTCCATGAGGCTACTGTCTTGCTGTATGCCTTAAGCGTGCTGTTATATTTTATAGATTTTCTTAATAATGACCGGAAGGCAAACCGTATTGCCTTCTGGCTGCTTGCGATTGTTTGGCTTCTTCAAACAATTTTTTTATTTCTGTATGTACGGGAAACAGGAAGATTCCCTGTTTTGACCATTTTTGAAGGGTTATATTTCTATGCGTGGCTATTGATTACCCTGTCACTTGCCGTAAACAGGCTCCTGAGGGTGGACTTTACTGTATTCTTTACAAATGTGCTCGGCTTCATAGTGATGGCTGTCCACACTTTCGCGCCTGTCCAGGTCGAATCCCATGCACTTGCAGAGCGGATGGTATCGGAGCTGCTGCTGATCCACATTACCATGGCCATCTTATCTTATGCCGCATTCTCCCTGTCCTTTGTATTTTCAGTTCTTTATTTGATTCAATATGATCTGCTGAAAAGGAAAAAGTGGGGGAAAAGGCTGACAAGGCTCGGGGATTTGTCCAAGCTTGAAAAGACCTCTTACATCCTGAATGTAACCGGGGTCCCGCTCCTGCTGCTGTCACTCATTCTCGGCCTGCAGTGGGCAAATATCAGGCTGCCGCATATTCCCTGGTCTGATCCCAAGATTGTCGGCTCTTTCATTGTACTGACAGCCTACAGCATTTATTTATATTGCAAGGTCCGCAAGCAGGTTTACGGAAAAAGCCTGGCCCTGTGGAACCTTGCCTCGTTCCTAATTGTATTAGTGAACTTTTTATTGTTTGGCAGTTTATCAGGATTCCATTTTTGGTATTCGTAACGGGAGGCTCTTATGAGAAAAATCATCGTAGGATCTAGAAGAAGTAAATTGGCGCTCACTCAAACGAACTGGGTTATCAGCCAGCTGAAGGCCCTTGGACTTCCTTTTGAATTCGAAGTCAAGGAAATTGTCACTAAAGGAGATAAGATACTTGATGTGACTCTGTCGAAGGTCGGAGGCAAGGGCTTGTTTGTTAAAGAAATCGAACAGGCTATGCTGGATCATGAAATCGACATGGCTGTGCACAGTATGAAGGATATGCCGGCTGTATTGCCTCAAGGCCTGACCATCGGCTGTATCCCTGCCCGTGAGGATCACAGGGACGTGCTCATCTCAAAAGGCAATGTGAAGCTTGCCGAACTGAAGGAAGGCGCTGTGATCGGCACCAGCAGTTTAAGAAGGAGCGCCCAGCTTCTTGCCGCAAGACCCGACCTTGAGATCAAATGGATCCGGGGAAATATTGATACAAGGCTGCAAAAGCTGAAGGATGAAGAGTATGACGCGATCATCCTGGCGGCAGCAGGCCTGTCCAGGATGGGCTGGAAATCAGAAACAGTCACTGAATACCTTGAACCTGAATTATGCCTTCCTGCAGTCGGCCAGGGTGCCCTTTCAATTGAATGCAGGGAAGACGATGCGGAGCTGCTCGAGGGTCTATCCAGATTTACTTCCGCCACTGCCCAAAAAACTGTAGAGGCAGAACGGGCCTTCCTTGATAAGATGGAAGGCGGCTGCCAGGTGCCGATCGCGGGATATGCCGTGGAAGAGGGGGATGGAAGCATCACGCTCACTGCGCTTGTCGCTGCTCCGGATGGCTCAAGAATCATCAAGGAAGCTGTGACCGGGACGGACCCTGCCGCTGTTGGAATAGAAGCAGCCGGCCTTCTTTCTCAAAGAGGAGGAAAGGACTTGATCGACTCTGTAAAAAGAGAACTGGATCAAGAATAATGGAAAACCAAAAGCCTTTGTCCGGTCTGAGTGTCCTGATTACCCGGGATGAGAAGCAGGCCCGGCCATTTGCCGAGAAAATCAGACTCGCAGGCGGGAATCCTGTATCCATCCCGCTGATTGGCTTTGAAGCGGTTGATTTTGCCCCTGCTGAGGGAACATATGACTGGATTGTCTTTACCAGCGCCAATGCCGTTCATTATTTCGGGCTCTCTGAGGAAATACTTTCAGGCCTTGGTTCCCCGGAAATAGCTGCAATCGGATCAAAAACACGTGAGGCAATAGAGGAGCGGGGACTCCGTGCGGCCTTCATGCCGCGGGAGTATGAGGCAGAAGCCTTCAGCAGGGAGTTCCTTACCGTCCTGAAAGCCCCGGGGCGCATCCTCATTCCTAAAGGAAACCTGGCAGGCAGCACCATCTGCCGCATGCTCGAGGAGCAGGGGCAGAAATGTACGGAGCTCATCGTCTATAAGAACGAAATACCGCCGGGAGCTGAAGGCAGGCTTCTTTCCTTTTTAAAACAGGGTCAGATTGATATTATAGCCTTAACAAGTTCTTCAACAGCTGTCAACTTAATGAAGACCGCTGTCAAATATGACCTGCTGGATGTCGTGCAAAAAAGCCTGGTCGCGGCAATTGGACCGGCAACAAAAGCGAAAGCCGAATCTTTGGGGCTGGAAGTAAAGGTCTGCCCTGATACATATACAGCAGATGCCATGCTTGAAGCGATCATTAAATATCTGGCTGGTGCCGGGTAAGGGAGGATATATTATGAACGAATTACATTTCAATAGACACCGCAGGCTGCGCAGCAGCAAGAATATGAGAGCGCTTGTAAGGGAAACATTCCTTCACCGCGAAGACCTGATCTACCCCATCTTTGTAGTGGAAGGTGAAAATGTCAGGACTGAAATCAGCTCAATGCCTGGTGTATACAATATATCACTGGACAAACTGAAGGCAGAGATGGACGAAGTGGCTGGACTCGGCATTATGTCGGTGATCCTGTTCGGTGTACCTCATGATCATAATAAGGATGAGTGTGGGACAGGAGCCTATTCTTCTAATGGAATTGTCCAGAAAGCAACGCGACTTGTGAAGGAAGCCTATCCCGATATGGTTGTCATTGCCGATACATGTCTCTGTGAATACACAAGCCATGGCCACTGCGGGCTTGTTGAAGACGGCAGGATCCTGAACGATGAATCCCTGGAGCTCCTGGCAAAAACGGCCGTCAGCCAGGCAGAAGCCGGTGCCGATATCATTGCCCCATCCAATATGATGGACGGCTTTGTAGCAGCGATCCGTGCTGCCCTGGATGAAGCGGGCTACCTGGATATCCCGGTCATGTCTTATGCCGTTAAGTATTCTTCAGCCTATTACGGCCCGTTCAGGGAGGCTGCGAACAGCACACCTCAGTTCGGTGACCGGAAAACCTACCAAATGGACTATGCGAACCGCCTGGAAGCCCTGCGCGAAGCGGAATCTGATGTGGCCGAGGGAGCCGATTTCCTGATTGTCAAACCGTCGCTAAGCTATATGGATATCATGAGGGATGTTAAGAACAACTTCAACCTGCCGGTGGTAGCCTATAATGTCAGCGGGGAATATTCCATGATCAAGGCGGCTGCCCTTAACGGATGGATCGATGAAAAGAGCATTGTGCTTGAAACGCTGACCAGCATGAAGCGCGCCGGTGCCGATTTGATCATCACCTATTTTGCCAAAGATGTGGCAAAATGGCTGAAGGAAGAACTCTAAGGAGGAAATTGCATGCGATCTTATGAAAAATCCAGACAGGCATTTGCGGAAGCAAAAAGGCTGATGCCCGGCGGGGTAAACAGTCCGGTGAGAGCGTTCAAATCTGTGGATATGGATCCCATCTTCATGGAACGGGGAAAAGGGTCAAAGATCTATGACATAGATGGAAATGAATATATTGACTATGTTCTGTCATGGGGCCCATTGATCCTCGGGCATACCAACCAGGCTGTAATCGAGGCGGTCCAGAAGGTGGCTGAAACGGGCACAAGCTTTGGCGCCCCGACTCTTCTCGAAAATGATCTGGCTAATCTTGTCATTGAAAGGGTTCCTTCCATCGAGGTAATCCGGATGGTTTCTTCAGGCACAGAAGCGACGATGAGCGCGCTCCGTCTGGCCAGGGGCTTTACAGGACGAAATAAGATCCTTAAATTTGAAGGCTGCTACCATGGCCATGGAGACTCCCTTTTGATCAAGGCCGGCTCCGGTGTTGCCACACTCGGCCTTCCGGACAGCCCAGGTGTCCCCGAAGGAGTGGCAAAAAACACGATTACGGTCCCTTATAACGACCTTGAGAGCGTCAGGGCGGCCTTCAACCAATACGGCGATGATATCGCAGGTGTCATAGTAGAGCCTGTTGCGGGCAATATGGGAGTTGTCCCTCCGGTTGAGGGGTTCCTTGAAGGTCTTAGGGAAATCACAGAACAAAATGGCACACTCCTGATCTTTGATGAGGTGATGACCGGCTTCCGTGTGGATTACCATTGTGCCCAAGGGTATTTTGGCGTGACTCCTGATCTTACCTGCCTTGGCAAGGTAATCGGAGGCGGCCTTCCTGTCGGTGCATACGGAGGCAAAGCGGAAATCATGAATCAAGTGGCACCGAGCGGTCCGATTTATCAGGCTGGGACGCTTTCCGGCAACCCGCTTGCCATGGCGGCCGGCTATGCTACGCTCAGCCAGCTGACCCCTGAACACTATCAGGAATTCAGGCGCAAGGCAGACCTCCTGGAAGAAGGAATCAGCCAGGCAGCCGGGAAGCATAATGTGCCGCTGACCTTCAACCGGGCAGGCTCCATGATTGGATTCTTTTTCACAAACGAAGAAGTCATCAATTATGAAAAAGCCAAAACATCCAACCTGAAATTCTTTGCGGCCTATTACCGTGAAATGGCGAATAATGGAGTATTCTTGCCGCCATCCCAATTTGAGGGACTGTTCCTTTCGACAGCCCATTCCGATGAAGACATCCAGCGGACGATTGTTGCGGCGGATAGGGCATTTGCTGCACTGAATCAATAAATACTGAAGTTTGAAAATGAGCTATCAAAAACAAGAAGGACCATCAAAGGATGGTCCTTTTAACTTAAACCCCTAATACGGAAATGAATTCATGATTTCAATTCAGTGATTACTTTAACCAAGTCATCAATATTTTGAATGAAATTTTCTATGAAAAAGCGCTCTGTAATATTTAAATACAAAAATTCGATATGGTCTTTTATTTCTTCAGTTTTAGGCTGGTTTGTTAAATATACCAAGCCACATTTACAGAAAGCGGCTCCCAGTTCTCAGCTTTTCCCATTTATTCACCTCAAAAAGTGGGTTACGTACTTTATTGATTTAATGATTAGACAACTTGTTCTGTACACTGGCAATTTACTCTATCAGGACCCCTTTACCTCCCGTAACCCGTCTCCGTCCAGAATGTCCTGAATCCCCTCTTCACAAACTCCATAGGACCTCCACGAACAGGACGTGCACACCTCTTCAATATCAGAAGGCACGGCGCGGCGGCGTATGAGGGCCTCGATGTGCTGCCAGCGTACAATCTGTCCGATATGCAGGCCCAGTTTCTCTAAAATGGCAGCATCCCTGGTATAGATATGGACATCCTGGCAATGATAAATTCCTGAATTAGGATATTTTTCACATAACTGATCGGGTCCTTCCACTATCTGAATTTTGATGCCGGGATCGTTCCTCAGTGCTTGATGCACCCGGGTCATATTTTCTGCATACTCCCGGGAATATCCCATGCCCCTGTATCCTAAAAGGCAGAAAATATGGTGTCCTCTCAGATTATACATAGTGTCCTCCCTATGCAGTATTCCAACCTTGTTAACTTATTTATTATATGGTTAACAAATTATGAAATTATCATACCATAACTCTTTTTCGTAGTGGTGATCTTTAGCGATATAAGGAGGTTTGCTGTGAAGGAAAAAAGCCAGCCGGGTTTAAGCCGGCTGGCCATGGTGAAGGCCGGCGGTCTGCCTTGGCATGCAAGGAAAATGCAGATTGAATGCTGCCTTGAAATCTATCGTTCCGTCAGTTCCAATCATTCCAGATCTTTTTTGCCTTGTTCTTAAGCATCTTTTCTTCAGGCACAGGCCCTTTTCCTTTTTTCCATTCAATTCATATTCATATCGGTAGAGAAAGCCTAACAAGTGGCTGGATAAATAAATAAGAAAAAAGATAAAAGTGAATAAAAACCTAAGCCTCAACAGAAGAAAGAAGAGGGTGTGGACTGCACCGATCATGGGTATGAAACGGGATGTCTATAAAAGAGTTGGAGGAGCTGTTAGGAGGAAATGAAAAAAGCACCACTCACTTGAGGTGCTTCCCTTAGTTATATATCTTTTTGAAGTAATGAATATACATTAAATTAATAGCAATCTCAACTACGTTATAAATAATTATATCAATCAGATTTGTTTCATCCCAAGAATGGTGAGGGGCGAAGAAAAAAATGTAAACATACCCGGCAATACTTAATAAAAGGGTCCATAAAATACTGCGTAAATATAGCGGAATCATCAAACTGAAAAAAGGCAAAAGGAAATTTAAATTATGCCTGCTTCTATTTTTATAGATACCATATAGTACATTTATTCCGATCCCGTTGATAAGGATGAACAAGATTAAATCAATAATATCATAAGTGTTCATAGAAGAAGGATTATAGACGAAAGGAAATGAAGTTACCGTTAACGCAATAATTATCCAGAAAGCTATACGGTAATTATTTTTTGATTTGTCAGTTAAAGTGTCATCTCGCAAAGCTGCTACTAAGGCTTTAATATTCCAAAAATACATTTTTCTCTCCTAAAAATAAAGTTTGCAGGAGTTATTATAACCTAAAATTCTCTGATGAGATATGATTATTTTTATGTAATAACCAGGGGGATAACAAAATGTGTGAATGGAGATGTGAGAAGAAGATGAAGGAATAAAAGCGAAAACAAGCCATACCTTGGTAAAAAAAGAGGTTGTTCAAAATGAAAAGACCTTTAATCTTATTGGGGATAGCACTCTTAAACACAATTATCGGTATTTCTTATAGTTTGGTTATTAATCTAAAGCCAGGCACCAGGAGAAGTTATAAAACAAATAACAAAACATTTAATCTGTCGGACACGGACAAAGGTATAACCTTTCTAATAAAAGATGCTACGAAAGATGGGCATGAAAGAATTTCTCTTGAGTATGTTATAACTACAAAGAAGGGTATTCCATCAGACCACATGATGGGTCGACCGGTTATTTATATTAATGGTAAAAGAATTAGCTCAAGTTCTTCCTACAGCTATAAAAAGATAGGGAAAAACAAATACATGGGTTTGATTAACATAATGCCTGAAAAAGAACTGCCAGATTACTAAGATATTAAATTTAACGTGGATTCAGTTTTGGATCAGCCTGGACAATGGAATGTAAAATTTTCTTTATAAAAAAGAGCCAGCTAATAGTGCTGGCTTTTTACAATTAGAGAGGTGAGAACGTATGAACAGTGTTTGAATATAAGACCAAACAGCAGAAGCGTAAGTTTTACGACAGCGTACCATGGAAGCAGCTGCGTGAACAGGTGAGGCGGCAGGACAATCATGAATAGTGCAAACACCAGGGCCGAATGGCATACGAATACAGTGAGAGTGCCAAACCGAAAAGAAGATCCAGCAGGTGGTCCATCACATCAAGGAGGTCGAGCAGCATCCTGATCTTGCACTGGACATTGGTAACCTATAATTCGTTCACCAGTGTTACCAAGGGTCTGATTAGGTTACTTTTGAAGCATTTCGGTTTATAATTGATCAAGGTATAAGATGCTGCAATTGAAAAATTAAAACTAATAATGAAAAACATATTAAGGAGAAATTTAATGAATAGTCAAGCCGAAGGGAAAAATATTCTTACTTTAATTTCACAAAACAAAGCGCTTTTTGAGGAGAAGCTGTTATCAGAAGCAGTTAATGTGGCGAGTAAGATAAAGGAGATACTTGAAAAAGGGAACATTGATTTACTAGTTAATGCTGGAAAACTAGTAGAATATATCGTCCTGGAAAAAAATGAAGAATTAGTTGCATTTGGCAAACAGGAAGGAAAAGCATGGGCTGAACATTCACTCACTCTTCACTTAAAATTAGAGTGGGTTCAGGCAATCCGCCGTACTTTATGGGATTTTATTGAGAAATATTATGAATACAAACCAAGCCAGAGTTTGGATACAAAATTTTTTAAGATTGAAAAAGATATTAATGATCAGGTAGACAAGTTCCTGAACACATTCTTTATTAGCTATTCCAGTTACAAAGATGAATTAATTAAATCTCAAAGGCTAACAGTTGAACACCTATCAGTACCAATTATTCCATTAAGCCAGAACGTTGCTGTTTTGCCGCTTATTGGGCTGATGGACTCATATCGTATGCATGTTATTGAAGAAAAGGTGTTAACGGAAATTTCTAGAATACACTTGCAATCATTAATCATAGATCTATCTGGCATTGCTGAGATGGAATTAGATGTAATTGTTCATTTACAAAAAATCTTAGATGGAATTACTATGATGGGTTGTAAAGCAGTTATAACTGGTTTGCGTGCCGAAATTGTAAGGAAAATGATTCACTCAAATGTTTCTTTTGAGGGAAGGGCAGAAACAAAGGGTACTTTACAACAGACATTAAAATCATACTTCCAATGAAAAAAGCTGCGGCAGCGGCTTTTTTTTTACCTTTGCCAGCCCCCTGCCCCGGAATGGGGAAAGATGCTCGCAGATTCGCGTGATGAATACATTCTTGACGCCTATGGACCGTCTTGTTCCCGGGCCTGGCCATCATGCTGAGCGTGCTTGGGTTTTACCTGATGGGAGACGGTCTGAGGGATGCCCTTGATCCAAAGATGAAGAACTAAATAGGCAGCATGCTCCGGCATGGCTGTCTTTTTTTGTTGAAATGGGAAAGGGAGGCCTGAATGCTTGTGACAGGAGGGAACCAGGTGAGGGGGAGAAACGGCCTTTATCGGGGCATGAAGGACATTTGGAGCTCAGATCGGCCGTGGAATTCGTTCATCATGGGCATCAAGGTCATTTGGGGTCAGATTGGCCTTTGAATAGTCCTTCATCATAGGAATGAAGGACTTTGTAGAATGGTCTGGCCTTGAGGGGTGCTTCACCAGGCAGCATCTAATATTAAATGCGGAAGAAGTAATAATCAGATCGGTCCATTCATAAAGTGTTAGGGATATATGCGGATGCCTCGTATATTTTGAAGGGAGGAAGAATTCATGTCGAATGAACATCAATCACTTCTGCGGTTTTCAGTGGAAGAATCCATATGGTTCCAAAAAGGACAGGAAGTGGAGGAACTGTTTTCCTTATCTCTGGATCCCCAGGTAACTGTGGAGGATATGGATCAGTATGTGATTATAAAAGGTGAGCTGACCCTGGCAGGTGAGTATAGAAGAGAGGAGTCTGACAGGCAGGATGAAGTAAATTTCTCTTTTGTTTCTCCAAAAACCATCAGCAGATTTGTGGAAAGAGAGCAGGGGGTGTTCGAATTTCAGCATAGTTTCCCTGTGGATATCACGATTCCCGCTAACAGGATTGAATCACTTGAGGATGTGAGTGTGGCCATTTCTTCATTTGATTATTCAATGCCTGAGCGGAACTGTCTTTCCCTTTGTGCAGAGCTGATGATTTCCGGCATTTACGGGGAGCAGCAAACCCTTCCCGAACACATGGCCCCGGAGTATCTCACTCCATCGGAGCCTGAACTGATGTACCGGGGAACGGCTGTTGAAGATGCGGAGGCGGAGGCGGAGGCTGACAGCGGCTTTTATGAATCTTCCATTTCCTTTCCTTCTCCCCAGGATTTATACAGCCCGTTTGAGGTAGAAGCGAAGAAGCTTCCTCAGGAAGAAGAAGAAGCTGAGGCTCCATTATTCGAGAATCAGCATTCAGATTTCTTTGCTCCACCGGCATTTCCGGAATACGATGAACCGGAAGTTCCTGAAGCGGTGAGGGTGGAGGCAGCGGAGGCAGTGGAGGAAGCAGCCGAAGAAGAAGAAACGGAAGTGCCGCTTTTCTTCTCGGGGCAGGAAGCCGGGGAGGATGCTGAAGAAATTGTGCCCCAAGCCGGTGATGATGCAGCCCCTTTTCAAGCAGCAGCAGAGCCAGCAGAACAGGAGCAGAATTCTGGCCCTGTTTTAGCTCCAAGAGAAATGGAGGATGCCCCTGTTCCGCGTTCACTCGGGAATGCAGGGAGCGGGAAGGAATACAGGCGCAGGCGGGATGCAAAGGAACAGGAACAAGCAGAACCAGCACCAAGGCAAAGTGTTTCCTTGACGGACTTTTTTGGCAGGAAAGAGGAGCAGGAGCATACAAGGGTAAAAGTCTGCCTCGTTCAGCAGGGTGATACCTTAAATGCCCTGGCAAGCCGCTATGAAATCAGTGCTTCAGCCATAGCGGCACTTAACGAATTGGATGCCACGAATGAAATCAGCGAAGGACAGGTTTTGTATATCCCGTCAAAACCGACACTGCCCAAGAGATAAGATCATTTGCAAAAAGGAGCAGGGCTCTGCCCTGTTTCCTTGTGCATTAGAGTATTTCTAGCAAGTATCCGTGAAAGAAGGGTGTGTGAATGCCATGACTGAAGGCGGGCATTCCGAAAAGGAATTGGAAGAAATACTGAATCATTACCAGCTCAAACTGTATTACAGTGAACATAAAGGGAAGATTCATAAAGTTTATACAAACAATGGAGTCTTTGCCCTCAAGTCCATCAGCCCAAAGATCGGAACGGAGTTCATCCGAAATATCCAGAGAGTGTACCAGAAAGGATATAACCGGATCGTGCCTATTTATCAGGCACAGGATGGCCGGTACGGCGTCCTGTATAAGAGCAGGCTCTATTATTTGATGCCCTGGCTTCCGAATGAATCGGCCACAGAGAGAAATGAAAAGCATAAAAAAATGTTCCGCGAGCTTGCCCGGCTTCATTCGCTTTCCGTGAAGGAAATAGAAGTGAAAAAAGACGAGCGGGAGGAACATTATGAAACAACTCTCGATGAGTGGAAGAAGAATAAAGATTTTGCGGCAGAATTCCTTGCTTCTTGTGAGCGTAAGACTTATATGTCACCATTTGAACTTATGTATTGTCTATACTATTTTGATGTCTCTCAATCACTTGAATTCTCCATCAAGAAATTCGAGGAATGGTTCAAGATCACCAAGGATTTAGAAAAAGCTCGGACAGTAATCACCCATGGCAAGCTCACCAGCCGTCATTTTGTCTATGATGACCGGGGTTTTGGTCATTTCATCAATTTGGAAAACTCACGGATTTCTCCGCCGCATGCCGACCTGCTTCCCTTTATCGTAAAATCATCAAGGACTTACCCGGTCGTCAACTCAGACTGTGTGGATTGGCTCTATACCTATTTTAAATATTTCTCGTTCCGTGATGGCGAAATGGAGCTGTTCATGGCTTATCTCGCCCATCCTGTACAGTTCATCCAATCTGTCAAACTGTTTCAGGAAAGAAAGGGAAATAAGCCTGAACTGCGTTATTTACAAAGCATGCAGGCGGAATACTGGCAGCTGAAAAATACAGAATATGTGGTGATGCGCATCGAGGAAATTGAACAGCAGAAAAAAGCCGCTGCAGAGCAGCAGGCCAACTCCTGACTCCCGCCCATTCGTTAGAATGAGCGGGATGTTTAATTATCAGGCTCCGGTGTTAAATCCACTCAAGGCGGATAGCGATGGCGAGGAGAATCATAAGCGCAAGAAACAACACATCAAATGTGGTGGGAATCAGAAAGGTTCTTATTCCCTGGAATATGCATAAGGGGACGATAAACTGGCTGCAGGCGGCCCTTACAGTCCTGAGCCAGGGCGGCAGTGAGTAGGGGCTGTATCTCTTTTTCAAGAATGACCCTCCCTGTGGATAAAATGTTCGTGCTTATTATAAAATATATAAATTCCCCCACTTTATGACTGAACTTGAGTATTTGTAAAAAATGAGGAACAGGGGAATGGTGCTGCGCATACACTATCTGCAGCATAGGATGTATATTTTTATAAAAAAGGGTAAAAGAATATTGACTAGGACCATTCCTTTTTTGTAACATAGAGATTAACTAAAAAATGTGAAAAAGCTGGGACAGGGATAAGTACACGGAAGTGTTGCTTCAAGAGAGAGGAACCGATAGCTGGAAGGTTCCTTAAGCAAAACTCCGCATGGAAGTCACCCTCGAGCTGTTTCTGCCAACTGCCCTGCATAGTAGTGGAAACCGGTGAAGAGCCGTTACATAATCACAAGAGCCGGACTATGTTTCTGAGTCCGGAAAAAAGGTGGTACCGCGAATTCAGCTCCTTTCGTCCTTTTACAAGGCGATAGGAGTTTTTATTTTGGCAAAAAACTGCTGAATCAGCATGGAGATGAAAAAAGGAGGAAGCTGCTTTGGAAGAAAATCAATTAACGATGCCGACCAAGTATGACCCAAAGTCAATCGAACAAGGCCGCTATGAATGGTGGCTGAAAGGAAAATTCTTTGAAGCGAAGCCCGACGAAAGCAGGGAGCCATTTTCCATTGTCATCCCGCCGCCGAATGTTACAGGCAAGCTGCACCTTGGCCACGCATGGGATACCGCTCTTCAGGATATCCTGACCCGGATGAAGCGGATGCAGGGCTATGATGTACTCTGGCTGCCCGGCATGGATCATGCCGGAATTGCCACGCAGGCAAAGGTGGAGCAGAAGCTTCGGGAGGAAGGCAAGAGCAGATATGATCTAGGAAGGGAAAAATTCCTCGAGGAAACATGGAAGTGGAAGGAGGAATATGCGGGGCATATCAGAAAGCAATGGGCAAAGCTGGGCCTCGGGCTTGATTATTCCCGTGAACGATTTACCCTTGATGGCGGACTGTCCAAGGCAGTCAACCAGGTATTTGTCAGCCTGTACCGCAAAGGGCTGATTTACCGGGGCGAATATATCATCAACTGGGATCCTGCAACCAAAACGGCTCTATCTGATATCGAGGTTATCTATAAAGACGTGCAGGGAGCCTTCTACCACATGAGCTATCCGCTCGGCGACGGCACCGGCAGCATCGAAATCGCAACAACACGGCCGGAGACAATGCTTGGGGATACAGCTGTAGCTGTACATCCTGAAGATGACAGATACAAGCACCTGATCGGAAAGACTGTGATCCTGCCGATTACAGGACGGGAAATCCCGATTGTCGGAGACGACTATGTAGACATGGAGTTCGGTTCAGGCGCTGTCAAGATTACGCCTGCCCATGATCCTAATGACTTTGAAATAGGAAACCGCCACAGCCTGGAGCGTATCCTTGTCATGAATGAAGATGGAACGATGAATGCTAATGCCGGCAAGTACCAGGGAATGGACCGCTTTGAATGCAGAAAGCAGATCGTCAAGGATCTCCAGGAACAAGGAGTCCTATTCAAAATTGAAGAACATATGCATTCAGTCGGCCACTCTGAGCGGAGCAACGCAGTCGTTGAGCCTTATTTATCCACTCAATGGTTCGTGAAGATGGGGCCGCTTGCTGAAAAAGCAATCGAGCTTCAGCAAAAGGAAGAGGAAAAAGCACATTTCATTCCAGACCGTTTTGAAAATACCTATCTTCGCTGGATGGAAAATATCCGCGATTGGTGTATTTCCCGCCAGCTTTGGTGGGGGCACCGGATTCCTGCCTGGTACCATAAGGAAACAGGAGAGGTGCTTGTATCAGAAGAAGCGCCTGCTGACCTGGAAAACTGGCAGCAGGACAAAGATGTTCTTGATACCTGGTTCAGTTCTGCGCTCTGGCCGTTCTCCACAATGGGCTGGCCTGATGAAGCATCTACCGACTTTAAGCGCTATTACCCTACCAGTGCCCTTGTAACAGGGTATGATATCATTTTCTTCTGGGTTTCCAGGATGATATTCCAGGCGCTGGAATTCACCGGTGAACGTCCGTTCAAAGATGTGCTGATCCATGGCCTTGTAAGGGCGAGCGATGGCCGCAAGATGAGCAAATCGCTCGGGAACGGCGTCGATCCGATGGAAGTCATCGAGCAATACGGGGCAGATTCCCTCCGCTACTTCCTGACCACAGGAAGCTCGCCCGGACAGGACCTGCGTTATTCCACCGAAAAGGTCGAAGCGGTATGGAATTTTGCCAACAAGATCTGGAATGCTTCCCGATTTGCCCTGATGAATATGGAAGGCTTGAAGTATGAAGATATCGACTTGTCAGGTGAAAAATCCGTGGCAGATAAATGGATACTTACCCGTCTGAACCAGACAATCGAAACTGTTACAAGGCTTGCTGACAAGTACGAATTTGGCGAAGTCGGCCGTGCGCTTTATACCTTCATCTGGGATGATTTCTGTGATTGGTATATTGAAATGGCTAAACTGCCTCTATACGGGGAGGATGAGGCCGCAAAGAAAACCACACGGTCGATCCTCGCTTATGTACTGGATCAAACGATGCGCCTGCTGCATCCATTCATGCCGTTCATCACAGAGGAAATCTGGCAGAACCTGCCTCACAAAGGTGAGTCCATCACCACTGCAGAGTGGCCTGTACCGCAGGAAGAGTTCACCGATCAGCGGGCATCTGATGAAATGAAGCTCCTGGTGGATATCATCCGCGCAGTAAGGAATATCCGTTCCGAAGTGAACACACCTTTAAGCAAGAAAATCAAGCTTGTATTAAAAGCGAAGGATGCCGGAGTCGAAGAGGTACTCAATAAGAATGCCGCTTATATTGAAAGGTTCTGTAATCCTGAGGAACTGATCATCGGCACAGAAGGCGCAGAGTCTGATAAAGCAATGACAGCCGTTGTGACCGGAGTTGAACTGATTCTTCCGCTTGAAGGCCTGATTAATATCGATGAAGAAATTCAGAGGCTGCAAAAAGAACTTGATAAATTGACCAAAGAGGTTGAACGGGTCCAGAAAAAACTCGGCAACCAAGGCTTCATTGCAAAAGCGCCTGAAGCTGTAATTGAAGAAGAAAAAGCAAAAGAAAAAGATTACAGCGAGAAGCGGGACGCGGTTGTCCGCCGCATCCAGGAACTGAAACAGCTGTAAGGTCAAAGCCGTCCGGCATATCTGCCGGGCGGCTTGTTTAATGGCGCAGATATTGTCATATATTTGATTCATCGAGCGTCCGAAATCTGATAAGATAGTAGAAGTTTATACGAATATCGCTAAGGAAGTGGGTTAATTGTTTAAAGAATTTACAGAGGTAGAAGCCTTCTTCAAAACTAAAGAAATCCAGCGGGGCATGGATTTCGGTCTTGATAGAATGAGAAATATATTGAACGCTCTCGGCAATCCAGAGGCAGAACTGGTTTGTATCCATATTGCCGGCTCCAATGGCAAGGGATCAACCCTGAATTTCTTGAAAGAAATTCTTATGGCAGAGGGCCTGCGTACTGGGAGCTTCACCTCGCCGCATATTGAGCGTCTAAATGAAAGAATCATGATTAATACCAGCGAGATATCTGATATGGATATCCTTCTGTTGATGAATGAGCTGGCAGCAGCCCTTGAAAGATCAGGCGAGCATGATAAGGTGACATATTTTGAAATACTGACTCTTCTTTCCATCATGTATTTTGCCAGAGAGAAGCCGGATATTGTCTTATTTGAAACCGGGCTTGGGGGGAGGCTTGATTCGACGAATGTCATCCTTCCAGTTCTTTCGATCATCACAACCATTTCCCTGGAGCACACAGATATCCTTGGCAGCACACTTGCCGAGATTGCCCGGGAAAAGGCTGGAATCATAAAAAAGCATGTTCCAGTCATCTGCGGTAACCTGCCTGATGAGGCTCTGGGTGAGATTAATTCAAGGGCTGTGGAGTTGAATGCTGAGATTTTCGTTCTCGGGCAGAACTTCTTTGCTGATGAAATCAATACCGGTGCACAGGAAACTGTGTTCAGCTTTACTTTCGGTGAGAAGAAATGGAATAATCTCGAAATTTCCATGCTGGGCAGGCATCAGGTGGATAATGCTTCATTGGCACTTGCAGCGTGTGTCCTCTTAAAGGAAAACGGTATCACGGTCAGTGAAAAAGCGGTCAGTGCCGGGCTTAGAAATGCCGCATGGAAAGGAAGAATTGAGGTGCTTTCCCAAAATCCACTAGTCATCCTGGATGGGGCCCATAATCCGGAAGGAATGGCCGTGCTGATGGATACTCTGTCAGAAGCATATCCGGACAAAAAGCTCCATATGGTCATGGCCGTCCTGAAGGATAAGGATTACCATCAGATGCTGAAGCTGGCAGAGGGAGCAGAGAGGATCACGCTGACAGAGTTCGAAATGTACAGGAGTCTGCCTGCAGAAGCATTATTCAAGGCATCCATTCATCCTTCAAAAAGGCAGATTGCGGACTGGAAAACGGCCATCCGTGAAGCTGCCGCTCTAATTAAGGAAGATGAGATGCTGGCGGTAACCGGGTCTTTGTATTTTATCTCTGAAGCCAGGCCTTATTTGAACTCCATTCTGAAGTGAAGCTTTTTTCCTACAAAAACATAAAAGATATGACAAAATTAAGAAAACTTGGTAAAATAATTGTAAAATTTAAGTCTATTTTCCTAAGAAATATAAAATAGAAACGGATTAGGGAGGGGGAGCTCAAATGGTATCAAAAAGGACTAAATGTCTGATTTGGATTTCGTGGTTTGCCCTGGTCCCTGCCGGGTTCTGGCTCATATACGCAGCCTTTCCTCCGCAGGTTACCGGGAAAATGATAGACATCATTGCCTTTTTAATCCTGATGTGCATCGTTGCCAGCATCCCCATTATGATCGGGAAGACGGCAGTGGTCGTATTCCAGGGAGTATCCCTTGCCGTATTCCTGATTTTCGGGCTGGCAACGGAGCTTGTGATTACCCAGATTGCCGTCATGGTCATGCTGATCAATCTGAAGGTCCGCAGCGACCAGATATTCAGGTTTCCCGCTGAACTCACTCATGTTTTTCTTCATTTCTCTCGGGAGCGCCATTATATTTTACCTGCTCGGGGGAAACCATCATCCGGATTTTGAGAGGGTCGGGGAATTCATTCCGATCACATTCTATGAAGTGGCATCATTCTCCCTGAACCAGCTTTTCCTTTCGCTTATCGTATTCTTTTTATATAAGGATCGAAAGGTGTTTGGTAAAAATGATTTTGCCTGGGATGTGATTACGTCCGGGGCTGTAGTGTTTCCTATAGGGCTTGCGCTTTATATGCTTTATAAGGAACTCGGCATCCTATCCATTTTCCTGGTGGGTATTCCTTATGTCTGCCTAACTGTTGTGCTTAAGCTGTACAATTCCACCGGCAGGATGAACCGGTCCCTCCAAAAGACGAGCGATATCGGCCACCAGATTACCGGCAACCTGAATGTTGACAGTGTGCTGGACATTTTCCTGAAGAAAGTCAGCGGACTTGTGCCTGTGGATTATGCCTATGTTTATGAACATCAGGAAAACGGACTTTCACTGATCTGTTCGCTCCAGCCGGATGAGGAGAAAGATCCTGAGATGTACCTGAGACCGTACAGCGGCATAAGCAGGAATGTATTTGAAACCGGAAGGCCGCTCATCCTGCATGCACGTCCGCAGTTCAGCCGGTCGGAGGAAGCATATATCCCCCCGAATGTGGAAAGCGTCATCTCGGTGCCCATCATGAGAAATAATGCCCCTGCGGGAGCCATCACGCTTGCCTCTAACGAAAAGAAAGCCTACGAAAAATACCACCTGACCCTGGTGGATATCCTCAGCACGAATTTATTCATAGCTATCGAAAATGCAAGGCTTCATGAAGAAACGAAAAAGAAAAGTGAGCTGTGCGCCTTAACAAAAGTTTATAATTACCGATATTTTGAAGAGCAGCTCCATGAGGAGTACCGCAGGCTTGATGCAGGCGGGATGACGAGCCTTGCCCTGATCCTATTGGATCTGGACCATTTCAAGGCAGTGAACGATACATACGGACATCAAAGTGGAAATGACATATTATCCGGTATGGCCTCGCGGCTCGTTGACATCATCGGCACCAATGGGACGGTAGCCAGATACGGCGGAGAGGAATTTGTGATTCTGCTTCCAGACTATGTCAAGAGTGAAGCCGCAATCCTTGCGGAATCCATCCGGAAAAACATTGAAGAACGGCCTTTCATTCTCCATTCCGACCTCGATGCGGACAGGGAACAGCTTGAAGTTTATATCACTGCAAGCATTGGAGTCGCTGCTGCTCCGCAGGATGCAGAAGACCCCCTTTCCCTCGTGAGGCATGCAGACAGGGCGATGTATGTAGGAGCAAAAAAGGCAGGCAGGAATCGCGTGGCTGAATATGTGAAGTAAAGCATGGGGCACCGCCCCTTTGCATCCTGAGCTCTCGATGGAAGCCTGCTAATCGATTGCCATTAGAATGGATACGCGAATCACGTATCCGGAGGAGAAAAAAATCATGCTGAGAAAATTCTACTTATATGTCGTTTCATTTATTTTGTTGCTTTCTCTTTTCCCTCCTCTTCATTTAAAAGTGGAGGCCTCCTCGGATATCCCGGCGTTCAGCCCTAAGTTGAAAATACTGGAGATTATCGACCGGGGCAGTTCGAAGCTTGCCCCGATTCTGGGAGAAGATCTCAATAAATTTGAGCATAAAGTCATGACCATGAAAAAATTCGTGGCACTGAGGGAGGAGCTTGACGGGCAATACGATATCATTGCTGTCATGGAAGGTGACTACAGCTCTGCAGGTGTATTGAATAAAACCCACAATACCGAGCCTGTGCAGAATGACATCACAAACCTGAAAGCAAATGAAATAATCAGAAACTACATAGATAAGGGGCTGCCGGTCATCCTGGACAGGAAGACCATCAATGCAGATACGTCGCGGATACTAAAAGAAAAGTTTACAAATCTGGACAGTTCTGACAGGGAAAATATTATCTATTACAATTCTAGCGGCAGTGACAAGGATCAGGAATTGATCTCCCATCTAAGAAATTACCTCCAGAAAAACGAGCCTGCCAGGCCGCGTTTTGAGCTGGAAGCAAAGCCGGATGCCTCAAAGTACTATAGTCCCGGCGACACCCTTTCCTTCCGGCTCGGCATCCTGAAGCCCGCAGATGTTTCTACAAAGGATATGAAGGTACAGCTGTATGTGGATTCGGATTTCAATGACCGCTATGAACCGGATGAAATGGTCGCTGAAAAGGCCGTGAATGCACAGGACGTCCTCATTAATTATAAGCTGCCGAAGGGCTATTCCGGGCTCCGCTACTGGAAGCTCCAGCTCGTTGATAACTCTGCCAACCTAATGGAATATCAAAAAGGCAGGTTCTTATTCAAGGATCAGCTGGTGGAGTTGAATGTACTGCAGGTGATGAAGGATACGAATACTAGCAGCAGTCTTAAGATACCCTCGAATATGCAGCAGAGCAAGCTTTCAAGGGCCGGGGAATATAAAATCAATATAGATGCAACCGATATGAGCACCTTCAACAAGGGAGCGGGAAGCCTCCCTGCTGCTTCAAAAAAGTATTCCCATGAAAGTATAAATGGGACATATGATATGGTGATCTTCGGGTTTGCGGATGTGTATAACAGCACCTCCATCAATCTGAACGCTGTACAGTCGCTGAAAAAATACATTGCCTCAGGACAGAGCGTCATGTTTACCCATGATACGATATACAGCACAAACAATAACTGGGTCAATTATTTTACAGAGGACACCGGCCAGATGGCGCCAAGAACAGACCTTGGCTACGGTGCGCCTCATCGTTCCACCCAGACTAGCAGGGTGAATGAAGGTCTGATGACCAATTATCCATTTGACCTGGACAGCAATGTCCGGATCGCTTCCACCCATAACCAGTACTATACGCTGGACCTGGAGGATCCCGAAGTTATTCCCTGGTACAATATCATCAGCGAAGCCAGCGACTCGGACAAGCGGGACGTGAATGACAGCTGGAACCATTATTACACCTACTCGAAGGGGAATATCACATACTCGGGTACGGGACACACAAATACCGGTTTTCCGGACGAAGAGCAGCAGCTGTTCGTAAATACGATGTTCCGGGCATTCCTGGGGTCGAACCATGCACCGCAGGTAACGGTATTCACCCCTGCCGATAACAGTATCGTCCCTTCCAATCAGAATATAGAACTGTCCTATGCGGTCCAGGATTTCGATTTGAAGGATAAGAAAATCAATACGAAGGTTTACTTGAATGATAAACTGATAAAATCCAGGGAAGGAGTGCCGAATGGGACCACCCTGACAGAATCAATACAGCATGGAATGCCTGAGGGCGGCAAGGCAGTCCTGAAAATATCGGCCGCTGACGAAAGCGGCGCCATCACCGAGAAAATACTGAATCTGAAGGTAGAGAAAGTCCAGACAAATCTCGAAGTGAGCCGGACGGCTGCTCCCTCGGGTGTAATCAAAGCTCTGGATGAAGTTGTCATCACCCATCATATCAATCCAAAGGATATCACCGGCGAAATCGCCGCAGCCATCAAAGAGGATGAGCTGACAATTTCTCCGCCGGCTTTCCAGGAAAAGTTCCCTGCAGGGATCGATGTTTTGTCTGACGGTGATCAAACAGGGACCGCGGATAAAGGAATCACCTATAAAAAGAATCTCCCCAAAGTGGTATATAAGCGGGACGGAGATAAGTTCAAGGCAGACCCAATCGAATTCACCATCGTGATCAAGCCGCTGGTTAAGAACAGATATATCCTTAATGAGTCATCGATTTCATATACAGACCTTACTAATAAAAAGGTGTCTGCTGCCTTCAATCCTTTGACAATCGTTTCAGATATTCCATTAAAGGACTTGAAATTCCCTGGAAGTTTTGGTCTCAATAAAGGGAATACCAAAAACTTCAAGCTTGATCTGGAGGTTTTGCCAGAAAATGCGGGCATAAAAGAGATGGTCTGGAGTGAAGAGAGCGGCGGCCGTATCCTTAAGATTGACCCTAAAGAAGGAACAGCTGAAGCATTGAGTGAAGGAAGCACCTATGTACGTGTCAGAGTCACCGATGTCTTTGGAGGAGTCAAGGAAGCGAGGGCACTTGTCACGGTCCGTACACCGGTGGAGTTTGAGGTGAAGGATATCACCCTGTTTGCCGGTGAAACAAAGCCGCTGCCAATCACCTTCCAGCCTGCAGAAGCAAGAAATTCACTGGAAATCTTGCTGGACGAGAACCAGAAGACAGTGTCCGTCAGCAAAGAGGACTTTACCTTAAGAGGACTTGAGCCGGGAGAAACCATCATGACTGTCTCCGGAACCAATGCCGATGGAGTCAAGATTACAAAGGATCTCAAGGTGACAGTCATGGAGATCGAGGTGACGGCGATTTATGCCAATCCTTCTGTCATTAACATGTATAAGCATGCAACAGCTGTCATCACCGTGTCTGTGCTGCCTGAAAATGCAACAAATAAAAAGCTTGAATGGAGTGTCAAGGATCCTACGATTGCGGAACTTCGGGGAGACGGGAAAATTGAAGGCGTCGGCACCGGTTCCACGAAGGTGATCATTTCCACCCCTGATGGAAAAGTAAAAGCGGAAGTGGTGGTAAATGTCGGACAGCCGCTGGAGGGAATATCCCTTAATCCCGCTTCGATCGAACTGGAAAAAGGAATGACAGCGAACGCGGGGGACTTACTCGGATTTTTCCCTAAGGATGCATCAAATGTGGATATGGGAAGCATACGCTATTCCTCCAGCAAGCCTTATTATGTGGCAGTCCATTCGGATGGCAATATTCTTGGGAACAGGATTGGCTCTTCAGTTGTCACGGTTTCTGTAAAAGATGACAAGGGCAGGGAGTTTACTGAAACCCTGACGGTAAAGGTCATCGAGAAAAAAGTAGACGGCCAGGGCGATTCATTGTATTAAATGCAGGACCTGGGGCTGCCCTGCGAGGCTTAGGTCCTCGTTTACGGGCAGTCCCTTTTTATATGAAATGCGAATTAAAGGAGTGCTCATGAACAAGAAGCGATTTGCAGCAATCTCACTTGTGGTTTTAGTCATCCTGTCTGCAGGCTTTACGGTCTTTAAGAACATCGGTCCCAGTGCTGAAGAAAAGGCAGCCCAAAAAAGCAGGCTGGTCCAGGCAGCTGCTTCAGGAGATTTGAAAACCGTGAAAAAACTTACGGAGGAACTGTCTTCTATCCAATTTTCTTCAGGGCCGGAAAAAAAGACACCGCTGGAATATGCCCTCGGAAATGGGAATTTTGAGGTAGCGGGCTATTTATTGAAACATGGAGCAAAACACAGCCGTAAATCAGGAAATTCATTGCTGGTCCAGGCGGTTTCGGCCCTGCCCGAGTATTCCCAGACCATGAACCAGCCAAGGAAAGCCCGAAATGCCAGACTTGAATTGCTGAAACAGCTGGTAAAGCGCGAAAAAGGCGGGAAAGACGGCAAGGATGCTGCTGGAAACAGCGCACTCCATCTTGCCGCGGGCAAGGGCGACGGAGAGGCAGTCAGCCTGCTGCTGAAGGCAGGGTTGAAAAGCTCGGAACGAAACCTGGCAGGAAAGACTCCTGTAGAGCTGGCTGTGTTGAGTGACAGGCCCGGAGCTGTAAAAGCCTTTGCCAAGGAGGAACAGGCGCTGCTTCAAACAAAAAATGGAGATAATCAAAGCCTGTGGATTCTTGCTGCCACAGGCGGTGCTCATGAAATTCTCTATTATCTCGGAAAGCATCTTCCTGAATTCATTGATGAACAGGATGATTTCGGAAAGACCGCCCTTATATATGCCAGTGAATATGGAGATGCCAATGCTGCCGCCATTTTATTGGAAGCTGGTGCCTCGCGGGACCTAAAAAGCAAAGAAGGCTTTACCGCTCGTGATTATGCTGCTGAATGGAAACATGAAAACATTCTGAAGCTATTAAACAAATAAACTCGGACTGAAGGCTGGCTTGATGAAAATCAGGTGTGCCTTCAGTCTTTTTTAGTTGGTTTCACAGGAATGCTGGAGTAAGCGGATAGAATCAGAATTTTAACCAAAAGAAATTTATGCGCAGGAGTAAGTTGAATTGGAATTACAGGGTGCAAAAAAAGGATTTGGAATGAGAGCATCCCAAATCCCTATTAGCGGCAGCCTGGTCCGGTTTTCAGAAGAAATCCGAATTCCTCTTAAATAGACAAGCATCAGACCTTTATTTTCTCTTTATTTTTTCCATGAGCTCCGGAATCACTTCAAATCCATCCACCCTCGGCAGTGCCTGGAGCTGATTAAGGAAGAGGCGCTTGTTATTGGTTACGGTAAACCGGGATTCCTCTGGCTTCACAAGCGGGGTGAAAAGAAGATCTGCTTTTCCACCTCTGGCATTGCCCCTGTAACTGTTTACTACAAGGTCATCATATGAAAAAATGCCGCCGTTTATATTTAACAGGGAACCGACTGCATAGATGTCTGCCTGGGAGTTTGTATAAAGGTAACCGGTTATTTTGTTTGTGTTATTTCCCAAATCCATGAAGCTGTTGATCCTTGAGATTTCGAGCCTGCCCTGTGTCATCAGGATGAGCTGGGCATCAGGCGCTGTTCCGGCTGGATTATCTGAGCATAGGTTTTTGTAACAGGTGATGTTAACATTTTTCAGAGTGGTATCGCCGAGAACATATATCACTGAATTAAAGCTCACGTCCCCGGAGATGATGAGATTGCCGGTAATAAGGATGTTGGCATTCACATCCATCCGGCTGAAGGCCCTGCTCTCAATTGTGGCATTGCCGTCTATGATCAGCCATTGGTCTTTATCAAGGGTAAGGTCATCTGTGTCAATCTCGGCAGTGCCTTTATAGATGAAGCCTTTTGTGCTGTTATTCCCCGAGAAACTGGAGAAGTTCGTGATCTGCCTTACTTTATCCGGCAGATAGCCGCTCAACTTCTCTTTAATATACTCAATCTTTTCGGCATCTGACAGGTCATCATTAAAACCAGTCAGATCAAAGCCGGTTTCCATCAACTTGTCCTGAAAGGTTTTTGGGATGTCCACATCCACAAACTGACTTTTTTCTTCCTCATACAGGGGAGCCTTGGTGCTGAATGCTTCCTGAAGCTGTCCCGGCAATATGGACCTCCAATTGCTTTCATTCTTGATCCAGCTGTTCCCTGCGGTGTAGCAGCCGGGACTTGTGCATATATCCAGCGAGCCTTCCTCTACAAAAAGCCTGGAGTTTTCCTTAACGGCAGGAAGCTCGGTTGGAGTGGAAAAGTAGTTTTTCTGGTATTTATAATTCGTGTCCCTGCTGATTTGCATCGGTTCCTTAGAATACAGATTTCCCTGGATAAAGGGCGAACCGTTCATAGTAAGCTGTGACCGTGATCCGAGCGCATATTTCAAGAAACTCGGCATGGCAGTTATGTAGACTTTCTGTTTATGCTCCTCACTTCTTACTTCTATGACCCGGGTGAAGCTGTCTGCACCAATTTGGTCTTTGTATTCTTCGGATATATCCGCCAGTGTAAAGTACATTTCCTTCTTACTATTATAATTATTATTAATGGCGTTGATTATCTTTTCCTGGAACTTCTTCTTAAAGGCTGCTGCATCTTCTTTGAGCAGCTCTTTCTGATTCAATTTCACATATGACTGGACGATTGCCGTCCCTTCTTTAACCGCCTTGATGGAATCGAGGTTCCCGGTCACTTCGGTTTCCCTGAATTCGGTGCGTTTCGCCCCGCCGATGCTGACCGAAAGCAGCGTGAGGCCCAGTATGGTAAAAACTAAAAAGAGAAGCATGACACTCAGTAAAGCTGAGCCATTTTGATTGTTTTTTATTTGCATGTTTTCACCTCATTAAAATCCAAAAGAGCTCCGGAGCACTAGCGGCTTTACATTAATCAGGGAACCTTCCTGATGGCTGCTGTCATTCAGGACGAGGGTCAGGTTGATCGTTCCGTGTTTAAAGCGGCCGGTAACAGTGTCCTTCTTAACGTTGCTTATTGTGAGGGAAGACCCTGAACCATCATCTGCCTCCGCAAGTTCGGTGGAATGGGTCAGCAGTTTTATGGGCACCTCATTGTTTCGTATTATGGTAATTTCATTTTCTTCAATGGAAATCCTTACAGTTGACGCAGTCTGGACTGAGTCTTCTATCAGATACCCTTCGACTGTTTTATCTTTATTCCGTACAAGCTCAATTCCTTTTCCATCCTCCAGGTTCCTTACATAAGTAGGAGGGGAATTGTACATTTCGTTCAATATCATGGTCGCAATATAATCTGCATTATCACGCAGCCCGCTTTCCACCTGTGTTTTCTGGTACAGCTTGATCCCTGTCAGAAAAACGGAATAAATCAATCCAGCGGCAATGGCGGATATCACAACAGTCAGCAGCAGCTCGATCAGTGTTACTCCTTTTTCGTTCAAAACTGGTTTATTCATTTTTCAGTACCCCTCTGGCAATAGCTTCACGGCCGCCCCATTTCACTTCAACAGACAGGGGCATAATGTATTCACTCAGATCGCCTTCGGACCTTGAGATGGTCACTTCCGCTTCATAAGTAACATTGTTCACCTTGGATTGAAAGACCGTTTCACAGTCTCCTTCAAATGCATTCTTATTCTTTAAACAGTCGCTCAATTGCAGGGTGATCGACCCGGGCGGGGGGTTTGTGCTGTCTTCGAGAAAATATGCAGTTTGAATTTTTTCAAAAGGCTGCCTCTCTACATAATTCAGCACATTCCGAGCCACATTGATGCCAATCGTCTTGCTTTCGTTTTGTTTTGTGTGATTATAAGCCTGGTTAAAAATACCCATGACTGACAACAGCAGAATACCAAGCAGTGTAACGGCAATCAGTACCTCAAGCAGGCTGAAACCCTCGTTTTTATTTAAAATTTTCATAGTTTGCTTACTTCCTCTTATTTCAAATTACCTGGCTTTATTATACAATAACTAATAGTCGATATTTGTCTTTTAAGGAAATTTTTTAGGTATTTAGTAATATTGTGAGATTAAAAGAAGAATATAGAAGAGGTGGACCATTTGATAACCGTTTTGCTGGCGTGTGCCTCTTTCATCCTGCTTGTGCCGGTCCTGCTGCTGCTGGATCTTGGGATGAGCAGAAGAGGAAAGCTGCTGCTGGGTGCGACAGCGTTTTGCATAGCAGGCCTGTCCCTTTTGGCTGAGGGGAGGCTTCCGCTGCAGCAATCCATCCTGATTGCCCTGCTGCTCGTGCTCCTCACGGGGCTGATATATGTAAAAAGATTGGGGAGCCTCATCTTCATGACGGATGACGGCGTGAACAAGCAGCCAATGACTTTTTTTGATTACGAAACGGGCGGATCCAGGGAAGCTGCTGGAAAAGAACTGAATATAGCAGAGAAATTCACTGAAGAAAATGATTCTGCAGCCGATGAAGTGATTATAGTCTCTAAAACCGAGCTTTCACTACAGCCTCTTTCTGGAGTTGACGTGGATGACTGGCTGGAGACCATGGAATTCTCTGAAGCAGGAGCAGCAGAAGAATCTGCAAAACCCCGTCTGGATGAGGTTCAAGGTGATGATTCACCAGCTGAGCTGTCAGCAATCGAACAGCTGCTGGAAATGGCAGAAGTCGAGGAAATAATGGAAACAGCCTCTCCTGTGCCTTCAGAACCCGAAACAGCAGGCAGCCCAGAGGAAAATATCCTTCTGAACATTGATTCTGAGCTTCATCCATTTGAGGATGAAGCATTGGAACACTTACATATAGAAGCTGATTCAGAATTGCAGCCTCTTACGCTTTATGACTTAGAAACCGGCAATGACGAAGTTGGCAGAGCAGAGGTTCCCGAGGCTGAAGTCCTGCCCCCAGCCGGTTTAGGCGAAGAAATTCTTCCTATATTAATGCTGGGAGAAGCAGCAGAAGAAGAAGAGCATGAAGAAAAGAAAGAAGAGTTCCTAACTGTTTTAGAGGAAGCATATGAAATTGGCCCTGCTTCTGAAGAGCTGGAGGAACCGCAGGCAGAAGAGTCTTTATTGGACCATATCCCTGATCTTTCGCAGGAAACGGACGCCCGTGACATTGATCTTTTGCATAAAACAGACACTTTCATGGAAGACATTCCGCCTGCAGAAGAGCCGGACGATCAGACCTTTGAAAGTGTTCTTGTAGAAGAAGAAATAGCTGACGCACCGTTAACCCGGAGGCAGATAGATAAAGGCGTCCTGCAGACTATACTAAGCGGGATAGCCATTTCACGGGTACAGATGGATTATCTTTCCTATATCAGGCTTGTGAAGCAGCATATGCATCCCGGGCTGTCTCCGCAGGATTATTATGTATTTGCCGGTTTAATAATTGAAGAATATATCCGGCAGGATGATGCGGCAGCACTGGAGCCGCTGCTAAAAGAGCTGAAGGAAAGATACCTTCCTTATCCAATCATTTTAAGTGAACTAGAATTTTTATATGAAGCCTATTGCAGGCAATCTTTAAAGAACAGGTGAGTGTAAACATGAAACAAAGTGCAGAGATCGCCGGGCTTCCCATCATCAGCATCCTGGACGGAATACAGATTGGAAGCGTAAAGAATCTTGTTTTGAATCCGGAAAAGGGAACGATAGAGTTTTTGACCATCGAACACGAGGAATGGGAGGAAAATGTGAAGGCCATTCCGTTCAAGAAGGTTGTAGGAATAGGGGAATATGCGCTGACCATCGAAAACGGGAACGCGATCATCGACCTTCTGGAACTGCCTGTGGTCAACGAGCTTGTGACAAAAGGCATCCGTATCAGCGGCACCCGGGTTATGACAAGGAAGGGGCAGCTTCTTGGCGAGGCTGTGGAATTCTTCACGGATGACGAAAACGGCCAGGTCATCGGAATGGTTCTGTCCATCAACGGGGAAGAGAGATTCCTTGCTGCCGAATTCGTACAGACATATGGACGTGACATCATAATTGTCCAAGAGGAAGCAGAAAAAAATCTGGAGCCGTTAAAAGGCAGTGAAACCCTTGTGATTAGAGAGGAAGGCGGGGCCATTCCTTCGATCTGGCAAAAGCAAATTGAGCTTCTGAGCGGCAAAAAAGTAATGAAGGATATTCTCTCAGGTACAGGCGAGGTCCTGATTGAAGAAGGGACCTTCCTTTCGGCGGAGGATGTAGAAAAGGCACAGGAAGAGGGCCCTGGAGTGATTGTCGAGCTTTCCATGCGAAGGCTAATGCAGAGCGGGGAATAAAGAGTGAGGAACCAGGACAGCCTAAAAATTTTATTGACGCTCCTGCTGGCAGCAGCATTCATTTTCTCTTTCTCGCACTTTGGCGCAAAGGCCTATACTTCCTATTTTATTGCAGGGGAGCTGTACGAAGAAGGGACAGCAGTGGGGGGTCTCGATGTTTCAGGCAAGACAAGGGCGGAAGCGGAAGCCCTCATTGGGGAGAAGAGCGGGGAATGGAAAAAAGCTGTAAAGCTGACCCTTGCCTATAAAGAAAAAAAGACAGCAGTCAGTACCAAGGATTTCACTTTTAACAAAGAAAAGACCTTATCAGATCTGTCTTCCGGCAGAAAGACTCTCGCATCCGTCGATTTGCCGGATGACAGTGTGAAGGATATGCTCCTTAAGGTTTCAAGCTCCATTGCCTCAGATGAGGTGGAGATTGACAAGCTGAAAAAGGACCTGATGATCAGTGCCACCATGCTTGAGGCAGGCAGCTATGTACTGAACCTTGAAAGCTATATCCCCGGCTCCGACCGGGAGGAAGTCATCAATACGGCCTCAGTTTCCGGCGGTCAGAATGCTAACGAATTGGAGCGGCTGGCAAAAGCAGGGCCAGTGATTGATATTCCTGCGGGGACTCCGTTCTCTCTTCAGAAAAACCTGCTGGAAAAGCTTGACCTGAAGCTCACAGCCATGGCAGAGAGCAGGCTTGCCACAGCTGTCTATCAGGTGATCGGCAGGACGAACTTTGAAATGATAGAACGGCATATCAGCAGGGAGCTTCCTGAGTATGCAGAGCTCGGCGGAGAAGCAAAGGCTGACAGCAGGAATAAGCTGGACCTGATCTTTTACAACCCGAATAAATACGGCTTTAAACTGTCTCTTGCCATTGAAGGAGACCGGCTGGCGGTCAAGCTTTCCGGCCGGCCATTTTTATACAGCTATGAAATTGCCAAGCGGGATCAGAAATCATTTGACCCGAAGGCTGTCCTCCATTTCAAGCCCAAGCTTGCTTTTCCGCAGACGGAGATTGAAGAGGATGGCAAAGAAGGCCAGCTTGTCAGGATGTACCGGAATACAGTGGATGAGAAAGGCAGGCAGGTAAAAAGCGTGCTTTTATCGGAGGACTTTTATGCACCGGTTTACAGCATCCATAACATAGGCTTGATTAAGCCGCTGCCGCAGATTGTTCTGAGCGATGAATCTCTGCCTGCTGAAGAAGAAGACCCGGAGGCACAGGATGACGGGGCTTCTGATTCCGATGATCCTGTGGCAGAGGATGACAGCGGTTCTGCCGCGCAAGATGACTCCGAAGATCCGGCAGCAGAAGAAGACAGCGGGAACACGCCTGATCCGGTCGCAGAAGAAACAGAGTATCCCGATGATACAGATGAAATTGAGGCAGATCCAGATCCGCTGCAGGAAGATCTTCCTGCCGGGGATACCCGATAAAAATTACCGAAAAAGGCGGGGAACCACAATGACACAAACCCGTAAGCGCCTTGGGGATTTATTAGTTGAAGCTGGTCTGATTTCTGAGGATCAGCTTCATTCGGCTTTAAAAGATAAAGGCGCAGGCCAGAGACTTGGAGATGTATTGCTGCAAAAGGGCTATATCACAGAATTGCAGCTGATCGAAGTGCTCGAGGTGCAGCTTGGGATTCCCCATGTCAGTCTGTACCGCTTCCCATTCGATACGAAGCTGTTTTCGCTCGTGAGCAAGGATTATGCGAAGCGGAACCTGGTAATTCCCCTGAAGCGTGAAGGCGACAGGCTCCTGATTGCCATGGCGGATCCGATGGACTTTTATGCCATTGATGACCTGAGGCTTGCCACAGGCTTCCAGATTGAAGCGGCGATCGCAACAAAGGATGATATTCTCCGCTCCATCCAAAAATATTATGACTCAAACGAGAACTTTGATGAACTGCTTGGGGATTCGCAGCAGCAGGAGGCCGTAGAGGAAGACAAAATTACAGATCAGGACTCGCCGGTTGTCCGGCTGGTCAACCAGCTCATATCGGCAGCCGTCACCCAGAAAGCGAGTGACATCCACATCGATCCCCAGGAAACCAGGGTTGTTATCCGGAACCGGGTCGACGGGGTCCTTCGTGTCGAGAGGGTGCTCCCGAAGCATATGCAGAGCGTCTTAACGGCCAGGATCAAAATTCTGGCCAATCTGGATATAACCGAACACCGCGTACCGCAGGACGGCCGGATCAAGATCAATCTTGATTTCCATCCGGTCGATCTTCGTGTATCCTCACTGCCGACCATCTATGGCGAAAAAATTGTGCTGCGGATCCTGGATCTTGGCAGCTCGCTGAATGACCTGAACCAGCTTGGCTTCAATAAGCTAAATCTGCAGCGCTTCCTGAATATGATTGATAAGCCGTCCGGCATCGTGCTGATCACCGGCCCGACCGGATCTGGAAAATCTTCGACCCTCTATGCCGCTTTGAATAAGCTGAACAGTGATGAAGTGAATATCATCACGGTGGAAGACCCGGTAGAGTACCAGCTTGAAGGAATCAACCAGATCCAGGTGAACCCGAACGTTGGAATGACCTTTGCAGCCGGGCTGCGCTCCATCCTCCGGCAGGATCCGAATGTAATCATGGTCGGTGAGATCCGTGATAAGGAAACCGTGGAAATCGCGATCAGGGCCTCCCTTACAGGACATCTGGTCCTGAGCACCATTCATACAAATGACTCGATCAGTACGATAACAAGGCTGATGGATATGGGAGTGGAGCCTTTCCTGCTTGCCTCCTCACTGAGCGGGATTGTCGCCCAGCGCCTTGTCAGAAGAGTGTGCAGGGATTGTGCCGGAGAACAGGCCCCATCTAGAAGGGAAATTGAAATCTTTGCCCGCCGGGGGATGAAAATTGAAAAAATCACCAGGGGGAAAGGCTGCGCGTCCTGCAATATGACTGGCTATAAAGGCCGGCTTGCCATCCACGAAATCCTCGTCCTGAACGATGATATGAAACGGTTGATTATGAATGGGGAAGCCTTTACCGGTCTCAGGGATCTGGCTGTAAAGAGCAAGACGGTCTTTTTGATCGATGACGGACTGCTTAAGGTGAAGCAGGGCTATACCACCACAGAGGAAGTTCTTCGGGTCGCCATGCCCGAGTAGGAGTGAAGCAGATGGCTATAGATATTGAACATATACTTCGTGCAGGCTATGAATTAAAGGCATCTGATATCCACCTGACCGTTGGGGTCCCGCCTGTTATGCGCATAAACGGCGACCTGAAACGATATGGAAAGGACGCGCTGGCACCCGGGGATACAGAGGATATGGCAAGGAAAATTGTACCCGGGGATATGTGGGAATCCTTCAAAGAGCGGGGGGAGCTCGACTTTTCTTACGGTCTCGCAGGGGTTTCACGGTTCAGGGTGAATGCGTACCACCAGCGGGCTTGTATCTCGCTTGCCATCCGCATCGTACCTAGGAGGATTCCGGCCCTCGATGAGCTTGGACTGCCGGAGGTGCTGAAAAGGGTGGCGGAGAAGCCGCACGGCCTCGTCCTTGTGACTGGTCCAACCGGAAGCGGCAAGTCGACGACGCTTGCCTCAATGATTTCGTACATAAACCAGACGATGAAAAAGCATATCGTGACTCTTGAGGATCCGATTGAATATCTGCATAAGCACGGCAGCTGCATCATTGACCAGCGGGAAGTCGGCTTTGACACCAACAGTTTTGCCAACGGACTCCGGGCAGCGCTCCGCCAGGATCCAGACGTGATCCTCGTCGGGGAAATGCGGGATCTTGAAACGATTCAGACAGCCATCACCGCCGCGGAGACAGGCCATCTTGTTTTCGGGACTCTCCATACGTCCAGTGCGCCGTCGACTATCGATAGAATCATAGATGTCTTCCCGGCTCACCAGCAGCCGCAGATCCGCATCCAGCTGGCATCAGTGCTCGTGGCCATCGTCTCCCAGCGGCTGTTTCCGACGGCCGCACGCGACGGACGGGCCGCGGCGACTGAGATATTGATCAATAATCCGGCAATCGCCAATTTGATACGCAATGAGAAAATCCACCAGATTGCCAGTGTGATTCAGACATCAAAGGCCCAGGGGATGCATACACTGGAAAGCCAGATCAAGGACATGCTTGCTGCTGGACGGATATCCCGTGAAGCGGCTTCCGTCTTTTTACAGGAGAAGATAGAAAATGGCCAGATATAAATACAGCGGCCGCGACCGGAGGGGTGCAAGATCCGGTGTGATTACCGCAGCCAATAAGAGGGAAGCAGCAGCCAGGCTCCGTGAAGACGGCATAAAAGTAATGGAAGTCACTGAAGTCCCGGAAACGGTGCTGACAAAGGATATTGTGATCGGAAATCCGGTGAGGCTCCAGCACTTCGTCGTATACCTCAGACAGTTTTCCACCCTGCTGAAGGCAGGCGTCACCGTGGTGGATGCCACTCATATTTTGTCCGTGCAGACAGAAAGCAAATACTTGAAGAAAGC
Source organism: Paraperibacillus esterisolvens (assembly GCF_046237625.1). Lineage (GTDB taxonomy): Bacteria > Bacillota > Bacilli > Bacillales > DSM-1321 > Paraperibacillus > Paraperibacillus esterisolvens. The sequence goes on along the minus strand of NZ_CP143545.1, from coordinate 3,081,879 downwards.
ATTGCAGGACATTGAGGCCGATCTCCGGGAGGGACATCCGCTCTCTGAGGCGGCAGCCAGGCATAAAAGGATCTTCTCGCCGCTCTTCATCAACATGGTAAAGGCCGGCGAGGCAGGAGGTAACCTGGATGGGACGCTTGAGCGCCTTGCCGATCATTTTGAAAAGCAGCACAGCACGCGTCAGAAGATCACGTCGGCACTGGCGTATCCGTCCGTCGTGGCGGTCATCGCTGTCGGAGTCGTCATATTCCTGCTGGTGTCAGTTGTACCGACATTTGTGGACATGTTTGCCGATTTCGGGGGAGAGCTGCCAGCCATTACTCAATTCGTGCTCAGTGCGAGTGACTTTATGCAGAAGTTCTGGTATTTCATCATCCTCATATTCCTGCTTGCCGCAGGGGGGATTGCAGCGCTCCGCAGGAACCGGAAATCAAAATATTATCTCGATTACTTTGTGCTGCGCCTGCCGATATTCGGAAGCATGATTCAAAAGGCGGTCCTGGCCCGGATGACCCGGACGCTGAGCTCGCTGTTCACAAGCTCCGTCCCAATTCTCCAGGCGATGACAATTGTCGAGAAGGTAGTGGAAAATGAAGTGGTCGCCCGTGTGGTCAGGGAATCACGGTCATCGCTTGAACAGGGCCGATCAATCACGGAACCTATGAAAAAACACTGGGCCTTTCCGCCGCTGATCACTCAAATGATCGCGATTGGCGAAGAAACAGGATCACTCGATGCCATGCTCGGGAAGGTAGCCGACTTCTACGAAAAAGAAGTAGAAAACAGCACAGAGCGGCTAAAATCACTGATCGAACCCCTCATGATTGTTGTGCTTGCCGGCCTTGTCGGGACTATTGTCATAGCCATCATGGTACCAATGTTCGAGATTTTCAACCAAGTAGGCAACCAATAGCGACAAAACTCCTGCTTTTTTTTTAAAACTATATCGAACAGAATGTCCGATATAGTATAATTCTATTTATAAATTAACAAAAATAGTAAAATATTACTAAGGAGGAAAAACAAGTGTTAAAGAAACTCTTAAAAAATGAACGCGGACTTACCCTGATAGAATTATTAGCCGTCGTCGTCATCCTCGGAATCATCGCGGCCATCGCCATACCAAGCATCGGGGGCCTTATAGATAACTCCAAGAAGGATGCCCATGTGGCCAATGCCCAGCAGATGATCAGCTCTGCAAAGATTTATGCTACTGGGCATGCGGAAGAAATTGATGAGACAGGGAAAACAATTAAGCTATCAGAAATGGAGTCGGAGAATCTTATTGACCCAATGAAAGATCCTGATAAAGGTAATTATGATAAAGATAATTCCTTCGTTGTAATTACAAAAACCGATAATAAATTCACTTATAAAGTAACACTAACCAATGGAAAAAGAGGACTTGCTGGACTAGAATCAAACCAGCTTAAAAGAAGTGCTGTTGAGAATAAAAAGGCTTCGGCACCAGCACCAGCACCAGCACCAACTGGAAGTTAATTGGACGTGTTGATTATCTTTTACTTGTTTTTTGTCGGTCTAATCCTCGGCTCCTTCTACAACGTAGTCGGACTCCGGGTGCCGCTGAAAAAGTCCATCATTTATCCGCGCTCAGCCTGCCCGTACTGCAAGCATGTGCTGGGCCCGGCTGAACTGGTGCCTGTGTTGTCTTATTTGATTCAGGGAGGGAAATGCCGGAGCTGCAAGGGCCGGATTTCCCCTCTTTATCCGATGATGGAGCTGCTGACTGGTGTGCTGTTTGCGGCAAGTCCGCTGCTGCTTGGCTGGACTTCGGAGCTGTTCATTGCCTGGACGCTGATTTCACTTTTTACGATCATCACGGTGACTGATTTAAAATATATGATTATTCCTGACAAAATACTGCTCTTTTTTGCAGTAATTTTTTTGTTTGAACGGATTCTTATGCCATTGGACCCATGGTGGGATTCGCTGCTTGGGGCGGCAGCCGGCTTCTTCTTGCTGCTGGCGATTGCCATCATCAGCAAGGGGGGCATGGGCGGCGGGGACATCAAGCTGTTTGCCCTGCTTGGCCTTGTTGTAGGCACGAAGCTTATGCTTCTGTCTTTTTTCCTGTCGACCTTTTATGGAGCGGTCCTTGGACTGGCTGGAATGAGGCTTGGGGCAGTGAAAAAAGGAAAGCCGATTCCGTTCGGCCCATTCATTGTACTTGGGACACTGACTGCCTTCTACCTCGGACAGAAGATACTTGCCTGGTATAGCGGGCTGTTAAATTAGTGATTATTAAAGGGGATTCGCAGCATGGGCCTTTCATTCTTCTCTCATAATAATAAAATAGTAAATCTGATGATCCAGGATCATGTCATCCGCTATGTTGAGCTGAAGCAGGCAGTTCCGGTGACTGTCCAGAGATGGGGGGAATACCTGCTTCCGCCGGGGTTGATCAAGGATGGCAGGATTCTGGACCGGGACACTTTGTCCACCATTCTCGAGCAGTGCGTCTCTGACTGGAAGATAAAGAAGAGGCAGGTGCGGATCTTTGTTCCTGATCCTTTTATCGTGGTACGGAAAATAGAAGTGCCGGCCGATGTGGAGGATGATGAGATCAAGGGCTATCTGTATATGGAGCTTGGCTCAAGCATCCATCTTCCATACGAAGAGCCGGTGTTTGATACAGCTGTGATAGGGGAGAAGGACGGCCGGAAGGAAATCCTGCTGTTTGCCGCCCCTGAGGATGTAGTCTTGGAATACAGTAGTCTGATGGAAGCCTGTGGTCTTGTTCCTATCGCTGCTGATGTTTCCCCGCTTTCTCTGTACCGCCTGTATCATGCCCTGGATAAACCCAGGGATAGTGAGCGGCTTTTGATGGTCCAGCTGGATGTTGGCTGCATGACAGTGAGCATATTCGAGGAAAACCGGCCGATTTTCATGAGGCACATCCAGCTCACCGGAAGCCTCTCTTTTTGGGAAACATCACTGGACGGCGGCGGCTCGCCTCAGCTGGTGTACGATAAGGATCCTGCTGAATTGGAAGAAGCCGTCGATGATATCGCCAAGGAACTTGAGAGGATCATGAACTTCTACAGATATACTCTGCACCAGGGACAGCATTCGGTCACACGTATATTCCTTGCAGGGGACAATCCTTTCATTCTGGAAGCATTTGAAGTCATGGTCACAGGATTTGGTTTGTTTGTCGACAAAATTGTTCCTGAGACCATTCTGACAGTAAACCAGGCCCCTTTGCCCCCTTCGTATTACGCTGCGCTTGGCCTGGCGCTGAAAGAGGTATGAACATGCTGGTTGAAATCAATTTGCTTCCGAGAAGGCACCCAAGGTCTTACGGATTTATCCTGTCACTTGTCAGCCTCGCGCTCATCGCTGCCTTTGTCTTAGCGTTTACTCTCTGGAGCTGGGATGCTAAAAGAGATGAACTCGCAGCCACAGAGAAACGGATTCAGACCCAGCAGGAGCTGCGTGCGGCAGAAGAACTGAAAAAGGAGAGCCTCGCCAATTCCAGTTCTGCGATACAGCTGAACCGGACCATTGACTGGGCGGAAAACTATGAAGTCAAGACCGTTCCGCTGCTTCAGCATTTAATTTCCCTGCTTCCGGAGCGCGGATATATCATTACATTCGAATCCGGTGATGACGGTAAAATTATGCTTGCCACCCAATTCGATACGAGCAGGGAAGCTGCTTTTTATCTGAATGAGCTGTCTACATCCAAATGGCTGAAAAATGTCAGGATGACCACACTTTCGACCAAGCTCGGCAAGGTTAATGCCTTGACGGGGGAGGATGTTTCTAATAAAGAGAGCGATGATAAAAGCAAGCTGGACAATGATACGTACGTACCCCGGTACGCAGCGGTTTATGAGTTGTTTGTAAATCAGGAGGGCGCGAAGAAAGAAGCGGCAAAGGAAGCCGGGAAGAAAAACCTGCCTGCTAAAAAAGGAGAGGAAAGCCCATGAAGCGCAGTTTAACAAGAAAGCAGGGCTATTCCCTTATCTTAAGTCTATTGCTTGTGGGCGCGGTCATTGTCTTTCTATATTTTAAACTCCTTTATCCCCTCGAAAGTGAACTCAGCATCAAAAAATCTGAGCTTTCCTCTGAGGAAAAAATGGTATCCATGCTCCAGTCAGAAGGAAGCGGTGCAAGGGACAGCAAGTTTGAATCTACGGTGGAGTTGCAGAAGAAACTGCCGGTTAAGTCCCTGGTGGAACAGATTCTGCTGGAGCTTGAAAAAGCCGAGGTAATATCCAACAGCTTCATCGTTTCCTTAAACGTGAAAGAAGAAGATGCAGAAAACGGAAATGCTGTGGCTGCTGCTGATAAGGACAGCGGAGCGGTGGAAGGGGAGGCCGGCCTGCCTCCAGGCGTAAAAAAAGTTGATCTCGAGCTTACCGTCCAGTCACTTTCATACAGCAATCTCGAAGCCTTTATTTCTTCAATTGAAAACTCATCGAGAATCATGAAGGTGTCGGCCTTGAAATTCACAGGCGGAGTGGAAATTATGTCCACCGAACAGAACCCTGAACGGCTAGTCTATAATGTGACAGTTTCTGCGTTTTATCATCCGGGCCTGACCGATCTTGCGAAAGACATCCCGCCGATGGACAAGCCGGAGCCTGCTAACAAGAAAACCCCTTTTAATGATAATTCCGAGCTTCCCAAAAGTGAAAGCACGGATTCATAGGGAGCTGCCATGATAACAAGCCGGCTGAGGGAAGAAAGTGCCATGACTTTGATCGAACTGCTCGCGGTAGTCACCATATTAGGGATTTTATCTGCTATTGCAGCAGTTTCTTTCGGAAACCTGATATCCGTATCAAAAGATCAGGCGTTTCTCGCCAATTCACATACCATGCGCGATGCCGCCCGGTTCCGTTTGATGAATTATCCCGTGAATATATTGTACGAAAAGAATAGGTTTTGGCGAAAGCTAATTATAACAAGACGACAAAAGTCTTGTTATTTTTTTTTGTTCATATGATAGGATGGTTGAAAATCAAACAAAGGAGGTGCGGAAATGAGTCATGACCAGAATCCGAAAAATAAGATTGTTATTAAATTCAATGGCGGGGAGAAACATTTTTATACTGAAAATGATGAGCGCCTGCTGTCTATAGATGAAACCGCTGCAGCATCTGAGGAGGCGGAAGAGAGCTTCGACTGGATCCTTCCCGAGCCGGCAGGCCCTGATGAAAAGAACTCTTTATCTCCATACATAGTCAAGTCGCAGCCCAAAAAAGCACGCTTCAACTTCAAGGTGCTGAAGCCGGGTGCCCTGATACCATCTATGTGGGTGTCAATCATTCTTGCCGTCATCGTTGGGACAAGCCTTGGATTTATCGCATTGAAGACCGTTACCGGGAAGGACCAAACTCAGTCTGAACAAGCTGCCGCCGAAGCAGGTGCGGCACCGGCAGCCACAGCGCAGCGGGAAAAAGCCCTGGAAGCTGCCGGGCAATCCCTGCCTGTTTTAAAAGCTTATGTGGTCCAGGGAGGAATATACAGCACAAAAAAGAGTGCAGAGGGTGTCCAGGCTGAGCTGCAGTCGAAGGGTACGGAAGCGGTGATGCTGGAACAGGACGGCAGGTTTATCCTCATCATCGGAGCTGCAGATTCGCTTGGGGCAGCAAAAAATCTGTCTCTCTTTATGAAAGAGAAGAAGCTGGATTCCTTTTGGAAGGAGCTTGACATAGGAAGGAATCCGGCGAAGAAGATTTCCACGGGAGATAGTGTGGCGCTCAAAAATATGAATAACGTTTACGGCATGCTAGCTGAAAAAAGTTCTGAAAAGCTAATGAATCCTCAGGCTGCTGATGATGCCGGAGGGCTGCAGGCCGCCGTGAAGCAGATGGAAGACCGGGAAAAGCCCCAAAATAAAAATATTGCTGATATGCAGGCTGCCCTTAAGAAAGCATCGTCCATCTATCTTTCATCGGCAGACACAAGCTCATTGATGCAGGCGCAGGCAAAGCTTCTGGATTATCTGAAATTATACTCTGCACTCTAAAACAGCGAAATTTGTATTTTCCGGGAAATATGAAAAAGGCTCAAGCAGCCTTTTTCTTCCCGACAGCAAACGCAGGCCAGGCCGGCTGCCGTTCCATAACCTAGAATAAAAGTCCCCTAATCATTTCCCGAAAAAGTCATGTCCCCATAGCCAGAAAGACAGCAGCACCTGCCGGCAGGAAGCCTGTAAAAAATTTAATTCCCCGTTTCTTGTAGCTCCTCTCTAACTCTGATACGATTGAATTGTATCTCCCAATATATGCATGCATTAGTAAGGATAGGTGAAAGAGATTGATCCGTATTATTTTAGCTTCTTCGTCCCCTCGCCGGAAAGAACTTCTACAGCTTTTACAAATTCCATTTGAAATTGAGGCGAGCGATGCCGATGAGACGCTCCCAGAAACCATCTCCCCTGAGGAGGCGGTGATTATGCTCGCTGAACGGAAGGCCCGGGCTGTCTTTGATAAGCATGGGGATGCCTGTGTGATCGGCTCTGATACCATTGTGGTAAATGAGGGCAGGATCCTTGGCAAGCCGGCTGGCCGGGACGACGCCCGATCCATGCTCCTAAGTCTGTCAGGCAAAAAGCATCATGTACTCACTGGTGTCTCAATCATGAAAGAAAATCAGAAAACAACATTTTTTGAAAAAACCGAAGTGATTTTCTGGGATCTCACTGAAAAGGAGATTGAGAATTATCTGGATAGCGGCGAACCTTTTGACAAAGCCGGTTCATACGGAATCCAGGGGTATGGATCGCTGCTTGTGAAGGAGATTGCCGGAGATTATTTTTCGGTTGTCGGCCTTCCGGTTGCGCGTTTATCCAGAGAATTAAAGCTTTTTATGCAGAACAGCTGACTGAGGTGATGTCCCCTGCTTCGGATTCAATAGAAAGCGGGGAATGAAAAATGACTACTAATATGCTGATTAAGGATTTTCCTCTGGATGAAAGGCCGAGGGAGCGTTTTATCCAGGAAGGGGCCAGGGCCCTTTCAGTCCAGGAACTGCTTGCCCTGCTGCTTAGGACGGGGGCGAAGAACGAGTCCGTCCTGCAGCTTTCCGGCCGGCTGATTGCGCATTTTGACGGACTCCGCCTCTTGGCTGATGCCTCGCTTGAAGAGATGGTATCCCTCAAGGGAATCGGCGAGGCGAAGGCCATCCAGATACTTGCCGCCGTTGAACTGGGGCGAAGGATCAGCAATTTATGTGATGATGACAGGTATGTGATCCGCTCTCCCGGAGATTGTGCCGATTATTGCATGAATGATATGCGCTTTTTGACTCAGGAGCATTTTGTGTGCCTTTATTTGAATACCAAGAATCAAGTCCTCCATAAACAGACCATCTTCATCGGCAGCCTGAACGCTTCCATCGTCCACCCGCGCGAGGTGTTCAAGGAAGCGTTCAGAAGGTCAGCCGCCTCGATTATTTGTGTCCATAACCATCCAAGCGGGGACCCCTCCCCGAGCAGGGAAGACATAGAGGTTACGAAGCGTCTTTGCGAATGCGGGAAGATCATTGGCATCGATGTACTTGACCATATCATCATAGGCGAGAAGAAATATGTCAGTCTGAAAGAAAAAGGCTATGTATGAAGCTATGAAATTTCTCTGCTATGAGATATAATATAATTTATGATTTTTAGGAGTTTATTTTCCTATTTTTTTGATTAGATGGTACAAATTGAAACGTCCAATTATTATATAGTTGAGATTATAAACCACCTGAAACCTAATGAAAAACTTACTATAAAAATGCATTTTGTCCGGAAAGGGAGATACAACTGATGTTAGGAATAGGAACAAGAGATCTGGGAATTGACTTAGGAACCGCGAATACACTCGTTTATGTAAAAGGAAGAGGCATCGTCCTGAGGGAGCCTTCGGTCGTTGCCTTTCAGACGGATACAAAATCGATCGTTGCAGTAGGCAATGACGCGAAAAACATGATAGGACGCACACCCGGCAATGTAGTCGCGCTCAGGCCGATGAAGGATGGAGTCATTGCCGACTATGAAACGACTGCGATCATGATGAAATATTATATTAAACAGGCCACCAAGAACAAAGGCTTGTTTTCACGCAAGCCGTATGTGATGATCTGTGTTCCTTCAGGCATCACTGCTGTTGAGGAAAGGGCCGTCATCGATGCGACAAGGCAGGCTGGCGCACGTGACGCCTACACGATCGAAGAGCCGTTTGCAGCTGCCATAGGGGCGAACCTGCCGGTCTGGGAGCCTACAGGAAGCATGGTTGTTGACATTGGCGGTGGAACGACGGAAGTTGCCATCATCTCGCTTGGCGGAATCGTGACAAGCCAGTCGATCCGGATTGCCGGCGACGAGATGGATGATGCCATCATTAATTATATCCGCAAGAATTACAATTTGATGATCGGTGACCGTACGGCTGAAAGCATCAAAATGGAAATTGGTTCAGCAGGGGAGCCGGAAGGCATTGAAAACATGGAAATCCGCGGACGCGACCTGCTGACAGGCCTTCCAAAAACAATAGAGATAACAGCCGATGAAATTTCAAGGGCCCTGAATGATACGGTGTATTCAATTGTCGATTCAGTGAAGAATACGCTGGAGAAAACTCCGCCGGAACTTGCGGCTGACATCATGGACCGCGGGATCGTACTCACAGGCGGCGGGGCGCTTCTCCGCAATCTTGATAAAGTAATCAGTGATGAAACCAAGATGCCTGTACTAATCGCCGAAAATCCGCTAGACTGTGTGGCCATCGGCACCGGGAAGGCGCTGGACCATATTCACCTGTTTAAAGGCAGGTCTAGAGATTCGCGCTGAGCCACTCATTTTTAAATGGTAATTCAATAATTCCTGATGCTGAGGGCTGTCCCGGATGAGTGTGTACACATCTTCAAGGGACAGCCCGCATGCCAGGCAGAAATAAATAGAGGTGAAAGCATGCCGCAATTTTTTCTGAACAAAAGGCTGATTGTGCTGCTGGTAAGTATTATCGTCCTGGTAGCATTGATTGGTTTTTCTGTTCGAGAAAGAGAAAAACTCAGCTGGCCGGAGCGGTTCCTCAAGGATACGACCGGTTTTATCCAAAATATTTTCCATCAGCCCGTCCAATTTGCCGCTGGTTTTTTTGATAATGTCAATGACCTTGAAAATACATATCAGGAAAATAAAAGGCTGAAAACCCGTCTTGATGAGTACGTAAAGCTTAAGACGAAAGTGCAGGACCTGGAAAAGGAAAATACCGAGCTGAGGGACATCCTGGGTAAAAAAGAGAGTTTAAGAGAGTTTGATCCGATACAGGCAACAGTCATTGCCCGCAATCCGGATATGTGGCATGAAAAGGTCATCATCAACCGCGGGAAGAAGCACGGAATTGAGAAGAATATGGCCGTCATGACTTCAAAAGGGCTTATCGGCAAGATCAAGAATACGACCGAGTTCACATCGACTGTGCAGCTCTTGAGTTCAATGGATCCGAAAAACCGGATATCCGTCAGCATCCCAGGCAAGGGGCCGATTTATGGCTTTATCGAGGGATTTGACCAGAAGGACAGGCTGCTCCTTATGAAGAAGATCCCTTATGATGAAAAAATCAAAAAGGGGTCGGATGTTGTCACTTCAGGGATGGGCGGGGTTTTCCCTAAAGGACTGCCTGTCGGGAAAGTGGAAAAGGTAGAGTCGGATCAATACGGGCTGACGCAGGTTGCGTATGTGAAACCTGCCGCAGAGCTTTATGATGTGAATCATTTGATCGTTGTAAAGCGCTCGATTGCCACGGCCGATCCATCGGAAGGGGAAGGCAGAGAGGGTGAGGACCTGTGAACAGACTAATCCTCCCGCTCTCCGCTCTTTTCTTTTTTATGGCGGAAAGCACCTATGCCCAGCTGTTCTCTGGAAGCCACTTTGGCAGCAGCCGGATTTTTGTGCCGCACTTTTTATTCATATTTATCGTTTTTTTAACGATATTCGGTTCGTCCAAGAACGGAATCATTTATGGACTGGTGACAGGCTTTTTATTTGATGTCATTTATACAGAGATTTTGGGGATATATGCTTTCTTATTTGCTTTTCTCGCATTTCTTGTTTCGAGGGTCATGAAGATGGTGCATTCCAACATTCTGGTTGCTTCACTGGTTGCCATTGCGGCCATTGCGGCGCTTGAGTGCATGGTCTTTCAGGTGAATACCCTGATACATGATGTGGGCATGGATTTCCAGGAATTTGCATCCATCAGGCTGCTGCCTACACTGCTCCTGAACCTGGCGGCCGTTATCATCATGGCTTTCCCGCTCAAGTACTTGATTGAAAAAGCGGATGACGGCCGGGACTGACGTGCTGAAACAAAAAAACCTGCTCTATTCGTTTCTGGGAAAAAGGATAAAGGCTCGGTATGTCGAATAGTAAATCGTTGAGGTGAATTATACCGTCATGAGTAATAAATTGCTGCAAAATGTCATCATTAAAGGAACAAAAGAAGGGCTGACCCTCCATCTCGATGATTCTTGTTCATTTCAAGAGCTGCTGCAGGAGCTTGACTCCAAGCTCTCCGCCAATATCCGCACCCAGGAAAACATGCCTTCCCTGAAAGTCAGGGTGCATGCAGGGAACCGGTATTTGACACAGGAGCAGGAAGTTCAAATAAAGGAAGTTATTTTACAGAAAAAGATATTTAATATTGAAGAAATTAAATCCAATGTCATAAGCCGTGATGAGGCGGTGCGGATGAAAGAGGAATCTGCCATCACATCCTATGCTGGCATCATCCGATCCGGCCAGGTGCTGGAAGTCCCGGGAGACCTCCTGCTGGTCGGAGATGTGAATCCGGGCGGGCAGGTGGCTGCAGGGGGAAATATCTTTATACTCGGTGCCTTGAAGGGGATCGCCCATGCTGGGAAAAATGGCAGGGAAGATGCCGTCATCACCGCCCCCATTTTTACGCCCTCCATGCTTAAGGTCGGGGAATTGATGAGATGGGCACCGGGAGAAGAGCTTGAAGACGTCCAGGGTATGGAATGCGCTTATGTGGAAGAAGGTCGGATCATTACGGATAGATTGCTTGCTTTAAAGAAAAAAAGACCAAGTTTACATACATTTAAAGGGGGTCTCTAATCGTGGGAGAGGCAATAGTGATAACTTCTGGTAAAGGCGGCGTTGGAAAGACGACCACCTCGGCAAATCTGGGCACGTCCCTTGCGCTTCTTGGAAAAAAAGTCTGCCTTGTGGATACCGATATCGGCCTGCGAAACCTGGATGTAGTGATGGGGCTCGAGAACAGGATCATTTATGATCTAGTGGATGTAGTGGAAGGCCGCTGTAAGCTTCACCAGGCTCTGGTCAAGGACAAGCGCTTCGATGACCTTCTATATCTGCTGCCGGCGGCCCAAACAAGCGATAAGCATGCGGTTAATCCTGAACAGATGAAGGAGCTCGTGAACGGGCTTAAGCAGGACTATGACTATATCATCATCGACTGTCCGGCCGGCATCGAGCAAGGCTACAAGAATGCAGTGGCGGGTGCCGATAAGGCTATCGTGGTCACAACCCCTGAGGTATCTGCTGTGCGGGATGCTGATCGGATCATCGGCCTTCTTGAAAAAGAAGAAAACATTGAAGCTCCGAAGCTCGTGATCAACCGGATCAGGAGCCATATGGTCAAGAGCGGCGAAATGCTGGACATCGATGATATTACCCAGCATCTTTCCATCGACCTGATTGGCATCGTAGTCGATGATGATCAGGTAATCAAGGCATCCAACCAGGGAGAGCCGATTGCCCTTGACCCGGATAACCGCGCATCTGTCGCTTACCGTAACATAGCGAGAAGAATCCTCGGTGAAGCAGTGCCTTTAAAGCCGCTTGACGAAGAACCCCAAGGCTTCGTCGCAAAAATTAAAAAATTCTTCGGTGTGCGCTAAAAAACCAGCTTGAGCGATCAAGCTGGTTTTTTATTTCCGGGAAACCCGATTACCCGGAAATGAGAGTCAGTCCCTCCATTTCCATATGCGCATAATCCGGACTAGCTGTGCATACATTTTATCAGGATTGATGTGGAGGGGGATCGAAGCGATGAATAGCAGGCAAAAGGAGATCAGGGACAGGATTGCGAAACGGAGGAAGCAGGAGGGGAGGAAGGCGGGCCTTAATGCGGCTTACAGGAAGGCTGAGGGAATTTTTGATGATGGAAGCTATGAGATGGCCCCGGAGGCGGATCATCCGTTATTCAAAAAGGAAGTTTTTTATTTTAAAATTCTCGCTTCCCTCTGTTTGTTCCTGCTGACAGCAATTATCTTCAAGAACCCGTCATCGGCGTTTGAGGTCCCGAGAAAGACGGTCAGCCATTATATGAAAGAAGAATTTGAGTTTGCAGCGGCAAAGGATTGGTATCAGGATACCTTCGGGAAACCGCTTGTGTTTCTTCCAGAAAAGAAAGAAACGGTTACAGCTGAAAAGGAGAGCGGTAACTACTCACTGCCCGCTTCAGGAAAAATTGAACAGACATTTGAAGCAAACGGCCAGGGCATCATGATTGAAACAGACAAAGATTCGCCGGTCGAATCTGCAAGGGAGGGCGTCATCATTTTTGCAGGCAGTCAGGACAAGCTTGGCAGGACTGTCGTCATCCAGCACAGTGACAAAAGTGAGACCTGGTACGGACATTTAGGCTCAATCGATGTGAAGCTGTATGAAACGGTCAAAAAAGGAAATGTGGTCGGAAGGGTCACAAATAAAGCGGGAGAAGCAAAGGGGACGTTTTATCTCGCTGTCAAAAAGGGCTCACAGTTTGTGGATCCTAAACAGGTGATTCCATTTGAATGATTACCTTCGCCTGCTGTCAAAGATCGAAATACATTCTACCTTTTGGATCGTGCTGGGGATAGGAGTTTTGACAGCCCAGTTCATCCCGCTATGTATGCTGTTTATAATCATCTTGATCCATGAACTGGGCCATGCCGGAGCTGCCCGTTATTTTTCCTGGAGAATTAAAGTGATCCGGCTGCTGCCCTTTGGCGGTGCCCTGGTGACGGAGGAGCATGGCAACCGGGCGCTGAAGGAAGAGCTGGCGGTGACCCTTGCCGGCCCGCTGCAGCATGTCTGGCTCTGCGGCGTTTCATATATACTGTATCAGGCTGACTTGATCATGCTGGATGCTTTCCAGGCTTTTTTCTATATGAATCTGGTTATCTTCTTATTTAACCTGCTGCCGATATGGCCTCTGGATGGCGGAAGGCTGATGCTCATCCTCCTGTCCGCCTGGTTTCCGTTTTTGGAGGCACATAAATATACAGTCTATGCCTCGGTTCTGTTTGCAGGGACAGGAATTGCCGCCTGCCTGGTATTTGCCCCGTTTAACCTGAATATGTGGGTCATGGCCCTGTTCATTCTCTTTTCACTTTTTGCAGAGTGGAAACAGCGGCATTATGTTTTTGTTCGATTCCTCCTTGAGCGGCATTATGGCCGCAATGCCGGCTTTAAGACTCTGAAGCCCCTCCGTGCGGATGTGACGGAAACCATTACCGATGTGCTCAGCAGATTCCAGAAGGGCTGTAAGCACCCCATCGTTATAGTAAAGGAGGGGAAGGAGCGGGGAGTCCTTGATGAAAATGAGATTCTACATGCTTATTTCACAGATAAGCTGACACATATCAAAATGGGTGACCTGTTGTACTCCTATTAACTGTGGTATCCTTTCTTCATGGATAAGCCTGAACGGCTATTTATGAAGAAAGGGTTTTTTTATGAAAAGATTGATTGTGAATGCGGCAGGAAGGGAAAAAAGGTTAGCGGTGACTGAACAAGGGCGCATCGTGAAGCTTGAAGTTCAGCAGCCAGGCCAGGAGAGCCTGGCAGGGAGTATTTTTTGGGGCATGGTGACAAAGGTGCTGCCCGGCATGGAGGCAGCCTTTGTAGACATCGGCCAGGGAAAGCACGGTTTCCTTTACAGAGATGACCTGCCGTCCTACCAGCTGTCAGGACTGGATTATACAGCTAAAAAAAGTACTTCAGTCAGTCACTTTGTCCGTCAGGGGGAGAGGATGCTGGTCCAGGTTGTCAGGGATGCATCAGGTAACAAGGGTCCGAAGCTTTCCGGAATCATTGAGCTTGCTTCTGATAAAATGGTAGCCATGTTTGGCACGGATTATGTAGGAGTCTCAAAAAAGATGAAATCGGACGGGCAGGATTACTGGAGGAAAACCGCATTCAGCGAGAAGAACAGCGGTGAGGGAATGATTATCCGCACTTCAATGGAAGGATCTTCTCTTGAGGAATTTTCCCGGGAGCTTGAGGCGCTGAGGAATCAGTATGCTGAAATCAAAAACAGAGCCTTATCTTTGAATAAAACCGGCCAGGTTTATGCCAGGGATACATTCCTTGAACAAATTCTGAAGGAAGATCTGCATGAAGGGGATGAAGTGGCCGTCGATGATTTCGCTATGCATCAGGCTTTAAATAGGGCGCTTGAACCCGGGGTCACAGTGATTCATGAACGCGGGCCGGAGGGTATCTTTTCCCGGCATGGAATCGAAAAAGAGGTTGAAAAGGCACTCAGGCAGGCTGTCTGGCTCGAAGGCGGAAGCTATCTGATCATCCAGGAAACGGAAGCCTGCACGGTGATTGATGTGAATACGGGCAGCTATACAGGAAAGTCTCATAAGGAAGAAACCATCACTAAAGCCAATGTCGAAGCGGCAAGAGAAGCCGCCAGACAGCTTAGGCTGAGGAATATCGGCGGAATCATCATCATTGATTTTATTAATATGGAGAATCCCCTCAGCAGGAAAAAGGTTCAGCAGGCATTGCAGGAAGCTCTCTCAAAGGATGAGATGAGGACAGTGATCACCGGATTTACAGAGCTCGGCATGCTTCAGCTCACAAGGAAAAAAGCGGCACCGGGCCTCCGGGAAAAGCTGACAGTCACATGTCCGGCATGCAGCGGCAGCGGAAGTGTGGAGAGTGCTGAAACCATGGCCTTCCGCCTTGAGCGGGAACTGATCCAGTCACGTGCCAATGAAGCGGAGGGAGCCTGGATAGAAGCAACGGCAGATGTAGCTTCAGCCCTGGAGGGAGCCGGGAAAGAACATCTTCCTCTCTTAGAGCAGATGGCTGGCAAAAGGCTGATCTTCACAACGCTTTCTTCACAGATTCCCGCCTATCGGATCCGGCAATTCGGCAGCCTTGATGAAATCAGGGAGAGGACGGAAAGGCAGTAATCCTTTCTTAAAAAAGGCTATTGACTTAGAGAAACTACCTGTGCTATTATTTACTATGTTATGTTTGTAGCACCCGTGCTACAACCGCACAGATCAGGTTTAAGCTTTTTGCCCGTCAAAAACGCCTGTGATGGCGAGTCTGAGTTAATTAGAGGAGGTGCAAGTATGTACGCAATTATTGAAACTGGCGGTAAACAAATCAAAGTTGAAGCTGGCCAATCTATCGTCATTGAAAAACTGAACGTAGAAGCTGGTGAAGTTGTAACTTTTGACAAAGTTTTATTCGTAGGCGGAGACAACGTGAAAGTAGGAAGCCCTGTTGTTGAGGGAGCTACTGTAACTGGCAAGGTTGAGAACCACGGCCGCGCGAAGAAAATCATCGTCTTCAAATACAAAGCGAAGAAAAACAACCGCAAAAAGCAAGGTCATCGTCAGCCATACACTCGAGTAACTATCGACGCGATCAACGCGTAAGGCTGTCTGTATGATAAATGTGATTTTCGATCATGGCCCTGATGGGAAGATTACTTCTTTTACCATGAGTGGACATGCTAATTTTGCCGAACCAGGCCAGGATATCGTCTGTGCCGGTGCTTCAGCCGTTTCCTTCGGGACGGTCAACGCCATCATGGCATTGACCGGGGTTGAACCTGAAATTGACATGGAGGGCGGCGGAGGATTCCTTAAATGTGCAATCCCCGGCGCGCTTCCCGGGACTGCTGCTGATAAAATACAGCTGCTCCTGGAAGCCATGCTGATTTCCATGCAGACGATTGAACGGGATTATGATGAATACATGAAAGTGATTGTAAACAAGTAGGAGGTGGAATTAATGTTAAGATTAGATCTTCAGTTCTTCGCTTCCAAAAAGGGAGTAGGTTCTACAAAGAACGGCCGTGACTCTATCTCTAAGCGCCTTGGCGCAAAGAGTGCTGACGGTGAATTCGTTTCTGGCGGTTCCATTCTTTACCGTCAACGCGGAACTAAAATTTACCCGGGACAAAACGTTGGGCGCGGCGGGGATGACACTCTATTCGCGAAAGTAGACGGCGTGGTTCGTTTCGAACGCCTTGGCCGTGACCGCAAACAAGTTAGTGTATATCCAGTTGCTCAAGAAGCTTAATTAACGCATCTTAGAAAACTCTAACCTCTTGGTTGGAGTTTTCTTTTTTTCGGCTTGAATTCTGTTATACTTAGAGGAACCGGTCTGTCCCGGCAAGCAAATGGACCATGGGGACAGTCTCAATAAAGCAGGTACAGGAGTCTATCAGATGGAAAAAGAATGGAATGTAAGTGAAGTTATGAGGCATGCGCGTCATGACTGGCTGAATAGGATTATGCTGATCAAGGGCAATTTAGACTTAAACAAGATAGATGGGGCAAAGTCGGTCATTGATCAGATCATAAGTGAATCCCAAAATGAAGCCATGCTCGGAAACCTGCATATGCCTTTATTTTCTGAGCTCATGCTGACAGGGAACTGGAACAGCCATCCCTTTAAGCTGGAATATGAGGTGCTCGAGGCGGATGGCCCATGCCCGGATCTTGATGGTCCGGCAGCCGCATGGACAAGGGAGTTCTTTAGAGAACTGAAGTCGGACCTGGAGCCGTTCAGCGAGAATAATCTGACAGTGTCCATTTATAAGGCAGACAAAAATATACGGTTTCTGTATGAAGTGCAGGGTAATATAACATCAGTAGAGAAAATGGGGAAATTCATCGAGCGAACCAGGATAACCGGACTCGAGGCAATCCTCCTGAAGATAGGCAGAAAAGAGCTTGCCATCGAACTGAAAGGATCTTTTTAAGATCATAAATAAACAAATCAGCAGCGAGTTTACATACTTTTAAAAAGGAAGTGATGGAATGTTTGTCGATCAGGTCAAGGTATATGTTAAAGGCGGGGACGGGGGAAACGGGCTGGTGGCCTACCGCCGCGAGAAGTATGTTCCTAAAGGAGGGCCGGCTGGAGGAGACGGAGGCAACGGTGCCAATGTGATTTTCGAAGTCGAAGAAGGCCTCAGGACCCTTATGGATTTCCGGTATCAGCGCCATTTTAAAGCGCCGCGCGGAGAGCACGGAATGTCTAAAAACATGCATGGGCGGAATGCGGAGGATATGATAGTCAAGGTCCCGCCGGGCACTGTCATCATGGACGAAGATACCAAGGAAGTCATTGCCGATTTAACCGAGCATGGCCAGCGGGCTGTCATCGCCAAGGGCGGACGCGGGGGACGCGGCAACAGCCGCTTTGCCACAGCGGCTAATCCGGCACCGGAAATTTCGGAAAACGGCGAACCGGGCCAGGAACGCTATATCGTCATGGAGCTTAAGCTGCTTGCAGATGTGGGGCTGGTCGGATTCCCGAGTGTCGGAAAGTCGACACTCCTCTCAGTCGTATCTTCAGCAAAGCCTAAGATCGCTGAATATCACTTCACTACCATTGCACCAAATCTCGGGGTTGTCGAAACAGAAGACAGCCGCAGCTTCGTAATGGCTGACCTTCCAGGTCTCATTGAGGGAGCTTCTGAAGGGGTGGGCCTTGGCCATCAGTTCCTCAGACACATTGAGAGGACGAGGGTCATCGTCCATGTGATTGACATGTCAGGGCTTGAGGGCCGTGATCCTTATGACGATTATCTTACCATCAACAAAGAGCTTAAGGAATATAACCTAAGGCTCACTGAAAGGCCGCAGATTATTGCAGCCAATAAAATGGATATGCCGGATTCAGAAGAGAACCTGAAGGTTTTCATGGAAAAGGCAGGAAGCGATCTGACTATCTTCCCAATCTCAACCATTACCCGCGAAGGAATACGCGACCTGTTATTTGAAGTAGCAGACAGGCTTGAGACCACACCTGAATTCCCGCTTCAGCATGAAGAAGAAGCCGAAGAAGAAGAAGGGGCAGTCAACCGGGTTATGTACAAGCATGCTACGCCTGATAAAGACTTTGTCATTTCCCGTGACCCTGATGGAACATTCGTGATTTCAGGCTTCAATATCGAAAAGCTGTTCAAAATGACCAACTTTAACCGGGATGAATCAATTAAGCGTTTTGCAAGACAGCTCCGGGGCATGGGCGTGGATGATGCCCTGCGTGAAAAGGGTGCTGAAAACGGCGATATCATCAGGCTGCTTGATTACGAATTTGAATTTATCGAATAGGCACCAGCCGGCTGTGATAAAAGCAGGGCTGCCGTTTGGGGGGCTGGCATGAGCAAGACTGATAAAAGATTTTACTTAGTGCGGGAAGATGTCCTTCCCGAGGCGATGCAGAAAACCCTGGATGCAAAAGAGCTCCTCGACCGGGGAAAAGCAGAATCGGTGCTGGAGGCTGTCCAGGTTGCCGACATCAGCCGGAGTGCTTTCTATAAATACAGAGATACTGTCTTCCCTTTCCATACCATCGTCAAGGAGAGGATTATCTCGCTTTTTTTTCACCTGGAGGACCGGTCGGGCACTTTATCCCAGCTGCTTGCAGTAGTGGCGGCGGCCGGCTGCAACGTGCTGACCATCCACCAGACGATCCCGCTCCAGAGCAGGGCAAATGTCACGCTGTCCCTCAATACCAATGGCATGAATTCGGATATTGAACATTTGCTTTCACAGCTGAGGAAGCTGGAATTTGTGGAAAAAGTAGAAGTCCTGGGTACAGGTGCTTGAATAGGGTGTACTGGCCTTGGCCGGAACACCCTTTTTGAATGGATTGGAGACAGCGGTTGAAAAAATCTGAAAAATGGACTAAGATTAACAGTAATTTTTCACGGATAAGGGGAGATCATGTTGGGTTATACAATCGCATTTCTGGGGCCAAAAGCAACGTTTACAGACCTCGCAGCAGCAAAGCTGTTTCCCGGGGGTGCAAGAATCCCTCTTCTGACCATACCGGAGTGCCTGGATGCCGTTTGGGAGGAAGAAGCTGACATTGCTCTGATCCCGATAGAAAATACATTGGAAGGATCCGTCAACATCACACTTGACTATCTCGTTCATGAGGTAAATCTACCGATACGGGGTGAGGTTACAGCCCCGATCAGCCAGCATTTCATGGTCCATCCCGGAAATAAGGATGACGCGGGAAGTGTTGATGCCATTTATTCACACTCCCACGCGATTGCCCAATGCCACAGATTCCTGCATAAAGAACTAAAAGGAATTCCCTGTGAAACGATGACTTCCACTGCTGCAGCGGCCAAGTATGTAGCGGAGCATCCCCAGCTTAAGATAGCAGCAATCGCAAATGAACTGGCGGCCAGGGAATATGGCCTCGAAATCATTCAGAGGGATATCCATGATTTTGCCCATAATCATACCCGGTTCATTGCTGTGGCAAAAAAAGAAATCAGCTTTCAGGGGCAGCTTGCTGCGATGAAGGGAACGAAAACGACCCTGATGGTGACCCTCCCTGCAGACCAGCCAGGGGCGCTTCACCAGGTTCTTTCCGCATTTTCCTGGAGGCGTCTCAATTTATCAAAGATTGAATCCCGTCCCATGAAGACCGGCCTTGGCAATTATTTTTTCATCATTGATATCAATATGGAGATGGACGAAGTCCTCATACCGGGTGCTATGGCGGAGCTTGAGGCACTGGGCTGCAGTGTGAAGACATTGGGCAGTTATCCGAGCTTTTTGATTACCGGTACCACCGAGGCGGCCGCAAGGGGGTAATGCCTCTGTGACTTATTGGTTAATAATAAAGGAGATGAGCCGGCTCATCTCCTTTTATTATTCAACCAGGTATCCTGCTTTCCTAAGGGCAGCTTCTGCCTTATCGAGTATATCAGCATTTGCGGCAGTGATGGTATGCAAATGGATGCCGCCGGTCATTTCCGAGAGGTAGACAGCGCGCGTTTCCTGGACTTTATGCAGGAATCCGTCGACTTCATTGCGGTTGGATACCATGATGGAGGCTGTAAGGTCGCCATATACTGGATGTTCAATTTTAACATCCTTGACGGTGGCGCCGAGATCCACGAGCATGTAAAGTTCATCTTTTGCTTCTTCCGGTTCATGCTGGCAGGCTATAATCCGCTCTGAAACCTGAGGGGAAGCAGGGGAGCTGAAGTACAGATAGCCCTGGCTGGTGGCGATTATCGGCTCGTTCCGCGCCTTCAGGAGGGTGATATCCCCTACAATGATCTGCCGGCTGACATTCGCCAGCCTTGCCAATTCGGAGCCGGTTATGGGATTCGGGCTTTCTTTCAATAACTGAAGCAGCCTGGTCCGCCTGTTTTCCCCAAGCAGCTTTTTCTCTTCTTTCATCTTCGGCCCTCCTTGGTTTTGTTTATGTATAATTCATTCTATCACAGCTGCCCCGATATGATAATCTCCTGCTGCAGCCCGCTTGCCGTATCAATGAGGGCTTCCGAGAGCGCCCTGATATCCGGGCTGAGGGTGTCCCGTCCAAAAGATATCCGGATGAGCTCCCTTGCCCCGCTGTCCGTCCGGCCGATGGCCTTCATGGTTTTAGACGGTTTCTGGCTGCCGATCTGGCAGGCGCTTCCAGTCGAGATGGCAAAGCCCCTTCTGTTTAATTCCAGCATCATATACTGCCCCTGTATACCGGGAAATGCCAGCCCGACAATGTAAGGAGCCTGACTGGCAGACTGGTATACCTCGAAATCTATCTCTCCCTGGTCCAATTCAGAAATAAACTGTTCCCGCAGGCTTTTGAAGGTTTCGAGCTGCTGATCCCGCGCAGCCATGGCTTTTTTTGCTGCCGTAATGAATGACGCAATCGCAGGAACATTGACCGTTCCCTGCCTGTAGCCGAATTCGTGCGCCCCCTGTGTCAGGGGGGCAGGAAGGGTGCGGGGGAATATTAATGCCCCGATTCCTTTAGGTCCGTAGATTTTATGGGCGGAAATAGACAGGCTGTCAGCGGCTGTGACAGCATCCGTCAGATCGAGTTTCCCAAAGCTCTGCACAGCATCCACATGCAGGGGAGCGGAATGATTCCCCATCAGCCGCCGAAGCTCGGCCAGCGGCTGGATGCAGCCGATTTCAGGATTTACATGCTGTATGGTTACGAGGGCAATATCATCCCTCTTCAGCAATTCAGAAAAATGTGCCGTATTCACCCTGCCATCACCATCATGCCTTGCATTCAGAACCTTGTATCCTTTGTCTTCCAATGAGGTGAGTGTGCCGGCAATCGAGGAATGCTCCGTTCCGCTCGAAATGATCACCCGCTTTGAATCTGGCTGTCCCTTAAGGAGTGTGTGTATGGCGAGGGAGTTGCTTTCAGAGCCGCCGCTTGTAAAGATGACTCTATCAAAAGAAGTGCCGACAAGATCTGCAAGCTCCGTACGGCAGGCATTGAGCAGGTTTTGGGCACGCGTTCCTTCATCATGCAGGCTTGATGCGTTTCCAAAAAAAGTTTTTGATGCCTCAAAATAAACCTCAAGGGCTTCCGCATCAATAGGGGTTGTAGCAGCATAATCAAAATATCTCATATTCTTCACCACGTCCATCGTCGTATTTCAATCTGTAAAAAAATCTCTTGTAAATAGTTTAATAATATGTAAACATATGTGTCAAGACACCTGTTATAACAGGAGGACATCATATGGAACAAATTGACATTATCATAATAGGAAGCGGTATCGCTGCAATGAGTACCGCTATTGAAGCTGCCGAACATAAAAATGTGATAATAATCACAAAGTCCAGGGCGGCTGAAAGCAATTCCACTCTTGCCCAAGGAGGAATTGCTGCAGTCACGGCACCGGGCGATACAGTGGAAAAGCATGCAATGGATACGATTGCTGCGGGCTGTGGATATAATAACCTCCCGCAGGTCTATGACTTGGTGGAAAGAGGACCGGCAGCCATACAAAGGCTGATCGAGTCCGGCCTTCAATTTGACAGAAATGAGAATGGGCAGCTTTCCCTTGGACTTGAAGGGGCGCATTCAGAAAGAAGGATCCTTCATTGCTGCGGGGATTCTACAGGCAGGAAGATCATGGAGCATATGCTCACACGGGCAGGAGCTGAGCCCCGTATTACCATTATTGAAAATGAAACAGCTGTGGAGCTGCTGGTCAACAGGGCTGGGGAATGCTTCGGCATAGTCTGCAGGACAGAAGACGGGTCTGTTAAGCCTTATTATGCCCAGCACGTGGTAATGGCTACAGGGGGGATGGGCGCTTTATTCCAGTTTACTTCCAATGCTCCGTCTGCCACCGGTACCGGACTTGCCATGGCCTTAAAAGCAGGAGCAGAGCTTGTTGATATGGAGTTCATCCAATTTCATCCCACTCTTTTATATGTTGACGGGAAAGCTCGGGGGCTGATCTCAGAAGCTGTCCGCGGGGAAGGAGCAGTACTGGTAACTGCAGCAGGGACACCGATCATGGAGGGGATCCATCCGCTTAAAGACCTTGCCCCGAGGCATATAGTGGCACAGACTATTTTCAGCCATTTGGAAGCGGGTTCAGCTGTTTATCTGGATATATCAGGTATACCCGATTTCGAGAAAAAGTTTCCCGGAGCAGCGGCGATATGCCGGACCGCAGGTGCTGAGCCTTTGGGCGGTAAACTTCCCGTTGCGCCTGGCGCACATTTTCTTATGGGGGGTATCAAAACCGGACCCGCCGGAATGACATCAGTGCCCTTTTTATATGCCGTGGGTGAAGCCGCATGTACAGGGGTCCATGGAGCGAACCGCCTAGCCAGCAACTCGCTGCTTGAGGGACTTGTCTCAGGAACCAGGCTTGGCAGCCATTTAGCGGAGGCAGAGTCAAGAGAATATGATACAGCTCATGTCCCGCGAAGAAGGGTTAATAAAGCTTTGAAGCTGCCGGAACTGCGGGTGCTCAGGGAAATGATGATGAAGCATTGCGGAATTGCAAGAGACCAATCGGGACTCAGGCTGCTATGCAGCTGGCTTGAGAGCTTTGATTTATATGAAGTGCTGCATGGGGACCTTTCATTACTGGGGCTGGAAGATAGTCTGGTTGCCATGAACCTGGTTACAGCCTGGACGGCATCCAGGGCAGCCCTGTCCCGGACAGAAAGCCGGGGAAGCCATTACCGGACAGATTTCCCTGAGGAAAACACAGAATGGGCTAAGGCTGCTCTCACATGGGACACCGGGCGGCTGCAGGTATTTTTAGAAGGGAGAGAGTATGTTGAACAAAATTAAATTAAAGCAGATGCTGGAACAATTTTTTATAGAGGATATCGGAGAGCGAGATATCACAAGCGACCTGTTGTTCGATTCAGATTCCAGCGGCGAAGTCTCGTTTATTGCAAAAGCGGAGGGGATTTTTGCCGGGAGATCAGTCATTGAGGAAGGATTCCGGCTGATGGATCAGGGGGCGGACATCAGCGTCTTTGTCAGGGACGGAGATCACATCGGGGCGGGTGAGGTACTGGCATCCGTTTATGGGAATATGGGGGCACTCCTAAAGGGGGAAAGGGTCATTCTTAATCTGGTGCAGCGGATGAGCGGCATAGCCACGAATGCCAGGAGGGCTTCCGATAGGATGAAGGGATCCGGCATCAAGGTCTGTGACACAAGGAAAACGACACCCGGCCTGCGGATGATTGAAAAATACGCAGTTACATGCGGAGGTGCCTATAATCACCGGATGGGATTATCAGATAGTGTCATGATCAAGGATAATCACATCTCATTTGCAGGGTCGATTACAGCCGCCGTGCAGAAAATCAAGGCAAAGATCGGGCATACTGTCAAAATTGAAGTGGAGACAGAATCCTATGAAGAAGTTGCCGAAGCTGTGGCAGCAGGAGCCGATATCATCATGCTCGACAATATGACTCCACAATTAATGAAGGAATGTGCTGCCTTAATCCCACAGGGTATCATCATTGAGGCATCCGGGGGAATCACTCTTGATAATCTGGCAGATTACAGGGATACCGGAGTGGATGTGATATCGCTTGGGTATCTGACACATTCCGTACAGGCGCTGGATATCAGTGCAAAGGCAGCAGTGAATAAAGTAAGGGAGAGCTATCAATGAACATACTTGAAGCAGTTCAAATCCGGCATGCCATGATTCCTGAGAGGTACCTTTCAATGCCAACAGAGGAAATGGAGCAGCGGGTTCTTGAAATAAAGGAGAAATTGGGCAAAGCCCTCTTTATTCCCGGGCATCATTATCAGAAGGATGAAGTAATAAAATTTGCGGATGCCACAGGAGATTCCCTCCAGCTCGCCCAGATTTCCGCTGCAAATAAAGATGCCAGGCACATTGTATTCTGCGGTGTGCATTTTATGGCAGAAACAGCCGATATCCTGACGGATGACAGCCAGACAGTGGTCCTTCCTGACATGCGTGCCGGCTGTTCCATGGCTGATATGGCCAATCTTAGCCAGACTGAAAAAGCTTGGACTGAGCTCCAGGCAGTTTACGGGGACACCATCATCCCTCTTACATATGTGAATTCCACGGCTGATATCAAGGCTTTTGTAGGCAGGCATGGAGGGGCAACGGTGACTTCCTCCAACGCACATAAAATGGTGAAATGGGCATTTACCCAGAAAAAGAGAATTCTCTTTCTGCCCGATCAGCATCTCGGGAGAAACACAGCCTATGACCTTGGCATCCCTTTAGAGAAAATGGGAGTGTGGGATCCAATTGCAGGCAGACTGATCATGGATGAAAATGGTGATCCGGGGGAAGCGGGGGTCATATTATGGAAAGGTCATTGCTCGGTCCATGAAAATTTCACCGTCCATAACATCGAACAAATCCGCAAAGAAAAACCGGGGATGAATATTATCGTCCATCCTGAATGCAGGAGGGAAGTCACAGCGCTCTCTGATTATAGCGGATCGACTTCCTATATCATCCAAAAGCTTGATATGGCTGCACCCGGTACACATTGGGCAGTCGGAACAGAAATGAATCTCGTGAACCGGCTGAAACAGATGCATCCGGATAAAGAAGTCATCTCGCTTAACCCGCAAATGTGCCCATGCCTGACCATGAACCGGATTGACCTGCCGCATCTGGTCTGGTCACTGGAATGCATAGAAAAAGGAAATCCGCAGAATGAAATAAAAGTTGATCAGGAAACCTCTGAGTTAGCCATTCATGCTTTAAACAGGATGCTTGAAAATGTATAGAACTTTCGTGAAACCCTGCCTGTTTTTTCCCGGGCAGGGTTTTTTGGATGGATTTTTAAAAATGAATGCCGTTTACTAATGGATTCTGCCTGGATATAAAATGATTAAACAAAGTTGATTGCAGTGGAAAATTAACATTCTATCCTACAGTCACAATGTATGCGAACACAGCCTTATGAATGGAGGAAAAAAGCCTGGAGAATTCCTGCAGACTTCTTCCCATTATGTATTTATTTCCCTTCAGTCTTCTAAAACAAGCGGCAGAGGCATAAGTTTTCATGAAAATAATGTTAGCACTTTGCCCAGTTCCTCATAGGATATAAGGACATTTGCATAGGAGGGAAGACATCTTGAAAATTCATATTGCAAAAAAAGGGGATACGCTCTGGAATCTCTCAAAGAAATATGGAGTGAATTTCGAAGAGTTAAAAAAGCTGAATTCTCAATTGAGCAATCCAGATATGATCATGCCTGGTATGAAGATAAAAATCCCCGGGACAGCCAAACAGCTGAAAACCGAAGCAGCGCCGGGAGCAAAAATCAACTACAATGCAAAAGAGTCGCCGAAGGGAGGAGCGCTTCCATTCGCCAAAGAACAGCCCAAGCCGGTTAAGGAGGCGCCGATCCAGCCTGCCCCGGCCATGCAAGCAGCCCCAAAGCCTGAAGTATTTCCGGCTGCTCCACCAGTCATTAGCCAGGCTGCACAGCCAGAAGTGAATGTAACCGATATTAATAATTATTATATGGTCAATATGGCTGAAATGTCTGTGCAGCCGCCTAAGCCTGCACCTAAACCGCCTAAAGCGCCAAATGTTATGCCTCCCAAGAAAAAAGAGATGAAAGTGGAATCGCCTGAGTCGGCGGAATCTCCAGAATCTCCGCCGGAAATGCCAGTAATGGCAGCACAGCAGGAGTGTATACCCATCACGCCTGTTATGCCGGGAACGGGCTTCTGTGATGGTCCGGCAGCACCCATAGGGGGGATGTTCCCCCAGATGCCTATCTATCAGCAGCCCTTTCAGCCGCAGGTGCAGGGAACATACATGCAGCAGCCAGTCCTGCCGGGGATGCAGGGAACATATATGCAGCAGCCACACATGATGAAGGAAGAAAGCTCCAGCGTCATGGAGTCATCGTCTTATATGGCCGGTACCGGCCACCAGCATCATCCGGGCGGATACAGCCATGATTATCAAATGTACGGAGGAGGGCATCATTATATGCCGTATGGAGGGAAGACTGGGCCGATGAATCCTCATGGACACCACCATGAGTCATCCAGCTCATCATTTGAATCAAGCAGTATGCCAAAGCATTCCATGTATTATGGCAATCTTATGCATGGCGGACAGCAGTATGCCCCGCAGCAGGTGATGGGCGAGTATGTCCAGCCGACTGCCCAGGCAGGCGGGGATTGCGGGTGCGGTAGCCCTGCTCCGGCAGCTTATTCACAGCCTTTGACTAATCCAGGACAACAAATGGGAGGAATGGAATCTATGGATCCACAAGGAATGATGGGCCAGTCAGGATACGGGGGAAGCCCTTACGGGGGCCAGATGAGCCAGCCGGGATACGGAGGAGGAAGCCCATACGGGGGCCAGATGAGCCAGCCGGGATACGGGGGAAGCCCTTACGGAGGCCAGCCGGGCCAGCCGGGATACGGGGGAAGTCCATACGGAGGCCAGCCGGGCCAGCCGGGATACGGGGGAAGCCCATACGGAGGCCAGACGGGCCAGCCAGGATACGGGGGAAGTCCATACGGAGGCCAGCCGGGCCAGCCAGGATACGGGGGAAGTCCATACGGAGGCCAGCCGGGCCAGCCGGGATACGGGGGAAGCCCGTACGGAGGCCAGCCGGGCCAGCCGGGATACGGAGGAAGCCCGTACGGAGGGCAGATGGGCCAGCCGGGATACGGGGGAAGTCCGTACGGAGGCCAGCCGGGCCAGCCGGGATACGGGGGAAGTCCATACGGAGGGCAGATGGGCCAGCCGGGATACGGGGGAAGCCCGTACGGAGGGCAGATGGGCGAGTCTGCTGACGGAAGCCCCTATGGAGGCCAGATGGGCCAGCCGGGATACGGAGGAAGTCCGTATGGAGGCCAGATGGGCCAGCCGGGAACCGGAGGAAGTCCATATGGAGGGCAGATGGGCCAGCCGGGATACGGGGGAAGTCCGTACGGAGGGCAGATGGGCCAGCCGGGAATGAGGAATCCATTTGAAGCCGGTCCGGCACCATTTGCTCCCTACCCTTTCTATGGTCCGCCCGGCTTCGCAGATGAAAGTGAGGATTATGGGCGTTAAGAAAAAGGGAGACAGCGCCTTTCGCGCTCGTCTCCTTGCTTATTTAAAGCAAAATGGGATCGAACCCAAAAAAATAGAAAAAATCAGAAATAATGTTTTCAAAGTCCATACCCGAAAGAAAACCTTTTTTATAAAGGGTTTTTCAAACCAGAGAAAATATCAGATTCAGCGCACTTTCACTGACCTCGTGAAGGAACATGGATTCCATAAAACGTATTCGTTCCTTTCTCCCTTTACTCCGCTTGAATACAAGGGATTCCATTTTGCGCTGTTAGAGTATTTAAAACCGCATAAGGATGAGTTCCGTTTTCATTCTAGGACTGACCGTGAAGAAGGGCTGGCCCTGCTGGGGGAGCTGCATAAAGCGAGTGGGAAAGTATTGGGGGACAAGAGGTTTTCCTTTTCAATCCAGAGGTATAACCAGACTGCCAAATGGACTGAGCGCCTGGAGGAATTTAAGAAAATAACCCATATTGTAGCGGAATATGTGCCCTCTTCCATCATCAAAAGAGTCATTGCCTGGGCGGAATGGTCGCTTGCGGGACTGAAGGAGAACGAAACGCGGCTTTACGACCAGCCTGAGGTGATCACTCATGGTGACGTTGCCTACCACAATTTCCTCAGGGTAGAGTCTGGTGAATTGTACCTGATAGACTGGGATCTTATCTCCAAATCCCCGGCCATTACAGATTACCTGCAATATGCAAACCGGATTCTTCCGGCTATTTCCTATTCATTAGAGGAGTTATGGTCCTATCATGCGTTTAAGAAGCTCCAGGAAAATCCTGCATTTTTATATGGGCTGTGCTACCCCACGGATATTCTGCGGGAATGGAACAGATTGGCAAGGGATGACAAAATTTTAAGCCGGCACCATATCCACTCAGTATGGAAATTGACGGTGGAAGACTTTGAGCGGCGGTCCAGCTTTCAGCGCCGCCTCGCACGGCAGATCAAATATTTGGAAAGTAAAGTCTCTCCTTAAAATGTCAGGTGGATATCCCCTTTTTAAACAAATACTATCAATGAGCAGCTGATGCTCAGTGAATAAAAGCAAAAGGGGGACTTCACCTGAAAAAGCTTGGAACTGGATTGATGCTCCTGCTCCTGATGGTGTCCGCTGGCTGCAGCCAGGATGACCGGGCTGAATATGGTGTAAATGGAAGCCATCCTGTATATGAGGATGGGACGGATATGGTTTCTAATAATGCGTATGGTGTGATTCCGCGCATATTTAATATACAGTCATCTCATAGGGATAAACCAAATCAGGATAAATATTATAAAGACCGGAATGCAGCGGTATATCAGGGAGACGGACATGCCAGCCGGGATAAAAATTATCATGATCACCTGGGGCGGGCAAAACCGGGAGGAGCCATGAGCGTGCGTCCTTCCTATTATAATGCCTATGAAGGAAGGCTCACTCAGAAGCTTGAGCGGAAAGCCATCCAGAATCATAATGTCAGCACAGCAAGGGCAGCTGTATATAAAGACCGCGTAATTATTGCCGTTGTTTTATTCAAGGATGAAAATAAAGCATTGACCCAGAAAGAGCTGCAGGAAGCGCTCCAAAGCACAGCAGGCGGCCATGAATTGACTGTGGTGACCGACCGGGGGACGTACAGCCGGATAGAAACACTTGATAATGATCTGAAGGATGGAGGACCGAGAGGCCTTGTAAATTCCGATCTAAAGGACCTCTTCAGGAATGTCAGGGGAAATAGAGAATATGGAGAATAATGAATCAGCCCTATAAGAGCCGGCCAGCTTCTGCTGCCGTACAGAAGGTGAAATCAGACCTTTTGTACCTCAGGAAGCGGCCGGTCCTTTCCTGTACACTGTTTTATTGCGATGAATAGACTTGATAATAGAAGAGAGCAGTAATCTTTGCCGTAATCTGATTTTGCCCTGGCTCAATCGGTACAGTTTTTGCAGTAAAAGCAGCCGTGCTGATGCCCATCACCTGATCCCCGCCTCCGCTTGTATGTTCAATGATTTCAACAGGCTGTGGAATGATCCTGGCATGGACGGATTCTGCGAGTGCAGCGGCCTTCTTCTGTGCGTCCTGGACAGCAAAAGACAGCGCCTTCAGATAAAACTTCGCTGAGTTCGATACTTCGAAAGCTATACCAGCAATATAATTAGCCCCGCTCTTAACGACTTCATCTATCACTTTTCCGGCTGACAGAGTGCCGGGTACAATTATGTCCAGGATATGAGTCACTTTATAGCCCTTCATCGTCTGCTTTCCTTCTGTAAAATCGTATAAGATTTCCAGGCGGTAATCCTTTGTCTTTATATCCCTTCTTTCTATACCAAGCTGCAGAAGGGCAGAAATGACTGCAGCGGCAGCTTCGGAATTCTCCGCCTGCACGGCTGCGGCATTTTTCCCTTCCGTTATTACTCCTGCCTGCAGAGATGTACGGTCTGGCAGGACATTGACTGTGCCAATTCCATTTACTCTGATAACGGGTGTCCGCACGTGTTTTATCATATCGATCTCCCCTTTGTTTTCTCCTACTATATGACAGGGGGAAGGCAGGAATGACCACCGGGGCTTCGTATAGGACCGATTGGATATTAAGGGTGATACTGGGCAGAATAAATCCTAAGTCGATGCTGAAAAGGTGGTTGCTATGAAAAAATATCTGTTCTCTTTATTATGTCTGCTGGGCGGTTTTTGCCATGGGGCCTCCTCCTCATTCGCGTACGGGGAAGAAGTGCAGGAGAATATTGCTGCAGGGGCCTCAGGTTATAGCTTGAAGGATCCTCAAATGAGGGAAGTCATTCTGCAGAGAGTTTATGTAGACGGTGATGTGAGTGAAGAAAAGTTCAAGGAGCGAATTTGGTCCATGGAGGATTTTTTCGCACAATATACAGGCTGGGAACTCGTCAGCCAAAATAAAAAACAGATTATATTGAAAAAGCCGGTCAATGATATATCTCCTCTGCTAAAAACCAACGGCTATTTTGGGCTCAGTGATGGCGGCGCCCTCTCCATCTTCAATGGCCGGCCAAGGGAGTACCGTATTATCCAATCCTTTTTTCAGCTTGACATGAGAAAACTGGAAGGAGCCCGGCAAAAGCAGCTTACGGATGGCATCAAGATCTCTGACAGACATCAATATAATAAAGTGATAGAAACCTTTAAATCCTATTCAAAGTGAAAAGGCTGCCCGGCAGGCAGCCTTTTGCCGCTGTATAAATAAGAACAAATGTTCACATCCTTGCTGTGTTTTTTATAAACTTATCACGGATTGTATGGTAAAATGGTGTACAGCAAAACAGAGGAGCGAACACATTTGTACGATTTTATCAAAGGAACAGTGGAATATATTGGGCCTGAATACATGGTCATTGAGAATAACGGGATCGGGTATCAAATCATGGCGCCTAATCCTTTTGTTTTTTCAAAAAAAGGAAACACGGAGGTCAAAGTCTTTATTTATCATCACGTCAGAGAGGATATCGCGGCCTTCTACGGATTTGAAACCCGCGAAGAAAAAGCGCTGTTCACAAAACTCCTGAACGTAACAGGAATCGGGCCAAAGGGGGCGCTCGCTATCCTTGCCTCTGGACAGGTCGGACAGGTAGTGCAGGCCATTGAAAATGAGGATGAGAAGTTCCTGGTGAAATTCCCGGGAGTAGGGAAGAAGACGGCAAGGCAGATAGTACTCGACCTGAAAGGAAAGCTCGAGCATGTAGTTCCTGAATACTTCCCCAATTTATTCAACGACAATGCCGAGCGTTACATTGGAGGCAGTCTTCCGGATGATCTGGAGGAGGCTGTCCTTGCCCTTAAGGCCTTGGGATATTCTGACAAGGAAACCGCCAGGGCGGCAAAAGAACTGGCTCAGGAAAACCTGACTACTGAAGAGTACATAAAGCGTGCCCTGCAGACTCTTTTAAGATAGAAGGTGCATGATATGGATGACAGAATAGTAAACCAGGAAGCAGACTCTGCCGAATTATCATATGAGTTAAGTCTGCGTCCGCAGAATTTAAGGCAGTACATCGGGCAGGACAAGGTGAAATCCAATCTTGAGGTCTTCATAGAAGCTGCGAGAATGCGGTCTGAGACGCTTGATCATGTCCTGCTGTACGGTCCGCCGGGTCTTGGTAAAACAACCCTTGCGGCCATTATCGCAAATGAAATGGGTGTGAATCTCCGGACGGCTGCCGGTCCTGCTATCGAGAGGCCGGGAGATCTTGCGGCCATTCTCAGCGCCCTGCAGCCGGGTGATGTGCTCTTTATAGACGAGATACACCGGCTGCCTAGAGCTGTTGAGGAAGTGCTGTATCCGGCGATGGAGGATTTCTGCCTGGACATAGTCATCGGGAAGGGCCCGGCAGCGCGGTCGGTAAGGCTTGATCTGCCTCCCTTCACACTGGTGGGGGCGACAACCAGGGCCGGTTCTTTATCCGCCCCGCTCAGGGACCGCTTCGGGGTCCTGAGCAGGCTTGAATATTACACAGTGGAACAGCTGAAGCAAATTGTCGTACGGACGGCTGACATCCTAGAGACTGAAATCGATGGGGAAGCGGCAGATGAAATAGCAAGGAGATCAAGGGGGACCCCGAGGATAGCCAACCGCCTCTTAAGGAGGGTCCGTGACTTCGCACAGGTAAGGGGGAATGGGCTTGTCACGTTGTCAATGGCCGGCCAGGCCCTGGAATTGATGCAGGTGGACCGTTTAGGACTGGATCATATTGACCATAAATTACTTAAAGGGATCATCGAGCGCTTCAGGGGCGGTCCAGTGGGGCTGGATACCATTTCGGCCACCATCGGGGAGGAATCCCATACCATCGAGGATGTATACGAACCTTACCTGCTGCAGATCGGGTTTATCCAGAGAACACCTCGCGGAAGGATTGCCACTCCGCTAGTGTACGAGCATTTCAATATTGAGATGCCGACCGCATAGGGTGTGGTGTGTTTTTTTATTTGTATAATGAGAGCATGAATATGGTATGCTGAATCTTGCCGGCGGGCAGCCGGCCTATAGAAGCTGCAAAGAACGGAAGTGTAAAAAATGAAGGTAGATTTATTTGATTTTCATTTGCCTGAAGAGCTGATTGCCCAGACTCCACTAGAACAGAGAGCGGAAAGCAGGCTCATGGTTCTTGATAAAGAAACGGGTGAAATCAGCCATGAAGTATTTAAAAATATTAAAGATTATCTGCGGCCTGGCGACTGTCTGGTCCTTAATGATACAAAAGTGCTCCCGGCAAGGCTTCTTGGCGTCAAAGCGGATACAGGCGCCAAGATAGAGGTGCTTCTGTTGAAACAGCAGGAAGGCGATAAATGGGAAGCGCTGGTCAAACCGGCCAAACGGATTAAAGAAGGAACAGAAATCGTCTTTGGGGGAGGCAGGCTCAAAGCAGTGTGCGAAGCACTTGGCGACCATGGGGGAAGAATCCTTGACTTCAGCTATGAAGGTATCTTTTATGAGGTGCTGGAAGAGCTCGGCCAGATGCCCCTGCCGCCTTATATTAAAGAACAGCTGGAGGATCAGGACCGTTATCAGACCGTGTACGCCCGGGAACGCGGCTCTGCCGCCGCACCGACCGCGGGCCTTCATTTCACTGAACAGCTCCTTGAGGAAATCAAGGAGATGGGGGTCCATATTTCGTTTATCACCCTGCATGTCGGACTTGGGACCTTCAGGCCGGTCAGTGCCGAGGATGTGGATGAGCATGAAATGCATTCCGAGTATTATGTAATGACAGAGGGTACCGCAAGGCTCTTGAATCAGGTGAAGGAAGAGGGGGGGCGCATCATCACAGTGGGCACCACTTCGACAAGGACCCTGGAATCCATAGCAGCAAAAAGCGGCGGGGAATTCAGAGAAGATTCAGGATGGACGAATATATTTATCTATCCAGGATATGAGTTCAAGGCAATTGACGGAATGATTACAAACTTCCATCTGCCGAAATCCACACTCATTATGCTTGTGAGTGCGCTGGCGGGAAGAGAACATATTTTAAAAGCTTATAATGCGGCTGTAGAGGAACGCTACCGTTTCTTCAGCTTTGGGGATGCCATGTTTATCAAATAAGCAAGGCACATTGGAAGGAGATACAAGAGTGAACCCTATTAGATACGAACATATTAAAACATGCAAACAGACGGGGGCAAGGCTCGGGATCGTACATACTCCGCACGGCTCCTTTGAGACGCCTGTGTTTATGCCGGTGGGAACAATGGCGACGGTCAAAACCATGTCGCCTGAAGAACTCACAGCCATGGGAGCGGGGATCATCCTCAGCAATACCTACCACCTGTGGCTGAGGCCCGGCAATGACCTTATAAGGGAAGCGGGCGGCCTGCATAAATTTATGAATTGGGATAAGGCCATCCTCACAGATTCAGGCGGTTTCCAGGTATTCAGTTTGAGTGAATTCCGGAAGATTGAAGAAGAGGGAGTCCACTTCCGCAACCACTTGAACGGGGACAAGCTGTTCCTCTCGCCTGAAAAAGCGATGCAGATTCAAAATGATCTCGGTTCTGATATCATGATGGCCTTTGATGAATGTCCGCCATTTCCGGCTACCCATGAATATATGAAGAAGTCTGTTGAACGGACCTCCCGCTGGGCGGAACGCTGCCTGAGCGCTCACGGCCGGCCGGACGACCAGGGTCTGTTTGGAATCGTCCAGGGCGGAGAATATGAAGATTTGCGCAGACAGAGTGCGATGGATCTCACTTCGCTCGATTTCCCAGGCTATGCTGTCGGCGGTCTTTCAGTGGGTGAGCCAAAGGATGTCATGAACAGGGTGCTTGAATTCACCACTCCGCTTCTGCCGGCGGACAAGCCCCGGTATCTGATGGGTGTCGGTTCTCCGGATTCTCTGATTGATGGTGCTATAAGAGGAATTGATATGTTTGACTGTGTACTGCCGACCCGGATAGCAAGGAACGGCACACTGATGACAAGCGGCGGCAGGGTGGTCATAAAGAACGCCAAGTATGCCAGAGATTTCGGTCCGCTTGACGAAAATTGCAGCTGCCACGTCTGCCAGAATTATTCAAGAGCCTACATCCGCCACTTAATCCGCTGTGAAGAAACATTGGGAATTCGTTTAACGACTTACCATAACCTTCACTTTCTGGTAAACTTAATGGAGCAAGTCAGACAGGCTATCAGGGAAGACCGCCTTGGCGACTTCAGAGAAGAATTCTTTGAGCGCTACGGCTTCAATAAACCGGATGCCAAGAATTTTTAATCAAAGGAGGTTGGAAATATGGGTTCATTAGGTTCATTACTGCCATTGCTGTTAATGTTTGTATTGTTTTATTTCCTGCTGATCCGTCCGCAGCAAAAGCGTCAAAAAGCTGTTCAGACCATGCAGGGAGGTCTTGCAAAGGGAGACAAGATTGTCACCATCGGCGGGCTTCATGGAATTGTGGATTCTCTTGATGAAAACAAGATGGTCGTCCGCTGCGGCGACGGAAGCAGGCTTACATATGACCGTGCGGCTGTCCGGGAAGTAACGGAAAAAGCACAGGAAGCAAGTGTTTCACTGGAAAAATAAAAGAACAGCGGCTGTCCCTCCGGGGCTGCCGCTGTTTTTTTGCACTTTTCTAAAGATTATTATTTTAATTAGTGCTGTGAGGAGATTTAATTGATTAAACAAGTTGATTGCATCGTAAGGTGCGAGACTCCCGCAGCTCCAATGGAGTGCCTGCAGCGGAAATCAATTTTCTTGTTCAGCAGTCGCAATGTATGCGAAAACAGTCGTTTTTATTTAGTCGAACTTGTACTAATATTGACCCCGAGGATTGCACCCATCATGGAGGTGACTATAAAGCAGGTATGGTAAATCAGCTGTTTCAGTGAAAAGAGTGAATCATGCCCCAGGTATTGAAACAGCAAAATGATAATGCTGTAGAGCAGGCCCGTCCCCCCGCCAATGAGCCAGCCCTGCCTTTTTCCCTTGCCGCCGGTAATGAAGCCTCCAATGAACATGGATATAAAGGAAACAATCATAACCGGATATGTTAAGGAGGCTTCAGTCAATGATGTGAACCTTAATAATATGGAAAAGATCAAACTGGCCAATGCTGCCATTGTGAAAATTGAACCGACACCGAAAAGTACTGCGCTCCCTATTTTCCTAGACTCCACCTGTCCCACTCCCTCAAATAAATATAAAAGTCATGCTGCTGCATTTTATGTCTGTTTGACTTACAGCAGCGGCCTGCATCCCCTGTTTCCCTACATGCATATTCATATGAATCGGCAATTAGAAGTCCAAGCTTTTAAAATCATAGCCGTCTGTAAAATAAGGCAAGCAGCATGTTTCCGAATAACGGAATTCTTTTTGTTTCCTCCCGGCTCATCAGTCTGCACAGGAACATCAATATGATGAATAAGAGGGCCATCACCCCGACAGCAAGCAGGAGGCGGATTGCTGCAGCTGTATCATTCAGCAGGTGGTAATAAATCCAGTGTCCGGCTGCACAGACAGGGACAAGGATGAGAAAGGTGAAAAAGTAAGGCCTTATATGGATGCTCATATTGATTTTTTTCATGATGGTCGCATAGTGGAGCATCGTCACGAGCACGGTGCCGACTGCTATCCCGGCTGCGGCACCCATGATTCCGAAGGCTTCCTGGGAGGCAAAGATGAAGATAACGGCTGTCTTTAAGATGGCGCCGATCAAACTGTTGTACATCGCGGCCCTGGCCATGTTTAATGCCTGCAGGGCTGCCTGCAGCGGGGCCTGGTAATAGGAAAAGATAAAGAACGGTGCCAGGAACTTAATAAATACCGCCGCATGCGATGTTCCGTACAGAGCCTCCATCAGCGGATCGGCCAGGATGTACAGGATGGCGGCGGAAAGGGCGCCGGTCAAGAAGGAAAACCGGAGTGATTGCTGCAGCCGGTGCTCGACAAGCCTCGAGTTCCCCGAATAATTAGCTTCACTCAGGGCCGGAATCAAGGAAGTGGATAGAGAATAGGTCACAAAGGAAGGCAGCATCAAAAGCGGCAGGGCGTATCCTGTCAATTCCCCGTACTGTCTCGTGGCCAGGGAGGACGCAACACCTGCCATAGCCAGACTCTGTGCCACCACTATAGGTTCTGCAAACCATGACAGCGACCCAATCAGCCGTCCCCCCGTTGTGGGGAGTGCTACTTCCATCAATTCCTGGAATGTGCTTTTTCCTGACTTAACCGCCTGAAAGAAGTTACGCCGGAAGCGGAAATGTTTCTTGAGCTTGAACATGGCAAGAAGATACACGAGCGATACCAATTCTCCAATCACATTCGCACTCATGGCCGCCGCTGCGGCATATTCCACTCCATACGGGAGGAACTTAACAGTAAGGAATGCGACAAGCGATATCCTGACAACCTGTTCGAGCACCTGGGAGTAGGCGGCCGGCTTCATGTTCTGCCTGCCCTGGAAGTATCCCCTGAGTACCGAAGACACAGCGACGATCGGAATAATAGGCACCATAGCAAGCAGGGGATAGATGATGCGTGAATCGGTAAACAGGTATTTGGACAGGACGGGTGCGCAGACTGCGAGAATAGGGGTGAAAAGGATACTCAGCCCGAGGGTGGTGCTCAGTGAAACGACAAGAATCTTTTTTACCTTTTTTTCATTATTGCTTGCCGATGCTTCGGCGACGCATTTTGAAATGGCAACAGGGAGGCCGAGCTGTATGATAGAGATGACCAGGATGAGGGTCGGGAAGGCCATCATGAACAGCCCCACGCCTTCTTCCCCTATGGATCTGGCGACGACAATTCTATTAATAAATCCAAGAATTCTTGTAATCAAGCCAGCTGCCAGAAGAATCATGGTTCCTTTCAAAAACTTTGACAACGACAATCCCTGCCTTCTCAAAAATAGTGAATTCATATACAATTAACTATATGCAGCAGGGTGGACAAAGCATGACAGGCCATTTTAAAAACTCTCGTATCAGGGGGACGTAACCAGCTGTCCCGCTATAAATAACAGAAAGAATGGAGCGTTTCATATGAGTGCAGAGCATCCATATCAGCATTATAGAGAGAAGGTCAGACCGGCACTGGACAGTAAGCTGGACGAATTTTCCCTGCTTGGTTATGGGGAAGTGGGGGAGGCCGAATTGTGGCTCTACCTGACCAAAAAGAAATGGAAGAAGCCGAAGGAAGACATCCGCCTTTTTGAGGTTGTAGAGGACATTCTTTCCCTTACAGTAAGTGAATTTATGAATTTTACAACGATTGAAGCCTTTAAGCAGCCCTCTATTTTCAGTGCAGAGGGAAAAAAAGAGCTGAAAGACCTGTTATTTTAGTCATGTTTTAAAATTAGCAAATTGACACTGAATTTAAATTGAATCATAATGTTCTTTGTGATGGTTTTTACTGCCAGCAAAAGGTAAATATGCGAGACAACGCCTGGCAGGCGCCAGGCTTTCTTTAGATAGTTTTATCTTCATAGGGTCAGGAGGGGTGCAGGGCATACATATGGTCTAAAACAGCTTTAAAGTGATTGAATACAGAGGAGGCAAACACAGAAAATGGTAAAAAGAGCCAGGATAGCTGCCTTTTTTATCTTGTTGCTGGCCATGCTTGCAACGATAGGTACTACATCCAACAGTATATTGAATAAAATTAACCTCGGCCTGGACCTGCAGGGCGGATTTGAAGTCCTGTACGAAGTTAAGCCTGAAAAAGGACAGAAGGTCACAGAAGCCACATTGAAAAGTACGGCAAGCGCGCTTGAAAAGCGTGTCAACGTCCTTGGAGTGAGTGAGCCGAACATTCAGATAGAAGGAAAGGACCGCATCCGGGTGCAGCTCGCGGGGGTGAAGGACCAGGACAAGGCACGTGAAATCCTTTCCACCCAGGCAAAGCTTACCTTCCGGGATTACAATGATAAGGTGCTGCTGAGCGGGGCGGACCTGAAGGCAAATGGAGCCAAACAAACCTTTTATGAAAACTCCCCGGCAGTAGAAGTTACACTGAAGGACGCCGGGAAATTCAAGGATATCACACAAAATCTTTCCCAATTGCCTCAGGGTGCGAATGTTCTTGCCATCTGGCTTGACTTTGAGAAAGGAAAAGATTCATACCAGAAGGCTGATACACATGACAATATGATATCAGCTCCAGGAGTTTCTAAAATCATTGATTCGAAAACTGTCTATATTACGGGCAGCTTCAAGGTGGAGGAAGCGACAGAGCTTGCCAACCTCCTCAACGCCGGGGCGCTCCCGGTGGAGCTGGATGAAAAATATTCAACATCCGTTGGGGCAAAATTCGGGGAGGAAGCACTGCATAAGACCATTGAAGCAGGAATCATCGGCATCGCCGCCATTTTCCTGTTCATGCTTGTCTATTACCGGTTTCCGGGCTTTATCGCCATTATTACCCTTGCCGCATATATTTATCTAACACTTCTCATATTCCAGCTTATGCAGGGTGTTCTGACCCTGCCTGGCCTCGCGGCACTTGTGCTGGGTGTCGGGATAGCCGTTGACACGAATATTATTACGTATGAACGGATCAAAGATGAAATTAAGCTCGGGCGTACCATTAAATCAGCGTTCGCAGCGGGTAATAAGAACTCCTTCATTACGATCCTGGATGCGAACTTAACCACGCTCCTGGCAGCGGGAGTGCTGTTTGTTTACGGTACAAGCTCTGTAAAAGGGTTTGCAACCATGCTTATCATCGCCATTCTGCTGAGTTTCTTTACAAATGTGTTCCTGTCCAGGATCCTGATGAACCTTTGGATTCAGAGCAATTTCCTTAATAAGAAGTTCAGCTGGTTCGGCGTCCGTAAACAGGACATCCATGATCTCAAGGATTCCACGGATCCGTTCAGCATGCCGACCCGCTTTGACCGGATTGATTTTGTCAAGCATCGGAAGAAGTTTTATGCCTTCTCCATCATTCTGACGGTTCTGGGCATTATCTTCCTATTGGTGTTCAAGCTGAATCTTGCCATCGACTTCACGAGCGGGACGAGGGTGGAGCTCAAATCGGACAAAGCCCTTACAGCGAGCGAAGTCAAGGATGAATTTGAATCCCTCGGTTTTGAAGCTGATGATATCGTCTTATCCGGGCAAGGAAATAAGACGGCTGTCGTCAGGCTGAAAGGGGTCATGGATAAACAGGAGATTTCCAAGGTCAAAAAAGGCATTGAGGATAAATACGGCAGCGATCCGACGGTGAGCACTGTATCGCCGACTATTGGACGCGAGCTTGCGAAGAATGCTTTCTACGCTCTCCTGATCGCCTCACTTGGAATTATCATCTATGTAACACTGAGATATGAATGGAAAATGGCTTTCCCGGCAGTGCTTGCGCTGCTGCACGACGCCTTCTTCATTGTGACAGTATTCAGTCTGATCCGGATGGAAGTGGATATTACCTTCATTGCGGCAGTCCTGACAATCGTAGGTTATTCAATCAATGATACGATTGTAACCTTTGACCGGATCCGTGAAAATATGAAGAGGAAACGTAAGATTAAAACCCCGCAGGAACTTCAGGACATTGTGAATTTGAGCCTGCGGCAGACATTCGGACGCTCCGTCAATACGGTGCTCATGGTCATAATACCGGTCATCGCCCTGTTGCTGCTCGGAAGTGAGACACTCTTCAATTTCTCATTCGCCCTTTTAATGGGATTGATCTGCGGTGTATACTCCTCCCTCTTCATTGCAGCACAATTGTGGCTTGACTTGAAAACAAAAGAGCTTAAACAAAAAGGCTCCCTGCAGACTTTTGTAGAAAAGAAGAAGACGAGCTCGGAACCACAGGTGTAAAACGATAAAGAACCCGCATATGGCTGCTGCCTGTGCGGGTCTTTTTTCTGTGGAATAGGGGCGGAGCTGACAAAAATCTCCCTGCAGCTTGTTGTTCTTTTATATTGCTGGCATTCCTGTCTGCGCCTTACTTCCGCTCCACCGCCTTATAGTGTTTGTTCCTGCTCATGGCCCGGTTCTTTTCTAAGCGTGGCTGCAATGAGAAAACTCATGTTGGTTTATGCTCCAAAAGCCTTCTTGTGGTCCAGGTTTTTAACTGTGAAAACAGGGGAAATGAGAAAGGTACCCATTCTATGGAGGTGGACCTATGAAAACACAGTGGACTTTTATAATAGCACTGGCATTTGCACTGGTTGTGGCCGTATTTGCTGTGGTGAATGTTGACAGCGTGACGGTGAATTATGTGTTTGGCACTTCCCGTATACCTCTTATTCTGGTGATTCTCAGTTCTGCTTTTATGGGAGGGATCATTGCCGGGTCGCTTGGCCTGATCAGGGTGTTTTCCCAAAGGCGGGAAATCCGCAGGCTGAAGCAGGAACGGGACGAAAAGGAAGTGCAGCTCGAATTGGCCGAGAGGCAGACGTCCGCCCCGGATAGTGTGGAAGAACAGGAACAAGCCTTGTACAGCGGTGGGAACGCTGCTGACAGGAGGTAAATATTCTGCATTGAAACCCCTTGGTCTCTTTTGTATAATAAGGGAGGTTAAGGGGTGAATGTATGCTTAAATCAAAAACTCGCTGGATCCTGAAAGATGTGAATACTGAGAGAGTGCAAGAATTAGCGGAACAGTTAAAGATCACACCTCTTGTGTCAAAATTATTAGTGAACCGTGGACTGGAAGATGCTGATTCGGCACGGTCTTTTTTATTTAGTGAAGATGAGCCCTTCCATGATCCCTTCCTTTTCAATGACATGGAAAAGGCTGTCGAGCGGATACATAGAGCGATTCAAGATAAAGAAAGTATATTGATCTTCGGCGATTATGACGCAGATGGAGTCACCAGCACCTCAGTGCTTATGATTACGCTCAAACAGCTGGGAGCAGATATCCGCTACTATATCCCGAACCGATTTACGGAAGGCTATGGACCCAATATTCCTGCATTTGAAAGAGCGGTGAAGGAAGGAGCAAGCCTGATTATCACTGTTGATACAGGAATATCCGCCACAGCTGAAGCGGATTTTCTTAAAAATGCCGGCATAGATTATATCATAACGGACCACCATGAGCCTGGCCCGGTTCTTCCGTCTGCCCTTGCACTTATACATCCTAAAATTCCTGGGAGTACATATCCATTCAAGGAGCTGGCAGGGGTGGGGGTGGCATTTAAGCTTGCTCATGCATTGACCGGCAGGCTGCCAAAGGAATTGCTTGAGCTTGCAGCCATCGGGACAATAGCAGACTTGGTGCCCTTATTTGGTGAAAACAGGCTGATCGCCGCTGCAGGCATCAGACAGCTCCAAAAAACGGACCGCCCGGGATTGAAAGCCATCCTGAAAAAGGCAAATGGCAGGCAGGACTCTGTAAATGAGGAAACGATCGGGTTTGGAATCGCCCCGAGGATCAATGCGGCCGGAAGGCTGGGCAGTGCAAATCCTGCAGTTGAACTGCTGCTTACAATTGACGGGGAAAAAGCTGAACTCCTTGCAGCAGAGATTGATCAACTGAATAAAGAACGCCAGGCGATTGTAAGCCGGACCGTTGAAGAAGCCGTTAAGGAAGTGGAAGAGAACTTCCCGGCAAGCGAGCATAAAGTAATCATTGTCGGAAAATCCGGCTGGAACCCTGGCATCGTGGGTATTGTAGCATCAAAGCTTGTGGATAAATTCTATCGTCCAGCTATTGTACTCAGCTTTGACGAGGAAAAGGGGATTGCCAAAGGTTCGGCAAGAAGTATCCAGGGCTTTGATTTATTCGCGAACCTGTCAAAATGCCGGGATATTCTTCCTCATTTCGGCGGACATCCCATGGCCGCAGGAATGACTCTTCAGCTCAGTGATGTGGAAAGCCTCAGAATGCGGATGAATGAGCTTGCCTACGAAGAGATGACCGACGAAGATTTCATTCCCATAACAAATCTGGACAGTGAAATAGCTCTCGATGAAATCTCCCTTTCAGCCATTGAAGAAATAGCCATGCTTTCTCCTTTTGGGATGGGGAATCCAAAGCCCAGGGTTTTGATTGATTCCGTTCCGATCGAGTCCATTAAAAAAATAGGAGCAGACAAAAATCATCTTAAGATTATGCTGAATGATGGCAGGGCGGTACTGGACGGAGTGGGATTCGGCCTTGGGGAACAATATGACCATATCTCACCTTTTTCCAAAGTATCAGTTATTGGAGAACTGTCGGTCAATGAGTGGAATAATGTCAGAAAGCCCCAGATCTTCTTATCCGACATTGCGGTCAGCAGCTGGCAGCTGTTTGACTGCAGGGGAGTATCCCCGGCCAAATGGCTGGATGTACCTGGAGCGGGGGATTTCCGTATCATTGTATTTAACCAGGAAACACTCACCAGCCTCCCGCCGGGCAGGGAAAGTCAGGCTGTTCTTTTTGATCCTTCAGCATCTGCTCATGGTATTGACGGCAAAAATATTGTTCTCTTTGATATGCCAAAGGATCGGGACTCCCTGGCTGCTTTACTGGCAGGGCATAAGCCGCACCGGATTTATGCCCACTTCCAGCAAAGGCAGAGCCATTTCTTCAGCACAAGGCCATCCAGGGAACACTTCAAATGGTTCTACGCCTTCCTTGCCCAAAGGGACTCCTTTGACCTTAGGGCCCACGGCGGACAGTTAGCGAAGCAGCGGGGCTGGACGAAAGAAACGGTAGAATTCATGTCGCAGGTGTTTTTTGAATTAGAATTTGTTAAAATAAACAATGGATTGATTACTCTCAATAAAAGTGTAAAAAAACGGGATCTGGGTGATTCTGTTGCCTACCGCCAAAAACAGGAGCAGTTTGAGCTGGAGCAGGAACTGCTTTATTCCACATACCGTGAATTATATGATAAGTTTAATCAATTAATAGAAGATACCGCATTCCTTGAGGAGGAAAACAAACAATGGATTTGAAACAATTTATAACAATCGTTCCTGACTGGCCAAAGCCGGGAATTAAGTTTAAGGACATCACCACCCTTATGGATAATGGTGAAGCCTATAAATATGCTACAGACCAGATTGTTGAATATGCACGCGAAAAGGAAATTGACATCGTTGTCGGCCCGGAAGCCAGGGGCTTCATCATCGGCTGTCCGGTAGCTTATTCCCTTGGCTTAGGATTTGCGCCTGTACGCAAAGAAGGCAAGCTCCCGCGTGAAACAGTCAAGGTTCAATACGGACTGGAATATGGCAAGGATGTGCTGACCATCCATAAGGATGCCATCAAGCCGGGACAGCGCGTCCTGATCACGGATGACCTGCTTGCTACAGGAGGCACCATTGAGG
This sequence comes from Paraperibacillus esterisolvens, assembly GCF_046237625.1. Classification (GTDB taxonomy): domain Bacteria; phylum Bacillota; class Bacilli; order Bacillales; family DSM-1321; genus Paraperibacillus; species Paraperibacillus esterisolvens. The sequence continues at coordinate 3,038,044 of NZ_CP143545.1, read as the reverse complement.
CGACGATCCAGCTGGTCGAGGAACTTGGCGGAGTTGTGGCTGGAATTGCCTTCCTAATCGAGCTTTCTTACCTTGATGGAAGAAACAAGCTGGATAAATACGATATCCTGACATTGATGAAATATTAATCTGGGTCATATCCACATAGGGCCGGCCCCCGCGTTTTGCCAGATTCAGGTGCGCTGAAATATCAGCTGTCTCCTGGCAAGCGAGGGGGCCGGTCCTTTCTTTTTATTGTTGTAGTTTTTTGTTGCAATTTGCAAAATAAGGGCGGATAATTAAATATATTGTCCAAAATTGACAGGCAAATTATGTGAAGTATGCCAAAAAGGGCGATTTTCCCTTTACATCCTTTTCTTTTTTTTTAATAATAAGTACAATTAGAAAAATAGTGCTATGACAAAAGGCTTTTATTTATCTAGACGGATAATTCATATATAAAAAGGTGATTGAATGGCTAATGAACAAATACTAAGCGCTGATCAGGTAATACTGAGGGCCAGGGAATATCTCGGTGCCGAAGATGCAGACTTTTTGGATAAAGCCTTTAAGTTTGCCGAGCATGCCCACAGGAACCAATTCCGGAAATCAGGAGAGCCATACATCATCCACCCGGTACAGGTAGCGGGAATCCTTGCAGATTTGCAGATGGATGCCTCTACTATTGCTGCCGGTTTTTTACATGATGTGGTTGAAGATACCGAAGTGACTCTTCAAGACCTGAAGGATGCCTTTGGAGAAGAAACAGCCATGCTTGTGGATGGAGTGACAAAGCTTGGCAAAATTAAGTATAAGTCACAGGAAGAGCAGCAGGCCGAGAATCACAGAAAAATGTTTGTCGCCATGGCACAGGATATCAGGGTCATCCTGATTAAACTGGCTGACAGGCTTCATAATATGCGTACTCTGAAGCATCTGCCGATTGAAAAACAGCGCAGGATTTCAAACGAGACCCTGGAAATCTTCGCGCCCCTTGCACACCGGCTTGGTATTTCGAAGGTCAAATGGGAGCTTGAGGATACAGCCCTCCGCTATCTTAATCCGCAGCAATACTACCGCATCGTCAATCTGATGAAGAAAAAGCGGGCAGAGCGCGAGGAGTATCTTGACGGAGTCGTCGATGAAGTGAAAGCTGAGCTCGGGGACGTTCATATCAAGGCCGAGATATCAGGCAGACCGAAGCATATCTACAGCATATACAGGAAAATGGCTCTGCAGAATAAGCAGTTCAGTGAGATATATGATCTGCTTGCTGTCCGGATTGTAGTAAGCAATATTAAAGACTGCTACGCGGTCCTTGGCATCATCCATACGTGCTGGAAGCCTATGCCGGGACGTTTTAAGGATTATATCGCCATGCCAAAGCCGAATATGTATCAATCTCTCCACACGACTGTGATTGGACCAAAAGGTGATCCACTGGAAGTGCAGATCCGGACAACCGAAATGCACAGAATTGCAGAATTCGGGATTGCCGCACACTGGGCGTATAAAGAGGACAAGAAGGCCGATGCTCCTTCACTGCTTGGCAATAAGCTGTCTTGGTTCAGGGAAATCCTTGAATTCCAAAACGATGCTGTCAATGCTGAAGAGTTTATGGAAGGCTTGAAAATTGACCTTTTCTCGGACATGGTCTATGTATTTACTCCTAAAGGAGATGTGATTGAGCTACCATCAGGGTCTGTGCCGATTGATTTCTCCTATCGCATCCATTCTGAGATTGGGAACAAAACCATTGGTGCCAAAGTGAATGGAAAGATGGTGACCCTGGATTATAAGCTGAAGACAGGCGACATCGTTGAAATTATGACATCCAAGCATTCATATGGTCCGAGCCAGGATTGGCTGAAGCTTGCCCAGACATCACAGGCGAAAAATAAAATACGGCAATTTTTCAAAAAACAGCGGCGGGATGAAAATGTTGAAAAAGGCAAGGAACTTGTCGAAAAGGAAATTCGCGGGATGGATTTTGATCTGAAGGAAATCCTGACGGCTGAAAATATCAAACGTGTGGCCGAGAAATTCAACTTTGCCAATGAAGAAGATATGTATGCCGCTGTTGGATATAATGGCATCACCGCACTTCAGCTTGCAAACCGCCTAACAGACAAATGGCGAAAGCAAAAGGAACAGGAAACGGCCCTTGCTGAATCGGTTTCTGAGCTGAAGAAATTTCCTTCCAGCAGGAAGAAGGAATCAGGAGTCCGCGTCAGGGATATCGATAACCTGCTGATCCGTCTTTCAAGGTGCTGCAATCCCGTTCCCGGCGATGATATAGTCGGTTTCATCACAAAAGGGCGGGGTGTATCCGTTCACCGTTCTGACTGCCCGAACCTGGCAGGTGAAGATACAGAAGACCGCTTGATCCCTGTTGAGTGGGAAGGCGGACTGAACGAACGGAAGGAATATAATGTGGATATTGAAATTAACGGCTATGACAGAAGCGGGCTGTTAAATGAAGTACTGCAGGCAGTGAATGAAACAAAGACGAATATCTCGGCAGTGTCGGGACGTTCTGACCGCAACAAGGTGGCCATCATCAACATGTCGATTTCCATCAATAATGTTAATCACCTGCAGAAGGTGGTCGAGAGAATAAAGCAGATTCATGATATTTATGCAGTCAGAAGAATAATGAACTAAGGAGTCTTACTATGAAAGTGGTATTGCAGAGGTCTAAAAGGGCTTCCGTCTCAGTTTCAGGGAAGATTGCCGGTGAGATTGAAAGCGGGCTGGTCCTCCTTGTGGGCATTACGCATGAGGATACAGAGGAGGACGCAGCGTATCTGACCGAAAAAATAGTGAATCTCCGGATTTTTGAAGACTATAATGAAAAAATGAATCTATCCCTGCTCGATAAAGGCGGTTCCATTCTTTCCATTTTCCAATTCACCCTTTATGGAGATTCCAGAAAAGGAAGAAGGCCCAATTTCATGAGTGCCGCCAGACCTGAAAAGGCAGAGCCTCTTTATGATGCCTTTAATACCATGCTGCGGGAAAAAGGGGTTACAGTTGAAACGGGCCAATTTGGGGCCATGATGGAAGTGAGCCTTGTGAATGACGGGCCGGTGACCTTGATTCTGGATAGTAAAGAAAAATAACCCGCCAGGTTCCTGTGATAGGAGCCTGTTTTTTTTGCGGACAAGGGGTATAGCTGCTATATCATAAGGCTTTCTGCAGCTATGTGTGAACATCATTCATCTTGCTGGCATTCCTGCCTTGCCTTACTATGCTTGTTCCTGCTCATGTCCAAGTTCCTTTTCATGCATAGGCGGCGAGCTGAATGCTTGTATTTGGTTTTTGTTCAATTTTGCGCCTGGTTTTTGAAATAACTTGCCAGCCCGTCAAATATAGCTGAAGCAGCCTGTTTCTGAAAACTGCTGTCCAGGATAGCCAGCTCCTCGGCGGGATTGCTCAGATAGCCGAGTTCCAGCAGTACTGCCGGCTGCTTGTTTTCACGGATAACATGATAGTTTTCCTGGCGGATCCCCCGGTCCGGGAATGGCAGCAGGGAGGCGAGGGAAGAGTGCAGTTCTTCTGCCAATGTTTTCTGATTGCCATAGTTATAGAACGAGGTAAAGCCCTGGCTGTCCGATCCATCCGCACTGTCATAATGAATGCTTATAAAGGCATCGGCGTTCTTTAAATGGGATATATCCACTCTCGCATCCAATTCTATGAATGTATCCAGTGTTCTTGTAAGGATAACGTCAGCTCCCGCCGCCCTTAAACGGTCATAAACCAGAAGCGCCGTCCAAAGGGTGACGTCCTTTTCAAATGTCCCTCCTGTCCCAGTAGTGCCCCTGTCCCTGCCGCCGTGTCCAGGGTCAATCACGATCACCTTGTGTTTCAAAAATTTATCCTTCCCTGTTTTCTTTGGCACCGGCTCTCTGAGGCGGTCTGCCATCCAGCCTGGGACATACGCCCTGTTCTCATCCTTAAGCAAAACTTCGTACCAATTACCCTGGATGGCGGATACTTTATATATTTCCCCCTCCCTGGCTCTTTTTACGATTTTACCTGAAGAGTCTGGACTCTTCCTTAAGTTTGTACGATCATATAAAATCTTGATTTTTATGTTTCCCGGCATGGCAGCATGCTGGGTGTCCCCGCTGGTTAAAGTGAACCAGCCAGCCGCCCAGCCCTTCTTGCCCTGTTCATATTGGAGCTTGATCCAGCCGTTTTCTTTGTCCAGGATGGAATAAGATGAACCCTTGTAAATCGTCCCAACCGCCTTCCCTTCCAGGGAAGGCTGACTCCTGACCTGGAGGCTGTCTGCCTGAATGACAGCAGTTGAGGAAGGAGGCAGTTCCTCATTATCTTCATCTTCTGCAGGCACGGATTTAGAACCCTGCTCAAGCCTGGCATATTCCCTGGATATCCACCCGGCCTCCCCTTTGTATTCGATTTCCAGCCAATCGCCTGCCAGGCGGGTTACCACGGCTGTTTCCCCTCGGTTTATACTGCCGATGATACTGGCTGATGTGGAGGGGGATGTTCTTACATTCAGATAATCAATCAGGCTGACTGCGGAGCCGCCTGCCGGTGAAGTCACTCCATGCTCCTCTTTCAGGAATTCGGCGGCCGCCCAGCCGGTAAGAGTGCCGATTTGAATCCTGAACCATTTGTCGTTCTGATCCTTAATCTCCACACGAGTTCCGCGCGAAAGCTTGCCGATGATGCCAGACTGAGCCCCGGGCCCGCTGCGGATGCGCAGAGTGTCTGCTGCAACCTCGGCTATTCTCCTGGTTTCATTTCCTTTTAGGCTTACGGCTGCCCCGAAACCCCACTCTGCCCATCCAGCCGCCCACGATTGCGCCCCAAGGACTGTGGCAGGCTGCTCAGCAGAAATGGACGGCGCTGATGCAGCAGCAGTCACTAGCAGCGAAAGAAATATCGAGAAAAATTTGTTCACAAGCATCCTCCTGACTTTTGCTTTATTTCTCTTTCTATCTCCTAAATAAAAAAACCTCTCAGGAAAATGAAAATAATTCAGGTGATTGGGAAAGGCTAGGGTTGACGAGAAATTCCGGCATAATGACAGGAGGCAGCCAAATGAGGTACAGTGAAAAAAACAGGCACAGCGGAAGCGGAAGTGCTCAATTATTCGGAGTGGACTTCCATGACTTTATTCAGAAAGAGGAAAGTTCCTCCATGGTGGAACTGGCATCTGAGTTCGGATTAAATGTGAGGGGCGTGAAGAATTTGAAAAAACGCCTGGAAAGATCATAAATACCTTGACATTGAAAATGCTCGTACGTATTATTATTTAATAAATGAAAATACATATTGGCTTAAACCAATGATGGGGAAGAGTAATTAAGAACCGGATGACAAGAGAGGAAATGCCGCGGCTGAAAGCATTTCTACTGATGGCTTAATGAAAGAACACTCCGTAGGCTTCGCCCTGAAAAGGATGTCTTAGTAGGGGATGAACGTATGCAGGCGTTAACTGTTAAAAGTGGAAGCAGCATTTATGCTTCAACCAGGGTGGCACCACGGGAATAAAACTCTCGTCCCTTGTAATTTATTTACAGGGGACCGAGGGTTTTTTTTTTTTCATGCATTCCCTGTCTCCTTAAACGTTCTCTCCTGAAGAAAGATAAAAGCAAGTAGGAAAGGAATGGGCTATATGTCTATACAGATTCCGCGGGGAACACAGGATATCCTGCCAGGACAGGTAGAAATCTGGCAGTATATTGAAAGCAAAGCAAGAGAATTAAGCCGAAGGTATCAATACTCAGAAATAAGAACCCCGCTTTTTGAGCATACAGATTTATTTCTTAGAGGTGTGGGAGACACAACAGATATCGTCCAAAAGGAAATGTACACCTTCCAGGACAGAGGGGGAAGGGATCTCACATTGCGCCCGGAGGGAACGGCTCCGGTAGTCCGTTCATTTGTGGAAAATAAAATGTTTGGACTTGCAAATCAGCCGGTCAAGTTATTCTATCTTGCACCCATGTTCAGATATGAACGCCCGCAGGCCGGACGATACCGCCAATTCGTCCAATTTGGAGTGGAAGCTCTCGGAAGTGCGGATCCAGCAATGGACGCGGAAGTTATTTCATTGGTCATGAACCTTTATAAGGAACTGGGCTTGAAAAAACTAAAATTAGTAATAAACAGCCTCGGAGACAAGGAAAGCAGGACAAAACACCGCGAAGCGCTGATTGGTCACTTCGCCCCGAGGATCAATGAATTTTGTTCAGACTGCCAGGGAAGGCTTGAGAAAAATCCGATGCGGATTCTTGATTGCAAAAAGGACAGGGGCCATGAGCTGATGAAGACGGCTCCTTCCATCCTGGAGTATCTCAATGAAGCTTCGGCAGCTTATTTTGAAAAAGTGAAGAAGTATCTGTCCCAAATAGAAATCGAATTTACAGTTGATCCAACGCTTGTGCGTGGACTGGATTATTATAATCACACAGCATTTGAGGTGATGAGCGAGGCGGAAGGCTTTGGTGCCATCACTACCCTTTGTGGGGGAGGGCGCTATAACGGGCTGGTTGAGGACCTTGGCGGGCCGGAGACTCCGGGGATCGGTTTTGGACTAAGCATCGAGCGTCTTATTTCCGCTCTGGAGGCCGAAGGAATCGAGCTTCCGATAGCACAAGGCCTTGACTGCTATTTTGTCTCCCTTGGTGAGGATGCAAAGGATTATACGGTAAAGCTGGTACAGCAGCTGAGGAATGAAGGTTTTTCTGCAGACCGTGATTATCTGGATCGTAAAGTGAAGGCCCAGTTCAAGGCTGCTGACCGCCAAAAGGCAAGATTTACAGCTGTCCTGGGCGACGATGAGCTGAAGAAGAATGAAATCAGCCTCAAGAACATGGCAACAGGGGAGCAGACGGTGGTAAGCCTGGCGTCATTCTCTGAAGAATTTAGAAGGCTTCAAGAATAAGGGAGGAAAAGTAATGTTTGGCAGATCATATTTTTGTGGAGAAGTAACAGAAGAAGCAATTGGCGAAAAAGTCAGCCTTAAGGGCTGGGTACAGAAGCGCCGCGATCTTGGCGGGCTTATATTCATCGACCTGCGTGACCGCTCAGGGATTGTCCAGGTGGTATTTAATCCCGATCATTCGCAGGATGCCCTGCTGACGGCGGAATCGATCCGGAATGAGTATGTACTGGATATTCAAGGTACAGTCGCTGCCCGGGCCGAAGGGACCATTAACCCGAATATGGAGACGGGAAGAATTGAGGTCCAGGCTGAGAGTGTAAACATCCTGAATGAAGCCAAGACCCCTCCATTCGTGATTGCCGACAGCACAGAAGTGGCAGAAGATATCCGGCTTAAGTACCGGTATCTTGATCTTCGCCGCCCGGTCATGTATGAAACCTTTAAGATGCGCCACCAGGTTACAAAGGCAGTAAGAGATTTCCTGGATCAAGAAGGATTCCTTGATATTGAAACTCCTATCCTGACTAAAAGCACACCTGAAGGTGCCCGTGATTATCTTGTGCCGAGCCGTGTACATGAGGGCGGTTTTTATGCACTGCCCCAGTCACCGCAGCTCTTCAAGCAGATGCTGATGGTTTCAGGCTTCGAGCGGTACTACCAGATTGCCCGCTGCTTCAGGGATGAAGACCTCCGTGCAGACAGGCAGCCGGAATTTACCCAGATTGACATTGAAACAAGCTTCATGAGCCAGGAGGATATCATCCATCTGTCCGAACAGATGATGTACAAGGTCATGAAAGAGGTAAAGGGAGTTGAACTTTCCCTTCCGCTTCCGCGCATCACCTATGCCGATGCCATGAAGTATTATGGCTCTGATAAGCCTGATACCCGATTTGAAATGAAATTGACTGATGTATCCGGATTAGTGAAAGACAGCGGCTTTAAGGTGTTCTCCGGTACAGTTGCAGCCGGCGGCGAGGTGAAGGCAATCAATGCCAAAGGGGCTGCCGGCAATTATTCACGCAAGGATATCGATGCGCTTGGCGAATTTGCCTCCATTTATGGCGCCAAAGGCCTTGCCTGGCTGAAGGCCGAGGAAGATGGACTTAAGGGTCCAATCGCAAAATTCTTCGGGGAAGAAGAACAGGATCAGCTCAAAGAAGCACTGGCCGTTGAGATTGGAGATCTTCTTTTGTTTGTGGCTGACAAAAAAAATGTCACAGCCGATGCATTGGGAGCTCTCAGGCTGAAGATTGGAAAAGAATTAGGCCTGATCGATGATGGCAAATTCAATTTTCTCTGGGTCACAGACTGGCCGCTGCTTGAATATGACGAAGAGCTTGACCGGTATTTTGCGGCCCACCATCCGTTCACGATGCCTGTCCGGGAAGAATTGGAAATGCTTCAAACAGACCCGGGCAGTGTAAAGGCGCAGGCTTATGATCTTGTGTTGAACGGGTACGAACTTGGCGGCGGGTCTCTCCGGATATTTGAAAGTGATGTTCAAATGAAAATGTTTGAGGTGCTTGGTTTCTCGGCAGAAGAAGCAAAAGAACAATTTGGTTTCCTGCTTGAAGCCTTTGAATATGGCACACCGCCGCATGGCGGAATTGCGCTCGGCCTGGACAGGCTGGTCATGCTCCTTGCAGGCCGGACAAATCTCAGGGATACCATTGCTTTCCCTAAGACAGCAAGCGCGAGCGACCTTCTGACAAAAGCGCCGGACCGTGTCAGCCAGGCCCAGCTCGATGAACTGCGCCTCGCACTAAATCTTGAAAAAAGTGAGTAAAGGCCCAGGAAGCATTTCTTGAAACGGTCATTCACCTGTGTTAGAATTACATCAATAGCAAAGTCCTGATGTGTTCGTTTTCCTTCTATACGTTTTGACCGAACAATTATAGTTTCGGGAGCACGAGTTTCCATGCTGCATACATGCCTTTTTCGTAAAGGACTTATAAATGCATGGAACAGGGCACCCACCTGCTGAGAGCGGGTTCAAAACTATGGCACTGACGGCACGATCGGGACTTTGCACAATACATACGGATATGAAAACCCGTGCATCCATTGCACGGGTTTTTATCATTGCTGGGACGGCTGAAAGCCGGTTTTTCTGTAACTGACGTTCAAAGTGAGTTGGGATCTATCTCCCGGGAAGAGCGGGGCTTGAGGGGAGTTTCTCATTTCTTTTTTTTGTGTAAAAGAACATATATGGTATATTTAAGACGATAAACATACATTGGAGTGAGACGATGCTTCATCAATTTTCTCGTAATGAGCTTGCAATAGGAAAAGAAGGGCTCGATATACTGAAAAATACTACAGCGGCAGTGCTTGGCATCGGGGGAGTGGGCTCGTTTGCGGCGGAAGCGCTGGCAAGGTCCGGAGTCGGGAGACTAATTTTGGTCGATAAGGATGATGTGGATATCACGAACATCAATCGGCAGAATATTGCTTTCTTATCTACCGTCGGAAAATTTAAAGCAGATTTAATGAAGGAAAGAATAAAAGATATCAATCCTGATTGTGAAGTTATATCTCTCAAAATGTTTTATACTGAAGAGACATATGAACAATTCTTCAGTTATGGACTTGATTATGTTGTGGATGCCTCGGATACGATTTCCTACAAGATCCACTTGATGAAAGAATGCCTGAAACGGAATATTAAACTCATTTCAAGCATGGGTGCAGCCAATAAGATGGACCCTACCCGGTTCCAGATTGCTGATATCTCCAAAACGCATACAGACCCTATTGCGAAGGTAATCCGGACACGATTGAAGAAGGAAGGAATCAAAAAAGGGATTCCGGTCATTTTTTCCGATGAAAGCCCGATTGTAATCAGGGAAGAAGTGCGCAAGGAAGTAGGAAATGACCAGGCACCGATCAGGAAGGCAAAAATGCCGCCTTCTTCAAATGCGTTTGTTCCGTCAGTAGCCGGGCTGATTGCTGCAAGCTGGGTCATCAGGGATATCTTGGAGGACATTGAGATTCAAAGGGTTAATGGGGAGAGCTTTCAGTAAGGTCTCCCGGCATTCATAAAAACAAGGCACGGGCTTATTTTCCTTTCGGAAGTGAGCCCGTGCCTTCTATTTTTTCATATACCGTTCCGAGAGCCTGCTCGAATTTGCCGGTTTTCTTTGGGTTGTAATACTTCTTCCGGGCCAGCTTGTCCGGGAGGTACTGCTGCTTGACCCAGCCGCTTTCATAATCATGAGGGTAAAGATACCCGGTGCCGCGCCCTAGATCTTTCGCTCCCTTATAATGGGCATCCTTCAGGTGATCAGGCACTTCCCCATAGTTCCCGGCGCGTATATCCGAGAGGGCTGCATCCACTGCAAGATAAGCGGAATTCGATTTTGGAGACAGGCATAATTCCACCACGGCATTGGCTAGAGGAATACGTGCTTCAGGGAACCCGAGCCGTTCAGCCGCTTCCACTGCTGAGAGCGTCCGCGGCCCTGCCTGGGGGTTGGCAAGACCGATATCTTCATAAGCCATGACCACAAGCCTCCTTGCTATGCTGACGAGATCGCCAGCCTCGATCAGCCTGCCGAGATAATGCATGGCAGCATTCACATCACTGCCGCGCACGGACTTTTGAAGGGCGGACAGGACATCATAATGGGCATCCCCGCCCTTGTCATGGGAAAAACTCTTTCTTTGGATACATTCTTCGGCGGCCTTTAAATCTACCGTTACAAATCCCTCTTCGTCCGGCTCTGTTGACTGTACTGCAAGCTCCAGCGCGTTCAGTGCGCTCCTCACATCCCCATTTGAGGCTGAAGCAAGATGGAGGTAGGCATCTTCGGAAATCCGGGTGCGTACCGACCCCAGGCCCCTTTCCTCATCGGCAGCTGCCCGTTTCAGGGCGGCCGTGATGTCCTCAGGCTCCAATGGCTTCAGCTCAAAGATCTGGCATCGGCTCCTGATGGCTGGATTGATGGCGTGGTAAGGATTGCTGGTTGTAGCACCAATCAGGGTGATGGCTCCGCTTTCCAGATGGGGAAGCAAAAAATCCTGCTTGGCTTTGTCCAGCCGGTGCACTTCGTCGAGGAGGAGAATGACCCTGCCGGACATTTTGGCCTCCTGTGCAACGATTTCCATATCTTTTTTGTTATGAGTCACTGCGTTCAGCGTGCGGAAGGCAAACTTTGTGCTTCCGGCTATGGCAGAGGCAATGGACGTCTTCCCGACACCTGGAGGTCCGTATAAGATCATGGAAGACAGCTGTTTAGCCTTGACCATCCTCCTGATGATCTTGCCTTCCCCTACGAGATGCTGCTGTCCAAGTATTTCATCTATGTTTTTGGGCCTCATTCTGAAGGCCAGCGGTTTAATGCTCATATCATATCTCTCCGAGTGAACGATTACAGGCCAAGCACAATATATCTGGCTGTTTTATTAACTTTACCATACATTATGTTAAACTTAAAATGCATCGAATTCAGGGATATGCTATAATTTCAGGTGCATTTGACCATTATTTTAACAATAGCGAAAACCCGCTACGAATATATATTTAAAACTTTATGCAGAGGTGCAGAAAATGAAGATTTCGACTAAAGGCCGATATGGCCTCACAATTATGATTGAGCTTGCAAAAAAGCATGGGGAAGGCCCGACCTCCCTGAAAGCCATTGCACAAACGCACAACTTATCGGAGCATTACCTGGAGCAGCTCATTGCTCCTCTCCGGAACGCAGGACTTGTAAAGAGCATACGCGGGGCATACGGCGGCTATCTGCTTGGGAGGGACCCCGAACAGATCACATCCGGTGATATCATCCGTGTCCTTGAAGGACCGATCAGCCCGGTGGAGGGAATAGAGGATGAAGAGCCTGCAAAGCGTGAATTGTGGATAAAAATCCGCGATGCTGTAAAAGATGTACTAGATAACACCACCCTCCAGGATCTGGCGAGCTATTCAGATAACGATAATACAGATTCTTATATGTTTTATATTTAGGATTTTTACTAAAAGATTGTTGTTTTTGGAGTTCTGTAAAAAGCTTTTTCGCTTCTTAAGTCGGAATATCCGGGACTGGTGAGACCCCGCTGGCAAAGCCGGGGAGGCTCGCGCCCGCCCCGCTCCAAGTGAGCGCCTGAACGTAAATCAACTTTCTTGTTCAAAAGGCAAAATAAATGAGAAAACAGTCAATATTTAATTAATAGAAGATACCTTCATACATCCCTGACAGGAGGGAAACGATTTGGAAAATATTTATCTTGATCATGCAGCCACTTCACCGATGCATCCCGGTGTCATTAAAAAAATGGCAGAAGCGATGGAGGCAACCTTCGGCAACCCATCCAGCATTCATTCATTCGGAAGGAAGTCAAGGCATATCCTGGATGAATCCAGAGCTTTCATTGCCAGAAGCATAGGTGCAAAGGAAAATGAAATTATTTTTACCAGCGGAGGTACTGAAGCTGATAATCTGGCTATCATCGGGACGGCAAGAGCGAACAGCGGACGCGGAAAGCATATCATCACGAGCATTGTGGAACATCATGCGGTCCTGAATACCTGCCGCTACCTGGAGAAGGAGGGATTTGACATCACGTACCTGCCGGTAGATGAGTCTGGCCTCGTTTCTCCCGACGGCCTGAAAGAAGCGCTTAGGGATGACACTATACTTGTGACAATCATGTACGGGAATAATGAGGTAGGCACCATCCAGCCGGTCCGGGAGCTTGCCCGCCTTGCTAAAGAGCGCGGGGCTGTCTTCCATACGGACGCGGTCCAGGCCTACGGGAGCGAAAATATTGATGTGAACGCCCTGGGAATCGACTCCATGTCGGTTTCCGCCCATAAAATAAATGGCCCCAAAGGGATAGGCTTCCTGTATATAAAGGATGGCACCAGGATCATCCCTGTAAGTTACGGCGGGGAGCAGGAGAGAAAGAGGCGGGCAGGGACCGAAAATGTTCCGGCCATTGCGGCATTTGCGGAGGCTGTCCGCATCGCAAAGGAATCCTTAGATGAAAAAAGGGCAAACTATCAATCCATGAAGGAAGCGCTGATTGGATCACTTCAGAAAGCAGGCATTAAATTTGCTATTAACGGCAATCAGGAGTATGCTCTTGCTCATGTATTAAACATCAGCTTTGAAGGTACCAATGTGGAACAGATGCTAATGAATCTTGATCTTGCAGGCATCGCTGTTTCCAGCGGATCAGCATGCACTGCAGGCTCGATTGAACCTTCCCACGTTCTGACGGCCATGTTCGGGAAAGACTCAGACAGGCCGTATAATTCCATCCGGTTCAGCTTCGGCTATACAAATACAGAAGAAGAAGTCCTGAGGGCTGCAGGAGCAGCCGTAAAAATCGTTCAGCGCCTGAGGACTCATTAATATAAAGAAAGGGGTGGCAGTATGAAAAAGTCACCTGAAGAAACGCGGGTGGTTGTGGGAATGTCCGGAGGCGTGGACTCTTCCGTTGCCGCGCTTCTATTAAAACAGCAGGGGTATGATGTTGTAGGGATATTCATGAAGAATTGGGATGACACAGATGAAAATGGAGTCTGTACAGCAACCGAGGATTACAATGACGTAATCCGTGTCTGCAACCAGATTGGCATCCCCTACTATGCTGTCAATTTCGAGAAACAGTACTGGGACAAGGTTTTTACCTATTTCCTGGATGAATATAAAGCAGGACGCACTCCTAATCCTGATGTTATGTGCAATAAAGAAATAAAATTTAAGGCCTTCCTTGAGCATGCGGTCAATCTGGGCGCTGACTATCTGGCGACCGGACATTATGCCAGGGTCGAGCAGATTGATGGAGAATATAAGATGCTGAGGGGCATTGATCAAAATAAAGATCAGACTTATTTCCTGAACCAGCTCACTCAGGAGCAGCTTGAAAAGGTTATGTTCCCGCTTGGGGGCATCGAGAAATCCAGGGTTAGGGAAATAGCCCGGGAAGCTGATCTCGCCACTGCAGCCAAAAAAGATTCTACAGGCATCTGCTTTATCGGTGAAAGGAATTTCAAAGAATTCCTAAGCGGATATCTGCCAGCCCAGCCAGGGATAATGCAGACCTTGAACGGAGAAGAAAAGGGCACGCATGACGGTTTGATGTATTATACGATCGGCCAGCGTCATGGTCTTGGAATCGGCGGAAGCGGAGAACCGTGGTTTGCCGTCGGAAAAGATCTGAAAAAAAATATTCTTTATGTGGAGCAGGGCTTCGATCATGACAGCTTATATTCGACTTCAATTAAAGCGGTCAATGTGAGCTGGGTATCTGGCCTGGACAAGCCGGGGACATTCGAATGTACGGCAAAATTCAGATACCGTCAGGCGGATAATGAAGTAACGGTAAAGAGTCATGGAGACGGTACGGCTGATGTCCTTTTTAAACAGCCAATACGGGCTGTGACCCCTGGACAGGCTGTTGTCTTTTATGATGGCGATGAATGCCTGGGCGGCGGCACGATCGATGTAGTGTTCAAAGCGCAAGAAAAGCTTACGTATGTAGGATAAACAGGCAGGCCCTTAAGCGGGCCTGCCCATTTTTTTATGTTATGCTATACTCACTATAGAAATGATGGAGAGTGGTCTAATAATGGACAAAAACATGCGGGGAATTGAAAATATGAGGGCTGGCAAATACGAAGAAGCGGTCAAGCTGTTTTCGGAAGTTATTGAAGAAAGCCCGGAGGATCCAGTCGGTTATATTAACTTTGGAAATGTCCTGACCGCTGTGGGAGAAGACAGCCGTGCAGTGAGCTTTTTCAATAAAGCGCTGGAAATCGATCCGAACGCATCAGCGGCTTATTACTCATTGGGAAGTATGCTTTTTGAGAAAGAAAAATATGCGGAAGCAAAGGATATGTATGAAAAGGCGGTCAAATCAGGACTTGATAATTCCGATGCATACTTCATGCTTGGACTTACGCTCATGCAGCTTGAACAGCCAAGGCTTGCCATGCCATATCTTAAGCGGAGCGTTGAATTGAATCCGGAAGATGCTGAAGCAAGATTCCAATATGCACTGACCCTGGCCCATGCGGAGCTCTATGATGAGGTAATTGCCGAGCTGAAGCTTGTGCTTGAAAAAGACCCGGAGCATGGAGATGCTTATTATAATCTGGGAGTGGCTTACGCACTTACTGGAAAGGTCCGTGAAGCGGCTGAACAGATGGAAAAGGCAGTAGAAGTACAGCCGGATCATATTCTTGCGGCCCATGGAAAGGCGCAGATGGAGCTGATCCTGAAAGAGGAAGAAGAACAGAATTAAAATAATGTGAAGGAGGGGAAAGCGTGCTTCAGCAGGATTCATTAAATCTATTTGCAGATGGTGACAAATTGTTCATGAAGGGACGGCATCTGGTCACCATCTTTCATAACGAGCAGAATCTTTATTCAGTAGTCCGGATCCGCCTGGACGAAACCAATCTGGAATATGATGAAAAAGAAGCGGTCGTCACCGGATACTTTCCCCGAATCCACGAGCATGAGACTTATATCTTTTTTGGCCAGATGAAGGACCATCCAAAGTTCGGGCAGCAATTTCATGTGGAGCATTTCAGGAAGGATATGCCCCATACACGCGATGGGATCATCAATTACTTATCCAGTGAGCTTTTTAAAGGAATCGGCAAAAAAACCGCAGAGAGCATTGTTGACACATTAGGTGAAAATGCCATCTCCCGCATCCTGGAAAGTCCTTCACTACTGGATACAATTCCTAAGCTGAACCCGGATAAAGCCAAGGACCTATATGACAATCTCATGGAGCATCAGGGGCTGGAGAAGGTGATCATCAGCCTCAATCAGCTCGGCTTCGGGCCGCAGCTGTCCATGCGCATATACCAGGTCTATAAACATGAAACGCTGTCGGTGATACAAAAGAATCCATACCAGCTTGTCGAGGATATAGAGGGTGTCGGCTTCGGGCGCGCAGATGAGCTGGGCTTTCAGGTTGGGATCGCCGGCAATCATGAAGACCGGATCAAGGCAGCCTGTCTGTATACTCTTGAAAATGACTGCCTTCAGGAAGGCCATGTTTTTCTTGAAACGGAGCATCTTCTCCGGCGCGTCAAAGCCCTGCTTGAGGAAAATAAGCGGGATGTAATTGAATATACCAATATATCCGCTGAAATCATTAAGCTTGGTGAAGAAGGCAAGGTCATTGTGGAGGATGAGCGGATATATACACCTTCCCTATACTTTTCAGAGGGAGGCCTCGCCGGCAAGATTGAGAAAATACTGGAACAGGAAGAGTATGAAGATCAATTTCCTGAATCTGAATTCCTGCTGGCGCTGGGCAAGCTTGAAGAGCGGATTGAAGTGGAGTATGCCCCTGCCCAAAAAGATGCCATTCAGACTGCATTGATGTCCCCTATGCTGATTCTCACCGGCGGTCCGGGGACAGGAAAAACTACAGTAATTAAAGGCATCGTGGAATTGTACTCAGAGCTGCACGGAGCATCACTTGATCCGGGGGATTATAAAAAGGAAGAGCCCTTCCCGTTTGTCCTTGCTGCGCCTACCGGGCGTGCGGCCAAAAGGATGACCGAATCAACCGGACTGCCTGCCGTTACCATCCACCGCCTTCTCGGCTGGAACGGAACAGGAGAGTTCACTCATAATGAAAACAATCCAATCGGCGGAAAGATTCTGATCATTGATGAGATGTCCATGGTAGATACCTGGCTCGCGTATCAGCTGTTCAAGGCGCTGCCTGAACATATTCAGGTTATTCTCGTGGGGGATGAGGATCAGCTGCCATCGGTCGGACCGGGTCAGGTTTTGAAGGATCTGCTGCGCTCGGGCATGGTACCGACTGTGCAGCTTCAGCATATATACCGACAGGACGATGGGTCTTCCATCATCAGCCTCGCTCATGAAATTAAGCAGGGAAGGCTGCCTGGCGATATCCGCAGCCAGCAGCCGGACCGCTCCTTCTTTCCGTGCAATGCCGCCCAGATTGCAGAAGTGGTTGAAAAGGTGGTTAAAAACGCCAAGAAAAAGGGCTATTCAGCCCGCGATATCCAGGTGCTTGCCCCTATGTACCGGGGACCTGCGGGAATTGACAGGCTGAATGTCCTGATTCAAGGGATATTGAACCCGAATGAAGACGGCAAAAAGCGGGAGCTCTCGTTCGGTGATGTTACCTACAGGGTCGGGGACAAGGTGCTGCAGCTTGTAAACCAGCCGGAAAGCAGTGTCTACAACGGGGACATCGGCCAGATTGTGGCCATCCTATATGCAAAGGAGAACACAGAAAAGCAGGATATGGTTATTGTATCCTTTGATGGTCTAGAGATTACGTATACCAAATCCGATCTCTCGCAGATTACCCTTGCCTACTGCTGTTCCATTCACAAGGCACAGGGAAGCGAGTTCCCGATCGTCATCATGCCTGTGGTTAAGAGCTATTACAGGATGCTGAGGAGGAATTTGATTTATACAGGAATCACAAGGAGCAGAAAATTTCTCATACTCTGCGGGGAGGAAGAAGCCCTGCGGCTTGGTGTAGAGAGAAATAATGAACTGGGGCGGAAAACGACTCTCTGTGAACGACTGGAAAAAACGATGGCCGAAAAAGAGGTTCCCGCCGTTATTGCAGATGAAAGCCAGAATATAATTGCATCAATGATGTCTGCCGACCCGATGATAGGCATGGGTGAGCTGACTCCTTATGATTTCATGAGCGTCGAAAAAATACAATAATCCAGGAAGGCTGCTGCTTAGACGGCAGCCTTTTTGCTGTTTCTAGGCATCCTTGGGAATGTTAGAATCTTGTGTGTTGATCCACAGTGCAGTAAGTGGCAGAAAGTGGTATATGATGCGAAAATCCTGGGCAGAATGGTAGGGACATAGACGGATGGCTGCCTGCAGGGGTATAACCCGGGGCACCATCGTAATAAGAGTGTAGTGAGGTGTCTTACTTTGCAGATGATATGCCCGAATTGTTCAAGCAAAGATATCGGCAAGATTGGCGTGAATCAGTTTTATTGCTGGAACTGCTTCATTGAGATGACCATTTCTAAAGACTTAATAAATACCCATCAAGTGGAGGAGGATGGATCGCTCAGTTCTCTTGATGATCTTTTTGAAGAAGACAGCCGCCGGATAAGCGGAGGATATTAAGGTGGATCCCCGGCCTTCTAGGAGCCGGGTTTTTCCTGTGGAAAAGGGGCTAAAGCTGCATGTATCACCAGGCTTCCTGCAGCTCGGTTTAATCCTGCTGGCATTCCCAGCCGGTGCAGAAAATTTAAATTTGTTGTAAGCGGGCGGTTCTTGTTTTACAAAAAAAGCTCTTTTTCTGTAAATATGCCTTCTCTTTCCTCTTGATCTGTATGGAAATGAACAGAGATACAAACCCTAGAGAAAAAGGGGGGAGATTGTGAATATAAGGGTGAAGTGGTATTATCGCCTCGGTTTCCTGCTGCTTCTGTTTATAGTTCTATATGTCTTCTTTATATTAAGGCCGCTGTGGCTGCCGGTTTTCAAGGTATTGGCCGCTGTGCTCCTCCCGTTTATAATAGGGGGATTCATAGCCTACCTTCTCCACCCTATAGTTGAGAAGCTTCATGGCAGGGGGATGCACCGGGTGCTTGCCATCTTTATCATTTACATCCTTTTTTTCGGTGTTACCGGCTATGCTCTTTATAAAGGGATCCCGGCCTTTATCTGGCAGATCAGACAGCTGTCTGATAGTGCACCAGCCGTGGCTGAGCAATACAGGAGCTGGTTCGACTCCATGCACAGACAGACGGCATCCTGGCCATTTGGCCTGCACGAGAGGCTTGAAGAGGGAATCTTGATGTTTGAAAGGAAGCTTGACAGTTTGTTTGATATGGCCATGGGGGTTTTGGCCCGGCTTCTTGACTTCATCCTCTTTATCGCCCTCATTCCATTCGTTGCTTTTTACTTTCTTAAAGACATTTCCGCCATAAAGCGTTTTGTCTGGCATCTTACACCCCATAATTGGCGGGCAGGGGGCATATCCTTCATACGTGATGTGGACTACTCCCTTGGAAGCTACATCAGGGGACAATTCATTGTCTGTGCGGCAATCGGGGGCCTCTCCACTCTTATTTTTTGGGGAATCGGCATGCAATATCCCCTGTTATTCGGGGTCATCATCGGAATCACCAATATCATTCCATATTTCGGCCCCATTTTTGGTGCTGTTCCTGCCATGCTGATTGCGGCTGCCACCTCCATGAAAATGGCTTTGCTTGTAGCATTGATCGTGCTGGTTCTTCAGTTCCTGGAAGGGAATGTATTGTCTCCATTTATTGTCGGCAAAAGCTTATCCATGCACCCTCTTGTCATTATGGCGGCACTTCTCCTGGGAGGGGAAACCGGAGGAATCCCGGGACTGATCGTCGCGGTTCCACTCCTCGCCATCCTAAAAGTGGCCGTCATTCATGCCATGGAGCACTTTGCCCCCAATAAAAGAAAGGAGCTTGCAGAAGCAAGTGGTGAAAACAGTCATGACAGGCATTGACAAAATATTTTCCTATGCATATAATCATGGTAAAATAATGAACTTTTAATAAGCAACACAATGATGGATCGAGTATGTTAATGACCATTTAAAGTGCCTGGCACGATAGAGAGGGGTCCCCGAGGCTGGAAGGGATGCTAGATGAAGGTTAACAGAAGGCTAATCCTGAGTGCAGCTAATCCCTGCCGTCTGCCGCGTTAAGGCTGGTAATGAGGTGATGCATGGAGACTCCGTGCATAATCAGGGTGGTACCGCGAGCAAACTCTCGTCCCTGTTTTGGGATAAGGGTTTTTTTTATTGCCTAAAAAAGATTGGACGCATAAAAGGAGGAAGTAATATGAAAAAACATACCGGTTCACAGATTCGCAGGATGTATCTGGACTTTTTCAAAGAAAAGGGGCACAGTATTGAACCGAGTGCATCCCTGGTCCCGCATGATGATCCTTCACTTCTATGGATTAATTCTGGTGTAGCCACACTAAAGAAATATTTTGACGGACGGGTAATTCCGGAAAATCCCAGGATTACGAATGCACAAAAATCAATAAGGACTAATGACATAGAAAATGTAGGCAAAACAGCACGACACCATACGTTCTTTGAAATGCTCGGGAATTTTTCCATCGGTGATTATTTCAAGGAAGAAGCCATTACCTGGGCATGGGAATTTTTGACCGATGAAAAGTGGATCGGCTTCGATAAGGAAAAGCTGTCTGTCACGATCCATCCTGAGGACGAAGAAGCTTTTATCCTCTGGAATGAGAAAATAGGAATCCCGAAAGAGAGGATCATCAGGCTGGAGGAAAACTTCTGGGATATCGGGGAGGGCCCAAGCGGACCTAACACAGAGATCTTCTATGACCGCGGACCAGAGTACGGTGATGACCCGAACGATCCTGAATTATTCCCGGGCGGCGAAAACGAACGCTACCTGGAGGTCTGGAATCTCGTTTTCTCCCAATTCAACCACAATCCGGATGGCAGCTATACTCCGCTGCCAAAGAAAAATATTGATACCGGAATGGGACTTGAGCGGATGGCCTGTGTTGTACAGGGAGTGCCGACCAACTTTGATACGGATCTATTCATGCCGATCATTCACGCGGTTGAGAAAATCTCAGGCGTTGAGTATGGAAAGGATAAAGAGCTGGATACAGCCTTCAAGGTTATTGCAGATCATATCCGGACAGTATCCTTTGCAGTCGGCGATGGGGCGCTCCCTTCAAATGAAGGCCGCGGCTATGTGCTCCGCCGTTTGCTTAGAAGAGCTGTACGCTATGCTAAAAAAATCAATATAAACCGTCCATTTATGTATGAGCTTGTGGCTGTAGCTGGAGAAATCATGAAGGATTTCTACCCTGAGGTATCAGATAAGCAGGAATTCATTCAGACGGTTGTCAAAAACGAGGAAGAACGGTTCCACGAGACGTTGAATGACGGCCTGGGAATCCTGTCAGAGGTCATTAAGAGAGCCAAGGAAAATAACAGCGGGACCATTCCAGGTGAAGACGTATTCCGCCTGTATGATACATATGGTTTCCCGGTTGAACTGACAGAGGAATACGCCGAGGAAGAAGGCATGAAGGTCGACCATGAAGGATTCGAACAGGCTATGGAAGGGCAGCGGGAGCGGGCAAGGGCTGCACGCCAGGATGTCGGCTCCATGCAGGTCCAGGGCGGAGTTCTTGGGGAAATAAAAGCCGAAAGCAAGTTTGTCGGCTACGATCATCTGGAATCGGATGGTACGGTAGTAGAGATTGTTAAAAATGGTGAATTTGCGGAAGCTGCAGAAGCTGGTGATGAAGTGCAGATCATCTTAAGCCAGACGCCATTCTATGCCGAAAGCGGCGGCCAGATTGCCGATATTGGTTCGATCAGGAGCGGAAATGCAGTCATTCATGTAAAGGATGTCCAAAAAGCTCCTAACGGACAAAATCTCCATAATGCTGTTGTGGAATCAGGGTCCATCAAGAAAGGGGATACTGTCCATTCTGCTGTGGATGGAAAAAACCGTACGGAAATCACCAAGAACCATACAGCCACCCACCTTCTTCATCAGGCATTGAAGGATGTACTCGGCGTCCATGTCAACCAGGCAGGATCATTGGTACAGAGTGACCGCTTGAGATTCGATTTTTCACATTTTGGACAGATCAAGCCGGAAGAGCTGGAAAAAATAGAGGAAATCGTAAATCACAAAATCTGGGAAAGCGTCGCGGTCCAGATTGATTACAAAAATATCAATGAAGCTAAGGAAATGGGCGCAATGGCGCTGTTTGGCGAAAAGTATGGCGAAATTGTACGTGTCGTACAGGTAGGAAACTACAGCCTTGAGCTGTGTGGAGGCTGCCATGTTCCCAATACCTCTGCCATCGGTCTTTTCAAGATTGTGTCAGAAAGCGGAATAGGTGCAGGCACCCGCCGTATCGAAGCGGTCACTGGCGCAGATGCATATGCCCAGTTGAAAGAACAAGTCGGAATCCTTCAAAATGCCGCCGGCAGACTTAAATCCAGTACAAAAGATGTTCCGGTCCGGATTGAAGCCATTCTCTCTGAATTAAAAGAACTTCAAAGAGAAAATGAATCCCTGGCTGCCAAACTAAGCAACATTGAAGCAGGTAGCCTTGTGGATCAGGCAAAACAGGTGGATGGTGTAACGGTCCTTGCTGCAAAGGTGGCGGCTCAGGATATGAACAACCTGCGTCAAATGGCAGATGACTTGAAAAATAAACTGGGATCTGCAGTCGTATTGCTTGGTTCTGTCCAGGGTGACAAGGTAAACTTGATTGCCGGGGTAACAAATGATTTAATGGAAAAAGGCTTTCATGCAGGTAAATTAGTCAAAGAGGTAGCCTCTCGCTGCGGCGGCGGCGGAGGCGGCCGGCCGGACATGGCACAGGCAGGAGGAAAGGATCCGTCCAAACTGGATTCAGCGCTTAGCTATGTCGAGGAATGGGTAAAATCTATCTAATAAATAAGTTTGGCTGGCTGAACGTGCAGGAGATTGACATTTCAGCCCGAAGTTATTAATAATAGACATTCCGAAGAGAATAGATGCAAGACAGGCAGAGCCGGCAGTCCGGCGGATGCCTGAACAAAATTCTGGATGGCAGGTGCCGGGAGCGGACCAGGGCATGGAGGCTCATGCTCCGTATGCGGCGGCAGTGGACGATGCTGACGCGGACCGGCGTCCGCCGCCATTCAAAAAGGGAGTGCTGGTATTGAGTTCCTTCGATAAAACCATGAAATTCAATTTTCCGGAAGAGCCGTTTGAACGGGATGTGCGTGAAGTATTATTCAAAGTGCACAATGCGCTCCAGGATAAAGGGTATAATCCTATCAATCAGATTGTCGGATACCTGCTGTCAGGCGACCCTGCCTATATACCAAGGCATAATGATGCCAGGAGCATCATCAGGAAGCTTGAACGCGACGAAATCATTGAAGAACTGGTGAAATCGTATCTGAAGCATCAGCGCGAGGGAAATTAATATGCGGATTATGGGTCTTGATGTCGGTTCGAAAACGGTTGGGGTCGCGATCAGCGATGCCATGGGCTGGACCGCTCAAGGAATTGAAACCATCCAGATCGACGAGGATAAAAACAGGTTTGGATACAAAAGAATTGGAGAACTTATTAAAGAGTATGAAGTTACGAAAATTGTAGTCGGCCTCCCGAAGAATATGAATAATACAATCGGGCCAAGGGCCGAAGCGAGCCAGGCCTACGGCAGTGCCCTGCAAAAAAAGTTCAGCCTTCCTGTGGAGTACTGGGACGAGCGGCTTACAACCATGGCTGCCGAACGCCTGCTGTTAGAAGCGGACATGAGCCGCAGCAAGCGGAAAAAGCTGATTGATAAAATGGCTGCCGTCATGATCCTTCAGGGCTATCTGGACAGACAAACTAACTTATAAGAGGTGCTTACACATGGAAAACGGCGAAAAAAACATTACAGTGGTAGACGAGAACGGAAACGAACAGCTTTGTGAGGTGCTTTTCACCTTTGATTCAGAAGAGACAGGCAAGTCTTACGTCCTTTACTATCCATTAGGATCGGATCAGGACGACGAGGATATCGAGATACACGCATCCTCCTTTGTGCCAAGCGAAGACAATGAGGATGGCGAGCTTCAGCCTATCGAGACGGAAGAAGAATGGGACATGATCGAAGAAATGCTGAACACCTTTCTTGAAGAAGAAGGAGAATGATGTAAATTATCCCTGCCATATGGCTGGATAAAATAGATGGAATGAACGCCTGCCAAGGAATTGGCAGGCGTTTGTCTGGTGCCTGAGCTTATCCTATTTGTTCCTATTTGTAATAATTTCGGGTATTTTGTATGATTGGCCCTTCTATTTATAGTATAATGACTCAGTACATAATTTAAGAAAACGCTTCTTGACTGGTTTCATGGAGGGGAAATAATGAGTGGCAAGGATCCAAAGAAAGAGCATATTAAGCAGCAGCTTTTAAAACGGGAAAGCGAAGCGAAGACAGTCCGGCGGATTGTTTTGTATTCCGTCCTGGCTGTTCTGGTGTTAATTGCGGTCATAGCAGCGGGAGGGTATTTTTATGTCCAGTCCGCTTTAAAGCCCGCTGATCCGGGGAATAAAGAGACAACGAATGTCAAAATCCCCATCGGTTCAAGTGTATCGGGCATTTCAAGCGTATTGGAAGATCAGGGGATTATCAAAGATGCCCGGGTATTCCGATATTATGTGAAATTCAAGAATGAAACAGGCTTTCAGGCAGGGGATTATAAATTCTCGCCATCAATGGAGTTGAGAGAAATCACAGCCAGTCTGAAGACGGGCAAGGTTATGCAGAGTGC
Source organism: Paraperibacillus esterisolvens (assembly GCF_046237625.1). GTDB lineage: Bacteria > Bacillota > Bacilli > Bacillales > DSM-1321 > Paraperibacillus > Paraperibacillus esterisolvens. Next base: position 3,013,827 of record NZ_CP143545.1, on the reverse strand, counting down.
AGCCCTGAAGATTACTATCCCTGAAGGGAAGCAGCTGGACCAGATTGCGGGTATTCTGGCTGATCATACAAAGCTAGAGAAGAAGGATATATGGAAAACCCTGAATAGCAGAGCGTTTGTAGGCAAGATGCAGGCCATTTATCCGGATCTTCTTAAGCCCGAGATAATGGCTAAGAACATTAAGTATCCACTGGAAGGCTATTTATTTCCTGCCACATATTCCTATTATGAAAAAGAGCCGACCCTGGAGGATCTTATTCAGCCTATGTTAAAAAAGCAAAATGAGATCATCCTGCAGTATCAGGATAGTATGGCCAAAAAGAAGCTCACACCGCATAAGCTGCTGACCATGGCTTCGCTGATCGAGGAAGAGGCCACAGAGAAGACGCACAGGGAGTCGATTTCCTCTGTTTTCTATAACAGGCTGGATGCCGGGATGAAACTTCAGACGGACCCAACAGTCCTGTATGCGAAAGGAAGCCACCAGAAGCGGGTATTTTACAAGGATCTTAAAGTAAAATCGCCGTATAATACCTATGTTAATACGGGGCTGCCGCCCGGGCCGATTGCCAATGCCGGCGTGAGTTCCATCGAGGCTGCTTTGAATCCTGCTGATACGGAATATCTGTACTTCCTGGCAGCAGCCGATGGAAAGGTTTACTTTTCCAAAAGCCTGGATGAGCATAACAAGCTCAAGAAAGAACATATTACTAGTAAAAAATAGTAAAAGACGAAGATGGGGAGAGTTTATTCACTTTCCCCCTCTTTTTATGTTAAAATATTCGGAGTGATTTTTGGCGGTCTTGCCTTGCCCTAACCTGCATAATAGATCGTCTTGTAGCTTGGAGGAAAGAAGATGGATGGAAAAGTAGAAGAATATCTTCAGTCCTTGATACCGGAGCCGTCACCATTATTCGCTGAAATGGAGAAGTATGCAGAAGATAATGGGGTGCCGATCATGGAAAAGGCAGGGATGGAGGCTCTCCTGCAATTCTTAAGGCTGAATGGCTCCAAAAGAATCCTGGAGGTAGGGACTGCGATTGGATATTCGGCTTTAAGGATGTCGGACGCACTGCCCGGGGCAAGAATTGTGACCCTGGAGCGGGATGAGGAAAGAATTTCACTTGCCAGGGAATACATTGCGAGGGCCGCAAATCAGCAAACGGTGAAAATCATTGCCGGAGATGCTTTGGATACGTACGCAGAAGCAGAGGCGGAAGGGCCGTTTGACACTATCTTTATTGATGCTGCAAAAGGCCAGTACCGCAAATTTTTCGAACTGTATGAGCCGCTTCTGGCCAAGGGCGGGCTGATTGTTACAGACAACGTTCTATTCAAGGGCCTGGTTGCCTCAGACATTGAGGAAATTGAGCAGAAAAGGATCAGGAGCCTAGTAAGGAAAATCAAGGATTTCAACGCCTGGCTTATGAATCATGCTTCTTACGATACGGTGATTCTTCCCATAGGGGACGGAGTGGCAATAAGCAAGATGAAATGAGCCGTGCCGTCAGGTTTAAGACTGTTTAGAATGTTATAAGGTATAAGGAGTCATGGGCTGGGTAACATAGCAAAAAGACCCGCTGTGAAACCATGGTTTTAAGCCTGTTTTCCAATGCCTATTTGAGATAGAGAAGGAGATTTAAAATGAGTAAAAAACCGGTAGTAATAGGTGTTGCGGGAGGGTCCGGTTCTGGCAAGACAAGCGTGACGAAAGCAATATACAGGAGTTTCCAGGGGCATTCCATTCTCATGCTGGAACAGGATTATTACTACAAGGATCAAAGCGAGCTGCCGTATGAAGAAAGGCTTCAGACAAACTATGACCACCCGCTTGCCTTTGATAATGACCTGCTCATTGAGCACCTGAATAAACTGCTTGCCTACGAAGTGATAGATAAGCCAGTCTATGATTATGCGCTCCATACCCGTTCAAAGGATATTATCCCTGTAGAGCCAAAGGATGTCATCATTCTGGAAGGAATTCTTGTACTGGAGGATGAAAGGCTGAGGAACCTGATGGATATTAAGCTTTTTGTGGACACAGACGCTGACATCAGGATTCTCAGGAGAATGGTCCGGGACATCAATGAAAGGGGACGCACCATTGAATCTGTCATTGATCAATATTTAAGCGTTGTGCGGCCGATGCACAATCAATTTATCGAGCCTACAAAGCGCTATGCTGATATAATCATCCCTGAGGGCGGGCAGAATCATGTGGCAATCGACCTAATGGTCACAAAAATAAAGACAATCCTTGAAGAAAAGTCATTTTTATAATAACATTGCATAAATAAAGATATAGCCAAGGACTGTAAGCCTTTTCCCGGGTCATCCATTTTTTTGAAAATTTAATAAAAAAGGTAGACAAAACTAGAAAAAGGCAATAATCTTACAAATAAGAGACAAATGCGCGCCCCGCAAAAGGCGCGCACCTTGTATATTTTTATGTGTACGTACATATATAACTCACAATATCAGCACGGGGAATTGTGAAAGACTAGAAGGAGTGAAGGATTGTGGCTATAGAAAAAGTATTCCCGATGACCAAGCAGGGAAAAGAAAAGCTTGAGCAGGAGCTTGAATATTTAAAAAGTGTAAAACGTAAGGAAGTTGTTGAAAGAATCAAGATAGCGAGGAGCTTTGGCGACCTGTCCGAGAATTCAGAGTATGATTCTGCGAAGGAAGAGTAGGCATTCGTCGAAGGGCGTATCACTACACTTGAAAATATGGTCCGCAACGCTAAGATCATCGAGGAAGATGATCTTAATTCAGATACAGTATCCCTGGGTAAATCCGTTACATTTGTCGAGCTTCCGGATGGGGAAGAAGAAACATATACCATTGTGGGAAGCGCTGAAGCAGATCCTTTCGAGGGGAAAATCTCCAATGATTCTCCGATTGCCAGGAGTCTGATCGGCAAAAAGGTCGGGGACGAAGTTACTGTTCAGACACCAGGCGGAGATATGTTCGTCCGGATCGTAACCATTAAATGATATAGCCGATTAAAAACAAAGCACCGAGTCAACACTGTTGATGAGGTGTTTTTATTATGGCCGTAAAACGGGTTAAAGTGATCGGGATCATATGTATTCTGTTATTTATCTTCCTTTTGGGAAGGCTTGTTCAGGTTCAGCTGCTTCAGACAGAGTCTTTCACCGGCCGGCGGATCAATCTGATGGAAGCAAGTGTCAGACAGAGGACACAGGTGCTGCCCATTGATAATGGAAGAGGTAAGTTTCTTGATAAGGATGGGGTGCCGCTTGGACATATAACGATACCGACACTTGTGCTGTTCCCGTTCTTGAAGCAGATGGACTGGCCGGCACGGGAGGTATCAGAAGCAGCCGGAATACAGGAAGAAGACCTGCTGAAGGCAGTAAAGGATGCAAAGAAGCCATTTGCATTTGGAGGTAAACATCCCGTAACCCTCACAGACGGCCAGATGGAGAAAATTAACTCTTTGAAGATACCGGGTGTTTTTGCTGTCAGGCAAAGCTTTAAGAAGAAAATGCCCGCAGAGCATCTGATTGGCACCCTGACCAGAGCCCAGAGCCAAAAGAAAAAACTTTACCGCAACCGGGACCTTCCTTCCGGCGTCGAGGTCGGCAATACGGGTCTCCAGGCTGCCTTTGATGAATTTCTGCTCTCAGAGGGCGAATCAAAGCTCATTTATCATGTTGACGGAAGGGGCGGTCCGCTTTTTGGCGTTGACGTAAAGTACAGTGAGCCGGCAAATCCGTTATATCCAGTCTCTGTCGTTACAACGATTGACAGTGATTTGCAGCATATCGCGGAGACCCTTGTGGATCAGCATGAAATAAAAAATGGGGGACTGATCCTGCTTGATATAGAATCAAGTGAAATACGGGCAGTTGTGTCAAGACCGCACATCAGCACAAATGATCCCAACGCCCACTCCGAAAATAAGATGTTCAGTCAGGCAAAAATAGGTTCTGTCTTCAAGACGGTAGTGGCAGCGGCAGCCATTGATTATGGGCTGGCTAAAAACGGACGGCAGTTTGACTGTTCGCGTACAATAAACGGAACCCCGGACAGGAAACGCACACTCGGCTTTCTGAATTTTGAGGAAAGCTTCGCCCAGAGCTGTAACAGGGCATTTGGGGAACTGGCAGGGGAACTGGCAAAAAAAGACCCGGAAATTTTAGAAGAGTATGCAGGGAAGCTGCATCTTGTAGGCTTATCAGGCTGGCATGGACAGATTTTTCACTCTGAGATTAAGCAGCTATATCAAGAAGATAGCGGGATGGTCTGGGGTAAAAAAGCAGATAAACAGAACAGCCGGCTTGCTGCCCATACCGGTATCGGACAGCAGGATGTCCAGGTCACTCCGCTTGCTGCCGCCAATATGATGGCAGAGATTGCCCGTGGCGGGAAGGCGGAGATGGTCAAGGCGGTAAGCAGGGTTGAGTTTAAGGATGGATCAACAGCAGCCCTTTTCACCCGGCAGAATATGAGCGGTGGTATATCGCCTTACACTGCGATCAAGCTGCAGGCTATGCTGAGGGGAGTTGTAACATCAGGAAAGGGGACAGGCAGGGCCTTTCAGGGGCTTCCATATGAGGTGGCAGGGAAATCAGGAACTGCCCAGACAGGCAAAAAACAGAGCGGTCAAGAATTATATAATAAATGGTTTGCAGGATATTTCCCTTATAAAAATCCTAAATACGCCCTGGTGGCTGTCAACCTTGATGTGCCTGAAAACCTGGGAGGGATTAACCCGTTATTTTACGATATGGTAAGAGAAGTCTATCTTCAGGAAACCGGGAGAAAGGGTGGGGAAGGAGCAGAAAGATAATGGAGATGCCTTTTTTCTTGGCTATTTTCTAAGATACTCGTTGTTTTCTGATAAGTTCTGTTAGGAAATCAAATAAGTAAGCAAGAGCCTTTAACGGAAATCCACTTTCTGATCCAAAAGCCAGTATATATACGAAATTAGCCTTTTTTCTTAGAAGCACAGCTCTAATCATGATAAGATAGAAGCGAATAACAGCAGGCAGAGCTCTTGCCTGCCTGAGATAAGCGGGGGGATTTTTTTGGAGCGGGATTTGAATAACAATTCGCGTTTGGATAAAACCAAACAGAAAAAAGCAAACCGGATTTATAATTTCCTGATCATCATTGTTTCCATACTGATATTGTCTGTTGCCGGCTTCATTTTCATGGGAGGAAAAGAAGACAAAAGTGCAGGGAAGAGTACCTCAGGACAAAAGGCAGAAACAGCTGCCAAGCAGAATAAGGATAACGATGAAACAGCCAGGCCGGAAAAAGATGACAGCGCAGCAGACCTGACAGCCAAGGAGCCTGAAGAAGAGAAAAAAGATCCTGATAAGGTAACCGAAGTTCCTGATGATTCACCGAATGTAAAAAGATCTTATGTGAATGAATCATGGAAACCGGTCGGAACCTCACAGCAGGGAGAGCATACGGCAACTTATGAAGAGGGGTCTGCAGATTGGATTGAAATGGAAAAGGCGCTCGCATATGGCGCGAAAATTGACCCAGGAAATCTTACTGTATGGTGGATAGAGAATAATGGATCGCCAAACAGTGCAGCCGGGACTGTTTCAGCCAAAGACAGCGACCAGACCTACCGGGTTTTCATTGAATGGGTAGACGGACAAGGCTGGAAACCTGTGAAGGTGCAGGAACTGAAAGTGAATGATAAAAAATAAAGGGAGGCGTGCGCAGCGCCCCTCTATTTTTTTGCTTTAAAATGGACGGCAGCACTGTAGAACCTCCTGCCTTCTTCGGAAACATGCATCTGGGAAACGGAATGAACCTGAAGTAAAATGGCTTTATTCACTTCTATTTGTGATTGAATCTTCTCTTCCATTTCCTTGATAGATAAAGCTTCAAAAAACTCTATTTTGTCTTCCATGATGTCAATCTGGAAATTCAATACGATCACCTCCTGCCCGTAAGTATATCTTAACAGACTGATTAAAATCCTTGCTATATAGAACCGGAACCGTTTATTATTTAAAACATAGTATATCTATAGGAATAATAAAATTAAGAAGGTGTTTTAAGATGGGACGGGAGTTTGTGGAATTATTCAATGAGTGGGCAAGCACGTATGATGATACCGTGACGGGCCATGATATAGAATATCGCAAGGTTTTTGAACATTATGATGAAATTCTGGGCCGGGTGGCATCCAAGGTTGCCGGGCAGGTCATAGAATTTGGACCGGGAACCGGGAATCTCACCGGCAGATTATTGGAAAGGGGATGCAGGGTGACAGCTGTCGAACCTTCGCCGTCCATGAGAAGTAAAATGATTGAAAAATTAGGCGGGCAGGTCCAGGTCCTCGATGGGGATTTTCTTGCCTTTGAGACAGGGACAATGACCGATGCTTTTGTCAGTTCATATGCCTTCCATCATTTGACCGATGCTGAAAAGGAGCAGGCCGTCAAACTTTATGGCAGCCTCCTGAGTAAAGGTGGTAAAATAGTTTTTGCCGATACGATGTATGAATCAAATGCTGACTATCAAAGGGCAGTGGCAGAGGCTGAACGGGCAGGCTATTATAATCTGGCGCAGGATCTTAAGTCAGAGTATTATTCGACCATCCCCTTCTTAAAGAGTATATTACATGCCTGCGGCTTTACCGCATCCTTTGAACGATGCAATGAATTTGTCTGGATAGTAGAGGCGGAAAAACAGAATTGAAATGAGGTTGTCCCCATGAAAGCAGCAATAATAGGAGCGATGGAAGAAGAAGTATCCATACTAAGAGATCAAGTAGAAAACCTGACACAGGAAACGATAGCAGGCTGTGAATTCAATATGGGAACATTGAATGGCAAGGAAATCATCCTGCTTAAATCAGGCATTGGAAAGGTCAATGCGGCCGTGTCAACGGCAATCCTGCTTGAAAGATACAAGCCGGATGTGATCATCAATACCGGCTCCGCAGGCGGGTTCCTTTCTTCACTTGAAGTTGGGGATGTTGTGATTTCCTCCGAAGTCCGCCACCATGACGTAGATGTAACAGCTTTCGGTTATGAATACGGCCAGGTACCCCAGCTTCCGGCAGCCTTTCTTGCTGATGATAAATTAGTGAAGGCAGCTGAAGAAGCAGCAGGTGAAATTGAAGGCATCCAGGTGGTAATGGGGTTGATTGCGACTGGAGATTCATTTATGAGCGACAGCAGCAGAGTCGAATTTGTGAGAGAGAAATTCCCTCAGCTTTATGCAGCGGAAATGGAGGCTGCAGCGATAGCCCAGACGGCTTACCAGTTCGGTGTGCCATTTGTAGTCATCCGTTCACTGTCAGATATCGCCGGCAAGGAATCAGATATCTCATTTGATAAATTCCTTGTGACAGCAGCAGAAAATTCAGCCCGCTTGGTTACAAAAATCGTTGACCGTCTTTAAATAAGAATCTTTTCTAAAAAATTGCTGTTTTATATCAGTGCTCTGTGCATATTAAAACATATAGCAAGTGGACTTCCGCTTCAGGCGCGAGACCCCTGAGGAAAGCGAGTGCCTGGAGCGGAGATCAACTTTCTTGTTTAACAGCCAATTTGTGCGAAAACAGCCTTAAACAAAGTAAACCGGAACTTTCCCAAAAATCGGATACACCCGTATTTTGGGAAAGCAGCTGGTTTAGCTGGGAAAAAAATAGAATGAAGTGAGTTATCAACCATTTAAAGGGAGCATTCATATGGATGTATATCGCAATATACATGAATTAGTAGGCAACACCCCCCTCGTGCAAATAAATAACTTCAATCTTCCGCAAGGAGTCAAGCTCTTTGCCAAACTCGAGTTCTTCAACCCGGGCGGCAGTATAAAAGACAGGCTGGGACAGGAATTGATCACTGCAGCCCTTAAAAGCGGGAAGCTCCCTGAAAAAGGCACCATCATTGAACCTACAGCCGGCAACACGGGAATCGGCCTGGCACTCGCAGCCATCGAAAAGGGAATCAGGGTCATTTTCTGTGTGCCTGAAAAGTTCAGTCAGGAAAAGCAGGAGCTGATGAAGGCACTGGGGGCTGAGGTCATCAATACTCCAACAGCAGAAGGCATGGCAGGCGCTATCAAAAAGGCTGATGAACTTCTGGCAGAAATTCCCGGCTCATACTCCCCAGCTCAATTCTCAAATCCTGATAATCCGGAAACCTACTATAAGACACTTGGCCCGGAGCTCTGGCAGCAGCTAGACGGCAGCCTTCACGTCTTCATTGCCGGGGCGGGAACAGGAGGGACTTTCATGGGGACATCAAAATACTTAAAGGAAAAAAACCCGGCCATCAAAACCGTGATTGTGGAACCCGAAGGCTCAATCCTCAATGGAGGAGAGCCAGGGCCTCATAAGACGGAGGGGATAGGAATGGAGTTCCTGCCAGACTATATGGACCGCTCTTATTTTGATGAGGTATATACTGTGGCAGATGAGGATGCCTTCCGTCTGGTAAAGGAACTCGCCGCAAAGGAAGGTATCCTCGCAGGGAGCTCATCAGGAGCCGTTCTGGCCGCAGCCTTGAAGGAAGCGGAAAAAGCGGAGCACGGAACTCATATAGCCATGATATTTCCGGATTCAAGCGAAAGGTATTTAAGCAAGCAAATATACAGAGGAGGCATTTAAATGAAAAAGAAAACAAGGCTGATCCATGGAGGTCTTTTCGGAGACCCTGTAACAGGTGCCGTTTCCACCCCGATATACCAGGTGAGCACATATAAACAGGAAGAAGTGGGGAAGCACAGCGGCTTTGAATATTCCAGAACAGGCAACCCGACAAGACACGCGCTCGAGGAATTGATCAAAGACCTTGAAAACGGAGAGCGGGGCTTTGCATTTGCTTCCGGCATGGCGGCAATCACTGCGGTCATGATGTTATTCAGTAAGGGAGATCACATCATCATGACGGATGATGTATATGGCGGGACCTTCAGGGTGATGACAAAGGTGCTGAACCGCTTCGGGCTTGAAGCGACATTTGTGGATACAAGCAATATCGATGCTATCACTAAGGAAATCAGGCCAGAAACCAAGGCCGTTTACCTGGAGACGCCTACAAACCCGCTGCTGAAGGTGTCTGATATAGCAGCCATTGCAAAACTCGCAAAAGAAAATGGATTGCTGACTATCGTAGACAATACATTCAGCACACCGTATTGGCAGACGCCGATCACTCATGGTGCTGATATTGTCCTGCACAGTGCAACCAAATATATTGGCGGTCATAGCGATGTGGTGGCCGGCCTGGTGGTTGTCAATTCTGAGGAGCTTGGGAATGATCTGCACTTCATCCAAAACTCGACCGGCGGGGTATTAGGGCCTCAGGATTCCTGGCTGCTGATCAGGGGCATCAAGACATTGGGAGTAAGGATGGAGGAAACGGAAAGCAGCACGGCTGAAATCACAGCGTTTTTGTCATCCCATAAGGCTGTTTCCAAAGTGTATTATCCCGGGCTTCCCTCACATCCAAACCATGATATTGCCAAAAAGCAGGCAGGAGGATTTGGCGGAATGGTCTCCTTTGATGTCGGCAGCGCCGAAAAGGCGGATAAAGTATTCAGCAGACTTAAATACTTTACCCTCGCTGAAAGCCTTGGTGCAGTAGAGAGCCTCATTTCCATCCCGGCAAGGATGACTCACGCATCCATCCCGCAGGAGCGGAGGGCGGAGCTCGGAATCACAGAAGGTCTCATCAGAATCTCCGTGGGACTTGAAGATGTGGAAGACCTGATAGAAGATCTGGCGCATGCCCTGGAGGATTAACCCTCTGTATTTACAGCAATCTACTAGTTAACCTGCCTGCCGATTATGTTAAGGTAATAACATGATTGGAAAAGGCAGGTGAGGAACTAGTGATTCATAATAAACAGCTTAGGAAGCTTCATGAAAAGATGACGGATTATAAGCGGTTTGCCTACACCCTTATTTGCCTGGGAGTTTTCTTTTACCTCGGGGTACTGGTTGATTCTTATGGAAAAGGATTGAATCCGAACTTTCCAATGATGTGGGCTGCGATAATTGCCATAGCGGGAGCCGGATTATTTTTCTTACTATCAGCAAAATATAAAAAACTGCTTTTGGAAACAGAGGACAGCGATAATAACATAAGTTCTTAAACAAAGCCCGGGGAAAACAAGTTGTTTTCCCCGGGCTTTATTCTACACAGCGCATTTTCGGTTCTATGGTGCCATCAAAACGGCGTGTAAATATGCAATGGAAGGGTGTCCAAAAAATTTTGCGGTTCTCTTTTGCTTTGATGGAAGGCTTTGCTTTTGTATGGCAGCATATTCTCTTTCCCCGGACAGGGCAGCAGGTGCCGCAGAACGGGTCAAAGAGCCCTTTTTGTGAAAAATGTCGATAATTTAGGCAAAAAACTGGTTTACAAAACAATGCTTCTTGGATATACTTACCAATGTAAGCTCTTAAGAGGAGCAAAATAACCAAAGGAGGTCGAATGACATGTTGGATATTCAGGCAAAGGTTCAAGCTGAAAACTTCATATTTCATAGTTTTATATTCGACCTGGATGGTATGGTTTAATTCTTATTATTTCTTTGTGTGAATGAAAGTGATAATAGGCCGCAGGGAGAATATTCCATGCGGCCTTTTTGTGCCGTCTGGGATCTTGCCTGCGGCATTTTTATGGCCGCAGAAGCTTCTCTGCGGCCTTTTTACGCCTTCATTAAGGATTTTGAACAACAAAGGAGGTGATACCATGGGTATTCCAATGTTATTTTTCACGATTTTCATTAAACCGTTAAAGAAATCGAGGCAGGCTGCTTTCCATGAAGAACAGATAAAAAGCTGGCATGAAGAGAAGGCGGATAAAATGCTTCACATCAACAATGTTATGTAATAAAACGAATAAGGGAGGTGATTTTATGACGATTTCCATGCTATTCTTTACCATCAGCATCAAGCCGGTCAAGAAAACAAGAAGGGAAGCATTCCACGAAGAACAGATTAAAAAGTGGCACGATGAGAACGTGGATAAAATGCTCCAGATTCATACAATCATGTAAGAAAACACATTTTTTAGAGGTGAAGCTATATGACCATACAATTATTATTCTTTACAATCATCATCAACAGGAAGAAGAAGGAAGAAGTGCATGAGGACTATTTCCATGAAGAGCATGGCCGCAATGTGGATGATATAGTCCGGCTGAGCAATGTGATGCAGAACAAGGTGTGGTAAGACAGGAGGTGATACTATGACACTTCATATGCTTTTCTTTACAATTGTTATCAAGAAAAAGGGAATGACAGCCGGGGAGGCTGTGCATCAAGAGACCATAAAAGCCTGGCATGAAAAGAACAGGGATCATGCGGCCGGCATCGGCAGAATCATGTAATATATCAATCGGAAAAGGTGGAGATGAATATGAAAATCATTCTAATACGAAAAGGACTATTGTACATTTATAAGGATACTGGCTAACTGAACGGCTGAAACGGCAATAAAATTCGGAGGGGGAACTTGATTGCAGAAACCTGAACTGTTAAAAAGGATAAAAAAACTGCAGGAGGAATGTGAACATAGCGATGGAATTGAATTGAAGCTCAACTGGGATATGCTGAAGCAGATGGACGAAGAAGAGCTGATGGGAGGCACGCACTTTATAGAAAGCGAACTTGCCGGATTCATCGCGGTCTATGATTTTGGCAGTAAAGCAGAGATATGTGGAATGGTCGATCCCCGGCACAGGAGGAAGGGAATCTTTACCGGCCTCCTTCAGAGTGTTCTTGAAGGAATTGCAGAAAGAAATTACAGGAAAATTCTCCTGAATGCGCCGGGAAATTCGGCCACGGCAAAGGAATTCATCGCACAGAGTCCATTTTCATATTCCATTACGGAGTATCAAATGAAATGGGGAGGCAAACCGGCTGTCCCCGAACATAAGACCGTCCATATGAGGCCGGCTGCTGATTCCGACCGGGATCTTGAAATAGAACTTGATGTCCAGTGCTTTGGGTTCAAGCGGGAAGAAGCGGTCCGCCACCACTCGAGGACCCGGGATGAAAGCAGCTCTCAATCTTATATCATTGAAAATGAGGGGAACCCAGTCGGTAAGGCCAGGATATCATGGCCGGGCGGGAAACAGGTATGGATTTATGGTTTTGCCATCCTGCCTGATTTTCAGGGCCGCGGCATTGGAAGGGAAGTATTAAGGCAGATCATCAGCCGGGAATCGGGGGCAGGCAGGGATATCTTCCTGGAAGTTGAGGCGGAAAATGCCAATGCCCTGGGGCTGTATACTTCCTGCGGATTTGTATCCTTCAGCTCACAGGACTATTACCGATATGATAAATCTTAAAAAAAAGAAGAAGAAGCTGCTCAGCTTCTTCTTTTTTCTTTTTCTGCACGGTAAAATTCGTGGAACATCTTCATCAGGGCACGCTTTTCTATCCTTGAAACATAACTCCTGGAGATACCCAGTTCTTTGGCGATCTCCCGCTGGGTCTTTTCTTTCTGAAGATCGAGGCCGAACCGGCCGACAATCACTTCTTTTTCCCGTTCATCAAGCACATCGATGAATTGTTTAACCTTCTCGATTTCCAAATTTAATTGAATTGTGTCGACCACGTCTTCCGATTCCGATTTCAGAACATCAATCAAGCTTATTTCGTTGCCTTCCTTATCCTGGCCGATAGGATCGTGAAGGGACACATCCTTTTTTGTCTTTTTAGTCGCACGCAGGTGCATGAGAATTTCATTTTCAATGCAGCGGGCCGCATAAGTGGCAAGCTTTGTTCCTTTTCCTTCGGAATAGCTTTCAATGGCTTTTATGAGTCCGATGGTGCCGATGGAGATTAAATCCTCGGTGTCTTCGCCTGTGTTTTCAAATTTCTTGACGATATGTGCCACGAGGCGGAGATTGTGCTCGATGAGCAAATTTCGGGCCTCGCCATCGCCCTCGGCCATGAGCTTAAGATATTTTCGTTCGTCCTTGGAGGAAAGGGGCTGGGGGAACGCATTGTTCTTTACATAAGATACGAGCAGGAGAAACTCCTTTACCATATAGCCGATAGCAGCAAGTATGCCTGGCATAGCAACACCTCCGTCTATTTTGGGCAAACGCCTAAAACATATCTATGTGACGTGGGGAGAGGATGTGTCTGTACCATATAATTTTACGGGCGAAAGAGTGATTTGGGTCATTTTTCTACAGCGTGGGCTGCTGCATGCAGAAAATAATAAAAATAGAAAAAATTCCAAATAGGCTCTATAATTAGGATGAAAAGGGGGTATGAATATGAACTATTCTTTAACATGGGATTTAGATGTGTTTTTTGAAGGCGGAAGCGATTCCAAGGAGTTTGCCGGGCATCTCAGCAGGCTGGACAAAAGCCTTGTTGAGTTTAAAAGCCTTGTCGCGGAATGGAATCCAACGTCTGAGGCAAAAGATACAGATATCATCAAGCATATCCTTGGCCGGTTTACAGAGATAGGGGCGAGCCTGCGTCAGGCAGGGGCATTCGTCGGCTGTCTGGAAGCACAGAATACAAAGGATGCCAGGGCAAGGGAGCACCGGGTGAAAATCACGGGCTTAAGCGCTGATTTTTCCATTGCCCTGAACGGGTTTGATGTGAAGCTGGCGAAGCTTGATGAGCAGTTTTTCCAGACGGTCTTGAAGGACAAGGAATTGAGGGTGCTGCGCTTTGTGCTGGAGGAACGAAGGGAGAAAGTGATGGATAAGCTTTCTGTCGAGGAGGAAGCACTCATCAGCCAGCTTGCAGTTGACGGCTACCATGGCTGGGGTCAGATGTATGATATCCTGGTCAGCTCTGTTAAGGTCGCGGTGGAAGAAAAAGGACAAATGAAGGAACTGTCTGTAGGGCAGGCTTTCAATAAATTTTCAGATCCTGACCGGACCGTGCGGCAGAAAGTTTTCAAAAGCTGGGAGAAAGCCTGGTCAGAAAAAGCGGATTTATTCGCAGATACACTTAACCACCTTTCCGGGTTCAGGCTAAGTGTGTATCAAAAGAGGGGCTGGGACGATGTCCTGAAAGAGCCGCTTGAGTATAACAGGATGAGCAGGGAGACTTTACATAGCATGTGGAGCGCAATCGCCGAACAGAAGGCTCCGCTGGTACAATATCTGAAGCGCAAGGCTGAGCTGCTTGGTGTAGAAAAGCTGAGCTGGTATGACCTTGATGCCCCGCTTGCTGAATCGGCTGAAGTGATGCCATATCAGGAAGGCGCGGATTTTATTCTGAAGCAATTCTCCAAGTTCGGCAAGGAGCTTGCCGGTTTTACGAAAAAGGCTTTTGAAGAGAACTGGATAGAAGCGGAAGACCGCGAAGACAAAGCTCCCGGCGGATTTTGCACAGGGTTCCCTGAGAGCAGCCAGTCTCGCATATTTATGACTTACTCCGGTACTCCATCTAATGTCTCGACGCTGGCGCATGAGCTGGGGCATGCATTTCATTCTTACGCACTCAAGGATTCCCACTTCCTGAACAGGAATTATGCCATGAACGTTGCAGAAACCGCCTCGACATTTGCAGAGCTGATTGTGGCGGATGCTGCAGTGCGTGAAGCCGGCAGTGCCGAAGAGCGCCTTGCCCTGCTCGAGGATAAAGTCCAGAGGACTGTTGCCCTGCTGATGAATATTCATGCAAGGTTCCTGTTTGAAACAGCCTTCTATGAAGAACGCAAAATAGGTGTAGTTGGAGCTGCCAGGTTGAATGAACTAATGGAAAATGCTCAGAAGGAAGCCTATGCAGAGGCCCTTGAAGAGTACCATCCTGAATTCTGGGCGTCAAAACTGCATTTCTTTATCACAGGTGTGCCATTCTATAACTTCCCTTATACATTCGGCTATCTGTTCTCGCTCGGTATCTATAAAAAAGCAATGGATGAAGGCGAGCAATTTGAACAGAAATACATAAAGCTGCTGCAGGATACAGGCTCAATGAAAGTTGAGGACCTCGCCCAAAAACACCTGGGCGTCGATCTTACCAAACGCGGATTCTGGGATGATGCAGTCGCCATGTGCATGAAGGATGTAGAGGAATTCCTGGAGCTCACCGAAGCAAAACTCCATTGATGAAAAAAAACAGACTTCGCAGGAAGTCTGTTTTTTTGGGCTGGGAGCTATATTTTCTTAAGTTTGAATGGACTGACCATTAAGATTGATAATATAATCATCAGGAATAGAAGCCAGACAGATGGTACATAGGGAACGGCCAGGAAGCTGAGTGTCAAAAGACATCCTGCGGCTGTGATGGGAAGGCCGGAAAAGTAGCCATTGTTTTCACTTATATTAAATTTTGCGAGCCGGTATGCCCCGCAGCCAATATAAAGGACTGTGAAAAACGAGCCTGGAGCTCCAAAGTCGGAAATGATGCCCTGATATAGAAGGAGTGCCGGGGCTGCCCCAAAAGATATGATGTCACACATAGAATCCAGCTGCTTGCCGAACTCCGATTCAGAGTGCAGCATACGGGCGACCATGCCATCGAAACGGTCAGCAAGAGCCGCAAGGAATATTAATAGAAGAGCCAGGTTCAGCTCTCCCTGAAGAACAGAGATTATAGAAAACCCGCCAAGGGATAGGTTAATCATGGTTAAAACATTTGCAGTCTGGGATTTGATCTTTTTTATGGTTAAATCGAGTACGCCGGATAAAAACAAGCTCTTCACTCCTTAAAATCATGCATGATGATGGAAATCACACTAATATTTGTTATATAATAATATTTTATTTTATTCCTTTTATGATAAAAGGTAAAGGACTATTTTCGAATCGGGAGGAACCATCCTTGATAGTAAAGTCATTCTATAGAATGCTGATTGAGCTCACAAATGGCCGGATTACATCCGGAGCCTTAAAGCGCTTTGCGCAATCAAAGTGGAGCAGGTTTTTGATACCAGCGTATGTGAAGGCATACAAATTGAATCTTGAAGAAGTGGAAAAAGACATTGGAGATTTCCCTACCCTGCATGATTTGTTCATCCGAAATCTGAAAGAGGGAGCAAGAATCATCCATGACGGAACGGGTTCTGTTGTCAGCCCGGTGGACGGGATCCTGGAGGATATAGGTGAAATCAGGCCGGATAAACATATCGCCGTGAAGGGAAAGGTTTATTCAATTGAAGAAATGCTCGGTGACAATGAGGTGCTCCATAAGTATATCGGAGGGAGCTATATGGTGATTTATCTCAGTCCGAGCCATTACCACCGGATACACAGTCCCCTGGCCGGAAAGGTGACGAAACGCTGGCTCCTTGGGAAGAAGTCTTACCCGGTGAATGCCTGGGGAATGAAATACGGCCGGGATACGCTTTCCAAAAATTATCGGATCATTACAGAAATCCAGCATGATAAAGGCTCCGCTGCAGTTGTGAAGGTGGGCGCCATGTTTGTGAATTCCATCGTTGTGACGCATTCGGACACAGAGATTCAGAAGGGGGAGGAGCTTGCATACTTCAGCTTTGGATCGACAGTCGTGCTGTTGTTTGAAAAAGGGACTTTCCAGGCTTCTGCAAATGCTGCCTACCCAATGGACGTACATGTAGGACAGGAAATCGGGTTTATAACCGATAATGATATTCAACGGAATCACTAGAGCTGGAAAAGGCTGTCCCGGATGTCGGAACAGCCCCGCAGGCTAGGAGAAAGCCCTGATTTTATGGGTCAGGGTCCGCCTGTTGATTTCAGATTCAATCAGCTGGATGAAATCCGGGCTGAGCTTCAATTCCCTGGCTTTGTGATAGGATTCAATCAATAGATCATCTGAGAGCTTGTTCATTTTAGACGGCGTATGCCAGTCACCTCCACGAAAAGTATTGAACGCTGTATTTTCTGGGGATGGAGCCTGCCAGAAGATTTTTTCAGACTGCCCGTCATAAGTGTCAGCCGTATTTAAGAGGCAGCGGAATCTGGCAGGTAAATTATCATTATTTTTTGAATGGATGTATGGATGAAATCATATATGACAGGTCTATTTGTTATATAACCAACTTTAGCAAAATCAAGCTTTTGGAACAATCGCTCCCTTATCCACAGTGCCGAGTGGATAAACTGTGATTAATATGTTAGCAAGTAAAATAGTTCTGTCTCCTGTAAAGGGGTATAATGTGTATATAATTATCCACAGAAGCGAGCTATGACGGATTTTGTCGAAAAGTTTTTATTCTTTTGGAGCATATGTAAAGAATGGACAAAGAGCCGGTCTCTCCATGACTTAGCTTCACACCGGGAGCTCTTTATTAAATTCTTTTGAAAGGAGCCATGAAATTGGGTATGATGGAAAAGGTAAATTTCTCGGAAAGCGTTGAGGTGCAAATATATTGCTAAAATCATTTCTTCCCAGTGAACACGCCAAGAGCGTGCTGGATATTACGCCTGAAAAATTAAAAGCTCAGGGAATCAAAGGAATTATCACCGACCTGGATAATACGCTGGTGGAATGGGACCGGCCCAGTGCCACCCCTCAGTTGATAGAATGGTTTGAAAATATGAAGAAACATGGAATTCTGGTGACGATTGTTTCTAATAATAATGAAAAAAGAGTAAACAGTTTTTCGGAACCTCTTAATATCCCGTTTATTTTCCAGGCCAGGAAACCTATGGGCAGGGCATTCCGCCGCGCAATTAATCAAATGGGCATCAAGCGCGAGGAGGCAGTTGTAATCGGCGACCAGCTCCTGACTGATGTATTTGGCGGAAACAGAAACGGCTTCAAGACCATATTGGTGGTTCCAGTAGCACAGACGGACGGTTTCATCACCAGGTTCAACAGGAAAATTGAACGCAGGATTCTATCATGGTTCAGGAAGAAAGGCATGATAAATTGGGAGGATTAGAATTGAACGAAACAAATTATGTATGTGTGGGATGTGGAGTTAAAATCCAGGCTGAGGACCCAAAAGGGCTTGGCTATGCACCACCTTCATCATTGGATAAGGAAACCATTGTCTGCCAAAGGTGCTTTAAACTGAAGCATTATAATGAAGTACAGGATGTCTCCCTTACCGATGATGATTTTTTAAAGATCCTTAATGGAATAGGCAGCAAGGATGCCCTGATTGTTAAGATTGTGGATATTTTCGATTTCAATGGAAGCTGGCTGCCCGGGCTCCACCGGTTTGCGGGAAGCAACGATGTGCTCTTGATCGCCAATAAATTCGATCTGCTTCCAAAGTCAGTAAAGCAGAATAAGCTGATCAATTGGCTGCAGGCCTCTGCAAAGGAACTCGGCTTAAAGCCGGTGGACATTATGCTTGTCAGCGCGGCAAAGGGCCAAAATATGAAGGAAGCCGCCGCAGCGATTGAACATTACCGGCAGGGAAAAGATGTTTATGTGGTCGGTTCGACAAATGTAGGCAAGTCTACTTTCATTAATAGAATGATTAAAGAAGTGACAGGGGAGGGTGACATCATCACCACTTCTCATTTCCCCGGCACGACGCTTGATGTGATAGAAATTCCATTGGATGACGGCAGGAGCCTGATTGACACTCCGGGAATTATCAATCACCATCAGATGGCGCATCATATCGATAAAAGAGACCTTAAGGCCATTACACCCAAAAAAGAAATCAAGGCCAGGATCTATCAGCTCAATGAAGAGCAGACCCTTTTCTTTGGCGGACTGGCCAGGCTTGATTATATCAGCGGAGGCAGGAGGTCGTTTACTTGCTACCTGTCCAACGATCTTGAAATACACCGCACAAAGCTTGAAAAAGCAGATGAGCTTTATAAAAACCATGCCGGCGGTCTGCTTGTTCCTCCGAGGAAAGACAGTTCTGAAGAACTGCCGGAGCTTGTGCCGCATGAACTTTCTATCAAGGAAGCTAAGACCGACATTGTCTTTTCGGGCCTTGGCTGGGTAACGGTCAATGAACCGGGCGCAAAAGTTACGGCGTATGTACCAAGGGGCGTCAATGTGCTCCTTCGAAAATCTCTAATATAAAGCGGTGGGCAAATGAAAAAGCTGTACGGAGTAATGGGAGATCCCATAAAGCATTCGATGTCCCCGGACATTCATAACGATGCATTCAGGCGAGCCGGGCTTATGTCTGAGTATGTGCTGTTCCATGTTACTTCCGGCCATCTTGGGGATGCGGTCCGCGGTGCCAGGGCTCTCGGAATCGGCGGTTTCAATGTTACCGTTCCCCACAAGACAGCCATAATTCCCTATCTTGATGAAGTGGATGGTCTGGCAGGGACAATCGGGGCGGTTAACACAGTTAAAAACGAAAATGGCAGACTGATTGGATATAATACAGACGGCCCTGGATATATCAGAGCACTTAAAGAAAAAGTCAGAGGGACGCTTGCAGACATGCACATCCTATTGATTGGCAGCGGAGGGGCCGCCAGGGGCATATTTTTCAGCCTTATGAAGGATGGAGTTCTGCAGGCTGACATCTGCAACAGGACACTTTCTAAGGCAGAGGCGCTTATTGAAGACTGTCCTTATGGGAATGGGAAGTCTAGAGCCCTGTCGCTTGAAGAAGCCGGAACACGCTTGCAGGACTATGATATCATTATCCAGACTACTTCATCAGGAATGAGCCCGCTGACAGACGAGGTACCCCTTCGGTTTGAAGGCGGACTTAAGGGCGGCGTTCTTGTAAGTGATATTATATATAACCCGCTCGAGACGGAATTCTTGAAACAGGCCGGAAGCAAGGGGGCCGCCGTCCAAAATGGAGTCGATATGTTTGTTTATCAGGCAGCACTTGCCTTTGAAATATGGACTGGCATATACCCCGATACTGAAGCAATGAGGAATATTGTATTACAAAAGCTAGGAGGCATATAATGCTGACAGGAAAACAAAAAAGATTTTTAAGGTCTAAAGCCCATCATCTAAACCCGATTTTCCAGGTGGGTAAAGGCGGGGTAAATGAAAATATGGTGAAACAGATTGGTGAAGCACTGGAGGCGCGTGAGCTGATTAAAGTCAGCATCCTTCAAAACAGTGACGAAGACAAGGACACCGCTGCACAGGAATTTGTCAATGGAACCGGTGCTGAGCTGGTCCAGATTATCGGCAATACGATAGTCCTGTACAAAGAGTCGAAGGAAAATAAGCAGCTTGAACTGCCGCGCTGACATGAAAAAAGTAGGGATACTCGGAGGAACTTTCGATCCGCCGCATATCGGCCATCTAATCGTGGCAAACGAGGTACGCGAGGCTCTTGGACTGGATGAAGTCAGGCTGATGCCTAATTCAGTGCCGCCCCACAAAAAGAAAAATGGCCAGGCTGCGGCTGATGACCGGCTTGAAATGGTCAGGCTTGCGGTTAAAACAAATCCTGGTTTATCGGCAGAAGGCATTGAACTCAGCCGGGAAGGGTTATCCTATACCTATGATACGATGGCAGAATTGAAAGAACTTGAGCCAGACAGTGCTTTTTATTTCATCATCGGTGCCGATATGATAGAGTATCTGCCGAAGTGGCATAAGATAGATGAACTTGTAAAACTTGTGCAATTTGCAGGAGTGAGGCGTCCCAATCATAGTATTGAAACCCCTTACCCTGTAAAAATGGTAGAGATGCCGCAGATAGAGCTCTCGTCTTCCATTATCAGAGAACGGATCAAAGATGGCAGGCCGATCCAATACCTGGTTACTGAGGAAGTACGTTCATATATTGAGGTGAATGGATTATATGGATCGTAAAACAGCTTTGCAGCTGGTTGAAAATCAGATTACGGCGGCAAGATATAAGCATACCCTTGGAGTGGCAGATACAGCCGTACGGCTGGCGGCACAATACGGAGCAGATCCCATGAAAGCTGAACTGGCTGCTATATTCCATGATTATGCCAAGTTCCGCCCTAAAGAAGAAATGAAAAGTATCCTGGTCAATGAGAATATGGATCCAGAGCTGCTGCTTTATCATCCGGAACTATGGCATGCGCCAGTCGGTGCTTATCTTGTGATGGAAGAAGCGGGAATTCAGGATCCGGAAATCCTGGATGCTATTAAATTTCACACATCCGGAAGGGCTGGGATGAGCCTGCTTGATAAAATCATTTACCTGGCGGATTATATCGAGCCGGGCAGGGACTTTCCAGGAGTAAATGAAGTAAGGAAGACGGCCGAGAGGGACCTGGATAGTGCTGTTATTGAAGCTATGCGGAATACCATCATGTTTCTGCTGAAGAGAAATCAGCCAATATTTCCTGAAACATTTGAAGCGTACAATTATTTAATCATGAACAAGGAGGATTCTGCTTATGACAGAACGTGAGTTATTGATAACCGCAGTAAAAGCAGCTGACGATAAAAGGGCAGAAGACATTATCGTCTTAAATATGAAGGGTATCTCGCTTGTGGCCGACTATTTCCTGATCTGCCACGGAGGTTCAGATAAACAAGTCCAGGCGATTGCCAGGGAACTTCGTGAAAAAGCGGAAGAGGGCGGATATACGGTCAAAAGGATGGAAGGCTTCGATGAGGCGAAGTGGATATTGGTCGATATGGGAGACGTGATCGCCCATGTTTTCCATCGGGAAGAACGCGGCTATTACAATCTTGAGCGCCTCTGGGGCGATGCACCGCGGGAAGATATTGAGAGCGAGCTTTCACAATGAGCTATGGGCAGTTTGCCTATTTATATGATGAACTGATGAAGGATGTCCCATATTCAAAATGGGTGGATCTCCTGAGGGACAGGATGGAGCGCTATCATGTAAAGGGTCAACAAGTCCTAGACCTGGCCTGCGGGACAGGGGAAATTTCAATCAGGCTTGCAGAAGAAGGGTACGGGGTGACTGGTGTAGATTTATCAGATGAGATGCTCTCTGTTGCCAATGGAAAGGCGTCCGTAAAAAACCTGGATATCCCATTCTTCCAGCAGGATATGTCCAAGCTTGACGGGCTTGGACGTTTTCATGCGGTTCTCGTTTTCTGCGATTCGCTGAATTATCTGAAGGAGCCTGATGATGTAAAGGCTGCTTTCCGTTCCGTCCATGCACATCTGGAACCGGATGGCATTTTTATGTTTGATGTACATTCTATATACAAGCTTGAGCATATCTTTTATAATGCTGCCTTCACTCATGACGAGGAAGACATTGCTTATATCTGGAACTGCTTTGAAGGAGCAGAACCATACAGTGTTGATCATGAGCTCAGTTTTTTTGTGCTGGATCCTGCAACAGGTCAATATGACCGGTTTGATGAGCATCATTATCAAAGGACTTATCCTGAAAAAACCTATTTAGACTGGCTGGATAAACTGGGATTCGAACTGCTGGAAACAATCTATGACCTTGATGAAAATAAAGAGGCAGAGAGAGCGGAACGTATCTTATTTATTGCCAGGAAGAAATAAGGAAGGGCCGCTGATTATGAATCAGACGGCCTTTTTTTATGTTGCAGCAGGAAACTTCAGAATGCCGGCGAATTATAAAAAATAGGGGAGCTTATACTGCTCTTCGGTCTTCTCAAGCTCATGGCTGAATTTATTGTGGGTAGCTTCAAACAAGTGAGTAAAAACATCCCCCAGCTCTTTTTCCATCACATTTATGCCTTCTCCGGTTATTCCTCCCTTTACACACACTTTTTCCTCCAGTGCTGGCAGGCTGTAAAATCCCTTCTTCAATAAGTCGCCGAGACCAATAAGCATATTCTCTGTCAGGATGGTCGCAGTTTCTTTATCGATGGTGGATGCCGAACATGCCCCTTCAATGAATCTCCTAGCCAGATAGCTGAAAAATGCCGGCCCGCAGCTGACAATGTCAGAAGCAGCCCGTGTGACTTCATTCGGGATGGCTATCGGCCTTGAGATCCGGCCGGCCAAGGTAAGGATTGTTTCCTTCCAAGCCGTCTTGCATTGTTCACCAAAGCTGACTAAAGAAACCCCGGAAAGTGCCCGGTTGGTAATGCTTGGGATTAGTCGTGCACAGGAACAATCCATAACGGATTCCAGCTGAGCAGGTGAAATGGGGCTCGTAATCGAAACCAGGCATTTCCCGCTCCCTAGCTGTGGTTTGATTCTTAAGAGCACCTCGTGTATATCCAGGGGCTTGACACAGACAAAAAGAAGTTCGGCCCTCATGGCTGTGCTTTCTTCGCTTTCTGCGACGGTAATTCCCGGGAATCTTTCCTGCAGCGAGTCCGCCTTTGCCCTCGTCCGGTTCATGATGGTAAAATCCTCTGGCGCACAGGCGCCGGCCGCGAGAAGTGACTCAATTAAGATCGTCCCCATATTCCCAGTACCGATAACTCCTATTTTCATTTTTTCCCCACCTTCCTGCCTTTTGCATGTCATAAAAATGGTATGTTAATAAAACCGGCTCTATGCCATCAATCATGGAGGTATCCAAATTGGAAAAGTTCCTGGTTTATAAAAAGCCGGTAATCATTGCCGGTGGATTTCTGCTGTTCGCCTTACTTTTATTTATATATTTAAAACCAGATCAGGCAGCCGAACCTGCCCCCCTTCTCATGGGAGTGAAAGAGCAGGCTGAGTCAGGCGGAGAAAAAGCTGAAGCGGCAGAAAAGAAAATCATATTGGCCGATGTCAAAGGCGCCGTAAACAAACCTGGGGTGTACGAGGCACAGCCGGGAGAGAGAGTAATCAATCTAATTGAAAAAGCTGGAGGCTTTAAGGAAAAAGCTGATCAGAATCAAGTCAACCTTGCACAAGAAGTATCTGATCAAATGGTCATTTTTGTTCCCGAAATTGGAAGTGCACCAGCTGCCATGCCAGGTGCTGCAGGCGGATCTGTTCCGGGAGGGGATGAAAAAGTGAATATAAATACGGCTGATGAAGCTGAGCTGATGACGCTGACCGGTATCGGGCCTTCTAAGGCTGCCGCCATCATTGAATACAGGACGCGGGAAGGTGGTTTTAAGAAACCGGAAGACTTAAAAAACATAAGCGGCATTGGTGAGAAAACGTTTGAGAAGCTTAAAGAGAGTATTAAGGTGCAATAAGTGTAGGGAAGAGTTAAACTGATTTAAGAAGAATCTTAATATGCTTGGAGGCAGGCTGAATGACGAGGAAGAGCTGGGATGAGTATTTCTTAGATATTGCTGATGTAGTTTCTACACGTTCTACATGCCAGCGCCTTAAGGTAGGCTGCGTGATCGTGAAAGATAAACATATAGTATCAACCGGCTATAATGGTTCTATCCATGGCCATGAGCATTGTGAGGAAGCCGGCTGCCTGAAGGATGATAATGGGCGGTGCATCAGATGTGTGCATGCAGAAGAGAATGCGGTGCTTCATGCAAAGCGTGATGATCTAAAAGGAGCAACAGCATACATAACCCATGAATCCTGTGAGAAGTGCTCTAAAACGCTCGCGCAATCAGGGATAGCAAGAATTGTATATAGGTTTGCCTACCCGAATAAGTGGAACAGTTATTTTTTGAAGGATATTGAGGTTACCCACTTTGGTGCCTGAGAATCCTTGGATGGGCAGGGATAACCATGAATCTGATCTTATCAGCCCTGACTGCCGCAGCAGCAGGCGGGGCCTGGTCATTGGCAGGCTGGAAGGCGGCATGCTGCGGAGCCGCCTATCTTTCCTTTTTATTTTGGAAGAGAACACCGAAAACAGCAGCCATTCAAACCGGAATTTTTATTTTGTTTACCATGAACAATTTGGTTCATGACAGCTTTAATAAGAGCACCCTGGATCCTGCCGGCCAAACATTCATCCTCATTTTCTCCGAAATACCCTTCATTGATGGAAATTCTCTCACAACAGCTGCCCGCACAAAGAGCGGCGAAACAATACTTGTAAAAAAACGGCTCCAGACCCTTTTGGAGAAGAAAGGATTAGAGGAGTCATATACGATCGGCATGGAATGCACGGTGTCCGGCCGGCTTGAAAAGCCCGATCCTTCCCGGAATCCCCATTCCTTTGACTACCAAAAGTATTTGCGTCACCAGGGCATCCACTGGATATTGAGAGTCCAGGAATTTCAGTCCTGTGCCCCAAAAAGACAAGGTTTGACCGACAGGCTCAGTCAGGCGCGCTACGAAGGCATACGGTCAGTGGAGCGGCATTTCAGCAGGGAAGGATCAGGAATTGCAGCTGCCCTTCTATTTGGGGAAGACCGCTTAATCCACGAAGAAATTACAAATCTCTACAGAAAGCTTGGCATTGTCCACCTGCTTTCTATTTCAGGCCTTCACGTCGCCCTGCTGACCGGTGCGCTGTTCATTGGAGGATTAAGGGCGGGTCTGACAAGGAATCAAATGAGCATAATCCTGATGATTCTCCTCCCGGCATATGCAGTCATGACTGGGATGTCCCCGCCTGTAGTAAGGGCCTGCGGGATGGCTGGTATTTTTTTTCTGGCTGGATTACTCGGATTTCATCTATCCGGACTGCAGACCCTGTCCCTGGCTTTTCTTACTATGCTTGCACTTCAGCCCTACAGCCTTTTTGATGCAGGTTTTCAGCTCTCCTTTACTGTCACGGCTGCACTGTTTCTCTCCGTTTCTATTCTGTCGTATGGTAAACATGTGCTGAAAGAATCTTTCCTCATCAGCCTCATCAGCCTTTTGAGTTCCCTCCCTATTATGCTCCATCATTTTTATGAAGTTTCCATAGCCGGTTTATGGATGAATCTTTTATTCGTCCCACTTTTCTCATTTGTGGCCCTTCCGCTGGCTATAGCAGCCTTTTCTGCATTCCTGATTCATCCGGTGCTGTCAGGGGGATTCATCTTCCTGTTTGACCAGCTCGTAAAATGGGTGAATATTGTACTGGAAAAAGCGTCCGCCTTCCCTATGGCGGCTGTCGTTATTGGAAAGCCGTCTTGTATCGCAATTTCGATCCTCAGTCTTCTGATCTTCCTGGTGTTCAATTATTGGGAACAGAGGAAGGTTCAAAAAGTGAAAAGGGCTTTGGTCCTATTATTTCTTCTTTTAGGTTTCCAATATTTTAATGAGTATGTAAATCCTTATGGAGAAATAGTTTTTCTGGATGTCGGCCTGGGAGATTCTATCTTTATCCGGCTGCCGATGGGAAGGGGAACGTATTTGATTGATACCGGCGGACAAATGACTTTCAGTGAGGAGAAATGGATGGAAAAAGGCAGGGATTTTGATCCAGGAAAAGACATTGTAGTCCCTTTTTTAAAAGCGGAAGGCATTACAAGCCTTGATAAACTGATTCTTACACATCCCGATCAGGACCATATCGGAGGTGCTGCAGCGGTGCTTAAGGAGATAAAAGTGGGACAGCTCATGATTACAGGCGGTGCTGTGGAAGGCTATGAGGAACTGTCGAGAGATTTCCCCCGCATAAAAGCAAGTGCTGTCACTGAAGGAACTGGATGGATGGAGGGCAGAGACCAATTCCAGATTGTCAGCGCAAGCGGGGAAGAGGGGAACACGAATGAAGCTTCCATCGTGATTTATGCTGCGATTGGAGGGAAAAGATGGCTGTTTACCGGCGACTTGGGAAAAAGCGGGGAAGAGGGATTGCTAAGGCGTTATCCTTCCATGCGGGCTGATGTTTTAAAGGCGGGCCACCATGGAAGCAGGCATTCCTCTGCACCGGCGTTCATAAAGAAATTAGGTGCTGAGATAACCATTCTGTCTTCAGGACGAAACAACCGGTACGGGCACCCGCACCAGGACGTGCTGGATATACTAAACAGGGAAAACATGGTTATTCTCCGTACAGATACCCATGGGGCCATTTCATATAAGTTTTTTAGGGGGAAGGGCACCTTTTCGGTGATGCTGCCATAAAATAGCAGGGAAATGAAGAGACGAAAAGAGACTGCCCCAATGCGGGCAGTCCCTAAACGTAGTAAAACGTTCTCATTTTTAAGCGCGGCAAGGATTAACCAACAAATTTAAAAACGGTAGCAATGATAAACATGATTGCAAAAAATCCGAAAGATACAGCGAATCCGACACCAGAATCGACAGCATCATTGCGCTTGCTTGTAATATTCTTTTCAAACTCGTTCATTTCTACCCCTCCTGTTCCTATAATTAGTATAAGCGATGTTATACAAAAAATCCACAAGTCCCTTTTCCTATACTGACAAGAGTTGTCACAAATATTTAGATTGCCGGGGGCAAAGATAGTAGTATAGAGCATCCCGGACTGCCAAGTGGCGGCCGCTTCCAGATCCCGCATGAACAAAGGTTTCCTAGGCGCTTATGTCCATGCGTTCATATAAAAAGGGAATCGGCCCCGGCTGATTCCCCCTTAAGCTTGTCAAAACAGGAAAGCCAATATACCATATAGAGTATGTTCATTTATTTACATAATCGGGGCGGATAAAAATGGTATTGGATGTATGGAAAAATATAAAGCGCAGGCAGTTTGCTCCAGTATACTTATTATATGGAACAGAAGCTTTTCTTATTAATGAAACAAAGCAATTATTGATCAGCCATGTTTTGGAAGAAGACGAACTGGACTTCAATCTGTCTGTTTTTGATCTGGAAGAAACGCCGGTCGAAGCTGCACTTGAGGATATTGAAACACTGCCCTTCATGGGGGAACGGAAGCTTGTGATCCTGCAGAACCCCTTTTTCCTGACAGCGGAAAAGAATAAGTCAAAGGTAGAGCATAATGTGGCGAAGCTCGAAGCCTATCTCGCCGATCCGGTGCCGTACAGCATCGTGGTGATTTCTGCTCCATATGAAAAATTGGATGAGCGCAGGAAAATCACCAAGGAGCTTAAACGGAAGGCGGCAATTGTAGAGGCGAAGAAACTGAGTGAACAGGAGTTGAAGGTGTGGGTCAGGGACCGGGCTCAGCAGACAGGGGCCGGGTTTGAAGAACATGCTGCAGACCTTTTGATTGAAATAGCAGGCACGAACCTGATGCTTTTGTCCAATGAAGTGGAAAAGCTTGCCCTCTATGCTGAAAGCGGAAACCTTATTACGAGAGATATGGTTGAAATGCTCACTGCCAAGTCGTTTGAACAGAATATTTTCACCCTGGTGGACCGGATCCTTCAGAGAAGAGTGGAGGATGCACTGCGGATTTATTATGAATTGCTGAGACAGAATGAGGAGCCGATCAAGATTCTTGCTGTAATGGCAGGGCAGATCCGGCTGCTGTATCAGGTAAAGGAGCTTTCAAGAGCCGGTTATGGACAGCAGAAAATAGCTGCGGTGATCAAGGTACATCCATACAGGGTAAAGCTTGCTCAAGAGAAGGCCGCCAAATTCAGCGACCAGGAACTGATGAATTTGATTTATCAACTTGCCGAGGCTGATTACCAAATAAAAACCGGTCAGGCTGATAAGCGTCTGGCGATTGAAATTATCCTTTTAAAGCTGGCCTGATAAGCCGGCTTTATTTGTGGAGAAGGGAAGAGATCCAAGTATTATAAGACATCCTGCAGCTTGGTATAAACATCATTTAGCTTGCTGGAACTTTTGTTGCGGCTTACTCCGCTCCACCGCCTTATGGTGTTAGTCCCTGCTCTTATCTTGGTTCCTTTCCATGCATGGGATGAAGTAGAAAACTCATGTTTATTTTCTTTAAGTTAAAAGTGTATAAGTGAGGAAATACTGCAGGCCTGGGAGGAATGGAGGCATAAAAAAAACGACCCATAAGGATCGTTTGTTTTACGCGTTTAAAGAGTTTAGTCTCTTTGTCAGACGAGATTTTTTACGGGCTGCCGCATTTTTATGGATAAGTCCTTTAGATGCAGCTTTGTCTAACTTTTTAACAGCTGTAATTAGTGTTTCTTTAGCATTAGCATCGTTGGCTGAAATTGAAGTTTCAGCGTTTTTCACAGCAGTACGTGTTGCAGACTTAACTGTGATGTTTTGCGCCTTGCTTGCTTCGCTAGTTCTTACACGTTTAATAGCAGATTTAATGTTTGGCATTCCGTTCACCTCCTACTAAAACCGAGATATCTATGAGCTCGATTTATCAAATACATAACAATATGCAACAAAAGATATTTTATCAAACTTATTTTTATAATGCAATACTCTTTAAAGCGATTATTGCAGAAATAAATTATTTTCATAAACTGAAGCCGCATACGCAAAAATAGAGAATGAGAGACAGAAATCCGGAAAAAATACTTGTAGTCAAAAAATGTCTGGAGGCAGCTATGGAAAAAAACTTAGATCTTAGTAAATATAACGTAAGGACGGATCTTGCGGTAGAGGCAAGGGAAATGGCCCTTACTGAAAGGCTGGTTAACGATGAAAAGGATATTTCCCAGCTTGAGGGAGTGATCATCAAGGAGCGGAAGGTGGATGGGATTGAGATTTCCCTCGTTCAGGTGACAGAGGCCGGCGAAAAGACGGTCGGCAAAAAGCAGGGAAGCTATCTGACTTTGGAAGTTCAGGGGATCAGGGAGCAGGATACAGACCTGCAGCAAAAGGTAAGCTCCATTTTCGCCCATGAATTCGGACATTATATGAAACAAATGAAAATTCCCGAAGAAGCGAGCTGTCTCGTGGTGGGACTTGGGAATTGGAATGTGACACCTGATGCACTGGGACCTTCTGTCGTGGAAAACCTGCTGGTGACCCGGCATCTTTTTGAACTACAGCCGGGACAGGTCGAGGATGGATACCGGCCTGTGAGTGCCATCTCCCCAGGTGTGATGGGCCTGACGGGAATAGAGACAAGCGATATTATCGATGGAGTGATCAAAAAGATTAATCCTGACTTCATCATTGCCATCGATGCGCTTGCTGCACGATCGGTGGAAAGAGTCAATTCTACTATTCAGATATCGGATACAGGCATCCATCCAGGCTCGGGGGTCGGAAATAAAAGAAAGGAATTGAGCCAGGAGACTCTGGGAATCCCGGTTATTGCGATAGGAGTACCTACAGTGGTGGATGCAGTCTCCATCACGAGTGATACAATCGATTATATCCTGAAGCATTTCGGCCGGGAAATGCGTGAAGGGGGAAGCCCATCCCGTTCGCTTGTCCCTGCAGGCTTTTCTATGGGCGATACTCCTAAGCTGACAGAAGAAGACCTGCCGGGTGAAGAGGAGAGGAAAACCTTCCTCGGCATCATCGGTACTCTTCCGGAAGAGGAAAAAAGAAAGCTGATTTATGAAGTCCTTGCCCCTATCGGCCATAATCTGATGGTAACACCGAAGGAAGTGGATGTGTTTATAAAAGATATGGCCAACCTGATAGCAAATGGTTTGAATGCGGCGCTTCATCAGGCAGTGAACCAGGGAAATACTGGCTATTATACGAGATAAGGCGGAGTTCTACTTTTTCTAGCAATGTCATACCTTTTAGTAGACAAGGCTTGGAAAGGGTGTAGCCATGAAACGGAAAATTTATGCAGGAACCATTGCTGTCATTCAGCTTGGCACTGTGATAAAATCAGTCCTTTTTATCTTGATGCTTCTTGTTTTTCTTTTTTCGATCAGTGGATTGCTGACCTCTATCAAACCTGAATACAGGCTTTCTTCTGAATCTGTCCATTCTGCAGCAAACCATTTCCCTGGAGAGCTCCTATTCCTGCTGATGAGCAGGGAGAATCACTATTTTGCTAAAGCCATGGAGGATGACAGGAGAGAAACCGCCATTGCCGGGCCGATGTTCAGAATGTTCACCAACATATCCTTCGATGATCCGAGAAGCCTGCTCGGACGGGAACTGCCGGGGTTCTTTGCGTATGACAATGAAATCCTTCTGGCGGGTGAAGGCACGAATTATACAAATATGCCCTATGAATCTGCTCCTCCCAATACTGGAGGCAAGGAAGCTCCTGTAAAAAATGTAGAGCAGATCAAAGAAGAGCCGGTGAAGGAAGAGAGCACCGCACCCGCACTCACAACAGGCGGGAAAAAGGTGGTTCATATCTATAACACCCATACAAGGGAATCTTACCTGCCCTATCTCACGGGAGTGACCAACCCCGATCTTGCCTACAGTTCCAAAGTCAATGTCACCAGGCTATCGCTGAAGCTGCAGACCTCCCTTGAAAAAAAAGGGATCGGCACATCTGTGACCACTGCTGACGTAATGGGCATCCTTGATAAAAAGAATAAGCAGTTCTGGCAGGCATATGAGGAATCGAGACCGCTTGTGCAGGAGGCAATGGCCTCGAATAAGGACATCGATTACCTCATTGATATCCACCGTGATGCCAGCCGTAAAAAACTGACCACTGTGTCTATTAAAGGTAAGGCATATGCTAAGCTTGCTTTTGTGGTTGGAGGAGATAATGCAAATTATCAAAAAAATTATGTGCTGGCAGAGAAAATTCACAAGCTTCTTCAAAAAAAGTATCCAGGCTTGAGCAGGGGTGTATTCAAAAAACAAGGCCATGGCAATAATGGAAAATATAATCAGGATCTTTCGGCCAATGCTCTTCTCGTGGAAGCGGGCGGGGTAGACAACACATTCGATGAATTGTATTCCTCCATGGATGCATTTGCGGATGCATTCAGCGAAGTATTCTGGAATGCGGAGGAAGTCAATGGAGAACCCCAAAAGCCGAAAGCGCAATAAACCCGGGAGGTGCAGACTGTGGTCCGGTTTTCTTTCAAGGTGCTGATGCTGATACTGGTACTTTTTTTCGGGGTCCTGCTCGGCATGCAGCATGCCAATACATCCATGAAAAAAATGAAGGGATTTGACGACCCTTCCCTGGACAGTGCTTTTTCCATACATGAAAACAACGGCGGAAAGCAGGCTTCCATCTTAGGTGAAACCGTAACCGGCGAAGACCTTGCAGAAAAGAAACAAAAGCTTGAAGAGATGAAGGCCTATAATTTCTTTTCACAGACTGGAAGGAAAATCTCAGAGGGAGTTTCAAACGGCTTTGATAAACTCTTTGGAACTTCAGACTAGAAGTCATAAAATCAAAAATAGAAGGCCGGCTCCCCTTATTCCGGGGCGGGCCTTTTTCCATGAAAAGCCGGAACTTTCTCCGCTTCCCCGCACACCTGCTTTACTATTGCAATTTGGGCTGATATAATCAAAAATAGTGTATTTCTGCCGTTAACAGGAGTGAAATGATGAACAGAGAAGAGAAACTAAATAGACAATCAAAGATTCGGAACTTTTCTATCATTGCTCATATTGACCATGGAAAATCTACGCTTGCTGACCGCATTCTTGAAAAGACGAATGCCCTCACTTCCCGTGAGATGAAGGATCAGCTCCTGGATTCCATGGACCTTGAACGTGAGCGTGGTATTACCATTAAACTTAATGCCGTGCAGCTTGAGTATAAAGCCAGGGATGGGGAGGTTTATACCTTCCACCTGATTGACACCCCGGGGCATGTGGATTTCACATACGAGGTATCAAGGAGCCTTGCAGCCTGTGAGGGAGCCATCCTGGTGGTCGATGCGGCCCAGGGGATTGAAGCGCAGACTCTTGCAAATGTATACCTGGCACTTGATAATGACCTGGAGATTGTGCCTGTCATCAATAAAATCGATCTGCCAAGTGCTGATCCGGAGAGAGTCCGCGGTGAGATAGAGGATGTTATCGGGCTTGATGCCTCTGAAGCAGTCCTTGCCTCTGCCAAGGCTGGCATCGGGATTGAAGAAATCCTGGAACAGATCGTTGAAAAAGTGCCGGCACCTGAAGGGGACCCGGATGCACCGCTTAAAGCTCTTATCTTTGATTCCATGTATGACCCTTATCGCGGAGTGGTAACGTATATCCGTATTGTTGAGGGATCCGTCAAGGTTGGAGATAAAATCAGGATGATGGCCACTGGCAAGGAATTCGAAGTGAACGAAATAGGAGTTTCCACTCCAAAAGCCACCCCGCGGCAGGAGCTTACAGTCGGAGATGTCGGCTATCTTGCTGCATCCATCAAGAACGTAGGCGATACAAGGGTCGGGGATACCATTACATCCGCCAAGAATGGTGCTGCAGAGCCGCTGCCTGGATACAGGAAGCTCAATCCGATGGTATATTGCGGTCTCTATCCGATCGACTCGGCGAGATTCAATGACCTTCGGGATGCGCTTGAAAAGCTGGAATTGAATGATTCTGCCCTGCAATTTGAGGCAGAAACATCCCAGGCCCTTGGCTTCGGTTTCCGCTGTGGTTTCCTTGGACTTCTCCATATGGAGATCATTCAGGAGCGTATCGAGCGTGAATTCAAGATAGACCTGATCACCACGGCACCAAGTGTAATCTATCATGTAGTCATGACAGACGGCGCCGAGCTGAATGTCGACAATCCATCAGCGATGCCTGATCCACAGAAGATTCAGCGGGTTGAAGAGCCTTATGTCAAGGCAAGCATGATGGCCCCTAAGGATTATGTCGGTGCAATAATGGAGCTTTGCCAGAATAAGCGCGGCGACTTCATGAACATGGAATATCTTGATGAGAACCGTGTAAGCATCGTCTATGAAATTCCATTGTCAGAAATCGTTTATGATTTCTTCGACCAGCTGAAGTCAAGCACGAAAGGATATGCATCCTTCGACTATGAGCTGATCGGCTATAAGGAATCAAGGCTTGTCAAAATGGATATTCTACTGAACGGGGAGAACGTGGATGCACTCAGCTTTATCGTTCACAGGGACTTCGCCTACGAACGCGGCAAAGTGATCGTCGATAAATTGAAGACATTGATTCCTAGACAGCAGTTTGAGGTACCGATTCAGGCTGCCATCGGGCAGAAAATCGTTGCCCGGTCCACCATCAGCGCAATGCGGAAAAATGTACTGGCTAAATGCTACGGCGGAGACATTTCCCGTAAACGAAAACTTCTTGAGAAACAGAAAGAAGGTAAAAAGCGGATGAAATCCGTCGGTTCTGTCGAGGTTCCGCAGGAGGCTTTCATGGCCGTGCTGAAAATGGATGACAGCGGCAGCACAAAGAAATAAACAGCAAGAGGTTAGTGGGCCGAGTCCAGCTAGCCTCTTTTTTACTATCAATAAAACAGGATGTGAAAGACACATGATATCTTCCGCTTATATACACATCCCTTTTTGCGAACATATCTGCCATTACTGTGATTTTAATAAGGTCTTCCTGAAAAATCAGCCGGTTGGCGAATATTTGAGTTTGCTTAAAAAGGAGATGGAGCTGACACTGAGGGAATTCCCTACAGATAGACTCAACACCATTTTCGTTGGCGGCGGCACCCCTACTTCCCTGAATGCGGGACAGCTTGCCGAGCTGTGCGGGGCTGTCAGCAGTACTCTTCCCTTTGAGCCGTCTGAAGTAGAATACACCTTCGAAGCAAATCCCGGCGATTTATCAGAAGAAAAGCTTGCAGTATTAAAGGAAAATGGAGTGAACAGGCTGAGCTTCGGAGTTCAGAGCTTCAATGACGAGTTGCTGAAGAAAATAGGTAGAACCCACTGTGCCAAGGATGTGTTTTCAACGATCGAAAAAGCCAGGACCGCCGGCTTTGAAAACATCAGCATCGACTTGATTTACGCCCTGCCGGGACAGACTCTTGAGGATTTCCAGGAAACTTTAAGGACGGCCATGACTCTTGACCTGCCTCATTTCTCTGGGTATTCCCTGATCATTGAGCCTAAAACTGTCTTCTATAACCTGATGCAAAAGGGCAGACTGTCCCTCCCGCCGCAGGAATCGGAGGCAGCCATGTTTGAAGTCCTCATGGAGGAAATGGAAAAACACGGGTACAGGCAGTATGAAATCAGCAATTTTGCAAAGCCCGGCTATGAAAGCAGGCATAATCTGACATACTGGAATAATGAGGCTTATTATGGTTTTGGTGCCGGCGCGCACAGTTATCTATCCAAAACCAGGAGAGCGAATTTTGGTCCTTTGAAAAAATACTTTGCTCCCCTTAAGGAAAACAGGCTCCCTGTCATTGAAGAAAATCCAGTCACCGTTAGAGAACAGATGGAGGAAGAAATGTTTTTGGGGCTGCGTAAAACCCAGGGAGTATCGATTGAAGGTTTTTATGAAAAGTTCAGAAAGCCAATGATGGATGTCTTTGGGGAAGAGATCGAAAAGGAAAAGAAACTGGGCAGGCTTGTTTCTGAAAATGGCAGGATCCGGCTCACACAGCAGGGGAAATTCCTGGGCAATGAAGTTTTTCAATCTTTTCTTAAGTAGGAGAACTTAAAACGTTGACATGATTTAGTTGTTTTGATAATTTATTATGTAGAATTAGCACTCGATAAGACAGAGTGCTAACAGGGGTGATCATGAATGTTAACAGAACGCCAATTGTTAATCCTGCAAGTTATCATAGATGATTTTATCCGCTCCGCACAGCCAGTAGGTTCCCGAAGTTTATCCAAAAAAGAAGAAATCACTTTCAGCTCAGCGACTATCCGCAATGAGATGGCGGACCTTGAGGAGCTGGGTTTTCTTGAAAAGACTCACACGTCTTCTGGAAGGGTGCCTTCCGAAAAAGGATACAGGTATTATGTAGACCATCTTTTGTCACCGCATAAACTTAAAATTAATGATATACAGGTGTTGAAATCGGTTTTTGCCGAGAAGATTTACGAACTTGAAAAGATTGTTCAAAAGTCAGCAAAAATCCTGTCTGACCTGACCAGCTATACTACAATTGTACTGGGACCGGGGGTCTCGGAAAACAAACTCCGGCGCCTTCAGATTGTCCCGTTAAATAATGAAACGGCTATCGCCATCATTGTGACGGATACCGGCCATGTGGAAAATAAAATGATTTCCATACCGCCAGGCCTTGAGGTGATGGATATAGAAAAAATGGTCAATATCCTCAATGAACGGCTGATTGGGGTTTCCCTTGTCGACCTTAAGGATAAAATATACCGGGAAGTTGCTGTTCTGCTCAGCAGGCATATCAAAAGCTATGACGAGGTCATCCAGCTCATGGTGCAGTCGCTCGATCTGCCGGGACATGAAAAGCTGTTTTTTGGCGGGAAGACCAATATGCTTCAGCAGCCGGAGTTCCATGATATCAATAAAATAACAGCACTCCTTTCCATGATTGACCATGAAAAGGGCATGTATGACCTTATCGGAAGATCACCTGCCGGCATTCATGTTAAGATCGGAAGGGAAAACGAGGTCAGCGCCATGGAAAATTGCAGCCTGATCACGGCATCATACTCGATTGGCCACGAAAAGGTCGGTACCATCGCCATCCTGGGGCCAACGAGAATGGAATATGCAAGAGTGATCAGCCTGCTTGATCTATTTTCACATGATTTATCATCATTGCTGACCAGGCTGTATCAGAACAATTGACCGCGGCTCCTGAGGGCCGCCCGCTGCCGCATGCCTAAGAGGCAGTGCGCGGATGTCTCTTTGATTGTATAAACCGCAGCATATGTTACACTTTTAGGGAGGTGAAATTCATGACAGAAGAACGAAAAAATGCAAACCCATCCGAAACTGACGCTTCCAATGAAACAGCAGAGCAGGCTGAAGTGATATTTGATGAGGCGGCTGCACCGGAAGAAGCTGGTGAAACCGGCAACGACACAGGGGCTGCCGATAAGCAAATAGCAGAGCTGGAAGCTAAAATAGAAGAACTGGATAACCGTTATCTGCGCCTGCAGGCTGATTTTGACAATTCCAGACGGCGTGCAAGGCTTGACCAGGAAGCAGCCAGCAAGTACAGGGCACAAAGCCTGGTCACTGATCTGCTTCCTGCACTTGACAATCTTGAGCGTGCAATGAGCATTGAAGCGGAGAGCGAGCAGACAAAAACTCTCCTTCAAGGCATGCAGATGATTTACAATGGCATCCTTGACGCACTCAAGAAAGAAGGCGTTGAGCCAATCGAAGCAGCAGGCAAGCCGTTTGACCCGCATCTCCACCAGGCGGTCATGCAGGTTGAAGATGCAGAATTCGAATCCAACATTGTTGTAGATGAATTCCAAAAAGGGTATATGTTGAAAGACCGTGTCATTCGCCCTTCAATGGTGAAAGTAAACCAGTAAATGGTTACATAAAAATTCAGGGAGGCCATCAAACATGAGCAAAATTATCGGAATTGACTTAGGAACCACAAACTCATGTGTTTCCGTGTTAGAAGGCGGAGAACCAAAGGTAATACCAAATCCGGAGGGCAACCGCACCACTCCATCCGTTGTAGCATTCAAGAATGGGGAGCGCCAGGTTGGGGAAGTAGCTAAACGCCAGTCTATCACCAACCCGAATACCATCATTTCAATCAAGCGCCACATGGGTACTTCCCATAAGGAAACGATTGAAGGCAAGGAATATTCCCCGCAGGAAGTTTCTGCTATCATCCTTCAATACCTGAAGGGCTATGCGGAAGAATACCTTGGCGAGAAAGTGACAAAAGCGGTTATCACTGTTCCGGCTTACTTCAATGATGCCGAAAGACAGGCAACTAAAGATGCAGGACAGATTGCGGGCCTTGAAGTGGAACGTATCATCAATGAGCCTACTGCCGCAGCTCTTGCATACGGCCTTGATAAAATGGACGAAGACCAGACCATCCTTGTATTTGACCTGGGCGGCGGTACTTTTGATGTATCCATCCTTGAACTTGGGGACGGCGTGTTTGAAGTTAAAGCAACTGCCGGTGATAACAAGCTTGGCGGAGATGACTTTGACCAGGTAATCATCGATTATTTAGTAGAGCAGTTCAGAAAAGAAAATGGAATTGATCTTTCCAAGGATAAAATGGCCCTTCAGCGTTTGAAAGATGCTGCTGAAAAGGCTAAGAAAGATCTTTCAGGTGTGACTTCCACACAGATTTCACTGCCATTCATCACGGCTGGCGATGCAGGTCCTCTTCACCTTGAGGTTACTCTTTCACGCGCCAAGTTTGATGAAATCTCTTCAAGCCTTGTAGAGCGTACTATGGGTCCAACCCGCCAGGCTATGAAAGATGCCGGCTTGACTCCTGCTGAAATAGATAAAGTTATCCTCGTAGGCGGTTCTACCCGTATCCCTGCTGTCCAGGAAGCAATCCGCAAGGCTGTTGGAAAAGAGCCGAGCAAAGGTGTAAATCCGGATGAAGTAGTGGCGATGGGTGCTGCTATCCAGGGCGGAGTACTTACAGGAGATGTTAAGGATGTTGTCCTTCTGGATGTAACGCCTCTATCACTTGGCATTGAAACAATGGGTGGAGTTTTCACTAAACTGATCGACAGAAATACAACTATCCCTACAAGCAAATCACAGGTATTTTCAACTGCCGCTGACAGCCAGACAGCCGTTGATATCCATGTGCTTCAGGGTGAACGCCCAATGGCTGCCGACAACAAGACGCTTGGACGTTTCCAATTGAGCGACATTCCGCCGGCACCGCGCGGAGTACCTCAGATCGAAGTATCCTTTGATATCGATAAAAATGGTATTGTAAGCGTACGAGCCAAAGATCTTGGTACAAACAAAGAACAGACCATCACCATTAAATCTTCTTCAGGACTTTCAGAAGATGAAATTCAGCGCATGGTCCGCGAAGCAGAAGAAAACGCAGATGCCGACAAGCAGCGCAAAGAAGAAGTGGAGCTTCGCAATGAAGCAGACCAGCTCGTATTCCAGACTGAAAAAACAATGAAAGATCTGGAAGGCAAAGTGGATGAAGCGGAAACTGCAAAGGCAGAGGAAGCAAAAGAAGCTCTTAAAGCAGCGATTGAAAAGAATGACCTGAATGAAATCCGCGAGAAAAAGGATGCACTTCAGGAAATCGTTCAAAATCTTACTGTGAAGCTATATGAAGAAGCAGCCAAAGCACAGCAGGCTGAAGGCCAGGCAGGTCCAGGCGCCGGCTCAAATGACGATGACAACATCGTCGATGCCGAATACACAGAAGTTAAAGACGACAAGTAATAGATTCAATCGAAAAAAGTCAAAGTCAGGATATCTTGACTTTGGCTTTTTTTAATAGAAAAGCCTGAACCGGTGCCGGCGGTTTTCCCGGCAGCGACCTGACAAGCATAAGACGGCCGGGCGGTGGAAAGAGGGTTTCCTTTCCACAGATCGGACGGCTTATGACTCGAAGGTCTCAGGAGAAGGCTAGACATCAAGAAAAGCCTGAACCGGTGCCGGCGGTTTTCCCGGCAGCGACCTGAC
Organism: Paraperibacillus esterisolvens; assembly: GCF_046237625.1. Taxonomy (GTDB): domain Bacteria; phylum Bacillota; class Bacilli; order Bacillales; family DSM-1321; genus Paraperibacillus; species Paraperibacillus esterisolvens. Next base: position 2,974,930 of record NZ_CP143545.1, on the reverse strand, counting down.
AAGCATAAGACGGCCGGGCGGTGGAAAGAGGGTTTCCTTTCCACAGATCGGACGGCTTATGACTCGAAGGTCACAGGAGAAGGCTGGACATCAAGAAAAGCCTGAACCGATGCCGGCGGTTTTCCCGGCAGAGACCTGACAAGCATAAGACGGCCGGGCGGTGGAAAGAGGGTTTCCTTTCCACAGATCGGACGGCTTATGACTCGAAGGTCACAGGAGAAGGCTGGACATCAAGAAAAGCCTGAACCGGTGCCTGCGGTTTTCCCGGCAGAGACCTGGCGTGCAGCGTGCCAGATGGGAGAGGGACAATCGCCCGCCCGCGGCGCGGTGATTCCATTCCTTAAGTTACTTATGCAGAGGCCGCCATTATTCCTTATTGCATTGCTGTTAGTCCGAATGATAAAATAATCTTTATGTGAAGAATCTGGAGTGAGTAAATAAATGAGCAAACGAGATCATTATGAAGTCCTGGGAGTGGGCAAGGGTGCTTCAAAGGATGAAGTGAAAAAAGCCTATCGCAAGCTTTCCAAAAAGTATCATCCTGATATAAATAAGGAAGCGGATGCTGCTGATAAGTTTAAGGAAATCAAGGAAGCTTATGAAGTATTAAGCGATGACCAGAAAAAGGCGCATTACGATCAGTTCGGCCACACCGACCCTAACATGGGCGGCGGCTTTGGCGGTGCTGACTTTGGCGGCTTTGGCGGTTTTGAAGATATATTCAGTACCTTTTTTGGCGGCGGGGGCCGCAGAAGGGATCCTAACGCTCCGCGCCAGGGCAGTGATCTGCAGTACACCATGACCCTTCAATTTGAAGAGGCCGTTTTTGGCAAGGAAACGGACATTGAAATTCCGCGGGACGAAGAGTGTGAAACATGCTTTGGGACTGGAGCTAAACCGGGAACCAAGCCAGAAACCTGCTCGCACTGTCATGGATCTGGCCAGCTGAATGTAGAACAGAATACGCCATTCGGCAAGATAGTCAACCGGCGTGTGTGTAACCATTGTCAGGGAACCGGGAAGATCATTCCTCACAAATGCTCGACTTGCGGCGGAGAGGGAACAGTCACCAAGCGCAAGAAAATTCATGTCAACATCCCTGCTGGTATAGATGACGGACAGCAGCTCCGTGTTTCCGGCCAGGGTGAACCGGGTGTGAATGGAGGACCTCCAGGAGATTTATACGTAGTATTCCAGGTCAGGGGACACGAATTCTTTAAACGCAGGGGAGACGATATCCTGTGTGAAATGCCGGTCACTGTGGTCCAGGCATCACTTGGGGATGAAATTCTTGTTCCAACCCTGCATGGCAGAGTCAGCTTGAAGATACCGGCAGGAACACAGAACGGAAAGACATTCCGATTAAAGGGCAAGGGTGTGCCAAATGTCAGGGGTTATGGGCAGGGAGACCAGCATATTACGATACGCGTTGTGACACCGACCAAACTGACCGACAGGCAGAAACAGCTGCTTAGGGAATTTGCGGAATTAAGCGGGCAGAATACGCCTGATGAGCAAGAAGAGGGCTTTTTTGCAAAAGTGAAACGGGCCATCAAGGGAGATTAATTTATTTAGGAGCTGGTAGAAAAATGAAATGGTCGGAAATCTCAATCCATACAACAAACGAAGCAGTGGAGCCTGTCTCTAACGTCCTGCATGAAGCAGGTGCGAGCGGCGTCGTTATAGAAGATCCTTCCGAGTTATATAAAGAGCGAGAAGACAGATTCGGTGAAATCTACCAGCTCAATAAAAATGATTATCCTGAAGAAGGTGTCATCGTAAAAGCCTATCTGCCGGTTAACAGCTTTCTTGGCGAGGCGGTTGAAGAAATAAAGGAAGCCATCAACAGCCTCCTGCTTTATGATATTGACCTGGGCAGGAACCAGATTACCATCAGCGAAGTAAATGAAGAAGAGTGGGCAACGGCCTGGAAGAAATATTATAATCCAGTGAAAATTTCAGACCGATTTACCATTGTGCCTACTTGGGAAGAGTATTCACCTGTGAATACTGATGAGCTGATCATAGAACTCGATCCAGGGATGGCATTTGGAACAGGCACCCACCCGACTACAGTCATGTGTATTCAGTCCCTCGAGAGAACAGTGCAGGAAGATGATATGGTTGTCGATGTTGGAACGGGCTCAGGTGTCCTAAGTATTGCTGCCGCTCTGCTTGGCGCACGCCGCGTTGAAGCATTGGATCTGGATGATGTAGCTGTACAGGCTGCAAAGCTGAATGTGAAGCTGAACAAAGTCCAGCACGTCGTGAATGTTTCGCAGAATAACCTGGTGGATGGCATTTCAGAACAGGCAGACGTGGTGGTGGCCAATATTTTGGCTGAGGTAATCATCCGCTTTGCCAGGGATGTTATTGAGGTAGTGAAGCCTGGCGGTTATTTTATAGCCTCAGGTATTATCAGGCAGAAAAAAGACGAAGTGAAGGAAGAACTCCTTTCATGCGGCTTTGAAATAGAAGAAACGATACAGATGGATGATTGGGTTGCCATCATTGCAAAGAAATAAATAAGGGGAAGTGGAGGGCCTTCCTCTGCTTTCTTTTTATTGAGATTCAGCAGGACGCATTAATTGCGAAGGAAGGGTTGCAGATGCAGCGTTACTTTATCTCTGAGGAAAATATAAAGGACGGTAGTGTATTCATATCAGGCGATGATTTTCATCATCTGGCGAATGTACTCCGTGGAAAGCCTGGCGATAAAATTTTATGTGTGGCCGGCAGGGATAAAACTGCCCTGGTGGAAATTACAGAAATTGCTAATGAAAGCATTGCAGGCTCCATTATAGAATGGAAGGATGAAAGCAAGGAAATGCCTGTGAAAGTGGCAATTGCCAGCGGCCTGCCCAAAGGGGATAAATTGGATTATATCGTGCAAAAAGGGACCGAGCTTGGAGCAGCTGAATTTGTCCCTTTTGTTGCAGCCCGCTCCGTTGTCAAGTGGGATGACAAAAAAGCGGCTAAGAAGCAGGAAAGGCTTCAGAAGATAGCAAAAGAAGCGGCAGAACAATCCCACAGGGCAGCAATGCCTGAGGTTCACAGCCCGATCAGGTTCAGTGAATTATTGAAGGTGTCTGAAACCTACCCGCACAAGCTGATAGCTTATGAAGAAGAAGCTAAGCAGGGTGAATCTACCGTACTATCACAGGTTTTAAACCGGCTGAATGACCATGACTCCATTTTTATGGTTTTTGGGCCGGAGGGCGGCTTTACGCCTGAAGAAATAATGAAGCTGAAGGAAGCCGGATTTTTGGCATGCGGCCTGGGGCCGAGGATACTAAGGACTGAAACAGCCCCGCTTTATGCCCTTTCCGCCATTTCCTATCATACAGAATTAATGAGGTGATTCATTTGGCAACAGTAGCGTTTCATACCTTAGGGTGTAAGGTTAACCACTATGAAACCGAGGCTATCTGGCAGTTATTTAAAGGTGCCGGCTATGACCGGGTGGAATATGAATCAACAGCAGATGTCTATGTGGTCAATACTTGTACCGTAACCAATACAGGAGATAAAAAGAGCCGCCAGGTGATCAGGAGGGCCATAAGGAAGAATCCGGATGCAGTTATCTGCGTAACAGGCTGTTATGCCCAGACTTCACCCGCAGAAATAATGGCCATTCCTGGTGTTGATATCGTAGTTGGAACACAAGACAGGGTTAAGATGCTAGATTATATTGAACAATTCAAAGAAGAGCGTCAGCCTATTAATGGTGTAGGCAACATCATGAAATCGAGGGTGTATGAGGAATTGGATGTTCCGGCATTTACAGACCGGACCCGTGCATCCCTAAAGATACAAGAAGGCTGCAATAATTTCTGTACCTTCTGCATCATCCCGTGGGCACGCGGCTTAATGAGGTCCAGGAATCCCGAGGAAGTCATCAGGCAGGCAGAGCAGCTGGTAAACGCCGGCTATAAGGAAATAGTACTTACCGGCATTCATACGGGAGGTTATGGGGAGGATTTAAAAGACTATAATCTTGCCATGCTCCTTAAGGATCTTGAGGAAGTTAAAGGGTTAAAAAGAATCCGGATTTCCTCTATAGAGGCCAGCCAGATTTCAGATGAAGTCATTGAAGTTCTTAAAGAATCGAAAAAGGTAGTAAGGCATCTTCATGTGCCTCTTCAATCCGGATCTAATTCCGTATTGAAGAGAATGCGGCGGAAATATACAATGGAAGCATTTGCTGAACGCCTTGCCAGGCTCCGGGAAGCACTGCCCGGCCTTGCTTTGACTTCGGATGTTATTGTCGGTTTTCCTGGTGAGACAGAAGAAGAATTTATGGAAACCTATGATTTTATCAAAGCACACAGGTTCTCCGAGCTCCATGTATTTCCTTATTCCAAACGGACAGGAACGCCGGCTGCGCGGATGGATGGACAGATTGATGAAGAAGTGAAAAATGAACGTGTCCATCGTTTGATTGCTCTTTCAGACCAGCTTGCCAAAGAATATGCTTCCCAATTTGAAGGCGAAGTTCTCGAAATCATACCGGAAGAGAAATTCAATGAAGAAGAAAACGGCAGCCTGTATGTGGGCTATACCGATAATTATCTGAAGGTCGTAATTCCTGCGAACGAAGACATGATCGGAAAATTGGTCAGAGTAAAAATAACACAGGCAGGTTACCCTTATAATGAAGGAGAATTTCTCCGCGTAGCAGATGAAGTGGAAGAGATTGAGAAAGCTGTCGTATAATGAAATAAGGCTGTCCAAAAGGACTTGATGCACCGGACCATATCAGCAGGAGTAAGTCCAGTCCTCCAGCCTGATCTGGGCTAAAAGCCGGGTCAGCCAGCCTTATTAAACGATCAAGGGGGCCGTTCCATGAAACATGATATTGCTAAGCTGATTGATCATACAGCCTTGAAGCCGCAGGTGACAGAGGCTGAAATCAGGAAATTGTGCCAGGAAGCCAGGGACTATGGATTTTTCTCTGTCTGCGTGAACCCTGCGTGGGTGGCGCTCTGTGCAGATATCCTAAAGGATTCCGAAGTGAAGGTTTGCACGGTAATCGGTTTTCCTCTTGGGGCCGCCACACCTGAAACAAAAAGCTTTGAGACGGCAGACGCTGTTAAAAATGGCGCGGGGGAAGTGGATATGGTTATTAATATCGGCGCCCTTAGGGATAAAAATGATGAATTGGTTTTACGTGATATTAAGGCGGTAGTGGATGCTGCGGGAGCACAGGCGCTCACCAAGGTCATCATCGAGACCAGCCTATTGACCCAGGAAGAAAAGGTAAGGGCATGCGAGCTCGCCGTTAAAGCAGGTGCCAGCTTCGTCAAAACGTCCACCGGATTTTCAACCGGAGGGGCTGTGATTGAGGATATTGAACTCATGCGGAAGACGGTCGGTCCTGATATCGGGGTTAAAGCTTCCGGTGGTATCCGGAGTACAGAGGATGCGCTGAGAATGGTGAAGGCCGGAGCTAATCGAATCGGTGCCAGCGCCGGACCGGCCATCCTGTCCGGCTTGACTGCAGAATCGGATTATTAAAAGAAAGCTTATCCACTGGTTTACGTCCGGCTGGATAAGCTTTTTATTTTTTGTTATGAAATCTTAGGATCAATGCAGTGAATTTATCTGTAAACGGAAGTGCAGCCAATGAGACAGCAACATTGAAGATGACACTGGCATGGGCAAGCATTAAGTCCTTTTCCTCGGTCAGGGCAGAGACAAGCTTTTCAAGGGCAGGAATTAAAGGGTAAAATAACGCTGCCCCAATCAAGTTAAGCCAGATATGGGCATAGGAAGTAAAGCGGGCTTCTTTTCCCGCCCCAAAGGCAGCCATATAAGCCGTGATGCAGGTGCCGATGTTTGATCCCAGCATAATCGCGATTCCGGCCTGGATATCCATCTGACCGGCTGCCAAAAAGCCCATGGCGATCCCTGTCATGGCCGAGCTGGAGTGAATGATGGCAGTAATGACCATTCCGGTGCAGAGAGCGAGGAAGAGATTATCTTCCATCCCTGTCAGCAGCTTTTGGACAGAATCGAGGGACGAAACAGGACCGGCCAGATTCTTAAATCCGTTGATGGCTGTGATGACAAAGCTCAAGCCAATCAATGTGGTCCCGGTGCTTTTGCAAATAATATGGGGGAACAGCCAGAGTACAGCCCCGAGCAGGGCGCCTGGCACAGCCCACTTCTCTAAAGGGATGGCCATGAATTCAGTCGTGAAGGTTGAGCCGACATTCGTACCGAGTATGATGCCGATGGTCTTTGAGAAGGTAAGGCTCCCCGAGGATACGAGTCCGATTGTCATGACCATTACGGCAGAACTGCTTTGCAGGATGCCTGTTATGATGATTCCCATAAAAAACCCTTTGACAGGGGTTTTTGTTGTCCGTTCCAAGAACCGCTTCAGCTTTTCGCCGGAAGCGTTGAACAGGCCGATCCGCAGAATGGACATTCCTGACAGGAAGATCAGCAGGAAGATGGAAAAGGCCAAAATCTCTCTCATTTAACGTACACCCCCTTGCCGAATTATATGGAAGGGGCGGGGCGGACATGCCTCCAAATTAATTTAATAAAAAATGTTCGGCAGAGCCACTATTATCTTCTTTAGTAGTTGACCTGCAAATGCTATTATATTATACTTGTTAAGTACATGATGTATATAAATGCATTATGAGTTAGTGTGTTGTGTTCGGAGGGAGGGAAAGAGATGTCTAAAACCGTCGTTCGTAAAAACGAATCGCTTGAAGATGCTCTTCGTCGCTTTAAACGTACTGTATCTAAGACAGGTACACTTCAAGAAGCTAGAAAGCGCGAATTCTATGAAAAGCCTAGCGTAAAGCGCAAGAAAAAGTCAGAAGCAGCTAGAAAACGTAAATGGTAAGAGAGGGTGGAAACATGAGTCTTCTCGAGCGTTTAAATAATGATATGAAACAAGCGATGAAGAACAAAGAAAAAGACAAACTCTCTGTTATTCGGATGCTTAAGGCTGCGATTCAAAACGAAGCGATTAAGCATACCAAACCAGAATTGACAGAAGAGGAAGAATTGACAGTACTTTCTCGCGAACTTAAACAACGCAAAGACTCCCTTCAAGAGTTTGAAAAAGCCGGCCGTCAGGACCTGGCTGACAAACTGCTTACCGAAATTGATTACGTTGAGGTATATTTACCTGAACAGCTTTCTGGGGATGAAGTTTCTGAAATTGTAAAACAGACGATTTCTGAGACTGGTGCTTCTTCAAAGGCTGATATGGGAAAAGTAATGGCAGCTGTCATGCCTAAAGTAAAAGGCAAAGCTGATGGTTCATTGGTTAACAAGCTAGTAATGCAGCATTTATCTCAAACAAACTAACTAACTATAAACCGCAGGCAATTATTGCCTGCGGTTTTTTACGTTCAAGCGGGAAAACCTTTTAGGGCCTGTCCTTTTACCACGAGAGGAAGGGCGTTGCCTGCGTATACATTATCTGTGTTTGGAAGGCAAACGGCCTTCATCTTTCTTCTGCCTGAGCTGACAGTGGACGGAGAAAGAAAGAAGTCAGTCTTTTCCAATAAAAGAAACTTTTTCCCCTTGTAAACGTATATACTTGAGAATGGGGGGTGACCACATTTTGAGGCTTAGCTGGGCTGCATTTTGCATCTTGTTGTTTTTCTGCTTGTTTTCACCGCAAAGTTCTTCGGCGGCAGAAGGGGAAGTCTATATCATACCCGTTACAGACACAGTGGAGGATGGCTTGTATTCCTTTCTGAAGCGGGCGATGGGTGAGGCAGAAAAAAGCGGTGCGAGCGCCGTCATACTGGAAATAAATACTCCCGGGGGAGCAGTGGCTGCAGCAGAAAAAATCAGCGGGCTGCTTGATGATTCACCCTTGAGGAAAATTGCGTTCATTAACAGCCGCGCCCTATCCGCCGGTGCATATATCGCTCTGCATGCAGATGAGATCTATATGGTACCTGGCGCGGTCATCGGATCGGCGGCCGTCATTGATGGAGCGGGTAATGCAGCTTCAAAAAAGGCACAGTCCTACTGGCTTGCGGCGATGAAGTCAGCTGCCGAGAAAAACGGGCGTGATCCCAGGTTCGCCCTTGCGATGGCAAGTGAGAATAATGATTTAACGGAATTCGGAGCTGGTCATGGCAAACTGCTGACCCTAACCGCCAGGCAGGCTGAAAAAGCCGGTTATAATGAGGGCACGGTCAAGGACAGGCGTGAATTGCTGAAAACACTTACTCTTGATGAAAAAAGCACAGTAACAATGAATGAAAGCTTCGCTGAAAAAGCAGCCGGATTCCTGACTCAACCCGCGGTCATTCCAATCCTCTTTACAATAGGATGCCTGGGCCTTGTGCTCGAATTGTTTTCCCCGGGCTTCGGCATAGCGGGGATTGCCGGGCTTACAGCTTTTGGCTTGTTCTTTTTTGGACACATGGCAGCCGGCCTTACCGGATATGAACCTGTTCTTTTATTTGCTGCAGGAATCTTCCTGCTGCTCCTGGAGCTGGTCCTCCCGGGTGGTATTGCCGGAGTGCTCGGTGCCTCCGCAGTTGCGGGAAGCCTGTATCTGACGACGGGGAATTTTGTGTATACAAGCCTGTCATTGGCAGCAGCCCTCCTCATTACGGTTGTGGCAAGCATAATAATGGTAAAGGTGTATGGTAAAAATATGAAATTTTTTAAGAAAATCATATTGAGTGATTCCACTGCCACGGAAAAGGGATATATCTCTAACAAGAGCAGGACTGAGCTGCTCGGGAAAAAGGGGATCACACTGACACCGCTCAGGCCATCGGGCATAGTTCTGGTGGACGGTGAGCGGATCGATGTGGTCTCTGAAGGAAACTTTATACAGAAGGATTCATCCGTAATGATTATAAAAGCCGAAGGTTCCCGCATTGTAGTGAGGGAAGCCGGAGAGCAAGGAGGAAACTAATGATTTCAAGCAATATCATGCTATTGATCATCATTATAGCCGCTGTGATTCTGCTGGCGGTTTTATTGACCTTCGTACCAGTTATGCTGTGGATATCTGCGCTCGCTGCAGGTGTAAGGGTCAGCATTTTCACATTAATCGGTATGAAACTCCGGAGGGTCATACCAAGCAGGGTTATCAATCCGCTGATCAAAGCACATAAAGCGGGTATTGATGTCACCACAAACCAGCTGGAAAGCCATTATCTGGCAGGGGGTAACGTGGACAGGGTAGTCAATGCGCTGATTGCCGCTCACCGTGCAAATATTGAACTTCCGTTCGAAAGAAGCGCCGCCATCGACCTCGCGGGCAGGAATGTGCTTGAGGCGGTTCAGATGAGCGTCAATCCAAAGGTTATTGAAACTCCATTCATTGCCGGTGTGGCCATGAACGGGATTGAAGTTAAAGCAAAGGCAAGGATTACTGTAAGAGCAAATATCGACCGGCTTGTCGGCGGTGCGGGTGAGGAAACCGTCATAGCACGTGTGGGTGAAGGGATTGTTTCCACCATCGGTTCTTCAGACAGCCATAAAAAGGTCCTGGAAAATCCTGATATGATTTCCCAGACTGTGTTGTCTAAGGGACTCGATTCCGGGACAGCCTTCGAAATTCTCTCCATCGACATCGCTGATGTGGACATAGGTTCTAATATCGGAGCCAACCTTCAGACGGAGCAGGCAGAGGCCGATAAGAAGATCGCACAGGCAAAAGCAGAAGAACGACGGGCCATGGCGGTCGCTTATGAGCAGGAAATGAAGGCCAGAGTAGAAGAGATGAGGGCCAAGGTGGTAGAAGCGGAAGCAGAGGTTCCGCTTGCAATGTCGGATGCACTTAAAGCTGGGAACATTGGGGTCATGGATTATATCAATTACGAAAACATCAATGCTGATACGGATATGAGGGATTCCATCGGCAGGATGTCATCAGGCGGGAAGGACAAGGATAACAAATAACGTCCTTTTGCCATAAGGAGGGTTCTCGTTGGAACAGCTCATCGACTTTTTATTCGGCAATGCTGCCTTTTTAATCGTCCTGATCGGTCTTGCATCCACTCTGTTTGGCAGGGGAGGCGGGAAAAGACAGGTGGAAGGGCAGGCCAATAATCCTAAGGCCTCCCGTCGTGCAGGCCAGATGCCAAGACCAGGACAAAAGCCCGTTAAAGCCGGGGCCGGCCACCGGCAGCCGGAGACTGAGATCCGCAATAAATCTGATTCAGCGGTATACCATGATGCCATGCTGGAAGAAGAGATAGCTGCCACGCAGCGGGCAGACAGCATGAAGAGGAAACGCCAGATTGCTCCCGTCCAGCAGGTCCCCCCGCTGGGTCACATTGAAACAGGAAAGGCTGGCACATTTACAGAGGACCAGATCTTGAACGGAGTGATCATGGCTGAAGTACTGGGAAGGCCGAGAAGCAGGAAAGGCCGGCGTAAAGTAGGATACAGAAGCCTGAAAAGTTAAAAAAGCGGTGCTAGAACCCCCTTTTGTCTCATACATTTGAGATAAAAGGGGGTTCTTTTTGTATGGCGCAAAAATGGGGACAAAAAATCCGGCAGCTCATGATGAATACCATGGACCTTCCACAGGACGTAGTGATGGATCTGCCCCGCATAACCATGATCGGACAGCTGCATATATATATTGAAAATCACAGGGGGCTTTTGACCTTTACAGACACAGAGCTGCGGCTGATGCTTAAAAGCGGACAGTTATTGATCAAAGGGACTTCCTTTTCCATAAGAGCCATCCTTCCGGAAGAAATTTTGCTGGAAGGAAAAATTGACCAAGTATCATTCATAAATGATTAGTGAGGGAGAAAAAAGATGAAAAATCAATGGACAAACTTCCTTGGGGGCTTTGTAAGGGTTAGAGCAGAAGGCAGGGGAAATGAACGGCTGATCAATCAGATTGTTAAACATGATATTTACGTTTGGAATATTAAGAGGACCGGCACTCATTCCGTGCTTTTCAATATCCATCTAAGGGATTTGCATAAATTAAGAAAAGCAGTTAGGGGCGGCGACAGCAGACTTTCTTTTATAGAAGGCAGGGGCGGTCCTTTTTTAATAAAACGGACGCTAAAGAACAGCGGCTTCCTGGCGGGCTTCCTTGCCTTCCTGATGGTCGTTTTTATGCTTTCCAATATGATATGGGGAATAGAAGTCAAGGGCGCAAAACCTGCTACTGAGCATAAGATCAGGAAGGAATTGGATAAGATGGGCGTGGGGTCCGGCAAAATTCAATTTCTTATAGCCGGCGAGGATGAAATACAGCGCAGGCTGACAAACAATATATCAGAGCTTACCTGGGTCGGGGTAGAGCTGAAAGGAACCAAGTTTCACTTTCAGGTGGTGGAAAAGAAGCAGCCGAAAGAGCTGGTCAAACTCTCTCCGAGGAATATAGTGGCCAGGAAAAAAGCGGTCATCACAGGAGTATTTGCAGTTAAGGGGCAGCCTGTGGCGGCGGTGCATGATTATGTAAAAAAAGGCCAGCTGCTGATATCCGGGAATATTGGCAGTGAAAAAAAACCGCGTATCGTACCCGCTGACGGGAAGGTCTGGGGTGAAACATGGTACAAGTCCCAGGTGGAAGTGCCGTTAAAAACCAAATTTTCCGTGTTTAACGGAAGGGAAAGCGTGAAACATTATATAAAAATAGTTGATTTTACAATTCCGGTCTGGAATTTCAAGAAGAATGATTACAAGCAGTATGTAACTGAAACAAGTGAAAGGCCGCTTAAATTCCTGAAATGGGAACTTCCGATATCGTATAAATCGGTGACCCGGCGGGAAAGGGAAGACACGGTGAGGACGTATAATGAAAAAGAGGCAGTTTTAAAGGCCAGAGAGATGGGAAAAGAGGATTTAAAGAAGCTCTTGCCCGCAGATTCAAAAATAGCGGGGGAGAATATTTTGCACCAGACAATCGACAGTGGTAAAGTTAAAATAACAATACACTATCAGGTGATAGAAGATATTGCTGTCGGACAACCAATTATCCAAGGAGACTAAGGAATGCCAGAAGAAGCCAAAATAGTGAACCTGCACCTTGAATCGCCTGCCGAAGCGCTTGCTTTGCTGGGGAATTCTGATACAAACTTAAAGGTACTTGAACAAGAGTTAGCTGTAACCGTTGTCACCCGTGGAGGAGATATTGCCATTACAGGAAGCCGGAGTTCTGCCGAGAAGGCCGAAACCGTCCTGAAATCGCTGCTTTCGGTGATAAGGAAAGGCATTAACATTAGTACCCGTGATACTTTATATGCGATACAGATGGCCGAACGAGGCACCATCGAATATTTTATGGAATTATACAATGAAGAAATCATGAAGAATGCCAAAGGGAAGACGATCCGTGTCAAGACCCTTGGACAGCGTCAATATATTTCTGAAATCAGGAGGAACGACCTCGTCTTCGGAATCGGCCCGGCCGGTACAGGGAAAACCTATCTGGCGGTCATCATGGCAGTTAATGCCCTTAAAAACGGGAGTGTCAAAAAAATCATCCTTACACGTCCTGCAGTCGAAGCAGGCGAGAGCCTCGGCTTCCTTCCGGGCGACCTGAAGGAGAAGGTGGATCCGTATCTGCGTCCGCTGTATGATGCCCTCCATGATGTTCTGGGGACCGACCATACGGAAAGGATGATTGAAAGGGGGACCATCGAGATTGCACCGCTCGCTTATATGAGGGGGCGGACGCTTGATGATGCCTTCATCATCCTGGATGAAGCCCAGAATACGACTGGCGCACAGATGAAGATGTTTGTCACAAGACTTGGTTTTGGATCAAAAATGGTCATTACAGGAGACAGATCCCAGATTGACCTTCCGAAAGGTGCCAAATCGGGACTGCTGTCTGCCGAGGAAATTCTGGGAAATGTCCCGGGGATCTCATTTGTTATCCTCGAACAGACAGATATAGTCAGGCATCCATTGGTTTCCAAGATCATCGGTGCTTATGAAAAAGCAGATTCATGAAATGAATAGCATGTCATGTGACATCTGTACCCTGCAGCTGCAGGATAAATATAGAGGAATAAATAGTGCTCGATCCCGGTATTCACCGGGATCATTTTGTTTCAGAGGTCATCCTGCAAAATTCTATTCCACAGGGAAACTGGTTAAGCCTGCCGGTAAAACCACTTAAACTCAGCGTCCGTCCTGCATAATTAGAGCACCTTTGCCTGCAATCAACTTTCTTCTTCATCAGCCTAATGGATGGAAATACCCAAAAGATTTCTATCCTCAGTGTTAATTGATGAATACTTTATTTATCTTTCCGCTCATTCCCTTTTTTGAAATTTCAGGTTATCTTTGCCCTGGTCAATTGTGCTTCCGTTATAGTTTCAGCATTTTTAATCATAAATTTTTCTGCTTCATTACCTCTTTAAGGTTTTTAATTAGTTTTCCACTATAGTTTAAAAATGGTTTGTTCGTTTGATTCCAGGCAATTAAACGGCTCGTCCTTTCCAGCAATATGAAGGGGATCCAAAGCTTTTTCACCAATCGAAACTCTCAGATATCATATTATTCCTTATACCGGATATCCATGTTTCTTATGCTTGCGGGAGATAAGCCTTATCATCTGAAAACAGCTGTAAATGTAAAAACCGCCGCTGATGCTGGTTTGACACTACAGTCTTTCTCAGGGATATACACCGTAGACATCAGCACATCATTTATTGATGCTGACTGCGGGATGGTTAATTAGGGTGAAACTTGACCTGAAAACTGATATTATTTTATGTAATAGAATGGAAAACTAAAGAGAGCTTAAACAGGGTCTGTCAGGGGGACTGTGCATGGGCAGTGTGAATAAAGTGATCGCTAAATTAAAAGATCTTCTGAGAATGAAGGTTTTTCAAGCTTTGCTTTTTGCTGTATTAGGGGTAATATCTTATTTCATCATGTTTTCTAATGTGACGACTGAAAAAGTCGATGTCAGCCTGCTGACTCCTGCAGACAAGACCATCAGGGCAACCCAGACAGTCATAGATAAAGAGATGACGGAAGCTGCCAGGCAGGAAGCGGCAGGCTCTGTCGAAGATGTATTTACCCTTAAGAAGGAGTATGCGGAGAACCGGGTGGATCTCATTGCTTCCATATTTGAATCGATTCAGGAAGTGAAGGATGCGCAGGAAAAGAAAACAAAAGGATCGAAAGAAGGCGAGGAGCCTCCGGAGAAATTTAAAGCAGTACTTCCTGCCCATCTCTCCATGGTGAAGGACAAGCTTACCGGTGATGTTACAAGAGAGCTTTCGGATTCAACCTTCACGGCCCTTTTAAAAGCCGGCAGATATGATACAGACATGGCCAAGGACCTGACCCTGACTGCCGTGAATAGTGTGATGGGCACCAGGATCCCGGCGGAGGAAGTAGGCTATGCAAAGAACCGGGCCGAAGAACAGATCAAAATCTCGAGTCTTCCACGGGATGTTAAGGATGCGGCTATTGAGCTTGCCCGCTTTGCCATCATCCAAAATGAGTTCTACGATAAGCAGAAGTCAGAAGAAAAACTGCAGGCAGCCCTTGAAGGAGTAGAGCCTGTCAGGATCCTGCAGGGTGAGGTTATTGTCGAGAAAGGCCAGCTTGTCGACAGGGATATATACCGCCAGCTGAAAATTGCCGGCTTTCTTGAGAATGATAAGTCCTACCGCCCTTTCATAGGGCTCGGGCTGTTTATCCTGATTGCCATGGGTGGGCTGTATTATTATTTTCAGGCAATCAAAGACCCGGCAGACAACAAACAATCAGATATCCTGCTTTTTGGGATAGTTTATCTGCTCTCCCTCATTGTCATGAAAACAGTAAGCCTTTTCCAGGAATCGGAATACATAGATATGGTTTATTTCTTCCCGGCGGCGTTTGCAGCCATGCTGATTAAGATACTGCTGAACGAAAGGCTGGCCATCGCCATGACGATTGTCCTTTCCAGTTTCGGTACAATCGTTTTCAATGAAGGGATCGCGTCCAATCTTCATCTCGCTGCCGGACTTTATATCCTGCTAAGCGGGGCAGCAGGAATCATCCTGCTGAATACTAAAGACTATAGATCCAAGATATTGCAGGCGGGTCTTCTTCTGTCCCTGCTGAATATGCTTCTGGTATGCTCCCTGCTGCTGATTATGGATGCCAGGACCCTAAGAACCGATTTTGTGTTCTATATCATCTCTTCGACGGTATCCGGACTTGCATCATCCATTTTGACAATAGGCGTCCTTCCATTTTTTGAAATGGGGTTTGGCATCCTGACTTCCATGAAGCTGATTGAATTATCGAACCCGAACCATCCATTATTGAGGAAAATCCTCACGGATGCACCAGGAACATACCACCATAGCGTCATGGTGGCCAATCTTGCGGAATCCGCTTCAGAGGCAATCGGTGCGAACGGGCTTTTAGCCCGGGTTGGCTGCTACTATCATGATATCGGGAAGACAGAGAGGCCGCAGTTTTTCATTGAAAATCAAATGAACATCGAGAATCCACATGACCGGCTGGACCCGGATACGAGCAAGGAAATTATTGTTTCACATGTTACGGATGGAGTGGACTCGCTGAAGAAGCACCGCCTGCCGGAGGAAATCATTGCGATAGCCAGAGAACATCATGGAACCACCATGCTGAAATATTTTTATCATAAAGCGAAGCAGGAAGGCAGGGATATTAGAGAAAAGGATTATCGGTATCCAGGTCCTAAACCCCAATCCAAAGAGGCAGCAGTCATCAGCATCGCCGATAGTGTCGAGGCAGCGGTCCGCTCAATGAAACAGCCGACCGCAGAGGCGATTGACGGACTGATCAAAAACATTATTGTAGACAGGCTGCAGGATGGGCAATTTAATGAATGTGATATCACCATGAAAGAACTCGATATTGTAAACAAGTCGCTGGGTGAGACCCTTAAGGGGATCTTCCATAATCGAATCGAATATCCAGACTTAAAAAAATGAGCAGGTGAATGTGATGTATTTAAATATTGACTTGAATGATGAAACGGATGAAATCGGCAGTGAGGGCAGGGAGCTGGTTGAAGGGCTTCTGGAATTTGCGGCGGGTAAGCTCGATGTCACAGAAGGTGCAGAAGTGTCCATAACCTTCACGGGAAACGAAAGGATCCGGGAGATTAATCGTGATTATCGGGGGAAGGATCAGCCGACTGATGTAATTTCCTTTGCCCTGGAGGAAATGGGGGAGGACGAAGTCGAGATTCTTGGTGCTGATATGCCAAGAGTGCTCGGTGATATTATTATTTCTGTTGACCGAACAAGGGAGCAGGCAGACGAATATGGCCACTCCATTGACCGAGAATTGGGTTTTCTTGCCCTTCACGGATTTCTCCACTTATTGGGATATGACCATATGACGGAAGAAGACGAAAAGAGGATGTTTGGAAAGCAGAAAGAAATATTGGATGCCTATGGACTCCAGCGGTAAGGCGGGGAAGAAGCATCCGTTTCACAAAAGCGTATTCTATGCCCTCAGAGGAATCCTTACCGGCTTCAGACAAGAGCGCAATGTACGGATACATGCCGCAGTCACGGTACTGGTGCTGATATTTGGCTGGTTCTTTTCCCTGAATGCAACAGAATGGCTGTTTATCCTGGCTGCCATTGGAGGCACCATTGCCCTTGAACTGGTGAATTCGGCCATTGAACGGACTGTGGACCTTGCCGTGAAGGAGTATCACCCCCTTGCGGAACAGGCGAAAGACATGGCTGCAGGTGCCGTTCTTGTTTACACCATATTCTCCATCCTTGTTGGAATCATCATCTTTGTACCAAAGCTTGTAGAGATCTATACTCTGTTCCTATAATCCTGCAGAAAGGAAGAACAAAATGGAAATCCATGAACTGATCAAACTGGCTGAAGCAGCCAGGGAAAGGGCCTATGTCCCATACTCGAAATTTAAGGTGGGCGCAGCCCTGCTGACGGAGGACGGAAAAGTGTACGGAGGCTGCAATATAGAAAACGCCGGTTACAGCATGACAAACTGTGCTGAGAGGACAGCCTTCTTCAAAGCCATATCCGAAGGAGATACCAAATTCAGCATGCTTGCTGTTACTGCTGATACGGATGGTCCTGTATCGCCATGCGGCGCCTGCCGCCAGGTGATTTCTGAGTTCTGTCCGAAAGACATGAAAGTAGTTTTAACGAATTTAAAAGGGGAA
The DNA here is from genome assembly GCF_046237625.1 of Paraperibacillus esterisolvens. Taxonomy (GTDB): domain Bacteria; phylum Bacillota; class Bacilli; order Bacillales; family DSM-1321; genus Paraperibacillus; species Paraperibacillus esterisolvens. The sequence continues at coordinate 2,957,810 of NZ_CP143545.1, read as the reverse complement.
ATAACAGAAACAACCGTGGAAGCCCTGCTTCCCGGAGCCTTTACACCGGAGGATTTAAATGGATAATATGAATGACAATACATCAAAGAATTTTAAGTCTGGCTTTATTTCAATCATCGGAAGGCCGAATGTCGGGAAATCCACTTACCTAAATCGGGTAATCGGCCAAAAAATCGCCATTATGAGCGACAAACCCCAGACCACGAGGAATAAAGTTCAGGGAGTGCTTTCACTCGCAGACTCACAAATGATCTTCATCGATACACCGGGAATCCATAAACCGAAGCACAAGCTTGGTGATTTCATGATGAAGGTTGCACAGAATACACTGAAGGAAGTTGACCTCGTACTGTTCATGATCAATGCTGAGGAAGGATACGGACGCGGTGATGAATTTATCATTGAAAAGCTGAAGGCGGTTTCGACACCTGTCTTCCTTGTAATCAATAAAATTGATACTGTGCATCCCGACCAGCTGATGCAGCTGATCCAGCAATATAAAGAGAAGATGGAATTCAGGGAGATAGTTCCAATCTCTGCACTTCAAGGAAACAATGTTGACACGCTTCTCGAGCAGATTAAATCTTATCTGCCCGAAGGACCGCAATATTATCCTGCAGATCAAGTGACAGACCATCCTGAAAGATTCATCATTTCCGAATTGATCCGGGAAAAGGCCCTGCACCTCACACGTGAGGAAATTCCCCATTCCATTGCTGTTGTGATTGAATCCATCAAGCGCGAGGACAACAGCAGCGGAACCGTCCATGTGATGGCGACCATCATTGTAGAACGGGATTCCCAAAAGGGAATTGTAATCGGCAAGCAGGGAAAAATGCTGAAGGAAATTGGCCAGCGTGCAAGGCTGGATATAGAAAACCTGCTTGGTTCAAAGGTATTCCTTGAGCTTTGGGTGAAGGTCCAGAAGGACTGGAGAAACCGTCCCGGCCAGCTTAGGGATTATGGCTTCAGGGAAGATGAGTATTAAGCTGGAATTTATACTTAGAAAATAATGTCTAACATGAAATGAAGGCTGAAGGGCCAAAATATCCTTAAGGGCTTGGGAAAAATTTAATGATGCTAGTTTTACAATCGAAAGGTGGGCTTATATTGTTGGATTTTACCTGGAAGGTATTCAGCAGCACAGGTAATATTGATACCTATCTCCTTTTTAAAGAACTGGAGCTGGAGCATGGCGATAAACCCGAAACTGTTGAAACTGTACTAGCGGATACCGAATTTCCTATATCTTAAGCTGTTTTGGCCGCCATCTGAAGGGCGGGATTCTGATCATGTTCCAAAAATGTGAGGGAATCGTAATAAGGCGGACCGATTACGGAGAAAACAATAAAATCATCACTCTTTATACCCGTGAATGGGGTAAAATCGCGGTGATGGCAAGGGGCGCTAACAAGCCAAGCAGCCGTTTCACTGCCGTCACCCAGTTGTTCAATTACGGTTCCTATCTAGTGCAGACGTCCAAAGGAATCGGCCTCCTGCAGCAGGGGGAAACCTTTTCAGCCTTGAGGGGAATCAGGGAGGACATCTTTTCGACCGCCTATGCTTCCTATATAGTGGAGCTGCTTGATAAAAGCGTGGAGGACCGGAAGCCGAATCCTTATCTGTTCGAACTGCTGCATAAATCCCTTCAGTATATTGATGAAGGCTATGACAATGAAATCATTAAATTTATATTTGAAATGAAAATGCTCGATGTTCTCGGACTGCACCCTATCCTGAATCAATGTGCATCCTGTGGGGCAGCGGAAGGGGAATTTTCTTTTTCAGTGCGTGAAGGCGGCTTTATCTGCCACCGCTGCCTTGGAAAAGATCCCTATCACATTAAGATATCGCCTGCCGCAGTCAAGCTGCTGCGGCTCTTTTATTACTTTGATATAAATCGCCTGGGTTCCGTTTCTGTTAAGCCCGAAACGAAAAAAGAGCTGGACAGGGTTATAAGAACATACTATGACGAATATTCCGGCCTTCATTTAAAATCCAGGAAATTTCTTGATCAGATGGATAAGTTCAAGGATCAGATATAAAAAACGTCTGTCGCTGCCATCCTGGCTATTGACAAACTGACTTTTTATCCTATAAAATTTGATTATTATTATATGAGCTGCGTTGAAGGACAGTAGTAGCAAGGAAGCTCTCATTTTACAGAGAGCCCTGTGGCGGTGGAAACAGGGCATTGAGAACCATGCGAAGGCAGTCCCGAGCAGAGGCTGGATTTACAGCAAAAGAGGCCGGATTATCCGGCAATTAGGGTGGAACCGCGGGTAACTCTCGTCCCTATGCGTCAGCATAGGACGGGAGTTTTTTTGTTTTAATTGAATGGCCAAAATAGTGGAGGTGCAAAGAATGAATATACAAAATATGATACTTACGCTTCAGAGACATTGGTCTGCACAGGGCTGCATGCTGATGCAGGCTTATGATGTGGAAAAAGGGGCAGGGACGATGAGTCCTTATACATTCCTAAGGGCGATTGGGCCGGAGCCATGGAATGTGGCCTATGTGGAACCGTCAAGAAGGCCTGCTGACGGAAGGTATGGTGAAAACCCGAACAGGCTCTATCAGCACCATCAATTCCAAGTGATCATGAAGCCTTCACCTGATAACATTCAGGAGCTGTATCTTGACTCGCTGAAAGCTTTGGGAATAGACCCGCTCAAGCACGACATCCGTTTTGTAGAAGACAACTGGGAGAATCCATCACTTGGCTGTGCCGGGCTGGGCTGGGAAGTCTGGCTTGATGGCATGGAAATCACTCAGTTCACCTATTTCCAGCAGGTTGGCGGGCTTGAGTGCAAACCGGTATCAGTTGAAATCACGTACGGAATTGAACGGCTGGCCTCTTATATCCAGGATAAGGAAAATGTCTTCGACCTGGAGTGGACAGAAGGCTTTACAATCAAGGATATCTTTTATCAGCCGGAGTTTGAGCACTCAACCTATACTTTTGAAACTTCTGATCCCGAAATGCTGTTCCAGCTGTTTAATATTTATGAAAAGGAAGCACACAGGCAAATGGAGCATGGACTCGTCCACCCGGCCTATGATTATGTATTGAAATGCTCCCACACCTTTAATGTCCTGGATGCAAGGGGATCCATATCCGTTACGGAGCGGACCGGCTACCTGGCAAGGGTGCGGAACCTGGCCAGAAAAGTCGCTAAGACGTTTTATGAAGAAAGAGAAAAGCTTGGCTTTCCAATTTTAAAGAAAGGGGAGGTACATACTCATGAGTAAGAAGGACTTTTTATTAGAAATCGGACTGGAAGAAATGCCTGCCCGGTTTGTTACTTCCTCTATGAATCAGCTGAAGGATAAGGTATCAGCCTGGCTGAAGGAACATAGCATTGAATTTGATGAAATCAAGGCTTATTCTACGCCGAGGAGGCTTGCAGTCCTGGTTGGGGGCGCTGCGGCTGCTCAAAGTGATATCCATGAAGAGGCAAAAGGGCCGGCGAAAAAGATTGCCCTTGATGCTGAAGGGAACTGGTCAAAGGCTGCCATGGGATTTGCACGAGGTCAGGGGGTTTCGGCTAATGACATCTTCTTTAAGGAGCTTAATGGCATTGTATATGCCTATGTCAAGAAGTTCATCAAAGGACAGCCCACCAAAGCTCTGCTGCCTCAATTAAAGGAAGTGATCACAAATCTTCATTTCCCGAAAAATATGAGATGGGCAGATGAAGACCTGAAATTTGTCAGACCGATAAAATGGCTGACAGCCTTGCTTGGTAATGAAATCATTCCATTTGCCATCGCTGGAGTCGAGACTGGAAACACTAGCCGCGGCCATCGCTTTCTCGGAAATACTGCAGAATTTAGTGAGCCGGCGAGCTATGAAGAGGCACTGAAACAGCAGTTTGTCATAGCTGATCCTGATGTGCGCAGGGAAATGATTCTCGAGGGAATTCGGGAAATAGAGTCCCAGCAGGGCTGGCGCATTCCAATTGATGAAGAACTTCTTGAAGAAGTGAATAATTTAGTGGAATACCCATCGGCATTATTCGGCAGCTATGAGGAGGAGTATCTTGAACTTCCACAGGAAGTGCTGATCACCTCCATGAAGGAACATCAACGTTATTTTCCTGTTATGGACAATGAGGGCGGGCTTCTTCCTCACTTCATTACAGTAAGAAATGGAAACAAAGATCATCTCGAAACGGTTGCGAAAGGCAATGAAAAGGTATTGCGCGCAAGACTTGCCGATGCAGCTTTCTTTTATAAGGAAGATTTAAAGACAGATATCGCGGTCTCTTTGAAAAAGCTTGAGTCCATTGTGTATCAAGAAGAAATCGGTACACTTTCTGATAAAGTCGGCAGGGTGAGGAAGCTTTCTGCCGCTATTTCCGAGAAGCTCGAACTTGATCAGAGTACTCAGCAGCACGCGGATCGGGCAGCTGAAATAAGCAAGTTTGATCTGGTTACAAATATGGTCTATGAATTCCCGGAACTGCAGGGGCTTATGGGTGAAAAGTATGCAAGAATCAAGGGTGAGCCTGAAGAAGTAGCTGTGGCCATTAACGAGCATTATATGCCGCGCAATGCAGAGGATAATGTTCCTGAATCCCTTGCCGGATCAGTATTGTCGATAGCTGACAAACTGGATACTATTGTTTCCTGTTTCTCCATCGGGATTATTCCTACAGGATCACAAGACCCCTATGCACTGAGACGGCAGGCAAGCGGTATTGTGGCAATTCTGGCGGAACGAGGCTTCGATATCGAAATTGAAGAACTGCTGAAGCTTTCGCTTGATGCCGTAGAAGCTGCCGGATTTGCTAAGAAAGAACGCGAGGATCTATTATCGGAACTGATCCAATTCTTCAAGATGAGGATTAAGCATCTTCTGACTGAGCGCGGTGTACGCTATGACCTGATTGATTCAGTCCTTGCGGGGAAGGCCGGTAATGTAGCAAGCTTGATTGAGCGTGCGGAAGTGCTGAATGCCCGCAGTGAACAGCCGGATTTCAAGGGCGCAATTGAAGCGCTGAGCCGTGTAATGAATCTTGGCGGGAAAGCTGAAAAAGGAAGCAGCGCCGATCCGCAGCTGTTTGAGAACCAATACGAAAGAGAACTGCACCAGCAGTTCCAGGACGTTAAGGAACAATTTAAGCAGCAGCAGGGCGAGGATGAAAAATTTGCGCTTCTGGCTTCCCTGAAGCCATCAATTGAAGCATTCTTTGAACACACCATGGTAATGGCGGAAGATGAAAGCCTGCGGCATAACCGCCTGGCCCTGTTATCTGAGATGACGGAGTCCATCCGCGGATTTGCTGAAATTAATAAAGTCATGACTGGCTGATTTCGTCTGACGGAAATTCAGCTCCCAGACTAAAAAGCGGCTGGCAGTGACAGGCCGGTTTCCAAGTGGTAATCAGTTATAGGACAGAAGCTCCTGAACTGGCGCCATCCCAGGGAGCCGGCCTCTGCTTGGCAGCCACTTGTTTTGTGATTAGTATATAATTTATTTTAAACAGTATAACTTATTTCTTTCATTTTACCCCAAATAAAAGTATAATTTTAAGAACTGGATTGATGCTTAGCAGCTAGATCGTCACCGGATATGCTTAGGATGAACCATCCAAGGTTTAGATAAGAAGCGGCTTTTTATAGATTAGGTGGTGTTTAAAATAGAACTCAATAAACGTCAGCTGCAAATATTAGAGATCGTCAAACAGAACGGACCCATTACCGGCGAACATATCGCTGATCAGCTTAGTCTGACACGGGCGACACTTCGGCCGGATCTTGCCATCCTTACAATGGCCGGCTATCTGGATGCAAGGCCGAGGGTCGGATATTTTTATTCGGGCAAAAGCGAAACCCAGCTTCTGACGGACAGCCTGCGGAAAATAACAGTCAAAGACTATCAGTCCATACCTGTCGTCGTCAGTGACAATATTTCGGTATATGATGCCATCTGCACCATGTTCCTGGAGGATGTAGGGACTTTGTTCGTTGTCGATAAAGACAGCATACTCCGCGGTGTACTTTCGAGGAAGGACCTCCTTCGGGCAAGCATCGGAAAACAGGAATTAACGTCAATACCAGTCAATATCATTATGACAAGAATGCCTAACATAACAGTCTGTACAAAAGATGATCTGCTCATTGATGTAGCAAAAAGACTGATCGAAAAACAGATTGATGCGGTTCCTGTTGTCAGGGAAACGGAAAAGGGCTATGAAGTGGCAGGAAGAATTACAAAAACAAATATTGCCAAGGCATTTGTTGCTCTTGCTGACGATGATATATAGGGGAGATACTTATGAACAGTAAAATGATTTACGTTGTTTCAGATTCAGTGGGAGAAACTGCAGAACTCGTAACCAAGGCAGCAGCAAGCCAGTTCAAAGGTCATGATATTACAATCAAACGCATTCCCTACGTAGAGACGCGCTCTAACATTGATGAAGTGATATCCCTTGCGAAGGTGAATTCAGGCATCATCGCCTACACGCTGGTAAAATTGGATATCAGGACTTATATGAAGGATCAGGCAGAGCTGGAAGGAATTTTTGCTTACGATATCATCGGGCCGCTTGTGGATCGGCTTCAGGAAACATTCGAATCACCGCCTCTATATGAACCGGGCATGGTCAGGAAGCTTGATGAAGATTATTTTAAGAGGGTAGAAGCGATTGAATTTGCGGTAAAATATGATGACGGCAGGGATCCCAGGGGAATCATGCGTGCTGATATCGTGCTTGTAGGCGTATCGAGGACTTCCAAGACACCGCTGTCGCAGTATCTGGCTCATAAAAGGCTGAGGGTTGCCAATGTCCCGGTGGTCCCGGAAGTAGACCCGCCCGAGGAATTATTCCTGGTTCCGCCGAGCAAATGCATCGGCTTGAAGATCAGTCCTGAGAAGCTGAATAACATACGCAAGGAAAGGCTTAAAGTATTAGGCCTGAACGATCATGCCATCTACGCCAACATGGAAAGAATTAAAGAAGAACTTACATATTTCGATAAGATTGTCGATAGATTGAACTGCCCTGTTATTGATGTAACCAATAAGGCTGTGGAAGAAACGGCTAATACCATCATTAACATTATCCAAAAAGGGCAGGGATGATAGCACACTTCAGTGCTATTTTTTTTGGCGGCGGGAGTTTCATCCCCGAAAAACCTTGCTCCCAAAATCCATTTTCGGGAACCGCTGGTGCTCTGCTGGCGGGCGAGTAAAAACAATAGATTTTCTAAACAATTTGTACTATAATAAAAAGCTGTGATAAAAAAGTATTTTCTAGGTTTAGACTCAGTTAATAAGGAATAAACTAGAAAATATGACTTGTCAAGTTTTACCTAATTAAATAATTCGACAATTTCCTTTTCTAAGAAAAAAGAAAAGGCTTCATAAGAAGGATAATGATGAACAATGTAGAATTACAAAAAGGCAGAGTCATTTATGTAGATGCCGATGCATGTCCTGTCAAAGGGAAATTTCAGAAGAAGCAAAGCGGCATGGCATAGATGTGTGCTTCGTCACTTCCATCAATAATATGATGAGTGAGCCTTCTCCTGGAAAGTGGGTATATGTTGAGAATACAAAGGAAGCAGCAGATCTGTACATCCTGAACCACGGCAGGAAGGGCGATGTCATCATCACCGGGGATATAGGGGCTTGCGGGCACACTTTTGCCTAAACATGTTTATGTGCTTTCACCCAGGGGAAATGAATACACGGAAAACAATATAGACACTCTGCTTGATATGCGCTATTTATCCGCGAAAATCAGGCGTCAAGGCAAGCATACAAAAGGCCCAAAGCCATTTACCAAAGAAGACCGCTCCAATTTTGTGCGGCAGCTTTCGAAAATATTGTCGAATCATGCAGGAAATACAAGCTCTTTGGAGAATTAGTTACATATCATCCATAGCTGAGGGCTTCTATGCCCATGATTTCCGGCTATAAATATCATTTATAAAGCAATTGCTTTCTGGCTGTGGCTGAATATGCCGCCATAGATATGGCCAGAGAACAAATTTTCGTGAAGCTAAAGGTGAAGGATATGTCAATGACCCGTATACCAGATGAAAAGATTAATGAGATTCGGGCAGCTGTAGATATTGTCGATGTGATCGGTGAATATGTGCAGTTAAAAAAACAAGGGCGGAATTATTTCGGCCTTTGTCCATTTCACGGTGAAAAGTCACCTTCCTTCTCAGTCTCGCCTGATAAGCAGATCTATCATTGCTTTGGCTGCGGTGCAGGAGGCAACAGCTTTAACTTTATAATGGAGATTGAAGGACTCTCATTTGTTGAGGCAGCCAAAAAAGCGGCCGACAGAGCAGGAATCCCGCTCGAAATTGAGCTTCAGGGATCAGGAGAGAAGGAAAAAACTCCGGGTCAGAGCAAGATGCTGGAAGCCCACGAGCTTTTAAAGAAATTCTATCATCATTTGCTTGTAAATACAAAAGAAGGGCAAGAGGCACTTGAATACCTTCTGGGGCGGGGGTTCACCCAAGAATCCATCGATAAATTCCAGATTGGTTATGCGCTTGAAGCCTGGGATTTTGTATATAAATTTTTAATTAAAAGAGGATTTTCAGAAGAGATTGTCGAAAAATCAGGGTTAATCATCAAAAGTGAAAAGACCGGCGGTTATTTTGACCGTTTCAGGAATCGCATCATGTTTCCAATAGTGGATCATCAGGGACATACGGTAGCCTTTTCCGGCAGGGCGCTTGGAGAAGGAGAGCCTAAGTATCTGAACAGCCCTGAAACGCCAATCTTCAACAAAAGCCGCTTATTGTACAATTTCCATAGCGCGAGGGCGCCCATCCGAAAAAAAGAGCAGGTCATCCTGTTCGAAGGTTTCGCCGATTGTATTTCGGCAAGCAGTGCCGGGGTGGATAATGGGGTAGCCACAATGGGTACTTCACTTACGGAAGAGCACATTTCTCTTCTGCGCAGGAATACCGATGCGGCAGTCATCTGCTTTGATTCAGACCCGGCGGGCCTTGAGGCTGCCAACCGGGCAGCATCGATGCTGCTTGGAGCCGGCTTTGCCGTGAAAGTTGCCCTCATGCCTGATCGGATGGACCCCGATGACTATATTAAGAAGCATGGCGGCACCAAGTTCCTTCATGAAGTAATAGGGGGAAGCCTGACTCATACCGCCTTCAGGATGAGATATCTGCGGCGAGGGAAAAACCTGAATAATGAAGGAGAACGCATTCAGTACATTGAAGAGGTGCTGAAGGAAATAGCCAAGCTTCCGGGCGCTGTGGAAAGGGAACATTATCTGCGGCAGATTTCTTCTGAATTCACGCTCTCCCTCGATGCGCTCGAACAGCAGCAGAAGCAAATGTACTTTGCTGAGCAAAAAAAGGGCGGCAGCCAGGCACCCAGGCAGCCGGCCAATGTCCGGCTGCAATATGAAAGAAAGCTGATGCCTGCCCACCAGAGCGCCGAGCGGAAACTCATAGCCCATATGCTGAAGGATCGGGACACGGCTACGAAGGTACAAAACCTGATGGAAGGAACCTTCTTCAATCATGATGAGTACCAGGCCATCATCACTTATCTCTACGCCTTTTATGAAGAGGGGCACGAACCGGATACCAGCCATTTTTTAAGCTTCCTGCCTGATAATAATCTCCGAAATCTTGTGTCTGACATCGAGATGATGACAATCAACGAAGAATTTACGGACCAGGAAATAAGAGATTATGTAAATCAGGTGTTGAAGTATCAAAAAATGTTAATGATAAAAGAAAAAGAGGCTGAGCGCAAGAAGGCGGAACTGCAGAATGATCATATGCAGGCTGCAAAGATTGCAATGGAAATTATTCAATTAAGAAAATTGCTATAGTATCACCGTTGTACAGTTTTGGAAGGAGGGGAACTGATGGCTGATAAATCAGCACGTTCCAGAGAAGTTGATAGTGAGTTGACCCTCGAGCAGGTGAAAGAACAGTTACTCGAGATCGGTAAGAAAAGAGGATCACTCAATTATGAAGTGATTGCTAACCGCATGGCTAATTTTGATCTAGATTCCGAACAGATGGATGAATACTTTGAATACCTTGGCGATCAGGGCGTTGAAATCATCGCTGAAAGTGAAGACAGCGATGATGAAGAAAATCCTGATGTCAAGGAGCTTGAAAAAGAAGAAGAATTCGACCTTAATGACCTGAGTGTTCCGCCTGGGGTTAAAATCAATGACCCTGTCAGGATGTACCTGAAGGAAATCGGCCGTGTTGACCTCCTGTCTGGTGAAGAAGAAATCGAATTGGCGCACAGAATTGAGCAGGGCAACGAGGAAGCAAAACGCCGGCTGGCTGAAGCAAACCTCCGTCTTGTTGTCAGCATCGCCAAAAGATATGTAGGCCGCGGCATGCTGTTCTTAGACTTGATTCAGGAAGGCAACATGGGCTTGATCAAGGCTGTGGAAAAATTCGATTACAACAAGGGCTTTAAATTCAGTACCTATGCTACATGGTGGATCCGCCAGGCCATCACAAGGGCGATTGCCGACCAGGCCAGGACCATCAGGATCCCTGTACACATGGTGGAGACGATTAATAAGCTGATCCGTGTCCAAAGGCAGCTGCTTCAGGACCTGGGCCGTGAGCCGTCTCCTGAGGAGATTGCAGAAGATATGGATCTGACGCCTGATAAGGTCCGTGAAATCCTGAAAATCGCCCAGGAGCCTGTATCCCTTGAGACTCCGATCGGTGAGGAAGACGATTCACATCTCGGCGACTTTATTGAAGACCAGGATGCTACTTCTCCATCCGAGCATGCAGCATACGAACTCCTGAAGGAACAGCTGGAAGATGTACTCGACACCCTGACCGACCGTGAGGAAAATGTCCTCCGCTTAAGGTTTGGCCTTGATGACGGCAGGACAAGAACCCTTGAAGAAGTTGGAAAGGTTTTTGGTGTAACGCGCGAGCGTATCCGCCAGATCGAGGCAAAAGCGCTCCGTAAGCTCCGCCATCCGAGCAGGAGTAAACGCCTTAAGGATTTCCTGGAATAATGAATATACCTGACAGTCCGCTCTTTTATGAGCGGGCTTTTTCTATTGGTCCATCTGTCCCTCGGCATAGCTCATGAACCGCTTCCAAAAAATTTCTTTCCCAGCACTGCAAGAAGGATTATACTTACAAAGTAGACTGCCTGTAAGGGGGAAATTCTTTGAATGAAACAAGAAAAAAAATCATCCTGAACGAAGTACGGTACTGGAAAGCAAACAGGCTGCTCCCTGCCCAGTATTGTGACTATCTTCTGACGCTATATTCCGGTGAAAGCCAGCCGGCTGTAAGGGAAGGCAAAGCAGGCTTCCTGCTCAAACCCTTCGGGGCTGCTGCTGCCGTTTTAAGTGTGGTGCTTACATTATATGTAAACTATTTTACAGAACTGGATTTGAACTTGCAAATGCTCCTGGCAGTTATTTTTATTCTGATTTCTGCCGCTGCCGTTTTCGTACTGAAAAAGGATAAAATCCTTTTTCAATCGGCCCTGGTCCTTACAGCTTTCGATTTCCTGCTGTTGACGGTGAAGATGCTGGAAGCAGCTGCACCTGGAAGCAGAACCGCTCATTTTATCGTAATTGGCCTGCACTGTTCAGGCTGGATGGCGGCAGGCTGGAGATTTAATATAAAAAGCTTCATTTTCGGATCAGTAATTGGAATGCTGCTGCTTATCTTTTTCCTTGTAAAAATGCTATGATAATCCCATCAGGCTAAAAAGCCAGAAGAAATCGCCCATACTTATTTCCGTATAATAAAAAAGTTTAAAACCCTGCAGAATGGATAATTATGGAGTAAGGCTTTTAGAAAATAAAGATTTCTGATTAACCATATTTTTGTCAGATTTGCGAATTTAGGAAACTTATACATATTGGGGCTTTTCCTTGAAAGTATTTTCAAGTAAAATAAATTTGTTGTGATATTTATTATAGACAGATAGTTTTCATACATAGGGAGGTAATACTATGAATCGCAATCCTGTTGTTCCATTCATCCTTATCATGGTCATGGGTATCGCTCTTATTTTCATGTTATCGTTCATCGGGCTTGATAACAGTAAAGAAATGGCCGAAGAGAAAAAAGGCGGAGACAAGAAATCCGAAAACGTCGCTTTTAACCCTGAGGAATTCTACAAACAGACCTGTGCAGGCTGTCATGGGAATCAGTATGAAGGTGGGGCAGGCCCGTCTCTTAAAGGTGTAGGCGGACGCCATTCCACAGATGAAATCAAGAAGATCATTACAGGGGGTAAAGGCGCTATGCCGGCCGGCCTTGTCAAAGCAGAAAACGCTGACAAAATGGCGAAATGGCTTGAAAAGATTAAATAATTCAATAAAAATGACAGAGTCCTTTGCATATGTAAAGGACTTTTTCTATACTGAATAGAGTGCAGGCGGCATGAACAGGCCTCCTGTAATTTTATTTCTATTAAAGAGAGTTGACGTTTATGAATGCTGAGAAATTATCAAGGCGGCTTGAAAAGGTTGCTGAATATATCATTCCGGGGAGCACGCTTGCGGATATTGGCTCTGATCATGCCTATCTGCCATGCTATGCGGCAAAGAAGAATTTGATCAAGGCCGGGATAGCCGGTGAAGTGAGTGAAGGTCCATTTCATTCCGCCGTCAATCAGGTAAGGGCTTCGGGACTTGAAGCAGTCATTACCGTAAGAAAAGGAGATGGACTGGAGGTACTCTCACCAAAGGAGGCAGACTGCATCACGATTGCAGGAATGGGTGGGACCTTGATCTCGAGCATCCTGGAAAATGGCAGGGAAAAGCTTGATGGGGTGTCACGCCTGATTCTGCAGCCGAACATCGGTGCTCCAAATGTCCGGCACTGGCTGCGTAAAAACGGCTGGGAGCTGATGGCCGAGTCCATATTGGAAGAGGATGGAAAGATATATGAAATTCTTTCGGCTGAGCGCGGAGATGCCCACAAGCCTTACCAGGTTAACGAGAAAGCTTCCATGCTGCTGGGACCATTTTTAATGGCCGAAAGAAATGAGGCATTCATGAAAAAGTGGAAGCATGAGCTTCACCATATGAAACGGATCCACGAGCAGCTGGATCAGTCATCGAAGGAAGGCAATGCCGGAAAAAGGCATGAACTCTCAGAACAAATTAAAATTGTGGAGGCTGTGTTAAGATGAAACAGGCGAACGGTCATGAAGTCATTTCCCTTTTTGAACAGTTTTCCCCTAAACACCTGGCGATGGATGGAGATCCAATCGGCCTCCAGATTGGCAGGCTGAATAAGAGCCTTGATAAAGTCCTTATTGCCCTGGATGTAACAGATGAAGTTGTGGAGGAAGCCATTTCAGCCGGTGCAGGGCTCATCATCGCCCATCATCCTCCCATTTTCAGAAGCCTTAAGAATCTCCGGACAGATCTCCCGCACGGTGCTCTGTATGAAAAACTGATTAAAAATGATATCGCCGTCTATGCCGCACATACAAACCTCGATATAGCAAAAGGCGGAGTGAATGATCTTTTAGCCGAAGCATTAGAGCTTCAAAACATCAAAGTGCTGTCTCCGACATATGAGGAAAAGCTTAATAAGCTTGTAGTATTTTGTCCGGAAAATCATGCGGAAGAAGTGCGGAAAGCAATTGGAGATGCAGGCGGAGGGCATATTGGGAAATACAGTCATTGTACGTTCATGTCAGAAGGCACAGGCACCTTTCTGCCCGGGGAACAGACAACCCCATATATCGGACGCCAGGGGGAGCTTGAAAGCGTTGCTGAAGTCCGAATTGAAACCATATTTCCTGCCAGCCGGGAGAAAAAGATTCTTCAGGCAATGCTGGCTGCACATCCATATGAAGAAGCGGCCTATGATGTCTATCCTTTGGAAAACAAAGGGGAGATGCTCGGGCTGGGCAGAGTTGGCACCCTAAAGGATTCTATGAGCTTAAGAGAATTCGCCTTTTATGTAAAAAAGGCGTTTGATGTAGAGCATGTAAGACTGGCTGGTGACCCGGAGGCAGTCATCAAAAAAGTCGCGGTCCTCGGCGGGGACGGGAATAAATATATTAAAGCCGCAAAATATAGCGGAGCGGACTGCTTCGTGACGGGAGATATCTACTACCACACGGCGCATGACGCAGCCATGATGGGGCTGAATCTTTTGGATCCGGGACATAATATTGAGAAGGTTATGAAGGAAGGAACGGCAAAGGTGATGACAGATTTAAGCAGGTCAAAGGGTTTGAATACTGAATTCATCGCTTCCACTATCCATACGGATCCCTTCATTTTCATATAAAAACTTACATGATTGCTGGCAGCCTATGCATGAAAAGGAACTTGACCAAGAGAATTACACAACAAGCAGAAAGATAAATGATGGATTCAGATTCTGACAGGAAGACTCATATATGCAGATCCGACTTCACCAGAAAAAAGCAGCATCGGCTCAGGCCTTTGCTGCTTTTTTTACTTTTGGAAGTATTTTATGGAGCGGAACCCGGCGTTCTTTCTGCCAGGTCGCCTCATCGTTTGGATCAAACTGCTCGAGGAACGCTACGACTTCTTTGGTGATGGGAGTCGGTGTCGAAGCCCCGGAGGTGACCCCGGCAGTCTCAGCACCAAGCAGCCAGTCAATTTCTATCTCAGAAACGTCGGCTACACGGTATGCTCTCGTTCCCGCTACCTCCTGGGATACCTGTGCAAGCCGGTTGGAGTTATTGCTTTTCGGATCACCGACCACGATCAAAACGTCAGCGGCCCCTGCCTGTTCAGCCACAGCCTCCTGGCGGACCTGTGTGGCCATGCAGATTTCACGGTGAACCTCACAATGCGGGTATTTGGCTTTGACAGCTTCCATGATTTCAGCCACATCCCACTGGCTCATGGTTGTCTGGTTTGTGACAATCAGCTTGTCTGAGTGGATGTCCAAATTCTCCACTTCTGAGGCTTTTTCAATTAAGTGGACGATGTCAGGCGCCACGCCGACGGCGCCTTCAGGCTCAGGATGGCCTTTCTTGCCGATATAAATGACTTGATAGCCCAGCCCCTTCTTCTCCCTTATAAGGTCGTGGGTGGCTGTCACATCGGGACAGGTGGCATCAATTGATACAAGCCCCCGCTCTTCTGCTATCCGCCTGATTTCAGGGGATACGCCATGCGCAGTGAATATGACAGTTCCCTTGTCGACTTTTTCCAGGATTTCTTTCCGGTTGTTTCCGTCGAGGGTGATGATGCCTTCTTCTTCAAAGGCATCTGTAACATGTTTATTATGGACAATCATGCCCAGGATATATATTGGGCGCGGCAAGGTCTTATCGAGTGCTGCGTTGCGGGCAATGACCATTGCATCTACAACTCCGTAACAGTATCCGCGCGGTGATATTTTAATTACATTCATAGGTCAGTATCCTCCTTACAAGAACCGGCGAAAATAAACCAGTCAGCTCTATTATATATGAGCCTGCAGGGAATTACAAAGACCGATGGGGAGGACAGAAAAAAAAGAATGCGCATCCTTCGCATCCTCATTAAAAGAATATTTTAGGGCCAGCGTAGCCGCCAGATCCTTCGGGATCTGCGCTTCTGCCGGCTTCCCGGGGAGGAGCCTGATCAGTCTGAGTTCCTGCGTCTGCAGCGGCCTGGCTTTCCTGGCTCCCGGTTTCCGTGCTGTTTGATTCAGCGGTGCTGCCTGCTGCTTTAAGGCCGCGGTAAAGTTTCCACATAGCGGGGAGGTTTTTGACCAGGGGTCCATACTGCTGGACAACGGGGCCGACCTGCTGGACCGTGTTCAATACCCGCTGGGTATTATCAAGCAGGCCGGAAAGACCGCCAGGCTGAGTGAGACTCTTAAGGATTCCTCCACCAGCCGCTGCACTGGCTGCAGTACCGGCAGCTGCACCTCCGGGGAGGGAGAACGGTGAACGCACTGCTTTCGAAGAACCGGAAGATCCTTTTCCCAGGATCTTGGACAGCAGGCCTGAAGCTCCGCTTTTTGTCTGCTGCGGCTGCGGCTGCTGACGGGAGAATCCGCCTTGCGGGTTTCCAAAGTAACCTGGGGGAAACTGATTAGGCATTCTTGGGGGACCCTGACGGAACGGAGCATTTCCCTGCATTCCTCCAAATGGCATAAAAGGCTTTCTGGGGGGCATGATGACACTCCTTTCTATGAATAAATGGCTCTGTTTTAGGTTGATGTGGAAGGGTTTATCTGTTGCCTGCAGAGGCAGGCATAGCGCCTGGGACAAAAATCAACCGTTTGATTTAACAGAGCTTCGTAAAAATAGTTCTGCATTATTAATTTATGCAAGTAACGCGAAAAGGTTTGAGGAATAATGAGGGAAGGAATTGAAATGAATAGAACATTTTTCTTTCCGGAGAACGGGAACAAAAGCATTCTTGTAGGGGTTGCGCTTTTAAGCGGAAGTATATTATGATAACAGGATGTATAGAATATCGGCTTGGGCTGTAAAATGCTGATTTATTAAGGAGATTAATGATGGAAAAAAACAATTTTGAAAGATTTGGCTTTCAAAACTACATAATAGACGCTGTAAAAGACCTGGGCTTTGATAAGCCGACGGAAATTCAGGAGCGGGTTATCCCGGCAATCAACAATGGCTGGAGCATGATTGGACAGTCCCAGACAGGTACAGGGAAAACACATGCCTACCTCCTGCCTATCATGGATAAGCTTGATCCGCTTAAAGAAGAAGTTCAGGCTGTCATCTCAGCGCCAACCCGTGAGCTTGCGAACCAGATTTATTTGGAAGCACAGAAAATCGCAGAACATTTTCCTGCAGAGACACCGCTCACAGTCAAACTGTTCATCGGAGGAACTGACAAGCAGAGGACCATTGAAAAGCTTAAAAGGCAGCCTCAGCTTATCATTGGGACACCTGGACGGATCAAGGACCTTGTGAACGAGAATGCCCTGAACATGTATACAGCCGGCCTGCTGGTTGTGGATGAGGCCGATTTGATGCTGGATATGGGCTTCATTGAGGATGTAGATCAATTTGCTGCCAAAATGGCCGAGAAAACGCAGATGCTGGTCTTTTCCGCCACCATTCCTGAAAAGCTCATGCCTTTCTTAAAGAAATACATGGAAAATCCAAAGTATGTACAGGTATCACCGGAACAGGCAACTGCGAGGAAGATCCAGCATGTTCTGATCCCGCTGAGGCATCGTAATAAGTACAGCCTTCTGCATGAGGTGCTTACTGCCTATAATCCGTATCTTGCCATCATCTTTACAAACACAAAGAAAAAGGCCGAGGAAGTTGCCTACGCCCTTAATAATAAAGGGTTGAAAGTAGGCAGAATCCATGGAGACCTGACACCGAGAGAGCGCAAAAAAATGATGAAGCAGATCAATGATCTTGAGTTTCAATACATTGTGGCTACAGATTTGGCGGCCAGGGGAATAGACATCAAAGGAATCAGCCATGTGATCAATTTTGAGCTTCCGAGTGATCTGGACTTCTATATCCACAGGACAGGAAGGACCGCCCGTGCCGAGTTTTCCGGCATAGCGGCTACGCTTTACGAACCATCTGATGAAGATGCACTGAACAGGCTGGAGAAACTTGGCATTGAATTCAAAAATGTCGATCTCCAAAATGGAGAGTGGACGGAGACCGAGGACCGGAACAAGCGAAAAAAACGCAAACGGCAGCCGGATGAATTCAATGAATCAGCGAAGCGCCTGATTCAGAAGCCATCCAAGGTTAAACCAGGCTACAAAAAGAAGATGCAATATGAAATAGAAAACTTCAAAAAGCGCCAGAGGCGCCTTAAGAAAAAGAAATAGAAGACCGGGAGAGATGGGAATGCTGAAAATTGGGTCACACGTGTCGATGAGCGGCAAGGATATGCTGCTTGCCGCAAGTGCTGAAGCGGTTTCCTATGGAGCCAATACCTTTATGATTTATACAGGTGCTCCTCAGAATACAAGAAGAAAAAAGATTGAAGATCTGAATATCGAGGAAGGGCGCAGGCATATGGAGCTTAACGGAATTAGCGATATCATTGTTCATGCCCCTTATATCATTAACATTGGCAACTCGCAAAATCCTGACACCTTTGAATTGGGCGTGAGATTCCTGAGATCCGAAATTGAACGGACCGAGGCGCTTGGGGCAGGGCAGATTGTCCTTCATCCCGGAGCTCATGTAGGTGCCGGAACAGAAGAGGGAATCAAGAAGATCATCGAAGGTCTGAATGAAGTGCTGGTGCCCGAGCAGAAAGTACAGATTGCCCTCGAAACCATGGCGGGAAAAGGGTCGGAGTGCGGCAAAAACTTCGAAGAGCTGGCCATGATCATGGATGGTGTCAATCTGAGCGACAAGCTATCCGTCTGTTTCGATACCTGTCATACCCATGATGCTGGTTATAATATTGTAGAAGACTTTGACGGAGTCCTTGAAGAATTTGATCGGATAATCGGGATTGAACGCCTCAAAGTGCTTCACATCAACGATAGCAAGAATGAAGTCGGCATGAGGAAAGACAGGCATGAAAATATAGGATTCGGCCGCATAGGATTTCAGGCCTTGAATTATATTGTCCATCATCCACAATTGATGGATGTTCCTAAAATCCTTGAAACACCGTTCATTGGAGAAGACAAAAAGAACAAAAAAGCTCCATATAAGCTGGAAATTGAAATGTTCAGGAATAAAGAATTCAATGAAAACCTCCTGGATCTGGCATTAAGCCAGCCATAAACTAAGCTGCAGGCACTCCTGCAGCTTTTTGTCTGTTTATTAAGGTGATCTTTTCTGGTTTCTGCCCTGGTTTCCCCACACAGCGGTATAGCACGGTGCAATCTATTTATTTTGGAAGGGCAGCGCTCTTTCGCTTTTAGGTTTATCCAGCTCCGAGCCGAAACCTTCGGGTCATAAGCCGGACCGGCCATGAGAAGAAAAAGCGCTTTTCACGGCCGGTCCGGCTTATGCTGTTTCTGGTCACTGCCTTCCAAATCATTTTGGTTTACTGTCAGAGCGCATATGTCATTGACTCATCTATATGTGTTTGTTAGAAGGCACCGCTCTTGGCTTTTAGGTTAACTGAGTGAACAGGTTTTCGATTTGGCTTGCTGTTTTTTTTCCTGCAATCAGGGTTATTTGATCGAGGACTGATTTCCTTTGCTGGGGATCGAATATATTGATTTGTTTGCCATATAAAAGAGCAGAAATTTTTTCGGCATGCTCGTTTGATAAGACGACTCCATATTGCCTTCCTATTTTTAATAATTCCGCGGGCTTAATGTTGTTTATTTTCTGGTTGACCATCATTTCGTAAAATTTCATGGCGGCTTCACCCTCCTCCATTTAAGATATGACTCATATTCGGAACAGTGAACATATTTAAAATCGTTCACATTATTTACAATAAAGTTGTTATGAGGTATAATACCTTAGTTAAATCGTAATCATTCTTAAATGATAGGTGATTGGTAATGAAGAATTCTGTAATTGAAGTGAATCATTTATTTTATAAATATGAAAAAGACATGGTCCTGGAGGATGTTTCATTCAATGTGCCCAAGGGTTCCTTTCTCGGGATTGTAGGTCCGAACGGTTCAGGAAAATCTACACTGCTGAAGCTGCTGCTGGGGCTCTTGAAAACTCAGCAGGGAAGCATCAAGGTTTTTGGCAAGGATATTCGCTCGTTCAAGGACTGGGACAGGGTCGGATTTGTATCCCAAAAAGCAAACTCATTTAATACAGGGTTTCCTGCAACAGTGGGGGAGGTTGTTCTGAGCGGCTTGACGAGGAAGATAGGCATGTTCCGGTTTGCGGATAAAAAGAATCGTGAAAAAGTTGAAGAAGTCCTCGATTCGGTCGGCATGCTGCCGTTCAAGGACCGGAATATCGGTGAACTCTCAGGCGGCCAGCAGCAGCGTGTTTTTATTGCCAGGGCACTGGTGAGTGAACCCGAACTCCTGATTCTGGATGAACCTACCGTCGGGGTCGATGTCAAGAATGTAAACCAGTTTTACGAAATGCTGGAAGACCTGAATAAAAAGCTTAATATTACCCTGGTGCTTGTGACGCATGATGTTGGAGTCATAAGTGATAAGGTGACCCATGTTGCCTGCCTGAATAAGAACCTGCATTTCCACGGAGAGTCAAAGGAATACCATTCCCTGGAGGAGCACGAACTGTCAGGCATTTATGGCCATGATGTACAGGTCATTACTCATCGACATTAAATACAGCTGGAGGAAATCCTATGATTTCGGGGTTATTTGAATATGAATTTTTACAGAATGCCTTCCTGACCGGCATCATCATTGGTGCTCTGGCGCCGCTCCTGGGGGTATTTGTGGTTGTCAGGAGGATGTCGCTGATTGCGGATGCACTCAGCCATGTTACGCTCGCGGGCATAGCCCTCAGCCTTCTTGTGGAAAAGAAGCTTGGGATCCTTGCGGGAATCAGTCCGCTGTATATGGGCATGACCTTCTCTGTGATTGGGGCGCTCTTCATTGAACGCTTAAGGGGAGTGTACAAGCACTATCAGGAACTTGCCATCCCGATCATCCTGTCGGGGGGGATTGGGCTGAGCGCCATTTTCATTTCAATGGCGGATGGTTTTAATACAGATCTTTTGAGTTATCTTTTTGGGAGCGTAAGTGCGGTCAGCAGGGTCGACCTGTGGATCATTGCGGCAATCGGTCTTTTTGTTGCCCTCACGGTACTTCTGCTTTATAAGGAGTTATTCTTATTATCCTTTGATGAAGAACATGCAAGGGCTTCGGGCATACCGGCAAAGACGCTGCATTTCATTTTCATCATCATGGTGGCCCTCGTTATCGCAGCCTCCATGCGGATTGTGGGAATCCTTCTTGTCTCCTCGCTCATGACCCTTCCGGTTGCAGCAAGCATCAGGCTTGCCAATGGCTTTAAGCAGACCATTCTTTTATCGATTCTGTTTGGGGAAACGGCAGTCGTGGGAGGATTGTTTCTGTCCTATTACCTTGACTGGGCACCAGGCGGTACGATTGTCTTGATTTCAATCATCATTCTCGCTGCTGCCATTCTTTTTAGAAAAATCCGCCTTAGGATGAGTTAATTGGAGGTTACTATGAACTTAATGCAGGCTATGGACATTTTAAAGGAGCACGGTTATAAGCATACAGGCAAGAGGGAACAGATGCTGGAGCTATTTGCTGTAAAAGACAGATATCTGACAGCCAAGGAAGTTCTTGAGTATATGAAGAAAGACTATCCCGGCCTGAGTTTTGATACAATCTACAGAAATCTTTCTATGTTTGCTGAATTGGGGATTTTTGAAATGACGGAGCTTTCAGGAGAAAAGCACTTCCGGTTTACCTGCAGGCACAGCCATCATCATCACCACTTCATCTGTCTAGAATGCGGCATTACCAAGGAGCTTGATACATGTCCGATGGACCAGGTTCAGACCAACTTGGCGGGCTATGATATTTCGGGACATAAATTCGAGATTTATGGTAAGTGTCCCGGCTGTTTGAATTAGACTATAGTAAAAAGCAGGCTGGCCAGATGCTAAAGCTTCTGGCCAGCCTTTTTAGGTAATTAAATTATTTGATTTTAAGCCATCCATCAACCCATGCTTTCGCCTCTGTCCAGTTGTTCACTCTGATCACATTGTCTGGAACCGGATCCTGATTGTATGGTGTATTGAATAAGATAACAGGAATTCCGCACTCCTCTGAAATATCCACCGCATTGTCATGCTTATCCTCAAAGAAGATATCAATGCCATGCTTCTTTGCCGTGGCAACCTTGTTATGAGATCCAATCAGCTCGATATGGTGAAAATCGATTTCCTGCTGTGAAAACCAGGCTTGCGTAACATCCATTAAATGGCTGCTCCTTGCGCTGATGATATAAAGGTCCTGTTCATCCTTCCAATCCCGGAGTGCTTCTTTAGCCCCTTCGGCTGCCTGCGAACCGGCATAGATTTCGGGCTCTGTCTCTTTGAACCATTGAGAAAATATTTCCCTGGAAGTATTCACAAGAGGGTGCAGGTTATATTGAGTAATATCCTTTAATGTTAAATTAAGCTGGAATTTTTTATTTATGTATGGAAGCAGGGCATCTGGCCTTGTAAGGGTGCCGTCGATATCAATGCCTAGTCTTTTTCTTTGCATATTGGTTGTCTCCTTTAACAATGGGATATATGTTAGTTTAGCATAAAAAATCCAGTATTGGATACCGACCGGTCATGCCATGTTCCTGAGGAGACAGACCGGGGCTGAATATTTTCCCTTTTTTCGTAAGTATTGTCTTAATGAAAAGTGTTAAAGCCTCAAATAATAAAGATGCTTCATAGGAGGAAAGTGAGGGATTCCGTTTGGAAGAGAACAAACATAACATTGACTTCACATCAGAGAATTCAACAAAAGATGAACAGCTTGAAACCACGGCACAGGGCAGAAATATCCTGAGTAACGGTGACAGCCAGATGAATGTGGAAAACTCACCCGAATCCCGGCATAACCAATACTGGGAAGAAAGCGCGGCAGAGCTCGCGCCAGGCCTTGGAAATCTTGATAAAGGCGGAGCGGAAGATAGAGAGCAGACCCGTGCTGCCGAGGGAAAAGGCATGGGATATGCTGCTTTGATTCTGGCCATCATTTCCCTGTTTGCAGTTCCGGTGTTATTTGGAGGCATCGCAATCGTCCTTGGTTTTATGGCAAGAAGGAGCGAAGCATCCCGGAAGCTTGGGGCATGGGCAATTGGCATTGGAATCTTTTCATTAATCATCGGAGTGTTGATTCTCCCCTTCTTTTAACCGAAGCATAGAAAAAGAGGCTGACCATGGTCAGCCTCTTTTCTAATTGATTAAACTTCCATCGCTTGTTTAGCGAAATATTCTTCAGCAATCTTATCGATCTCTTTTTTAAGTTCTTCAACCATGGTTGCTTCAGGGACTTTGCGGACGGTCTTCCCTTTTCTGAACAGAAGACCTTCTCCCCTGGCGCCTGCGATGCCGATATCTGCTTCGCGTGCTTCGCCCGGACCGTTTACTGCACAGCCAAGCACTGCCACCTTGATTGGAGCCTTGATGGTCTGGATATATTCTTCCACTTCGTTGGCAATGCTGATCAAGTCAATTTCGATACGGCCGCATGTCGGGCAGGAAATCAATGTGGCAGCATTTGAAATCAATCCAAAGGACTTAAGGAGCTCGCGTGCGACCTTCACTTCCTCAACAGGATCGGCACTCAGTGATACCCGGAGTGTATTGCCGATTCCCATACTCAGAATGGCACCAAGGCCGGCTGCACTCTTGACCGTTCCCGCGAACAGGGTGCCTGACTCGGTGATGCCGAGGTGAAGGGGATAATCGAACGCCTTGGCAGCCTTTGTATAGGCTTCAATGGCAAGGTTGACATCAGATGCCTTCATGGAAACGATGATGTCATGGAAATCAAGGTCTTCCAGGATCTTAATATGATGGAGCGCGCTTTCAACCATGCCGTCAGCTGTTGGATATCCGTATTTCTCGATAATCTTCCGTTCCAGGGACCCGGCGTTGACGCCGATGCGGATCGGAATTCCCTTTGCTTTTGCAGCTTTGACGACTGCTTCAACTTTCTCTCTGCGGCCGATATTGCCGGGATTGATCCTGATTTTATCAGCACCGCCCTCAATTGCCTTCAGGGCCAGCTTGTAATCAAAATGGATGTCAACTACAAGCGGAATATTGATTTGTTTCTTTATATCTGCAATCGCGTCTGCAGCCCTTTCGTCTGGACAGGCTACACGGACGACCTGGCAGCCGGCTTCCTCCAGCCGCTTTATCTCGGCAACAGTCGCTTCTACGTCATGTGTCTTTGTTGTGGTCATGCTCTGGATGATGACCTGGTTATTGCCGCCGATCGTCAGGTTTCCTACCTTTACGGGACGGGTTTTAGTACGATGTATGATTTCACTCACGTGTATTCTCTCCTTCAGGAAAAAGCGGCTTGCGGCCTGCTTTTATTTCTGTACACACTCTTATTGTACCAATTTTACGCTGTTTTTGACAAGAATACGCATATTTGCTGATTTTTCAATAAGAGGGGATCTTATAGGTTTTGCCAATCTGGATATCCTCAGGGCTCAAATCTTTATTCAGGGCTTGAAAATCCTTGATGATGTTTTCTATCGGCTCTGTTATTTTCCCTTCCTGCTCTTCTATTAAAGAAAGGATAGTGTCTCCCGGTGCTATCTGTACCTCCACATAATCCATCCGGGGTTCCGTCCGATCTGCCTTCCCGGGAGGCTCGGCCTGCACTGCCGGGGTGGCGGCCGCCTGATTCTGAAGAGTTCCTCTTGTGAGATCGTAATAGATAATAAAGAGTATAAAGCATAGGGCAAGTAAAAATAAAAATCGTTTCATTGCGGAACCTCCGGGGAGATGCTTTTGTTTAACTATATTCCATCATTTTTCTTATATTCCTGTTTGGAAGATAAAATAGATAGGAAACATAGAAACCAAACATGAGATTCCGCTCGCAGCCCTTGCATGGAAAGGAACCTGGACAGAGCAGGAACAACACAAATAAGGCGGTGGAGCGGAGTAAGGCAAAAGGAAGGGATGCCAGCAAGATAAATGATGTTCACACCCGGCTGCTGGATCCTTATAATACATCGAGCTCCGCCCTCTTTTCCACAGAAAAAAGCCGCGCTTATGCCCGCGGCTTCTGTTTCGGTGCCGGAATTTCCCGGATTGATAAATATAATATGACGAGTGTGACGCCCCAGATCAGGGCGGAGCGGTAATACATAAAGGCCATGAATGAATCCATAATGGTAAAGAAAACGGTGATAAGGGTGATGCTGTAACCTGTCAGCCTGAACAAATGCCTGTACTGCAGCTTTCTTTTTAATAGTCTGGCCGCAAGCAGCCCTGCCACTGCAATCAGTGTTACCTCAAAGAATAAGACGGCGCTTGATGCAAGATAAACAACGAGTGACAAGACAGGCAGAAGGATGAAGGAAAGCTTCTGGACAGACTGAAGTGTGCCTGCTGCAGAGTCATTGTCGATCGTAACACCGCCAGCCATTGAGTAGGGATAGGACTGTGACCTGCCTCCGCCGGTAAATACAAATTCTTTTTCAAGGAGGGCAATGGTCCCCTCAGATTTTGCTTCTATGTCCTCAGCCTTGATAGAGCCGGTATCATCCATGATGAAAGTGAAGCTTCCTTTTTCTGTGGTGTAAGGCTCATCCTTTGAAGTTTTAAGAGTGCCATCCTTAATCTCGAAAGGAGGGAGCTCTGTTTTTAATATTTCTCTGCCTGCCTTGATTCCCTGTACGATCTCTGTATTCATCAGGATAAGGGAGGGAAGCGCTGATAGGAAAGATAGGAAGAATAGGTAGAGAATGGTCTTGCCGATCCCCTGGAATCTGAATTTGGCAATGTCCTTAGGGGAATAAAGACTTTTAATGAATTGTGTGAAGATACTCATGCTTGAAAACACCTCAGAACGTCATTTATCCCTCTATTTTAGCCCCAATTCCCCGGTTAGACAACAAGCATTTGGAAAAGTGAGGGAGTGTTTCTGTATAATAATCTCCAAGGGAGGGTTTCATATTGAGTATAGTATACTGGATTATCATTTCAGCTATGTTTGTGATTGGATTTGCCGGCCTTATATTTCCGATAATACCGGGGGTTTTATTCATTGGAGGAGGAATGCTGCTGTACGGCCTGTTTTTTTCCTTTGAGCCATTCACTGCTGCGTTTTGGATTATACAGGGGCTGCTCGTGCTCCTGCTGTTTGCAGCGGACTATCTGGCAAATCTATTTGGCGTGAAAAAATTCGGCGGCTCACAGGCTGGCGTCTGGGGAAGCACTATCGGCCTTATTGCGGGCCCGTTCATCATCCCTGTGTTCGGCATCCTGATCGGGCCTTTCCTTGGAGCAGTCATTGCCGAACTGCTTGTACACAGGAAACATCCTGCTGAAGCGGTTAAAATAGGAATCGGATCTTTATTTGGATTTTTGTCAGGAGCTGTCGCCAAGGGAGTCATCCAGCTCGCCATGGTGATCTATTTCCTGATAAAAGTACTGTAAGGAGAAAAAAGATAGGCGTGCCGGATACTAAAAATTTGAAACGCCTCATGATCTTTGTTAATCTAAAATCAAAGTCTTGCTTCATATGAACCTTTGGGCAGGAACTAAAAATCATGGTACATAGAAAGGGGTATTTTAAATGGCTTTTGAATTACCGCAACTACCTTACTCTTACGATGCATTAGAACCAAGCATTGATAAGGAAACAATGAACATACATCATACGAAGCACCATAATACTTATGTAACAAACCTGAACAATGCACTTGAAGGCAGCGAGCTTGCTTCCAAGAGCGTTGAAGAAGTAATCTCAAATCTTGATGCAGTACCAGAAAACGTCCGTACTGCTGTACGCAACAACGGTGGCGGCCACGCTAACCACTCCCTGTTCTGGCAGATTTTGTCTCCTAATGGCGGAGGTGAGCCGACAGGCGAGCTTGCTGAAGCGATCAACAGCAAATTCGGCAGCTTCGATAACTTTAAAGAAGAATTCGCTAAAGCAGCTACAACTCGCTTTGGATCTGGCTGGGCATGGCTTGCCGTCAACAATGGAGAGCTTGAAGTGACAAGCACACCAAACCAGGACAACCCGCTGATGGAAGGTAAAACTCCAATCCTTGGACTGGATGTCTGGGAGCATGCATACTACCTGAAATATCAAAACCGCCGTCCAGAGTACATCAACACTTTCTGGAATGTTGTGAACTGGGATGAAGTCAGCGGCCGTTACAGCCAGGCTAAGTAATACGCTGAGAAATGACATGAGATTGCCGAGGGACCGGATACAACCGTATCCGGCCGCGGTGAATCGGGAATACAATCAAAACGACGCTCGGAGAATAAAAGCTCTGGGCGTTATTTTTTTTTCCTGGGGTGTATACCAGCTGCCACGCTGTCCGTCCCCTTGGGTATATTCCAGACAATTAACCGGCTTCTTATGGATTCCCCTGTTTTTACATAATTTGAACGGTTTTTCCCCAAACTAGAAGTGACCATAAAGGGGAGTTCAAATATGAGTTTTATAAAAAAATGGGTGGGCGATCAAGACCTGCCAAAGGATTTAAACCTGCTGCTCGTAATCGGCGGGCTTTATTCTTTAAGCGGGGCTTTATCCCATACGTTTGTCAATGTGTATCTGTGGAAACAGTCCGGCAGGCTGATGGACCTTGGAATCTATAATCTTTCAGTGGTGTTTCTCCAATTTCTCACCTTCATCCTCGCAGGCCGCTGGGCTAAGAAGATGGACCGCACCATTGTGCTCAGGATAGGAGTCATCTTCCTGGCACTATTCTATCTGGCTGTTCTTATAATCGGTGAGCATGCGACATCCTTCCTGTTTGTGCTGGGCGGCTTGCTCGGGATTGGTTATGGCTTTTACTGGCTGGCCTTCAATGTGCTTACCTTTGAGATAACCGAGCCCCATACCAGAGACTTTTTCAACGGATTCATGGGCATCCTGGGTTCTTCTGGAGGAATGATCGGACCGATACTTGCCGGGCTGATTATTTCCCGGTTTGAAACATTCATCGGATATACGATTGTCTTTGCCATATCGCTTGCCTTATTCTCGATTGCCGTGATCTTGAGCTTTTATTTAAAGAGGCGGCCGGCGGACGGACGTTATCTTTTCCTTCGCATCATTGAAGAAAGGAAGGAGAATTACAACTGGCGTCTCATTACAAACGCACACTTCTTCCAGGGGCTGAGGGAAGGGACCTTCGCTTTCATCATTTCAATCTTTGTTTTCGTGGCAACCGGCAGTGAGCTTGCACTTGGCACATATGGACTGATCAATTCGGGTATTTCATTCATCTCCTATTATTTTGTATCCCGCTATATAAAAAGGCCGCAAAGGAAAACATCCATCCTGATTGGGGGGATAGGGCTTTATGTATCCATTTTCCTTATCGTCTTTGACCTGAGCTATGCCAGGCTTCTGCTGTATGCCTCTTTGATAGCGGTATGCTATCCGTTATTGCTGGTGCCATTCATCTCTACATCCTACGATGTTATAGGAAGCGGATGGAAGGCAGCCGAGATGAGGATTGAATATGTGGTAGTAAAAGAGCTATTCCTAAATGGGGGGCGAATGGTGTCACTGCTTGCTTTTATCGGGTCCGTCTCGCTGTTCGGTGTCAATGAAAGCATTCCCTATCTCCTGCTGATTTTGGGAGCGGGGCATACATGTATTTATTTTTTTGTGAGAAAATTAAAGCCAGGTCACGGCTGAAGGAGGGTGATGGAAATAATCCCCTCCTTTTCTAGTGCATCTATATGTCTAAACTTGTAGAAATAATATGGATTATTATATAAAATGAAGGGATGAACGTTATAGTTATGGAAGGAAGTGTGTCCTGATTGAAGAAAGGCAGCAAGAAAAAGACCCATATTCCTCTTCGGTTAAATTTACTTTTCTTTGTTGTTTTTATTTTGTTTTCCGTTTTGATTCTCCGCCTTGGAGTCGTCCAGATCGTGTATGGCGAGGACTATAAGCGGGAAATCGAAAGAACGGAAGATGTTACAGTAAATAATCCTGTGCCAAGGGGTAAAATGTATGATCGGAATGGGGAGACCATAGTCGACAATAAGCCATTGAATGCCATTACATATACAAGGCAGGCGGGGACGAAAACGGAAGAAATGATGGATACGGCCAGGAAGCTGGCAGCCCTCATTTATGTTGATTCCAAGAAAGTCACGGAACGGGATAAAAAGGATTTCTGGATCATGAATCATGAGGAAGAAGCAAAAGCCAAAATCACCAAAGAAGAAAATACTTTATATGCCCAAAAGAAAATAACAGATAAAGAGCTCTATAATAAACAGCTGGAAAGAATCACAGAAGCCGAACTGAGTACGATCACTGAAGACGAGATGGAGGTTCTGGCCATTTACCGCGAGTTCAGCAGCGGCTACGCCCTGACCCCTCAGATTGTAAAGAATAAAGGTGTGACTGATAAAGAGTTCGCGGTTGTGAGTGAAAACCTGGAAAAGCTGCCAGGCATTGAAACCACGACTGACTGGGATCGCAAATATCCTTACGGTTCGCCGCTCCGGACGATCCTTGGAAGTGTGACTTCATCTGAAGAAGGCCTTCCAAGCGACCAGCTTGATTACTTCCTGGCGAGCGATTACAGCCGGAATGACCGTGTAGGCAAAAGTTATATTGAACAAGAATATGAAGATGTACTGCATGGACAAAAGGCCAAGGTTAAGAACGTGACCGACAAAGCCGGGAATGTCATTAACTCCCAGAATGTTTCTCAAGGACAGCGGGGCAAAGACCTGGTCCTCACGATTGATATGGATCTGCAGATGGAAGTCGAAAAGATCCTTGAAAAAGAATTAAAGGACAAGAAGCATAATTACAGTGACACACAGCTGCTCGAACGGGCCTTTGTTGTGATGATGGAACCTAATACCGGAGAAATTCTCACGATGGCAGGCAAGGATTATAAGAAGGATGAAAAGACAGGGAAATACAAGATGCAGGACTTTGCCCTGGGCAATATCTCGACATCCTATGCCATGGGGTCCGCCGTCAAAGGGGCAACGGTGCTGACCGGATACAAGACAGGTGCGCTCACTCCAGGACAGAGGATATTGGATGCCCGGATGAAAATCAAAGGGACCAAGGACAAGGGTTCATGGCAGTCGATGGGGTTAATTGATGACCTGACTGCCCTGAAACGATCTTCAAACGTCTACATGTTCAAGACAGCAATCGCCATCGGTAAAGGCAATTATGTGCCAAATCAATCCCTGTATGTGGAACCGAAGGCATTTTCAACGATGCGTGACAGCTATAACCAATTTGGGCTGGGTGTCCGGACTGGAATCGATCTGCCGAACGAGCAGAACGGATTCAGGGGAAAAGAAACCTCTCCCGGGCTTCTCCTCGATTTATCAATCGGTCAATATGATACGTATACACCGCTTCAGCTGGCCCAATATGTATCCACCATTGCGAATGGGGGATCGCGTCTGAAGCCGCATGTTGTGAAGGAGATCAGGGAGCCTATCGATGCCAGCGGCAAGATGGGGCCTGTGGTACAGGAGATGCCTCCTACCGTTTTGAACCGGCTTGATTTGAAGCCGGAATGGATTGACAGAGTACAGGAGGGATTCAGGCTGGTCACCCAGGATCCCCGGGGAACCGCCGCTTCCGCTTTCTTGACTGCAGAATACAAACCTGCAGGCAAGACAGGTACAGCGGAGGCATTCTATGACGGCCCAAGAAGAAAAGAATTCAAGGAGCCGCCGCAGACCATGAACCTGACATTTGTCAGCTATGCTCCATATAACAATCCGGAGGTAGCTATGGCAGTAGTGGTACCATGGGCATATCAATCCGCCGATGGACATCATATGAATCTTGATATCGGAAAACAGGTGTATGATGCCTACTTTAAATTGAAGGAAGAGCGTGCAAAGGGCAAGAGCAAGGAAAACCCCGCAGAGGAAAACAAGACTGAGGCAAGTGAATAAGTAAAAGAAATCAACCCGGAGGCAGTCATGCTTCCGGGTTTCTTTATGCTTTTAACAACCGGGAATTTGCTGCATAGTTCCTGGGGCTTTTAGCCTGCATTTACAAAGAATTTACAAACAGTTAAAACAGGGTTAATGAAAAAGCATTACAATCTAAATAGTCGGGGATGAAAAGAGAGAGGGTTCATGCCTAAACGTTTACACAAGTCGAAAATAAACAGGCCAATTCGGAGGGATTTTAGATGAACTCTATCGTAATAGATAAGAAGACAGCAGGAAACAGAGAAAGAACGGCCGGGATAGACAGCCAAAAGTTTGCTGTTTATCAAACAAAGGAATTGAACTTGTGGTATGGTGAAAATCAAGCCCTGAAAAATATAAACCTGGACTTATATGAAAATGAAATTGCAGCCATTATCGGGCCATCCGGCTGCGGGAAGTCCACTTACATCAAAACATTGAACCGGATGATCGAGCTTGTGCCAGGCGTTAAAACGTCAGGTGAAATACTGTACCGTGACCGCAATATCTTTGATAAATCCTACTATGTGGAAGAGTTAAGAACAAAAGTGGGAATGGTCTTCCAGAAACCAAATCCTTTTCCTAAATCCATTTATGAAAATGTAGCCTACGGTCCGAAAATACACGGCATCCGCGACAAAAAGAGCCTGGACGCCATCGTAGAGAAAAGTCTCCGCGGAGCATTCATCTGGGATGAAGTAAAAGACAGGCTCCATGAAAATGCCTATGGCCTTTCCGGCGGCCAGCAGCAGCGTCTCTGTATTGCAAGATGCCTTGCGATCGAGCCGGATGTGATTTTGATGGACGAGCCTACTTCGGCCCTCGATCCAATCTCAACCTTGAAAATTGAAGAACTGGTACAGGAGCTTAAGAAGAAGTTCAGCATCATAATCGTAACTCATAACATGCAGCAGGCTGCGCGCATATCTGATAAGACTGCTTTCTTCCTGAATGGGGAAGTGATCGAGTTTGCCGAAACAGACAGGATTTTCTCTAATCCGTCCGATAAACGGACTGAGGATTATATTACGGGAAGATTCGGCTAAAAAGACTGACAGGGAGTGGGTAGACAAATGGTTGTACGGGAAAAATTCGAATCCGAATTGAAAGAGCTCAAAGGCCGGTTGATTGAGCTGGGTACAGTCACTTCAGCGGCCTTGACACAGGCTTTTACAGCTCTGGAGAACCAGGATATTGAAGCGGCACTCGAGATTATTGATGATGATGTAAAAATCAACATCCTTGAGGAGGAAATCAACGATGCGGCCATCCTGCTGATTGCCAAGCAGCAGCCGGTTGCGAGCGACCTCAGGACAATCATTGCGGCAATCAAAATTGCAGCGGACCTTGAAAGAATGGCGGACTTTGCGGTTAATATCGCTAAATCTACGATCCGCATCGGCAAGGAACCATTCATTAAGCCCCTGGACCATTTAAAGGAAATGCATGGAATCACTATTGAAATGATAGACCTTGCCATTCAATCCTATGATACGGAAAACCTTGCTGAAGCCAAAGAAGTCAGTGAAATGGATGACAGAGTTGACCAGCTGTATGGAGAAACAATTAAAAGTCTGCTCCAGAGAACTAACGAGAACATGGCCCAGGTGACTCAGCTTACATTTATTGCGCGCTACCTGGAACGTACGGCCGACCATGCGACGAATATTGCCGAAAATATTTTCTTCATGGTAAAAGGGCGCCATTATGATCTGAATGAATAGTACAAAAAAAGCTGACGGCGTGTAGTCAGCTTTTTTGTTCCTCATTTTGTCAAGGTTCGGCATATCTGGCTAATGGACATATTGCTTGTCAGGACAAATCCCCCTAATTGGATTTTTCCGTTAAGGTCCTGCTCGGCCAGGTACCGTTCAAATTCCTTTGGATCCTTAATGATGCCTTCTTTTTGCAGAACTTTCCCGATTTCCGGGGCAGTCATTCCGCTTTTGACCTGCAGGGTATATGTTTTTACAGCATTTTCTTCCTTTTCCCTGGCAGGTTTTGCAGCCTTTTTAGGCTGTGGCTCCCTTTCTCCAGCAGTCTGGTTCTTTGAGATGGAATATCCAGCTTTTTGAATGACCTGTTCTGCTTGTGCGAAAGTCACTTCTGCTTCTGGTTCCTCCGGCTTCAGTTCAAAATGAAACAGAGACAGCAGCGCTGCTGCCAGGAAGAGGACAGCTGCCAGAGACTGCATGCCTTTTCTGGTCATGAGCGGCTCCCCCTGTGCTGTCCTTCTTCGATAATTTCCAAAATTTCTTCCTGAGACAGGGTGGACTGCGCAGATATACGCTCTACCGACAGCCCCTGCCGGTAGAGGGCGAGCACCTGGTTCTTAAGGATTTCGTTCACGCTGTTTTTCTCAGGCTCACGGTTTCCAGTGCTGTTAAAGCCGCCAATTGAATCTTGCAGCAATTCCTCTTCCAGAATGGAAATTTTCTTATTCAGCCGATACATATCCTGCATATAAGAAAGAGACAGCTGTTCCACTTCTTTTTCCAGCACCTTTACTCCATCTTTTCTCAAAAAGGATAATACAAAAAGGACCGCTGACAGAATCAGCAAGGTCAAGATTACAAGTTCCATGTTTCACCCCTGATGTAATAATTCTATAAGTCATACATACATTTTACACTGAAAAATGAAAGGAGTGGATAGATTTATAGAAATTGGGACCATAGTATTCCTGTTTTTTGCAAAGAAATATAGGATAATTCCACGAAAATGAACAGTCAATCGACAAAATGCGTTCATTGTCCATATGGAATGGGGATGATAGGATTAACTTACATCAGATTAGCAGAAAGTCATAAGGAGCTTAAGTCATGGATGAAGATTTGAAAACCCGGAACAAAGCAGGAAACGCGGCTCGAAAACCGAAGCCGGAATCTGGCGGAGACTGGATTCAGGCCGTTTTGCAGCAAGCAGGGACCTTATTTGTATTCTGGGAAATCAGTAGATACAGGAAAGTGGTGCTGGAAAATGGTCCAGGCCATTCCGGCGGAAAGCTGGCACTTAGGATTCATGATGTTACCGGTATTCGATTTGATGGAGGAAATTCACTTGCCCATATGGATATACCTGTGCCAGCCGGAACATCACACTGGAAAATTGCCGGTCTGAGACAGAACTGCAGATATATTACAGACATCGGTTTGTTGATGGGACAAGATCGTTTTATCCCCATTCTCCGTTCAGAGCATGTGCATACCCCCGAAGATCCGGAAGGGGCACAGAAACATTCCGGGGCATCTCTCTGGAAACAGTGCAGCGGAGAGGGAGCAGGCTGGCTGGAAGATGTGAGCACCTACACCATATATGAGCGGCAGCAGGGAGGGGATAACCGTGATTTTCGCCTTTAAAACCAGCTGCCGCTCTGAGAATTACATGGAAAACCTCGAGAAAGAAGTGCGCGCCCTGGCTGCCCTGGCACGGAAATCTGTAATTCATGCCGCTATAAACGGCAGGCTGCTGGAAGAAATGTCCTCTCCTGGTTTTCAGGAAGAATTTTACTCGCGCTTAAGAAAAGGATTGTTTCAAACAGTGTTTTGGACAGATACAGGCTGCAGGCATCCCCTCCAATTGCTTCAAAAGCTGGCTGATTCAGGTGATGTTCTTTTTGCGGCAGCGGCCTATTCCCAATATCCCCTGCCGCTTATAGGCACCCATCCTGGTTTGGAGCATCAAATTGCCGAATCGGCAAGGGTTTTTGAGGAAGTGCTTTATGAGGTGCCTTCACATTTTTACATTCCCCCCGGTGAGTATGCCGAGGGCATGGACCGTATGCTGGCTCGCAGCGGATTTCAAAATTTATTTATTCATGCGGAAAATCTGCCGGAAAAAAAGGCAGCCGGCGGTGATGATCGTTTCCCGGGCGGGCTTTCCGCATGCCCATATACCCTGGGGTGCGAACCCGGCAGGGAAGGATGTACAACCCTTCTTCCTTCCGTGGAGGACATTCCTTATGGAAGTACTCTGGAAAAACTGTTCCCGGACGAAGCAGCAGGCAGAATTGGAGCAGCTTTCCGTATCGAAAGATCTGCACAGAAAATGGAGGATCTCGTTCAGTGGGGGGAATATATTGATGGCCTCCTTGTGACGGAAAAAGCCCCTCCAGCTGTCAGGCCCTTTCCGCTGCGGTGCAACAATCAGAAAGCAGGGAAAAGTCCGCTTGTAGTTATCATGCTTTCCTGGGAGTTCCCGCCCCACATAGAAGGGGGTCTCGCCCGCCATGTCCATGGCCTGGCAAAGGCGATGGCCGAAGGCGGGCATATTATCCATATCATTACGGCAGCAGCCGGGAGTGAAGACGGAGCCGAACAGGAAGGGAATTTGCTCATCCATCGAGTCGCCCCATTGGCAAAGCGTGAAGGCCGCTTTTTAGACTGGGTCACTTCCCTTAATCTTGCCATGGCTGATAAGATCATGGAGATCTCCAGTTCAGATCCTGTCCACCTGGTGCACGCACATGACTGGCTGAGCGCGCCGGCTGCGCTGGCAGCAAGAGAGCAGCTGGGGCTGCCGCTGGCCGCAACTATTCATTCTACCGAATATGGCAGGCGCGGAGGGATTTACAATGAAGTCCAGAGGAGCATCCATGCCCAGGAGCGGATGCTGATTCAATCGGCCGACAGGATTATTGTCTGCAGTGACTATATGAAAACGGAACTAAGGGGGGCATTTGACCTGCCAGCGTTGAATCTGCAGGTTATACCAAATGGAATTACACTGTCGGAGGTTTCCCATAACTTTGGAGACAGCGGCTGCCCGCCCGCTGTTCCCCTGATATATACATGGGGAAGGGCGGTTGAGGAAAAGGGCTTTCAGACTCTGATTCAGGCAGCTGCCATCCTAAAAGAAAGAAATATTAAAGTGCAATTTGTGATTTCTGGAAAAGGACCCTATCTGCCCTATCTGAAAAACCTGGTGAAGGACAAAGGCGTCGGCGGGATTGTAAACTTTACGGGCTTTGTAAAGGACGAGGAAAGGAACCAACTGATAAAAATGGCTTCGGCGGCCGTCTTCCCGAGTCTTTACGAACCTTTTGGGATCGTTGCGCTCGAGGCTATGGCGGCCGGTAAGCCCATTATCATTTCAAGGACGGGCGGATTGAAATCGATTATTGAAGAAGGGATAGAAGGGCTGATGTTTACACCGGGGAATCCCGTGGAACTTGCACGGCGGATTGAAGTTCTTCTTGCTGAACCTGCGCTCGCCGCCCGCCTAGGAGCAAATGGGAAGGAACTGGCACAAAGGAATTACAGCTGGGTATCCATTGCACAAAAAACAGTGGAAGTATTCATGGATCTGATTAGAGATGAACATGAAGGAGGAGAAATGTATGAAAAGCGTTGTTAGCATGCCCCGGCAAATGTCAGTTCTGGATTCTGGACCTTCAAGGCCGCTTCATCTAAGAGTGGGGCTCTGGGAGGATGGGCGGTATTATGACCTGCAGGATAAAAGCCGGTTTGAGATGCTTGGCATCCAAAGGTTTGAATATCATGAAACGCTGAAAAACAGTGAAGGAGTCCTTGCGGAATTCTCTCTGTCCAATATGGGCACAACGACCCGCAGCATTAAAATGGTCTGCATTCTCAGCGACCCTTTCCATGGGAGCATGACAGCCTTCTACAGTCCCCAGGAAGACTCGGTGATCGGAATGCATGAGGAGAAATATACCTATGCAAGCGGCATGATCAGCCAAAAGGGTCTTTGCCAATATGCCATCCTCGACAATGCCAGGCTCAGATATGAAGGATGCTTCAAATCACTGGCGCGTGGAGAGTTGTTTTTTTCCCCGCTCGCCAAGGGCAGCATATCCATCATTTACACTTTGGAGTCATCAATTGAGCCTGATGGCCATGTACACGGTTCCGTCTGGGCAGTGACTGCTGCAGTAAAAGAAGAGGCTGCTGCAATAAATCAATCATTAAGAAAAAAACCTACTAGCATTTTAGTTTGAAAAGTGATATTATAGAAAAGTCGTAAAAGAGAGATTTAAGTTTGGAGGGAAATATAATGCGTGTGAATATTACGTTGGCTTGCACAGAGTGTGGAGACCGTAACTATATTTCTAAGAAAAATAAACGTAACAATCCAGATCGTCTTGAGCTTAAAAAATATTGCTCAAGAGAAAAGCGTGCAACTGTGCACCGCGAAACAAAGTAAGCAGCAGGATATCCTGTTGCTTTTTTATTTGCCAAAAAAACTTTAAAATAGGTGTATGGCATATGAGGTGCCGCTATGTGAACTGCAGTTAGGAGAGAGGTCAATGGATAAAAAGAGGACAAGGCAGATGGTCAAGGCGCTGCTGAAGGAAAAGCTCACCAGGGAAGATCACCAGCACCAATCCGAAGAAATCCGGAAACGGCTGTTCGGGGAGGATTTCTGGAGTGAGGCCCGCTGTATAGGCATCACGCTGTCGAATTTTCCTGAAGCCGATACGATTGAAATCATCAGGAAAGCATGGGACACAGGAAAGGCAGTGGCCGTGCCAAAATGCATCCCTGACGCCCGGCAGCTCGATTTCAGGCTTTTACAGAGCTTCGATGAGCTGGAAACGGTTTTTTATGGTCTCAAGGAGCCTATTCCTGGATTGACCACACCAGTCGCAGCCGAAGATATCGACCTGATGTTCGTTCCGGGACTCGCCTTTGATGCCCGCGGATACCGGCTTGGTTATGGCGGCGGCTATTATGACCGGCTTCTGGCTGGCTGCAGCGGACTTACGGTTTCCCTGGCCCTCGATCTCCAGATTCTTGACAGTGTGCCAAAAGAGGTTCATGATATGCCGGTTTCAACAATTATTACTCCAGGCAGGATGATTGTCTGTGATATATAGTTATCTTTTATTAATTGCCGGAGCAGCGCTTATCGGCTGGAAGCTGGGATTATTGACTCGTTCAGGTTCCTTTATGGCCTTTATGACAGGTGCCGCCATAGCCTGGGGGTTTGGTTTCAAGGGACTGATTATGCTGGGCTTATTCTTTGTCAGTTCAAGTTTGTGGTCAAGAATCGGACAATCGCGCAAGAAGCAATTGGAAGAAATGCTGGAAAAGGGGAGCCGGCGGGACGGGATCCAGGTTCTTGCAAACGGCGGAGTCCCGGCTGTCATCGCCCTTGTCCATGGATGGCTGCCTGGTCAGGAGGCGCTTATCCTGTTTTTGGTCAGCATCGCGGCTGCCAATTCTGATACATGGGGATCAGAGCTTGGTGTCCTCAGTAAATCAAAACCCCTCTCTATTCTCACCTTCAAACGTGTGGAAAGGGGCACATCCGGTGCAGTAAGTCTTTTTGGGACCATCTGTTCTGCTGCCGGAGCGGCTTTCATTGCCTCTGCCGCCCTGCTGCTTTTTGACCTGCCCATGTCTTCGGCAGTTGTGGCAGCGGGATTTGGATTTTTGGGAAGCCTGTTCGATACTCTGATTGGTGCCTTTATCCAGCCGCAATATGTATGCAGGAGCTGCGGGATCCAGACAGAAAGGACCGTTCACTGCGGAGAGGCGGCACAAAGGCAGAAAGGCCTCGGCTTTCTTGACAATGACAGTGTCAATCTCCTGAGCATAGTCCTTGCATCGGCAGCCTGCTTCACTTTCTTGAAAATTTGGCTTTAATATCATAAAAACGTCCCCTGTTAAGAACAATAAAAACAGGAGGGATGAAGATGGCAAGATTCTTGGCAAAAACAATCATGCTGGCTGCGCTCTCAGCGGCCGCGTATAAGTACCGGTACAGCCTGATGAACAGGATGCTTTCAGTGCCTGCAGTGAGAGGGCTTGTTGTTTCCACATCGATGAAAAGCCCGCTGATCAGGAATAAAATGATGCAGAACATGTTTGAATAGGTAACAGAATGGGCCTCCTATGAATAATATAGGTTTAGGCCCCTTTTTATTTAAGGTAATATGGTGATAGATAGAAATGTCCGTTCATTATTCGGGGAGGGGAATCATGGGAAACAGGGAAGACTTTTTATTCTGGGCTGTGGCAGCCCATCTTGTACGGAAGAGACATATGGGGGTCATCTACCAGGGGAGCGATGGCAGGGAGATCTGGCTTCATAATACAGATCCGGGACTGCCCCATCAGGTAATCAGGCTGGCCCTTACCGATTTTGCCTGGACCAATCTGTTGAAAAGGGATATCGAACAGACTGCAGTATTTGGCGAGAATAACAGGCCGGCCTTCAGAGCCCGGAATCTATCCATTCTCAATGTTTATTTTATGCCGGCACCGCCAGTGGACGATTTTCATTCTGCCTTCGAAGATCCAGCAGAATTCAAAGGAACAAAAGTCACATCCATCATTGCGGACACAGGTTCCGGAAACCCCGGTCTGCAAAAGCTGGAAGCTGTCCTGCAGACTGAACTGCCGTTTTCCATGGTGCATGCTGCGGCTGCGGAGGAAAGTGAAATTAATGAGCTGAAATCAGCAGCACTTAAGGAAAGGGACCGGCCGGCTGCCAGCGGCCAGGAACTGTTTGAAGCGGGGAAGCCGTTCTTTACATACGTATTCCTGTTTTTGCAGATTGCGGTCTTTGTCCTGCTCGAGCTGAACGGAGGAAGCCAGAATTCACAGACACTGATTGATTTTGGGGCAAAATATAACCCGCTTATTCTGGAGGGGGAATGGTGGCGGTTTTTTGCGCCGATCGTTCTTCACATCGGCCTGCTCCATCTTCTGACAAATTCACTGTCTCTCTATTATATGGGAACACTTGTCGAACGGATCTTTGGCAGGATACGTTTTCTGTTTATGTACATATTTGCCGGGTTCAGCGGGACGCTGGCAAGCTTCCTGACCAATGACAGCCTCTCAGCCGGCGCCAGCGGAGCCATATTTGGCTGTTTCGGGGCACTGCTCTTCTTTGGGATCTTGAATCCCCGCATTTTCTTCAGGACGATGGGGACAAATATCATCGTGCTGCTCGTCATCAACCTTGGCATCGGCTTCACGGTTCCGGTGGTTGATAATGCCGGTCATATTGGAGGTCTCATCGGCGGCTTTATTGCAGCAGCCATCGTAAGCATGCCGGGCAGGAAAAAACCGTTATTCCAGGGAGTTTCATTCCTGATAGCAGCCTTTCTGATCTTCTTCCTGATTCAGCAAGGCTATGCCAGCGGTTCTGCAGGAAGCAGCGAGGAAACAGCCGTATCCATTGCCCAGCAGCATATTAAGGATGGTAAAAAAGATGAAGCATACCAAGTGTTAAAAAAATTTACAAACCGCAATTCCGCTGCACCCAAGAGCTACTTTCTCATGGCATATATAGAGGCAGAGAGGAACGAAACAGACCAGGCTGAAGCTCATCTGAAAAAAGCGGTGGGCCAGGACAAAGAGTTTGACGAAGCTTATTTCAATCTGGCGCTTGTGTATGTGAAAAAGCAGCAAATGGATGATGCTTACAAGATGGCAGGGAAGGCGCTCGATATCGACCCTGGCAATGAACAGTATCAAAAATTCTATAAGCAGCTGGAAGAATACCGCTAATACTGCTGCTTCAGAAGCACAGGCTCTTCGTCAGCCGTTTCTGTAATGAACAGCAGCTCACGCATCCGCGGGTTCAGAAGAAGAAGGGGAACAGTGCTTCCGAGTGGCGTTGTGAGGGATCCGTCCTGCTTTTTGATGCCGAGTGCATAATTCTTATATATCCCTTCCCAGAGCCTCCCGATGATCTTTTCCTGCAGGGATGGGGGGATGCCGGCAAAAAAAACCGCCCTTCCATTCGGGAGTTCAGTCAATGGAAGCTTGATATATTTCTCCGGATTTATGGATAGTCTGCCCATGGCACGGTTCCAGGAGGATTCCTGGACCGCACGGGCTTTACTGTCCAGTGCCTGCTTCCATTCCTGCTGCTCTGCTGTTATGGGGGTGCCGAAATAGTCAGGACCGGTCAGCCTGGAAAGGATGAGGTAGACAGAAGCAGAGCTCATCTGCTGTACACTGGTTATCTTTTCCCCGCGGTGAAGCTCCCCGTAATGAAAGGTGACTGCCTGGAGCTGGCTGCTTTGATCGACCTTGATGGTTTCCGCCTGCTGCAGCCTTTGGGTATCCTCCTTCCAGCTTTTCATGATTCCCAAAAGCCTCCCATTCCTAAATATCAATGAGACGTCCTGCCTCAGGTAATGAGGCGTGTCAGTCACAGAAGCTGCTTCCCATTTAAGCTTATAGTAGTTTCCTGAGAGGCGGGGGCTGAGGCGTGTTTCGGCCCTCTCAAACAAGGCCTTTTTATCAATAGGAAAAAAAATAATCGTCTGTATATTCCTGCCGGCATTATAAAAGTACAATGCCAGGCAGATACAAAGCATGAGGATACCTGAAACATACAGCCTTTTCATACAGCCCTCCCGTTCGTGTCTTTGCTCCACTATATGAGGCTGGATGTACAAGTATGTACATTGAAAGATGGGAAACGTGAGTTTGCCCACTTGTTAGATAAAAAAGGTTACATTATACTTTTTAAGTGAACACAAATTGCGGTAAGAGGGATCAAATGAATAATTTTTATGATATTCAGCAGTTCTTAAAACGATTTGGAATCTTCGTCTATATGGGAGACCGGCTTATCGACATGGAGCTGATGGAGGATGAACTGAGGGAGCTTTACCAATCAGGGCTGATTCCTCCATCAGAATTCCAAAAGGCGATTCTCGTACTGCGCAGGGAAGTTCAAATCGAAAAAGATAGAAGAAAAAATATAAAATAGGGTGATGAGATGGAAAAGTGGCTAGTAGGTGTTGATTTAGGCGGAACTACAACAAAATTGGCGTTCATCAGCAATTATGGCGAAATTCTGCACAAATGGGAAATCCCAACAGATATCAGCGATACCGGAAAAAATATAACCACCAATATTGCAAAGGCAATCGATGCTAAGCTGGATGCCCTTGGGCAGACAAAGAATAAGATACTTGGAATCGGGATGGGTGCACCAGGGCCGGTCAATCCTGTAACCGGCATCATTTATGAAGCGATCAATCTTGGCTGGAAGGACTATCCGCTGCAGCAGCTGCTTGAAGTAGAAACCTCACTTCCGGCAGTTATTGAAAATGATGCCAACCTGGCTGCACTGGGAGAAATGTGGAAGGGTGCCGGCAATGGGGCAAGGGACCTGGTCTGCGTAACACTTGGGACGGGAGTCGGTGGCGGCGTAATTGCTAACGGGCAGATTGTAACCGGTATCAGCGGGGCAGCGGGTGAAATAGGCCATATTTCTGTTCTTACCGAAGGCGGAGCTCCCTGCAACTGCGGGAAAAGGGGCTGTCTTGAGACGCTCGCCTCTGCTACGGCCATTGTACGCCTGGCCAAGGAAGCTATGGAGGCAAGCCCAGAAGCATCAACCCTCAGGGAAATAACAGACTTGACGTCTAAGGATGTGTTCGAGCAGGCGAAAGCAGGAGATGCAATCGCAGCATCTGTGCGTGACAGACTGGCCTTTTACCTGGGACTTTCCATCGCCAATGTATCCAACATTCTGAATCCGGAAAAAGTCGTGATTGGCGGCGGGGTATCGAAGGCTGGAGATGACCTCCTGATCCCTGTCAGGAATTACTTTGAACAATATGCATTTACAAGGGTCCGCGAATCGACCGGGCTTGCCATTGCTACACTTGGCAATGATGCCGGCGTCATCGGGGCAGCCTGGCTTGCAAAGAATGCATTTGGTGAATGATACCTGCATGGCTGGATCGTACTGACACATATACTAACTGGGGAGCTTCCGAATAGGAAAGCTCCCTTCCCTTTTATCTTCGTGCTGTTTGAACAACCGGAATCCGGGGTATGGGGGTTTACTGTACGAAGAGGGAAAAAAAGGAGGGAGACTTCTGCAGCTGACAAGCAAAAAGAAAGTGATTCCATTTCTCTGGATCGCCATCTTCTTTTTATGGATTAAAACGTATTTTTTGTATAAGACCAGTTTTCATATTGTGACAGCCAGTTTTCTGCAGGAGTTTATTCTATTCATAAATCCCCTCGGCTTTCTGCTGGTCCTGTTCGGCGCCGGAACCTTCTTCAAACAGAAGAGACTGCGGATTTATATAGTGTCTGCAGGCTTTCTGCTGTCGATCATTCTTTATTCAAATGTGGTTTTTTACCGGTTCTATAATGATTTTTTGACCTTTCCTGTGCTCTTCCAAACGAGTAATTTGGGTGATCTTGGCAGCAGCATCGAAGACCTGGTGTCCCTGGCGGATACCGCTTATTTCGTGGATGTTATACTCCTCTGGGTGATTGCGTCACGCATGCCTTCCAGGGTGGACTTTGAAGCTTATTCATGGGGAAGACGCAGTCATCTTTTCATCCTGGCGGCTGTCATCACTGCCGTGAATGTAGGACTTGCGGAAACACAGCGGCCGCAGCTGCTGACAAGGACTTTTGACCGTGAGATCCTCGTGAAAAATATCGGGACCTTCAATTACCATCTCTATGATGCCTTACTGCAGACAAAGTCTTCCGCGAAGAGAGCGCTCGCTGACGGCAGCAAGCTCTCCCGAATTCAGAATTATATAGAGGCCGGACACAGTCCGGCTAAAAACAGCCATTTCGGAGAGGCCAGGGGTAAAAATCTGATCATGATTTCGATGGAGTCCCTTCAGAGCTTCGTCATTGGTGAAAAAGTGAATGGCAGGGAAATCACCCCGTTTCTGAATGAATTTATCAAAGAAAGCTATTACTTTGATAATTTTTATCATCAAACAGGCCAGGGAAAAACCTCGGATGCGGAATTTATTATTGAAAACTCCCTGTATCCACTGGGCAGGGGAGCCGTATTCTTTACGAATCCCCAGAATGAATACCGTGCCACTCC
Organism: Paraperibacillus esterisolvens; assembly: GCF_046237625.1. Taxonomy (GTDB): domain Bacteria; phylum Bacillota; class Bacilli; order Bacillales; family DSM-1321; genus Paraperibacillus; species Paraperibacillus esterisolvens. Next base: position 2,914,470 of record NZ_CP143545.1, on the reverse strand, counting down.
CGAGATCCTTGGAGGTCTGGGCTATTTTACAGCCTCCATGCATGCCAACAATAAAAGCTTCTGGAACCGGGACATCATGTATAAAGCGCTCGGCTATTCAAGGTATTACAGCCTGCCTGACTATAGGGTGAGTCCGGAAAATTCGGTGGGCTGGGGCTTGAAGGATCAGGAGTTCTTTGAACAGTCCCTCCGCCATATGAAAGAAATGCGTCCGCCTTTTTATACAAAGCTGATCACTCTTACCAACCACTTTCCTTTTATACTGGGGGAGGAGGACCGCAAAATTGAGGAGTTCAATTCGGGCAGCACGACCTTGAACCGATACTTTCCGGCGGTCAGGTATATGGATGAATCCATCGGGAAGTTTATTGAAGGACTGAAGGTTAACGGTCTGTATGATAAGTCCATCATTGTCCTGTATGGGGACCATTACGGAATCTCAGACAACCACAATGAAGCGATGGCTCAGTTTTTAGGCCGTGAGATTACTCCCTTTGAATCCGTCCAGCTGCAAAGGGTTCCTATGCTCATTCATATACCCGGCCAGAAGGGCGAAACCATCTCTTCGGTATCAGGGCAAATTGATGTAAAGCCTACTCTCCTGAATTTGTTAGGTGTTGAGGACAGTGGTGATCTTTCATTTGGCCATGATCTGCTGGATGGCAGAAAAGAACCGTTCACAATCCTCCGAAATGGAAACTTTATTACAAAAGATTATGTTTATACGCAGGATGCATGCTATTCCAGAAAATCTGGACATCCCGTCCCAGCATTGGGATGCGAGCCATACATGAAGAGGGCAGAAACAGAGCTTCAATATTCGGATGATATCATCTATGGCGACCTCCTCCGTTTTTCAACACAAAAATAAAAAGGAATGAGACTATCTCATTCCTTTTTTTGTAAAAAAGTGGCGGTTCTGCATGTATCATAAGACTTTCCTGAAGCCAGGTGTGCACATCATAAATTTTCCTGGCATCCCTGGTGTGACTTGCCCCGCTCCGCCGCCTCACTATGACTTTGCCTGCTTTTGCCAGGAGCCTTTTCCAATGCATGGCCAGCGGCAGGCAGCTCATGTTTGTTTTATGGTCTTATGCTGGACGAAGATTTCCTATATACTTAAGGCAATAAGTGATCAGGGGGTGAAGGGCAAGTGAAGGGGGCGCGGAAGTTATGTATGCTGCTATGCTCCGTATCAATGCTGTCTGGCTGCAATTTTAGTGACGAAGCCGGAAAAGAACCGGCAAAAAAACCTCAAAAAGAAGAACGGCAGGTTAGTTCAACCCTTAATCCCCGGACCATCAGCAGCAAGCAGTATAAAATGACCGAAATTGCCGGCTGGCTGAACCAGGAAACTATAGTATTTACAGCCCTTCAAGGATCTCAGAGCAAGGCTGTCAAACATAATATCAAGACAGGAGAGGAATCTATCCTGTTTGAGGGAGCATTCCCTATTTCATCTATAAAATTAAGCCCCGACAGGAAACAGTTTTTGATCCAGACTTCATCACGAGACGGCAAAATGGAACTTTTGGCCATTTCGGGGAATGGAGAGAAGCTTCATACCCTCAGCCTCCCGGCGGCGGAAGTCAGCATTCAGTGGAACCCTTTTCGAAGCGGCGAGTACCTGGCTTCAGCCTTTGACAGAGACTGGACTTTCAGCGGCTATATTGTGGATACATCCGCTCAAAAGGTAGAGGAAATAAGGATGGAGGTCCCTTTCCTGCAATGGAATTCAGAAAAAGAGTTTCTTTTCAAGGATATAGGAAAAGATCCGGCAAAAGAAACCGGCCCGCTTCTCGCGGAGGCGGCAGACGGTCATGGAAAAAGGAAGCTGCTTGATAATGTCTTGTTTTTTCAGCGTGATAGAGATGTGCTTGCGGTCTTGTCACAGGAAGGTCCGGAAAAAGGGCGGCTGTCGTTCTTTGGACCGGGCATGGAGACGTATCATAAATTCCCGCTTGCTCTGCCGCCTGGCCAATCGGCATCTCTGCATCTGTCTATCAATCCGGAGAAAGCAATTTGTGCCGCCATTGTACCAGCGGAAAGCGGCAGGTTTGAGCTGGTTGTCTTTAACTGGAAGACCGGCACAAAATTGACCATACTGAAAGATTGTCCAGATGAACCCATCTCACTCTCTCCGGACGGGACGGTTTGCCTGATGGGCAGCCAGCTTGAAAAAGCAGTGAGTCTTGGTGATCATAAAATCTATCCCTTATACGAATGATTCCACAAAAAAAAGACACAGACCAGAAGTCTGTGTCTTTTTCCCTTTTTAATGGCCTGCTGGATAGCCGTGGTTTAGAACTGTCATGACAGTGAACCACCCAAATACTACAAGCGATCCTCCGGCAAAAATGATACCCAATAGGTTTTTGCTTTTGAAAGAACTAAAAAGACCAAAAAAAGCAAGAAGCGTTACAAGTGCAAATATGATTGGCAAACCCATCTTTATGTCCCCCTGTTGTACAAATTAAGTGTCCGGGCCTTGTCCATTGCCAAATGGCGGCAGGCCTGCTAAAAATATGTAGATAATAGTGCATCCGTTTTTATTTTAATGGTTTTTCAAATATTTGTCGAGGTTAATTAGAAACTCCTGGGTTGTTTCATGCAAGCGGTTACGGATGCGCATAATAGTCTGCAAAATTCTTCTCCATTCTATTGCCCGCTTCTGCTGGGGATAAAACGCCGGAAATCAATAGAATACAGATTCTTTACGGGATGGTGTAAGATATAAGCATCGATCCAAGAAAGGGTGACGCGATATGAAATGGTTTCAGCTGCCGCTTGGAAGTCTGCAGACCAATTGTTATGTACTCGCAAACAGCAAGAAGGAATGCCTGATTTTTGATCCAGGCGGGGATGCGGGGAAGCTTATTGATTTTATTTCTGAAAAAGGCCTGGAGCCAAGGGCAGTGCTGCTGACGCATGCTCATTTTGATCATATCGGTGCCCTTGATGACATTCGCAGGGAATATGGCATCCAAGCCTATATCCATGAAAAGGAAACAGATTGGCTCATTGATCCCGCCCTGAACGGATCCAAATTCTTCATGGGCGGCGCCATGCGCATGAACCCGGCGGAGAATGTGGTGAAGGGCGATCAGAAACTGACTGTGAAGGGCTTTGATTTTGAGCTTATCGAGACACCGGGCCATTCTCCAGGCAGTGTTTCATACTATTTTAAAGAGGCCGGGGCCGTATTTTCCGGCGATGCCCTGTTCCGCCGGAGCATTGGCCGGACGGATCTTCCAGGGGGCAATCATAAGCAGCTTATCCAAAGCATCAAGAACAAATTATTGAAGCTGCCGAACAGCACGGTTGTTCTTTCAGGCCATGGCGATGCCACTACCATTCGCGAGGAAACCAGGGAGAACCCGTTTCTGACTTAATAGTACCCTTAACTAAGGCAGGGGATCAGGATGCTTGAGAAGATTAAGGAAACCATCAGACAGAGGGAGAATGGTCTGATTTCATACCGGGAATTCATTTCGCTGGCCTTATATGCGCCGAATGCCGGCTATTATGCAAGTGACCGGGCTAAAATCGGGCGAAGCGGGGATTTTTACACCTCGGCTAATGTATCTGATATCCTCGGGACGGTGCTTGGGAAGTGGTTCGGCAGCCTGATAGCGAGTGGTCAAACCGCACCAAACATCTGTGAGCTTGGCGGAGGCACCGGCCGGCTTGCCCGCTCGGTGCTGGATGCCCTGAAGCTGGCCGTTCCTGAAATCTATCATGAGATCAAGTATATGATGGTAGAGACGAGTCCCTATCATATCAGCCTGCAGGAGGAGTCCCTGAGGGAGCATCCCGGGGCCGTTTTCCTCACAGACATTGAAGAAGCGGGGAACCTTGAGGGAATTCTGTTCTCAAACGAATTTTTCGATGCCTTTCCCGTCGCAGTGATCGAAATGCGGGATGGGGAGCTTTTTGAAGTTATGGTCGGGCTTGCTGGAGGAGGATTGATAGAGAAGCCTGTCATCCTTCGGGATCCGTCCATTCTCCGCTTCCTTGCAGAAGGGGGATGGCAGCTTTCCGAGGGCCAGAGGCTTGAGGTGCCGCTTGATATGCTGGATTATCTGGACAAGATAAACAGGAGGTTCTCCAAGGGGATTATGCTTACTCTTGATTATGGGTACACACGAGAGGAATGGATGGCTCCCCAGGTGCGGTCGGGAAGTCTGAGGGCTTATCACAAACATACTCAGAACCATGATGTACTTGCCCGTGCCGGGGAAATGGACATTACCGCCCATATTCACTGGGACGCCATGCGGGATAAGCTGAGGGGTGCTGGATTTGTACATAGGAGCCTCCTGCGGCAGGACGAGTTCCTCCTTAAGGCGGGCATCCTTGATGAGCTCTCTGCCCATGCCGATCCTAACCCCTTCTCGTCAGTCAGCAGGCGGAACCGGGCAGCGAGAAGCTTGATAACACCCGGCGGCATTTCTTCAAGCTTCCGCGTTAGCCTTGACACAAGGAATATGGAAGAGGCCATTCTCTTTCCAAATGAAAAACCCATGGAACATAACTAGTTCCATGGGTTTTTATGTATGAATTAGTGTCCGCCGGCTCCAGGTGTCATCATGAATGTTGTCCAGTAAGTAAATCCGGCGAAAAAGACGGTAAGATATGCACCAAAAACATAGATATACATACGCTCTGATAATTTTAAATAGCTTAATAATACAAAGAATCCAGTTTGTCCGAAAAATAGCAATGCTGCTGTATGCATGTCCCCCATGTAGAAGAAGATCGCGAAGATCCCAGTCCAGAAGCCAAGCACCCGATACATACGCTCCATATGTTCCCCTCCTTTGTTGTAACAGTATTATCCTAAATTATTATAAATTAACAAGAACCGTAATGTAAAGAATAGTTTATAAGGCCGGCCGGCTGATTGTAAGTGTTTACAGATTTCATACCACAAAGGAGGATGGAATCAAACGTATTCAGGTTATTGATTGACATGAGGAACATTATCTCTATAATTGAGAATGAGAATCAATTAATAATACATAAGGGGACGAGCTGAATGAAAAAACATAACCTATTCCGTTTATTGGGATACCTGGCCATACTCTCAGTGGCCATATTAGCCGGCTGTTCGGGCGGAGATAAAGAAGGACAAAAAAATTCATCTTCCAAGGAAGAAAAGAAGGAAGATAAAGGCGAAGTCAATCTCTACACCAGCCGCCACTATGAAACAGATGATGCCCTATATGAAGCTTTTACAAAGCAGACCGGCATTAAAGTCAATATTGTAAAAGGGGAAGAAAATGAATTGATCGAGCGTCTTTCAAGAGAAGGACACTCTACACAGGGAGATTTATTCCTGACTTCTGATGCAGGCAGGCTTTCATGGGCCAAAGAGAAGAAATTGCTGCAGAAAGTGGACAGCGAAACCCTGAGCAAGAACGTACCTGAAAACTTAAGAGACCGCGATGGAGAGTGGTTTGGATTAACAAAGCGGGCACGTGTGATTGTATATTCCAAGAATCGTGTAAAACCATCTCAATTATCCACATACGAAGCTCTGACCAGTCCTGAATGGAAAGGGAAAGTATTGGTCCGCCCATCCGACAATGTATACAATCAATCCCTTCTGGCATCATTCATTGAAATCAATGGAAAAGATAAAGCAAAAGAATGGGCTCAGGGGATTGTCAAAAACATGGCAAGAAGTCCGCAGGGAAATGACCGGGACCAGGCAAAAGCGATTGCAGCCGGCGAGGGCGATGTTGCCATCATGAACACTTATTACATTGGAGTAATGCTGAACTCAACTGACCAGGAAGAAGTCAAAGTGGCCAAACAAATGGGCGTTTTCTTCCCTAATCAGGAAACTACGGGCACCCATATCAATGTAAGCGGAATCGGCCTGACAAAGCATGCCAAAAACAAAGAGAATGCTATAAAACTGATGGAATATCTGTCAGGCAAGGAAGCGCAAGGGAAATTTGCCCAAGCAAATTATGAGTATCCAGTCAATAAAGACGTAGAGCCGTCAGAACTCTTAAAATCTTGGGGAGACTTTAAATCCCAGGATATTAGCCTGACCACGCTTGGTGAGTATAATGCCGATGCTGTAAAACTATTCAATGAAGCAGGGTGGAAATAATCCAGTTTTTCATTTATCCTTAAAACAGGTAAGTTGAGAGAAGAGTGCCGTATCTTTAGGGATACGGCCTTCCTATTAAATGGATCAATCCATGATGCAGTAAGGAATGAACGGAATGCTGTCACACATCAAACGCCAAGTAAACAGCTGGGCATTGCTCAGCTTTGTTTTCATAGCCATTATTATGCTGCCTGTCTTTTTTATTGGTTTTCAATTTTTCACAGGTTCGAGTGAGAATTGGCAGCACATACAAAAATTTCTTTTGAAAAACTATGTGATGAATACAGTGTTGATTGCAGGATCCACCGCCCTTTTTACAACCCTCATCGGTGTCAGCCTGGCCTGGCTTGTATCCGCTTTTGATTTCCCTTTAAGGAGTTTTTATAAATGGGGAATCATCCTGCCGCTCTCGATTCCGCCTTATATCGGAGCCTATACCTATCACGGGATTCTGAACTATACAGGAGTCATTCAGGCCACATTGAGGAATTCATTTGGAATCACAGTCGATCCTAAATGGTTTAATATCATGTCAATTAAAGGCGCCGTTTTTATTTTCTCCGTGCTCCTGTTTCCCTATGTATATATCATTACGAGAAGTTTTCTTGAGAAACAGTCAGCCGCCCTTATTGAAAATGCCAGGCTGCTTGGAAGGAATTCCTATGAAATCTTCTTCCGGGTTGTGCTCCCGATCTCACGCGCTTCCATTGTCGGCGGGGTGAGCTTAGTCATTTTAGAGGTATTAAATGATTATGGTGTAGTCAAATATTTCGGTATCCAGACATTCAGCTCTGCTATTTTCCAGACCTGGTTTGGGATGTCCGATATCGGGTCCGCCATTAAATTGTCCTTTATCCTGATGTTCATTGTCCTGGTTACATTAATCCTGGAGAAACTGATCAGGGGCAGGAAGAAATACAGCTTCACCACATCCAAAGTCCGGCCTATACAAAAGACCAGATTAAAGGGCTTCAAAGCCTGGCTTGTGACCGGTTATTTTTCGGTCATATTTGCCCTTTCATTTTTCATTCCGTTCCTGCAGCTCATTCATTGGGCGATCATGACCTATAAGCAGGTTTTGAACGCGGATTTCCTCAGGATTGTATGGAATACGGCCGCGGCTGCCTTATGTGCGGCCATCATTATTGTGATTGTTTCTCTGATCCTGGCAAACTACAGCCGGTTATTTTCGGGGCTTATTCCCACATTGTTTTCCAAGATTGTTGTCTTTGGATATTCCATACCGGGGGCAGTAGTAGCTATGGGTGTGCTCTCCCTGTTCATTGTCCTTGACCGGGAGATTTATTCGGTATACCAATTTTTCCATGCGAATCCCGCGATCATTTTAAGTACAAGCATAGTGATGCTCATATTCGCTTATGTGATACGGTTTTTGGCGCTGGGTTTCAACTCCATCGAGTCAGGCTTTGAAAAGGTCGGCCTGTCTTATACAGAGGCTTCAAGGATGCTCGGAATGACGGTCACACAAACCTTTTTCAGAATTGATCTGAAAATGATTTCAGGGGCGGTATTCGGTGCCTTCATTCTAGTATTCATTGAGATACTTAAAGAATTGCCGCTTACATTAATTCTGCAGCCGTTCAATTTTTATACGCTTGCAACAAAGGCGTTCCAATATGCCGGCAATGAAATGATCCATGAAGCTGCCACCGCATCTCTCTTAATTATCATCATAAGCGGCTTGTCCATTTTCTTTTTTCATAAAGTCCTAGAAAAGGAGTCAGTCTGATGTTTGTAGAATTGAAAAATGTGAACTTCCAATATAATAATGCAGCTGAACGAACCATCGAGGATTTTTCAATCACGGTTCCAAAAGGCGAAATCCTTTCGATTCTAGGAAACAGCGGGAGCGGGAAAAGTACGGTGCTTCGTCTGATCGCCGGACTCGAATCCCCGAAAAGCGGTTCGATTGAAATCAATGGAAAAGTGATGGCGGATGACACACAATTTATCATGCCGGAAAAGCGGGGAGTTGGTCTCGTCTTCCAGGATTACGCCCTTTTCCCCCATATGACGGTAGCGAACAATGTGAAATTCGGATTGGTGAAAATGAACCGGAAAGAAAAAGCGGCCCGGCTGCAGGAAGTGCTGGAGCTCGTCGGCCTCACACAGTATGCAGAGCGTTATCCGTATGAATTAAGCGGCGGCCAGCAGCAAAGGGTGGCCCTGGCCAGGGCACTCGCCCCGAACCCGTCCCTCCTCATGTTTGATGAGCCATTCAGCAATCTCGATGCTGAGCTTCAATTGAGGATCCGGGATGAACTGCGGTCGATCCTCAAGCAGACCGGCATCACCTCCATATTTGTCACACACGACCGGGCAGACGCACGATCCCTCGCTGACCGGATCGTAATCATGAAAAACGGCCGCATCGTCCAGGCCGGTAAGCCCTGTGATTTGCTTATGGATGACATTAAGGCGAGCCCGGTGCCGGTTTATACCACCTAGCTATATCGCTGAAAAGGACCTTTGGAGGGTCCTTTTTTTCGTCCGGCCTGAGAAGTGCCTTTCAGTATAAGATAGTAAATTTTTCCACAAAAAGAAGCGATTCATGGTGGACAGGCAGGAATCTGATATCTTCTGTCGAATACAATAGGCAGAAAGGAAGGTGATTCTATTGGAGCTATTGAAAGGACAGCCGACCGAATATTGACGTTCGGCTATAAGGAGCAGGCCTCCGACATCCACATCATTCCCCGAAAAGAGGATTTCCTCATCCAGCTCCGTATTGGCAGCAATCTTGTCCCCCTTGAAGTTTTACCCGTAAAACAGGCCTACCGGCTGCTGTCCCATTTTAAGTTCCTCGCATCCATGGATATTGGTGAAAAGAGGAGACCACAGAGCGGTTCTTTCTCCGTCGCAATGGGGAAGACCACAATCGGGCTCAGGCTGTCCACACTCCCCACAGCCTTTGCAGAAAGCCTTGTCATCCGACTCATTCCCCAGCAGCAGATACTCCCGCTTCAGCGAATCTCTTTATTTCCTAAAACAACATCCAGGCTTCTTGCGCTGCTCCGACACTCACACGGATTGATGATCTTTACCGGTCCGACAGGGAGCGGCAAGACAACAACTCTATATTCCCTGCTGAACCATGCAGGGGAATTCATCAACCGCAATATCATCACACTGGAAGATCCGATTGAAAACCATTCTGAACAGGTGCTGCAGGTCCAGATCAATGAAAAAGCGGGCATCACTTACTCGGTCGGTCTTAAGGCAGCCCTCAGGCATGATCCTGATATCATCATGGTTGGCGAAATCAGGGATGCCGAGACAGCCCGCATCGCAGTGAGGGCCTCATTGACCGGCCATCTTATCCTTTCGACCATGCATACCCGGGATGCCAAAGGCGCCGTCTACTGGCTGCTGGAATTCGGGCTGAGTCTGCATGAAATAAAGCAGACCCTGATTGCGGTGACAGCTCAGAGGCTTCTTGAATTAAAGTGTCCCGTCTGCAAAGGGGAGTGCAGAGGGAATTGCGACAAAAGACTGAAAAGCAGGCGGGCCAGTGTTTATGAGCTGCTTTACGGGAGGACTCTTGGTTCCGTCATAGGAGAAGCGGAAGGAAAATCAGAAAAGATCAAGCCAAGAGAGCTCAAGGATGAAATCAGCAAGGCTGTCGCCCTTGGATATGTTACAGATGCAGAGTTTTACAAATGGGTCTATGAATATGAAAACGAGTAAATGGCAGGTGAAGGAACAGGCACTCTTTTTGATAGAGCTGGGAGAACTGCTGGATCTTGGCTACTCGCTGCTTCACGCTCTCCATTTCCTGAGGCTTAATAAAAGCATCAAAAAGGCAAAGGAACTGGATTACGCAGTGGAATTGTTAAGGGGCGGGCACCCGCTTCATTCCGTTCTTGACTCCCTGAAATTCCATCGGAGCATGACTAGTTATGTGTTTTTTTCAGAACAGCACGGCATGCTTTCTTCCTCCTTAAAAGAGGCTGGGACTTTTTGGATGAGAAGATGCAAGGATGGCGACAAGATAAAAAAACTCATGTTTTACCCTGTTTTGCTGCTCTTTTTTGCACTTCTTGTTTTCTATGGATTTGACCGTATGCTCCTGCCAAAGTTTCAGGTGCTGTTTTCATCGATGGATACCTCAGCCAATATATACCTCAATACAGTGATAACTTTTTCTAAGCTTATCAAGCTTTTACCCTGCTTTTTAGCCGCTGTTGCTGCGTTATGCCTCACAGTCTACTTTATCTGGTACAAAAATTTGAATCCACTCAAGAAAAGGGCGTTCCTCGTTAAAATCCCCATAGCTGGAAATTTTATCAGACTTTATACTACCCAGTTTTTCACCAGCCAGCTGAGTGGTCTCCTCACTGGGGGATTGTCCATCAATGAGAGTTTCCAGCTGTTTTCAAAAACAAAGCAGCAGCCGTTCTTTCAACAGCTGAGTGAAAAGATTCAAGCTGAGCTGACGAGGGGAAGGACACTCGATAGCATTCTGTCAGGAATCCCATATTTCGAGAAAAATTTAGCTGCCATAACGGCAAGCGGCCAGAAGTATGGAAAGCTGGATAAGGAGCTTTACTATTACAGTAAAAAGCTTTTGTCAGTTATGGAAGAGCGGATAGAGCTATACCAGCGGATCATACAGCCGGCCTTGTTTTCCATTATCGGAGTGCTGATCGTCAGCATATATATGGCAGTTCTCCTGCCGATGTATTCGCTGCTGAACACATTATAGGAGGGGATTCAGTATGAATGAAAGGGGATTTACACTTATTGAAATGATGATAGTCCTGCTGATCATATCAGTATTATTAATCATTACAATCCCGAATATCACCAAAAATCAAACCACCATTCAAACCAAAGGGTGCGATGCCTTTCTTCGGACCGTAGATGCCCAGATACAATCGTATGAACTGGATAAAAATGAAAAGCCGGACAGCATCGAAACTCTTAAAACAGATGGTTACCTGAAGCAGACAAGCTGTCCTGACGGCAGAGCTGTTGTAATAGGAGCAAATGGTGAGGCAGTCATCGAAAAAGAAGATTCCTAATATCGCAATCTTTAACCAAAAAGGCTTTACATTTCCAGAGATTTTGCTCGTCTTATCCATCTTTCTTTTGATTTCCGGTATAGTACTCAACTTAAAGACGCACCCCCAGGAAACCTTTCAGGCTAAATTATTCATAAGGCAGTTCGCTGCTGATATCCTGCTTGCCCAGGAATATGCCATGAGCAGCCAGTCGGTTCTGTATGTGACGATCGATATGAATAGCCGCAGGTACTCGGCGGGAAGCCTGACCGAAAAAATTTATACGAGGGAAATTCCGGATGAAATCGAACCGCATCCGGGGACGCTGGGAATGAAGTTTCATTTTACAGCTTCAGGCAATATCAGCAAAGCAGGAGTTCTCTATATAAAATGCGGAAACCGCAGCTGGAAGATGACCTTTCAGCTTGGCAAGGGGAGGTTTTATATAAGTGAACAATAGAGGCTATATCTTTGCCGAGCTGCTGGCTTCCCTGGTCATTCTATGCATGATCATTTCTGCCTGGCTGCCCCTTTATTCAAAAATCCAGTTGGACAGAAAGGATAATACTCTCCGAATTCATGCGAGGCATATGCTCGATAAAAATCTGATCCTCTCAGGAAGGGGAGACAAAAAAATGAGTGCAGGCACATTCTCGTTTGAAAATAGAGAATACAATTTTTCGATCCTGGCATCAGATGAATTCCCAGACTATCAGATAGGCTGCCTGACTTATATGAATTTCAAGAAAAAGAGAGTGGAGCTTTGTGATTTATTCAAGGAATGACAGAGGCTTTACATTGATCGAAATGCTGTTGTGCCTGATGATACTATCTGCTGCTTCAGCACTGGTGCTTAGCTTGCTTGTCTATGTAAAAAAAGATCTGGAAGTGAAGGGCAGCATCAATAAGATGGAATGGGAAGTATTCCTTGCACAGCTTAAGAAGGATGCCGCCTCAGCCTCCAGGATACATGTACACTCCTCGGGTATAACCTTCTTTTTTAAAGACAAGGCCGTAATCGTGGAAAAATATCAGGACAAAATCAGGAGGAGGGTGGATGGTACGGGCCACGAAATCCTCCTGCAAAATATCAGCTCCTTTCAAGCCGTGGTGGAAACAGGAGGACTGACCATTAAGGCAGGAGATAAGATGGGATTTTCCATGGAGGGGTTTCTATGGGTAATGGAAGGCGGACCTTGATGAGCGAAAAAGGAAATGTTCTGCCCGTGGTGGTGGTTTTCTCATTTTTAGTTTGGATGGCGCTGACCGCGGCAATATCCCTCTTTGCCACTGAGAAACAATTCTATTATGAGGCAGAAGAAAAGCTGAAAGCAGATTACATCCTGAAGCTTGGCAGCAGGGATTTGATCGAGGCCCTGAATCAGGAAGGCGGCACTGCCGGCAATGGCTTTCTCTTTTATATGCATGGGGATCTATACTATGAATGGAATCAGAAAGAAATCATAGAGATCCATATGTATGCCTCAACCAAAAGCGACCGCAAAGCCGAAGCAATATTTAAATATGACCCCATCAATCAAAAAATGATAGAATGGACAGAAATATAGCCTGAGGTGTTCATAATGAAAGTCATTTATATTACCGGGTTCATGGGCTCGGGGAAAACGACAGTGGGGGCCATTCTCGGAGAAATGACCGGCCTGCCAGTCTATGATATCGACCAGGAAGTGATCAAAGCAGAAGGCATGAGCATTTCCGAACTATTTGCTGACAAAGGGGAAGCCTATTTCAGGCAGCGGGAAAGCGGAATGCTGAGGAGCCTGCCTGCAGCCGATGCCATCATAACGACCGGCGGCGGCACAGTGCTTCAGGAAGAGAACCGGCAATTCATGAAGGAAAATGGCAGGGTGGTCTTTCTCGACTGCAGGATTGAAGAAATCGAGCGCCGTCTTGCAGCGGATACAAGCAGGCCGCTTTTGGCAGGGAATAAAAAATCAGATCTGCGCCGGCTGTATGAGGAAAGGCTTCCTGTCTACAGGGAGGCTGAAATCACGATTTCTATAGACCGTCAGACGGCCGGTGAAGCGGCCGCTGAGATTCTGAAGCGAATAGAGTCTTGAGTATTTGGGCATCCTGTATGCTGGGTGATTATATGTCAACGAATGATATCATAAAATTCATTACACAGCAGTTTGTCACATTTTTTAACCAGCCTCAGGAAGTCCGGAAAAAGGTGCGGCAGGAAAAGAAGCAGACCCGTCCGCCGTTTTCTTATAATTGGTTTGGCGTGATTCCCATGGCCCTGTCGATGGTAATGAAAAAAAAGAAGCTATAAGAAAAGGGGCAGCAATGGTGCTGTCCCTTTTTATATTGCCTGCTGACTCAGGTAAAACAAGCCGCCATTGATGACTTTTATCGTTATCTTCGGCTCATACTGCTCCCGCAGTGCTTCTTTTTCTGTTTCATAGCTTTCTGTCTTTTCCGAGTCCTGGTAGAAGTCTTCCAGCAGCTTCAGGTCATTCTCCCATCGCAGACACGCATCCTCTGCCCAGCTATGGTCATCAAAGGAGAGGCTCGTCCGGATATGGGTGTCTAGCCTGGCCAGGCCGCTCTGTGTCTTGATCAGCGGCGACAGCGTGTAGGAGAAGTCGGGTATCTTCGGCGTGACAGAGAGCTTTAACACCTTATTATGAAAGTCCTCGTCAATAGTCCCGGATATTAAATTCACCCCGAGTGAGAGGAAGATATCCTTCTTCCGGTTGCATTGATACGAAACCTTCACATTCAGTCCCAGCCAGGGGTATAGCGAATTCTGCCCCTTGGCTGAGTTTTCTTCATACAGCCTGATATAGCTTGAGAGCTGTTTGGTTGTCTCGAATATCTGGTGCAGGCGGGGAGAGCCGAAATGGATGAACTCCCCTTTAAGGTCATCCGGAGCAAGAGCAGGATCTGTGATCAGTGTAAGCCGGGAAAGCTTGGGTTCACCGCCTGTCTTCTCCAGATAATGCCAGTAAAAGGGGCGGTTCATAAGCAGTTTATCCTGTTCAATCGTCAGCTCCACTGTTAAATAGCCCGGCTTGTTTTCTTCAATCCTGCAGTCATTAGCCTTAAAGTACTTTAGTAAAAACTCATGAATTTCCGCTTGCTGCATTCATCTCACCCTTTTTGATATCCTGGGCGAAGGAGATCATGGAAGCCAAATTCTCCATTTTGATCTTCATTTCACCCTCTGTTTTGGAATGGCCTACCACATCAATCAGATAATCCTCGATTTTACCGATCTCAAGCCTGGTCAATATATCATCGAGCTCACCGACCACGCGCTCGAATAATTGTATTTTGTCATACAGAAGCTTGAGGATATGTTCTTCAACGGTGTTTTTTGTCGCGAAGTTATAGATCATAACATCATGCTCCTGTCCGAGCCGGTGCACACGGCCGATCCGCTGTTCAAGGCGCATTGGGTTCCATGGCAGATCAAAATTGATGAGATGATGGCAGAATTGAAGATTGATTCCCTCGCCGCCTGCCTCTGTTGCAATCAGGACTTGAAATTGCTTTTCAAAAAGATCTTTCATCCAGTCCTTTTTCCCCCGCTTGAAGCCGCCGCGGAAAGGCACAGAGCTGATTCCGTTGGATTTCAGGAACCACTGCAGGTACATCTGGGTGGCCCGGTATTCAGTAAAGATGATGACCTTATCATCAATTTTCTGAATCAGCTCGAGCGCCTTTTCAGCCTTGGAGTTTTGCTCAATAGAGTCGATCAGCGCATATATAGGCTTCAATTTCTCCTCATAAAAGGCATCCGGATCTTCGGCCTTCTGCAGCATCTTCTTCAGGGTATAATACACCGACTCTCTGCTTGAGCATGCCTCGCGCTGAAGGGTAAGGGTAGAAAAGGCATTTCCTGCTGACTCGCTGCCATATGGCCTGAAGGCTGTCACGGCGTCATAAAGGGCGCGTTCTTCTTCAGTAAAGTCGATCAGGATGGTTTCAACATGCCTTTTTGTCCATTCAATCCCTGTATCTGCACGCCTGTTTCGGATCATCACCTTGTTCACCAGCTCCTTCAGGCGTTCATCCTCATTCAGGCCGCGCTTTTTCTTTTTGTATTTTTCGGCGAACAGGGCTGCATTGCCGAGATGGCCGGGCTTCAATAAGGATACAAGATGAAAGATTTCATCTACCCGGTTTTGGATGGGCGTTGCGGTGAGAAGCAGGCAGAATTTCTTTTTCAGGCTCTGCACAAACTCATAGTTTTTGGTTTTGTTATTTTTCAGCTTATGAGCCTCATCCACAATGATTAAATCATACTGCTGTTCAAAGATAATATCGCGGTGGGGCTGTTTTTTGGCTGTGTCAATGGAAGAAATGACTACGTCATAAGCCTCCCAGACATAGCTCTTCCGCTGTGCCACTGCAGGGATATGGAATTTTGTATTCAACTCAAATGCCCATTGAGAGACGAGGGAAGCCGGCACAAGGATCAGGACCTTTTTGACCAGGCCGCGGATCATATATTCCTTAAGGATCAACCCGGCCTCAATGGTTTTTCCAAGACCTACTTCATCTCCGAGGATAGCCTTGCCATGCATATTTTCGACCACTTCCCTGGCTGCCTCGAGCTGATGTGGAAGCGGTTTGAGCTGGGGAAGATGCCTTGGGGCCTGCAGGCCCTCGAATTCCGGCACCACCAGCTGCTTTTCCACCTCGACGGCAAGTTTATAAAGCTCCCAATCGGCCCAGGGGCCGTCATGGTCGATTTTAGTCTGCAGGCCGTTTTCCCACTCTGAATCAAAAGCCACCTGTATTTTCATATTTTTTATCTCCTTCGAAGAGAAATGTTCGGTTTTTATTTATTTTTATAGGAAAATAAACAAATTAAATTAAATAAATAACTTAAAAACGAACTATTTGTTTGGACTTAATAAATGAAAACGGTTTTTTCGGCGTTTTTCTTAAAAAATTATTGCGGAAACATAAAAATTAATGATAGGATGAAACTAGCTTTCAAAGTATTTGTACTACTCTTACTTTTTAAGTAACATACATAGCCTTTAGTATGACCATAAATGAATTTAATATAAGCGGATGAAGGCAGGGGGAGAGACTGTATTTCCTAGACGGCGCCGAAGGAGCAAGCTTTTTATTAAAAAGTGAATCTCTCAGGCAAAAGTACTCTTGCTGGACGCGGCTCTGGAGAGTGCCTGCAGTATGCCGGGCCACCAAAGGGGAAAGCCCTTTTTAAAAGGGTAAACTTTCAGGTATCAGGACAGGGAAATGGCGTTTGAAAGCGGCGTTTCCCTGTCTTTTTTTGCGTTTTATCCGAGGTTTTACCAGTAAACATTCTTCTGACTGGGGGTATTAATTTGTCAGTACTACAAAGAACACCGCTTTATGAGTTATACGCAGATCATGGAGCTAAAACAATCGATTTCGGAGGCTGGGATCTGCCCGTCCAATTTACCAGCATTAAAGAAGAGCACGAGGCTGTAAGAACCAAGGCCGGCCTGTTCGACGTATCCCACATGGGTGAAATTGAAGTGAAGGGGCCTGAGAGCCTTCAATTCCTGCAGAAGGTCATGACCAATGATGTGTCAAAGCTTGTGGACGGCGGTGCCCAGTATACAGCCATGTGCTATGAAAATGGCGGAACGGTTGATGATTTGATCGTGTATAAAAAAGCGGACGGCGATTATCTTCTCGTCGTGAACGCTGCGAATATCCTGAAAGATTATGAATGGCTCGAACAAAACCGTACAGAGGACTGCAGGCTGAAAAACATTTCAACTGATATTGCCCAGCTTGCCCTTCAGGGGCCGAAGGCTGAAGCGGTGCTCCAGAAGCTTTCCGGCTCCCAGAATTTGAGTGAAATCGGCTTCTTTAAGTTCAAGGATGATGTAGAGCTTAACGGCATCAAAGCCCTCGTATCAAGGACCGGCTATACGGGTGAGGATGGCTTTGAGATATACTGTCAGAGCAGTGATGCCAAGAAAGTCTGGAAGGATATCTTGGAAGCCGGGAAAGAAGAAGGCGTGCTGCCTGTTGGCCTGGGCGCACGGGATACCCTCCGATTTGAAGCGAATCTGGCGCTTTACGGGCAGGAGCTTTCAGCGGATATCACCCCGATTGAAGCAGGCATCGGCTTTGCGGTCAATGTGAAGAAAGCGGAAAATTTCATCGGAAAATCAGTCTTGAAGGATCAAAAGGAAAATGGAGCACCGCGCAAACTGGTTGGAGTTGAAATGATCGACCGCGGCATCCCGCGCCATGGCTATCCGGTTTATGCAGACGGCGGGCTGATTGGGGAAGTTACGACCGGCACACAATCTCCGACTCTGAAGAAAAATATCGGTCTAGCCCTCGTGAAAAAGGAATTCGCTGCGATTGGGACAGAAGTGGAAATCGAGATCCGTTCTAAAAAGCTGAAAGCTGTCGTTTCGGCTACACCATTTTATAAAAGGCCAAGAGGTTAATAGGAAAGGGGAATATATATATGAAGCACCGATATCTGCCGATGACTGAACAAGATAAAGAGCAAATGCTGAAAACAATTGGCGCTGCTTCTATAGATGAACTGTTTCAGGATATTCCTGAGAAGGTTCGTTTCAAGGGAGAATATAATATCAAGCCCGCCGCACCTGAGTCGGCACTTCTTAAGGAGCTGACGAGGCTGGCTGCCAAGAATGCGGACCTGAAACAGAATGTGTCATTCCTCGGTGCGGGTGTGTATGACCACTATATTCCTACCATTGTGGATCACGTCATCTCGCGTTCCGAGTTTTATACAGCCTATACGCCTTACCAGCCGGAAATTTCACAGGGTGAGCTGCAGGCCATCTTTGAGTTCCAGACAATGATTTGTGAGCTTACCGGTATGGATGTAGCGAATTCCTCCATGTATGACGGAGGCACTGCCATTGCAGAAGCGGCCATGCTTGCAACCGGACACACCCGCCGCAAGAAAATCCTTATATCAAGCGCGGTCCATCCGGAAACAAAGGATGTTGTAAAGACCTATGCAAAGGGACAGTATATCGAAGTAGCTGAGATTCCATACGCTGACGGCGTGACTGATGTCGAGGCGCTGAAAGAAATGATTACGGATGATATTGCCGGTGTCATCGTACAGTATCCGAATTTCTTTGGACGTATCGAACCGCTTAAGGATATTGAGGAAGCAGTTCATGAGAAGAAGTCTATGTTCATCGTTTCCAGCAATCCAGCTGCACTCGGCGCCCTCACACCTCCAGGTAAATTCGGCGCTGATATTGTGGCAGGCGATGCCCAGCCATTTGGGATTCCTTCCGCATTCGGCGGTCCGCACTGCGGCTACTTCGCTGTTACCAGCAAGCTGATGCGAAAGGTTCCAGGCAGGCTTGTCGGACAGACAGTGGATGAAAACGGCAAGCGGGGCTTTGTGTTGACGCTTCAGGCCCGCGAACAGCATATCCGCCGTGATAAGGCCACCTCAAACATTTGCTCCAACCAGGCGCTCAATGCTCTTGCTGCATCTGTGGCGATGACGGCGCTCGGAAGGAATGGCGTGAAGGAAATGGCTGTAAAAAACATCCAGAAAGCTCATTACGCCAAGACCCAGCTTAAGGAGAGCGGCAGGGAGATCGTTTTTGAAGGCCCGTCCTTCAATGAATTTGTCATCAAGCTCGGCCAGCCTGCTGCCGAGGTGAACCGCCGCCTGATTGCAAAAGGAATCATCGGCGGATATGATCTGGGCCGGAGCTTCCCGGAGCTGACGGATCATATGCTTGTTGCAGTCACCGAACTCAGGACAAAAGACGAAATCGACATGTTCGTGAAAGAATTGGGGGATGGCCATGAATAACCATGAACAAGACCAGCCATTGATTTTTGAACTAAGCACTCCGGGAAGAATCGGATACAGCCTCCCGGACCTTGAAATAGAAGAAGTGGAGCTTGAGAGCATCATTCCCGCTGAATATCTGCGCACAGAAGATGCAGAGCTGCCCGAGGTTTCAGAGCTTGATATCATGCGCCATTACACAGCCCTTTCAAAGCGCAACCATGGCGTTGACTCAGGATTTTACCCGCTCGGCTCATGCACAATGAAATACAACCCGAAGATCAATGAAGCAGTGGCAAGATACAATGGTTTCGCGCATATCCACCCGCTTCAGGATGAAAGCACAGTACAGGGTGCCCTTGAGTTGATGTTTGATCTGCAGGAGCACTTGATTGAAATCACAGGGATGGACGAAGTGACCCTGCAGCCGGCTGCAGGCGCCCACGGTGAATGGACGGGCCTTATGATGATCCGTGCCTTCCATGAAGCAAATGGCGACACTTCCCGCACGAAGGTCATTGTCCCGGACTCCGCTCATGGAACAAACCCTGCTTCTGCCACCGTTGCCGGATTTGAGACCGTGACGGTTAAATCCAATGAAGACGGCTTGGTGGACCTGGAGGATCTGAGAAGAGTAGTGGGTTCCGATACAGCTGCGCTTATGCTCACAAACCCAAATACCCTGGGGTTATTTGAGGAAAATATCCTGGAAATGGCTGAGATTGTCCATAGTGCAGGAGGCAAGCTCTATTACGATGGAGCGAACCTTAATGCGGTCCTTTCAAAAGCGCGGCCGGGGGATATGGGCTTTGACGTGGTCCACCTTAACCTGCATAAAACCTTCACCGGGCCTCATGGAGGAGGCGGGCCGGGATCAGGTCCTGTTGGTGTAAAAGCTGATCTGATTCCATATCTGCCGGCACCGATTGTCACGCAGAAGGATGGCGGGTATACCCTGGATTACGACAGACCTCAGTCCATTGGGCGGGTCAAGCCGTATTACGGAAACTTCGGAATCAACGTGCGGGCATACACTTATATCCGCACTATGGGCCCGGATGGTTTGAAGGCAGTGACCGAGTATGCCGTACTTAATGCCAACTATATGATGAGAAGGCTCGCGTCCCATTATGACCTGCCTTATGACAGGCATTGCAAGCATGAATTTGTATTGAGCGGCAGAAGGCAGAAGAAACTGGGAGTACGGACCCTGGATATCGCCAAGCGCCTGCTTGATTTCGGATATCATCCGCCGACCATCTACTTCCCGCTCAACGTGGAAGAATGTATGATGATTGAGCCGACTGAGACAGAGTCCAAGGAAACACTCGATGCCTTCATCGATGCGATGATCCAGATCGCAAAAGAGGCTGAGGAAAATCCTGAGATTGTACAGGAAGCACCTCATACCACGGTAATTAAACGATTGGATGAAACACTTGCAGCCCGTAAGCCGGTGCTGCGTTATTCCAAAGAAGGATAAAGCACCTGCCGGGTGCAGAGGCCAAGGTAAGCCCGGGAATACTGGTTATTCCCGGGCTTTGCTATGCCATTAACATAATTGTTTTATGTCCACATCTTATAAAAGGAAGAAGAACATCTAAGCTTCCGGTATGTCTGTCTAAATCTCCTGATAAGCTTACCTAAACTTCTGAAATTCCGGACTAACATAGAAAATGTAATGAAATGGTGAAGAATTTATTACAATAAGCTGTAACACATTATTTTTATTGAGATAAAAGTTTATAATCGATTAAGGAAAGGTAGTTATTAACGGATATGTACTCTTGTTGGGCGTATAAACTGGATTTACTCCGGTTTATGGGGGATTCTATTCAAGAGCAGCACAATCTGCATAATATTTTTGGAATTAGAAGGAGAGAGATTGGATGGAGTCATTATGGCTTGAGTATGCTTGGGCATTATTGATCTTGATTGGACTGGAAGGATTGCTGTCTGCTGACAACGCCCTTGTGCTGGCGGTCATTGCCAAGCATTTGCCCGATGATCAAAAAAAGAGGGCGATCAATTACGGAATTATCATGGCTTTCGTTTTCCGGTTTGCCGCGCTTTTTGCGATTTCCTTCATTGCAAACGTCTGGCAGATACAGGCGATAGGAGCAGCATACCTGCTGTATCTGGGTTTAAAGCATGTGATACAGGCAAGATTCGGAAAAGCGAATGACAATGTACATAATGAAGATGAAGAGGAAGCCGCGGGTAAAGGCTTCTGGCCGACAGTGGGTAAAATAGCCCTGGCTGATCTTGCTTTTGCGATTGATTCAATACTGGCTGCTGTAGCCCTTGCACTGGGACTTCCGGATTCGCCCCTCGATGACTTTGGAGGTATGGACGGAGGGAAATTTATCATCGTCGTTCTTGGGGGGATTGCAGGCTTGATCCTGATTAAGTTTGCGGCAACATGGTTTGTGCAGCTGCTCGAAAAACGCCCCGCATTGGAAACGACTGCTTATGCCATTGTTGCCTGGGTGGGAGTGAAGCTTGCCGTCATTACGCTTGCACATGAGGATATCGGTGTATTGGATCATGATTTTCCCCACAGTACCGGCTGGACCCTTGTTTTCTACGGTGTATTGGTAGCCATAGCTCTTTGGGGATGGTTTGCACCAGGCAAAAAATCTTCTCACGGAAATGGTCATGCATAAGCTGCAGAAGGTTAATTGACTAAATTGGCTTTAATGGAAACAAATGACCGCAAAAAGGCTCCCTTCACAGGGAGCCTTTTTTATCGTTATTGACCTTTTCTTTTGATCTTTCCGCCCCAGCGCTTGAAGCCGCCCTGCAGGTGGGAAATGTCACGGTAGCCTTTTTTGTGGAGCATCTGTGCAGCACGGCCGCTTCTTATGCCGCTCTGGCAGTATAGGTAAACAGGCTTGTCCGGACGGATTTCTTTTAACCGCATTTTCAGCTGAGTCATTGGTATGTTCCTGGCACCAAGAATGTGGCCGCCTTCGTATTCGTTCGGCTCACGGACATCTATCAGCTGTGCCTTGCGGTAGCCTGAAATGAATTCTTCCTGGCTTAATGTCTTTACTATGCGTTTTTGATTCAGCCACATAATTAATGTATAGATGATGACAGCTCCTAAAATCACCAGTAAGATATACAATGTTGTCAATGGTAATACCCCCTTTTACCCTGAAAGTTCCAGCACTATTCATTATATAATTGATAGGGCTAAGAATCAAAACTATTTTATACATCCATATAAAGAGTCAGCAATTTGTCAAAAATCAGTCTGATCACCGTTTTTTTGATGTCAATAGCCTTGTAATTTAATTTTTTTTTCAGGCTTTTTAATTGACAAGCGGCCGCGTCAGAGACGGCAAGGAATTCAAAAACTGACTCTAAAAGCAAATGGGAAAACCGTTTAAATAACCGCAAAAAATGATATAAATCGGCAAATTGCTCATAAATCCGCCTCTTTCCCCTTTATTTTTTCATTTGACATTCCCCTTTTTCTTTGACCTATCACACCACATATAGTGGTGTCGAAAAAAGAGGATACCTATATATTGATTATTTGCGTTTGCTTGTGATAAGTTAAGGGTAACAAATAGAAAGGCGAATTTTGTCGCTTTTCTAAAATGGTTTTTGGAGGAGAGATAGCATTGTCTGTTGTACTTAACAGTAATATGAAACTTAATATTGAGAGATTGAATGAAGACATCAAGATCTTCCCGCAGGTTTTCCCCGTAACGGAAGATATGAACCTTGCACACAAAGGTGTATCGAGGCTAGTCATGCTGGACCGCTATTCATTCAAGGACACGGCGAAGGTGACGCTCACATCAGGCGATTTTGTTGTATTGACCATCAAGGAAGACCCTAAGTTCCCTGCGAGGGGCCTTGGGTACATCATGGATATTGATTGGGAAAACAAAAAAGCACGCGTGCTTGTTGAAGAAGAGTTCCGGGGAGTGCTGCAGGGAGAAGAGGCTGATACGGGAGTGATCACAAAATCGCTCGACGTCATAGAAAAGCCGCTCGAAATCTTTTATGAGCAGATTGCCAAAAGAAATGCAGCAGGACTCTCCTCAGTGGAAAAAACAGAAGAAAAGCGAAAAGA